>JAXEGS010000046.1:0-9529 GCA_034102905.1 Collinsella sp. | reverse complement strand
CTTGAACGCGCTCGCCGCCGAGGCCGTCGCCGACCAAGAGCCATCCGTCTGGCGATACGCCTGGAGCCAGGTGACCGCACCACTCGGGGCCTTCACGGCGAAGGCGACGTTTGTGGGCGCCTGATCCCATCCGGATGCCTTGAGGGCGATATCGGCGTTACGGGCGGTGGCGCTCACCTGGATGTCCCCGAGTGTCACCTTGACGGTAGCCTCGTCACCGAACGTCGAGGTCCGACCGCCGAAAGTCGCGTACGCCGTCGCGCGGTAGGTCCCGAGCTGGCCATAGCCCTTCAGGGCGGAGAACCGCGCCGTCCATGCGCCGTCGGCCTGGCGATAGGCCTGGACCCATGTGACGTCGCCCGAGGGGAGCTCCACACGGAAGGCGACGTTGGAGGGAGCGACCGCCCAGCCGCTCGCGGCGAGCGCGACATCGGTGCCCGACGCGGACGCGTCCACGCGGATGACACCGGGAGAAAGCGACGCGACCGCAGACCCGTAGCTCTTCGTGCTACCGGCGAAGGTCGCGTAGGTCGTGGCGCTGTAGGTATCCCAATCCCCAAAATCGGCCGTGGCGTTGAACGACGCCGTCCATGAGCCGTCGGACTGTCGATACCCCTGATACCAGCGGGTGGCACCCGTGGGGGAATCGACGCGGAAGGCCACATTCGAGGGGGAGAGCGTCCAACCAGCGCTCGATGACACCAGACGGCCATCTGACGCTTTCAGGTTGTTCGCAACTGTGGGCACGGTAACGACGGCCTTCGCGGTTCCATACGCGTCGGTCTTACCCCCCACCGTCGCATAGGCGGCCGCCGTGTACGTGCCGTAGGAACCGAAGTCAGTGCCGGCGGGGATCGAGGCTGCCCACGTCCCGTTTGAGCCCTTGACCCCCTGGTACCATGCGGTCTTCCCGCCCGGTGCCGTGACCATGAAGGCCACGTTGCTCGGGGACATGGTCCACGCCGAGGCCGCGGCGGTGAGGCCGCCGTCCTCCAGGAGGAGGGAAACGCTCGAGGAGGGCTGCGAGACCTGCAGGGAAGCCCCGGTGAGATCATAGGTGTAGAACCCGAAGGTGCCGTATGCCATGACGCGGTAGGATCCCGCGCGGTCGAACACGCTCGCCAGGCTCAGGTTCGTCTTCCAGGACCCATCCGGCTGCTTGTAGGCCTGATGCCATGTCACTGCGCCTGCTGGCGTGGTGAGAGCGAATGAGACGTTCGTCGGATTCTCGCCGAAACCGGATATGATGGCCGTAACGGCGTCCCCCGAACGAGTCAGCGAGGTCTTCACGTTTGAGGTGTCGGGCTTTGCAAACCGCGGATCATAAGAGTAGTTGAGGTCGACGCGGCCCGAGATGCCCGCCACGGTGCCGTCTGAGGTGTACTGCCAGGTGCTATAGGTTCCCTTGTAGGTGTTGGTGCTGTTCCACTGCGCGACCCAGCGCTGCCACTGGCCGAACACCGCATCGGTGAGATACGTCTCCCACCACGTCTTGCTCGTGTACATGCCCGGCGTGAACCCCGCCCCCTTAATCACATTGGCCCAAGCCGTCGCCATCGCGGCGAAGCCGGCAGGGCCGCCGGTGATCTCGCGGTACTGGTTGTTGTCGTCGACGCCCGCGGGTTTGCCCGTCTTCTTGCTCACGTTCTCGATGTCGTAGAACACCGGAAGATCGAGATCGGAGGGATTGAGGCCGGCTCGCTGGAGCACCTGGAGGGTCCACTGCGCCTCGCGCGTGGCGCTCGCCGCGTCCCATGCGTAGCTGTAGAGGTAGACGCCGATCTTGATGCCGTTCGCGCGGGCGCCGGCAACGTTGTTCAGGAACTGAGCGTCGTCGCCGCCCCAACCGTATCCGAGACGCAGGATCGCGAAGTCGACGCCGGCACGCTTCACCTGCGTCCAGTTAATCGCACCGTTGGCGTAGCTCACATCGATCCCCCAAGCGGTGGCCCCACTCGGAAGCGTCACCCGCGCCGAACGAAAGGCGGTACCGTCGCGAGGGCCCTCCTCGGAAGCGATGAGCTCCCCGGCCTCGTAGCGCCAGGAGTACGCCATCGACTGGTCGCTCGAGGGGGTATCGGAGAGATCATCCGCTGATTCCTCGGGCACCTCTTCCGATGCGGCACCATCAGGAGCGGGTGCATCCTCGGCGGACGGCGCGATCTGCCCCGCATCGGCCGCGTCGTCTTGCGGGGCGGGCGCGGCATCGGGTGCGGGGTCTGGCAGAGCGTCCTCGCCGAGCGTTTCCACGGCCTCCTGCTGCACGTCCGCATAGATGGCCATCGGCTGGATGATCGGCGTGAGCGCGAGCACGGCCGCCAGCAGCGAGGTCAGGGCGAATCGGGTTCGAGACATGGCAGCTTCCCTTCCATGATCTGAAATGCGTTCTGCTCTGCATATTCTACCTGAGGGCTTCGGGCAGGTGTGGCACAAGCCCGGTTCTGCACGCTCCTGCCGAGGTGGGAGGGTTGCGGGGCGCCCCCCCTCCCCAGCCCCCGCCCTCCCCCGCGCCCCGCCCGCGGCGCTCTGCTACCATGAACCGCAGGAACGCATATCCATCGCAACGTACGGAGGGTTCATGTCTCACTACGACTACCTGATCGTCGGCGCCGGCGTCACGGGCGCGATCTTCGCCCACGAGGCCAAGCGGGCGGGCAAGACCTGCCTGGTCATCGACCGCCGCGACCACACCGCCGGCAACATGCACACCGAAGACGTCCACGGCATCAACGTCCACGTCTACGGCGCCCACATCTTCCACACCTCCATGCGCGAGGTCTGGGACTACATGAACCGCTTCGCCGAGTTCAACCACTACGTCAACTCACCGGTCGCCTATTACAAGGGCGAGGTCTACAACCTCCCCTTCAACATGAACACCTTCTCCAAGATGTGGCCGGGCGTCGTCACGCCCGCCGACGCGCGCGCCAAGATCGACGAGCAGATCGCCGCCGAGGGCATCGAGTCGACCTCCAACCTCGAGGAGCAGGCCCTCTCGCTCGTCGGCCGTGACATCTTCGAGAAGCTCGTCAAGGGCTACACCGAGAAGCAGTGGGGCCGCGACTGCACCGAGCTGCCTGCCCACATCATCCGCCGCCTCCCCTGCCGCTTCACCTACGACAACAACTATTTCAACGATCGCTTCCAGGGCATCCCGATGGGCGGCTACACCAAGCTCATCGACAAGATGCTCGAGGGCACCGAGGTCCGGCTCAACGTGGAGTACAAGGACCTCATCGCCGAGCAGCCCGACATCGCCGACCGCATCATCTACTGCGGCCCCATCGACGGCTTCTACGACTACAAGCTCGGCACCCTCGAGTACCGCAGCCTGCGCTTCGAGACCGAGGAGCTCAATGAGGCGAACCACCAGGGCGTGGCCGTGGTGAACTACACCGAGCGCGACGTGCCCTACACCCGCGTCATCGAGCATAAGCACTTCGAGTTCGGCGAGCAGGAGACCACGGTCGTCACCCATGAGTACCCGGCCGATTGGGCCCCGGGCGACGAGCCCTACTACCCGCTCAACAACGAGCGCAACGCCGAGCTCTACAAGCGCTACGCCGAGCTCGCCAAGTCCGAGGGGAAGGTCGTGTTCGCCGGCCGCCTGGGCGAGTACCGCTACTACGACATGGACAAGGCCGTCGCGGCGGCCTTCCGCCTCGTCCGCCGCGAGCTCAAGGTCGAGCCGACGGAGCGCTAGGACGCCCTATATAAAGGCATGGCAACGCACCCGGCTTCCCTCATGGGATGCCGGGCGTGTCCGTTTTGACATCGCGCCCGCGCTCCTTGCGGTGTCCTCAGCCCCTCACGGGCCTCAGCGGCCCCGCCGCTCCGCCACGAGCCGCTCAATCAAGTCGAGCGCCGCGGCGTACGAGCGCCGGCGGTCGAACTCGGCCTCGGCCACCGCACGGGCGCGGCGCCCCATGCGCTCGCGGCCCTCCGCGTCCCCGAGCAGGTCCCCGAGCACCCGCGCGAGCGCGTCCGCGTCGCCGGGACGCACGTTGACGCCGAAGCCGTCGCGCTCCACCTTCGCCCGGAACTCGGGGTTCATGGAGGTGTTCACCATGGGGCGCCCGCTCGCCAGGTAATCGCCGATCTTGGTCGGCACGCTCTGCGGCGCGTCGGCCACGAGCGAGTTCACCACCGCATCCGAGCTCACGAGATAGGCGGCCATCAGGTCGTAGGGCACATAGCCCACGAGGTCAGCCGGCGAGCCCGTCTCCGCGATCGCGCGCTCGACGTCCGCGCGCGCCGGCCCGTCGCCGAGCACCTTGAGGCGGAGCCCCGGGCAGGTCGGCGCGAGCGCGGCCACGGCGACCACGAGCGTCTCGAGGTCGTAGAGGGCCGAGATGTTCCCCGCGTAGGTGATCCAGGTCTCCCCCGCCGGCTTCGCGGCGGCGCGCGCGTTCGCGGCGGCCCCGGCATCGAAGACGGCAAGGTCGTTCCCCACGTAGAGCACGAGCTTGGGGATGTCCTCCGCCCGGTCGCGGAAGCCGCGCGCGGCGTACTCCTCGCTCGTCCCCACGATCGCGTCGGCGAGCGCGTAGGCGCGCCGCGCCTGGCGCTCGAAGGGGGCGAACAGCGCATCGGACAGCACCGGCACGTTCAGCGCCACACGGAAGGCCTCGGGCCAGAGGTCGTTCACGTCGATCACGAAGGGTATCCCGTACCGCCGCGCGGCGCGGCCGCAGGCGAGCGTCACGTCGTTCGGCGGGATCTGGCAGTAGATGAGATCGTAGCCGTGATCGGCCTCGAAGTGGGCCGTGACGCGGCGCGCCATCACGTGGTGCGCCCAGATGCGCTGGGGGCACATGTTCGTGGGATAGCTCGGCTCCTCGATGAAGCGGACGGTGAACGGGTGGGCCGCCGCATCGAAGGCATCGAGGTCGCGCTGGCGCTTCTCCCAGTGCTGGAAGCTCGCCGTGATGAAATCGACCTCCCAGCCGCGCTCGGCGAGGAGCGTCGCCAGGTAGGTGTAGCGCGTGGCGCCCTTGACCTCGTCGCCCAGGCGCGCGTCCACGCTCACGACCGCGATGCGCCCGCGCCGGCCCTGCCTCCCGTCCATCGATCCCTCGCTTCCGCCCATCGCCTACCGCCGCCTTCCCGCTATGAGGCCCCGCATGCGCTCGTATGAGATCCCTGAGAGGTTCAGCGCGAGCGCCATCCGGTAGCGCCGCTCGCCACGGCGGAACTGGTCCGGGTTCCGATCGCGGAGGCTGCGGCGGAACGCCGCGGCGCGCTCGCGGCCGCGGCGCCGGTCATTGTCGAAGAGCAGCGCGATGTTGTAGTGCGTGTCCACGATGAGATGCACCTTCTCGCGCAGGTACGCGAGGGCCGCGGGCTCGAGCCCGCCCGCGACCTCCCCCGCCTCCGCCGCGTCCAGATAGCGCAGGAGCTCGTCCACCACCCGGGTGTGGTCGCCCCAGCGCCGCACGTAGTTCGCATGGCTCACGCTTTGGTTCGCGTTGCCCACGAGGTACTGGTAGACCTCGATGTCGAGGTAGGCGATCGTGGCCGCCGGCGCGCTCGCCTTCACCACGTACTCGTAGTCCTCGTAGAACGTGTGCTCGAGCAGGCGGATCCCGAGGCCGCGCAGGTAGTCGGTGCGCGCTGTGAGCGTGTGGATCATGATCTGGAAGACCGTGTCGCCGTTCGTGAGCACCGCGCTGAACGGCAGGACGGCACCGGTCTCGACGCCCGCCGCGAGCGGGAAGGGTGTCCCCGAGCCCGTGGCCATGTCCACCTCGCGCTTCCGGTCCACAACCAGATCGGCCGTGAGCGCCCCAAGCGCGGCGATGAGGGCGACGAGGCCGTCGGTATCCACCCAGTCGTCGCCGTCCACGATACGGAAGTAGCGCCCGCGCGCGGCCGCGAGCCCCGCGTTCACCGCCGATCCGTGGCCGCCGTTCTCCTTCGAGACCACGCGGAAGACCCCGGGGCGGCGCGCGGCGTAGCGCTCGGCGAGCGCGCGAGTGCCGTCGGTCGAGCCGTCGTCGACGACGATCACCTCGAGGACCCCGTCGAGGCGGTCGTCGTCATAGGAATCGAGCCCGCGCGCGAGGTAGGACGCGACGTTGTAGGCGGGCACGGCGATGGTGAGGACGGGCGCGGCCGCCTGTGCCGCGCTGCTCGCGGTGGCCGCCTCCGCCGCCTTTCGATCCCCTGCGTTCACGATGCCTCCGATCCGCGTTTGACGAGGGTGTATCCGCCGCCTCCCCACCGCCGGAGCAGGTGGAGGAGGCGCCCGGCCGCCCGGTACGCGAGCGCCGAACGGGTGCACAGCAGCGCCGCGCCCGCGCGCCCGAGTGCGCCCGCGCCCCGCGGGGCGGCCTCGAGCACCAGGGACCGGAAGAGCGGGTCCCGCATGAGGGCGGCGCAGAAGGCGCGTCGGTCCGTCCCGGACATCCCCGCACGCGGGTCGCAGTTCCGCTCGAGTGCTGAGAGCGCGTAGCGGACGAGCCGACCCCCGAGGCGGGCGCGGGCATCCGGGTCGTCCTCGCCCCAGTGCTGAAGGCTGTCGAGGAGCGCCGCGACGCGGCGGCGATGCACCTCGTAATACTCCGGAACGAAGCGGCCGGTCAGGTTTCCGCCCGCGCGCTTCATATAGCGGTAGAGCGGGCGCGCGATGAGCCACCCGCCCCGTGCCCGGTCAAAGACCCGCAGGTTGAAGAGGATGTCCTCGATGAGGGGCACGTCCTCGAAGGCGAGTCCGATGAGCGCGGAGCGGCGGTACACCTTGTTCCAGGCGTAGCCGAGAAGCGTCGCCTCCTCGAGGGCGAGCGCCTCATGGCGGAGCTCCTCACCGGTGAGGGCGGCCGTGCGGGCCGGCACGAGCTCGCGCACGAAACCCACGGCCCCGTCCGCGCCGAGGTACTCCTCGCGACAGCCGAAGACCACGAGGTCGCACGCGGGATCCGCAAGGGCCGCGACCGCGCACTCGAGCAGATCGGTCTCGAATCGGTCGTCGGGGTCGGGCATCCACACGAGCTCGCCCGCCGCCGCGGCAAGGCCGGTGTTGCGCGCCGCGGCGAGGCCGCGGTTGCCCTCATGGGAGATGAGCCGGATGCGGGCATCGGTGGCGGCGGCGTCGCGCACCACGCGCGCGAGGTCGTCGGGCGAGCCGTCGTCCACGCAGATGAGCTCCCAATTCCCGTGGGTCTGGGCGCGCACGTCCGCGATGGCCGCCGGCAGCTCGGCGGCCACCCCGTAGCAGGGCATGATGATGGAGACGAGCGGCTCCGCGGCCCACCCCCTCTGCACCGGCGCGCCCCCCATGACCTAGTTGAACTGCTCGCGATAGGCCTGGCAGACGGCATCGACCTTGCCGATCATCCGCATGCGGCCCTTCTCGATCCAGACGGCGCTCGCGCACAGGCGCTCGACCTGCTCGAGCGAATGGCTCACGAAGAGCACGGTCACGTTGCCCGAGTCGATGAAGCTCTGGATGCGGTCCTCGCACTTCTTCTGGAAGAAGACGTCTCCCACCGAGAGCGTCTCATCGACGATCAGGATGTCAGGCTCGACCACGGTGGCGATCGCGAAGGCGATACGCGCCACCATGCCGCTCGAGTAGTTCTTCATCGGCATGTCGAGGAAGTCGCGCAGCTCCGCGAAGTCGACGATCTCATCGAGGTGCTCGGACATGAACGCGCGGTCGTGCCCGAGGAGCGCCCCGTTCAGGAAGATGTTCTCGCGGGCCGTGAGCTCGAGGTCGAAGCCCGCGCCGAGCTCGATGAGGGGCGCGATGCTCCCGCGGACCGTGACGGAGCCCTCGGTGGGCTCGAGCACGCCGGCGATGACCTTGAGCATGGTCGACTTGCCGGAGCCGTTCGTGCCCACGAGGCCGATGACCTCGCCCTTCGGCACCCGGAAGCTCACGTGGTCGAGCGCGTGGAACTCCTTGAAGAAGAGCTCCCGGCGCACGAGCTTGATGAAGTACTCCTTCAGGCTATTGAGCTGCTCGCTCGCCATGTTGAAGACCATCGTCACGTCGTCGACGATGACGGCGCAGTCCTCGGGCGCCAGGGTGCGGGGATCGATCTCGTCTGCCATGATGATGCCCCCTTACACGTAGAGGATGAACCGGTGCTCCGTCTTGCGGAACACGAGGACGCCGATGAGCATGGCGACGGCCGCCCAGAGCGCGCACATGAGCAGGAGCTCGGGGCTCGGATCGCGCTGCCAGAGGAAGATGTCGCGCATGAACTGGAGGTAGTTGTACATGGGGTTGATCTTCACGAGCATGATGACCCACTCGGGGGCCGCCTTATCGACCAGCAGGGAGAAGTCCCAGAAGATGGGCGTGAGGTAGGTCCAGGCCGTGAGGACGACGCCCCAGAGGTGGATGACGTCGCGGAAGAAGACGGCCAGCGCGCCGATGGCGAGTCCGACGCCGATGCAGAAGAACATGAGGAGCGCGAGGGCCACCGGGAGCCAGAGCAGGTGCCAGGTGGGCATGACGCGGAAGAACACCATGACGATGCCGACGGCGATGAGCGAGAAGGCGTAGTTCACGAGAGCGAAGAGCACCTTCTGCACAGGGAAGATGTAGCGGTGAACGCGGATCTTCTTGAGGAGCGGCGCCGCTTGGATGATGGAGGTGAGGGCGGCGTTCGTGGAGTCGCTCATGAGGGCGAAGGTGACGTTGCCCACAATCAGGTAGAGCGGGAAGTTCTCCACGTTGCTACCGAAGAGGTAGGAGAAGACGATGCTCATGATCACCATCATGAGCAGGGGGTTCAGCACGCTCCACGCAACGCCGAGGACGCTGCGGCGGTACTTGAGCTTGAAGTCCTTGGAGACGAGCTGCTCGAGGATGAGCAGGTCCTTTCGATAGGGGCTCGCCTGGGACGAGGTGGTCCCGGTGGAACCTGATATGAACGGCACGCGCCGCCTCCTTTGCGGTTGCCCGCGCGGGAGCACAGGTCCGCGCGTCGGT
Organism: Collinsella sp.; assembly: GCA_034102905.1. GTDB lineage: Bacteria > Actinomycetota > Coriobacteriia > Coriobacteriales > Coriobacteriaceae > Collinsella. The sequence goes on along the minus strand of JAXEGS010000046.1, from coordinate 588 downwards.
CTGCAGTTCTTCGGAGTCATAGTATACCGGCTGCCCCCGGGGCATGCGGCGCCTGCGCCATGAGCACACATTCGGCCGGGACGGGGCGCGGGCGGCCCCTACTCCTCCGCGCGGCTGAGTTCGAGCTTGATCTCGGGCACGCGGGAGAGGTCCGCGAGCGTCACGCCCTCGACGTAGTCGTCGATCGCGGCCTCGAGGCCGGTCCAGAAGCGCACCGTGGAGCAGAGGTCCGAGCGGCCGCAGCCGCCTTCGATCCCCTCGCAGGCCACCGCCGTGGTATCGCCCTCCGCGGCCCGCAGGATCTCCCCTGCCGTCATCTCAGACGCCGGGCGCGCCAGCTCGTAGCCGCCGCCCTTCCCGCGCACGCTCGTGAGGAGCCCCGCCTGCAGCAGGGGCCGCACGAGCTGCTCCAGGTACTTGAGGGAGATCCCCTCGCGCTCCGACACCGTGCGCAGCGCGATCCGCCCCTCGCGCTCACCGAACGCGGCGATGTAGATCATGAGCCGCAGGGCGTAGCGGCCCTTGGATGACACCAGCATGTGACCCCCTTCCCTGAGTCGGATCCGCGTGCGACCGGGCGCGCCGCCC
>JAXEGS010000045.1:0-68821 GCA_034102905.1 Collinsella sp. | reverse complement strand
GGGCGCGACGGGGGCGAAGGGCGGCCAAGGCTCCCGGGGGGGCACGGGCAGCGAAGGCTGCGGCGGGGCGCGCGGTTAGGTTGCAGCAGCGCGTCCGGAAAGGTTCCGCGGGGGGGGGGATGCCGGACGGGTCTTGAGACGAGGCGGGGGCGAAGGGCACCGCGGGGGCCTGACGGGCCTAAAGGCGAAAACGGATGGGCTCTGAGGCGAGGCCGGGGCGAAATGGCGCCGCGGGGGGGCGGGGAGAGGCCGGACGGGCCTTGAGACGGGACAGGATGGGCTTTGAGGCGAGGCCGGGGCGACGGGCGCCACGGGGAGGGGGGCGGATGGCTTTGAGCGAAACGGGGATGAGCCGCGGTCGGCGGCGCGGCTCTCATGAGCGCCGATGCCCACCTGCTCCCGCTTGACTGGTAGGGCGTTATTCTTTTCTATCACGCAGTTTCAGACGAAATGGGGACGAAAACAGGCCCAAACCGTTCGGAAACGCGGGATAGAACGCTGGGCGTGGGCGCGAGCACTGGGCAGCGGACGGCCGGCTCCGGGCGCGGGGCAAGGAGTCGGCCCGCGCCATGGCAGGGACCGAGGGCAGGTGGCCGATGGCCGAGGCCCGCTCCTCGCAGACGGCCGTGGCCGACGCGGGCCAGGGCGCGGACCATCCGGCTACGCGGTTTCGGACGGAATAAGGGCCGAAACGTGTTCAAACCGTTCGGAAGCGCGGGATGGATCGCTTGGCGCGGAGCAGAGGGCGGCCGGCTCCGGCAGCGGGCAGGGAGAGTAGATCGCGTAGGTCCCGATGGGCCTTCGGAGCAGGCCGGCTTCGGGCGTCGGGCCAAGGAGCCGGCGCGCGGCAGGGTGGGGGCCTGCGGCGGGGCGGAGGTCGGCCGCCACGGCGCCTCGCGGCCAGCCGCCGCCGAGTCGGAAACCCCTCTATCACGCATTTTCGGATGGAATGGGGGTAGAGACAGGCCCAAACCGTTCGGAAACGCGGGATAGAACGCTGGGCGCGGGGCAGGGGGCGCGGCTCCGGGCGTGACGCGGGCGCGGGCACTCGCGCGCCGCGGCGACAACGGATCGCTTGGCCCTCGGGCGCGTCACGCCGAGCCTGCAGCTCTCCCACTCCGCCTCCCCGTCTCGTCTGGGCTCGCCGCGCGGGCGCCCCGGGTGCGACCCGTCTCCCGCGCCGCCCCTACCGCAGCGCCGCCACGGTCGTGCCGCCGCCGAGGACGACGTCGCCCGCGTAGACAACGACGGCCTGCCCGGGCGCGATCGCGCGCTGGGCCTCGTCAAACGTCACGCGCACGCGCATCTGCCTGCCAAGATGCACGCTGCTTGGATCTTCCCAGCTCAAACGTGCCATTTGCGCACTCTGGTGGTAGCGGATCCGCGCCCTCACGCGCACGCCCGGCCCTCCCCGCCGCGCGTCCTCGTCGAGGATCCCGCGCATCTCCTCGGCCGGTGCGCTCCAGATCCAGTCGTCGGCGATGAGGCCACGCGCCATGAGGTCGGCCTCCTCGCCAAGGGTCACGGTGTTCGCCGCCACATCCACGCCCGTCACGTACATGGGATGGAGCATCGCGACGCCGAGGCCGCGCCGCTGACCCACCGTGTAGCGAAGGGCGCCCTCGTGGCGGCCGAGCACCGCGCCCTCCCCGTCGACGATGTCCCCTGCGGGGAGCAGCTCGCCGCGCCGCCGCTCGATATAGCCCGCGAAATCGCCGTCGGGGACGAAGCAGATGCCCTGGCTGTCGCGCTTCTCGGCGTTGACGAGCCCCTCCTCCGCCGCGATCCGACGCACATCGCGCTCCTTCACGAGGCCGCCGAGCGGCAGCAGCGTGTGGGCGAGCCGCTCCTGGGTGAGGGCGTAGAGCACATAGCTCTGGTCCTTCGCGGGGTCGACCCCCACCGAGAGCGCGAGAGGGGCCGAGCCCCCCGCGCGCCCGGCGAGCTCGCGGAGCAGGTTGGCTCCCGGCTCGCCGGTGCGCTCGGCAAGCGGAGCGATCCGCGCGTAGTGCCCGGTCGCCACGTAGTCGAAGCCGTGCTCGAGAGCGTAGTCGAGGAGCGACCCGAACTTGAGATAGCGGTTGCAGTCGATGCAGGGGTTCGGCGTGCGCCCATCCTCGTAGGTGTCCACGAACTTGTCGATGACCGTGCGCTCGAAGATCTCGCGCATATCGAGGACCTGGAAGGGGATGCCCAGCCGGTCGCAGACGGCTTCCGCATCGGCGATGTCAGCGAGCGAGCAGCAGCTCCGCGCCCCCGCGTCATCGAAGGAGCGCGAGCAGGTGAGGCGCATGGTGGCGCCCGCGCACTCGTAGCCCTGCTGTTTCAGCAGATGGGCCGTCACGCTCGAATCGACCCCGCCGCTCATCGCAACCAGCACCCGGCCCTTGGAAGCCACAACGCACCCCTTTCAAGAAAAACAGCGCACATTCTAGAAGATGCCGGGCCGGCCCTCAACTCGGTGGCGGCGTCCCTGCGCCGCAGATGGACACGCCTCGCGACGCCCCGGCGCAGGCTCGTCGCCCTTCCCCCGCGAAAACCATGCCCCCGCAGCGCCACCGCCCGCCCCCGCGCCATCGCCCCGGGAGCGCAAAAGAGCGCGCCGCCGGAGGATCGGGCCTCCGGCGGCGCGCTCAAAAAGAGAGGAGAGGGGACGGTGCCCCGGGGTTCGTTACTCGGCGAAGAGGGGGGTCGAGAGGTAGCGCTCACCGGTGTCGGCGAGGAGCGCGACGATGGTCTTGCCCTCGTTCTCGGGGCGCTTCGCGAGTTCGATGGCGGTCCAGACGGCGGCGCCGGAGGAGATGCCCACGAGCACGCCCTCCTTGTGGCCCACAAGGCGGCCGGTGGCGAAGGCGTCGTCGTTCTCGACGGTCACGACCTCGTCGTACACATCGGTGTCGAGGACGTCGGGGACGAAGCCGGCGCCGATGCCCTGGAACTTGTGCGGGCCGGCGTGACCCGCGGAGAGGACCGGCGATGTCGCGGGCTCGACCGCGACGACCTTGACGTCGGCGTTCTGCTTCTTGAGATAGTGCCCCACACCGGTGATGGTGCCGCCCGTGCCGATACCCGCGACGAAGACGTCGACCGCGCCGTCGGTGTCCTCCCAGATCTCGGGGCCGGTGGTGGACTCATGGATGGCGGGGTTCGCGGGGTTGGCGAACTGGCCGGGGATGAAGCTCTTCTCGGTGCTCTCGGCGAGCTCGCGGGCCTTGGCGATGGCGCCCTTCATGCCCTCGGAGCCCGGCGTGAGGACGAGCTCGGCGCCGTAGGCCTGCATGAGCTGGCGGCGCTCGACGCTCATGGTCTCGGGCATGGTGATGATCAGGCGGTAGCCGCGGGCGGCCGCGACGCTGGCGAGGCCGACGCCGGTGTTGCCGCTCGTGGGCTCGATGATCGTGTAGCCGTCGTTCGGGCGGATCTTGCCGGCGGCCTCGGCGTCGTCGAGCATGGCCTTGGCGATGCGGTCCTTCACGGAGCCGGCGGGGTTGAAGTACTCGAGCTTGACGAGGATGCGGGCCTTGAGCCCCTCCTCCTGCTCGATGTGGGTGAGCTCCAGCAGGGGAGTGTGGCCGATCAGCTGGTCGATGGACGTGTATACCTTGCTCATGATTGCCTCCATAGGATCTGGTTCGTTGCCGTGCGAATTGGTAAATCCTACTAACCTTTTGGGTTATAGGAGTTTATCTGAGGACAGTACACCACCGAAATCATAGCTTGTCAATATGATTTAAGAAATGTGTCGGAACGAAGAAGAGGCCTGGGAGCCAGGTCAAAGCCCCTGAGCAGGTCCGCGCGTATCGCGCCCGTGTTTTAGGGTAAATAACCCTAAACTCTGATAGGATATTGGAAAATCAATCGAAAGGAGGAGCCATGCTGGTATCCACCAAGGGGCGCTACGCCCTGCGCGTCATGATCGATCTCGCGGAGCACCAGGCATCCGGCCGGATCCCCCTGAAGGAGATCGCCCGCCGCCAGGACGTCTCGGAGAAGTACCTCGAGAACATCCTCTCCACCCTCGTTCGCAACGGCTTGCTCTCGGGCATGCGCGGCAAGGGCGGCGGCTACCGCCTCACCCAGGCGCCCGACCAGTTCACCGTGGGTCAGGTGCTTCGTCTCACCGAGGGCACCCTCGCCCCGGTCTCCTGCCTTGAGGGCGACGGCGCGGGCTGCGGCCGCGCGGCCGAGTGTCCCACGATCGGCATGTGGACCGAGCTCGATCGCATGATCAGCGGATACCTCGACGGTATCACGATCGCCGACCTCGTGGCCACCCCGCGCGGGTACGACTACGTCATCTGACGCGGCGCTCACCCCGCATTGCCCTCGACAATTCAGCCCCCGCACGAGAACGGGCCCCGGCGCATCCCCGCCGGGGCCCGTCCCTTTGGGGCCCTATCGCGCGCGGTCCGGCCTCACGCCTGCCGGTAGGTGGACATGAAGTCGGCGATGTCCTCCATACACTCGGTGAGCACGCGGCGGCGCGGCAGGTAGACCACGCGGAAATGGTCGGGCTTGTGCCAGTTGAAGCCCTTGCCGGGCACGAGGAGCACGTGCTTGTCGTGCAGCAGGTCGAGGGCGAACTGCTCGTCGTCGGTGATGTTGAACTTCTTGACGTCGATCTTCGGGAAGATGTAGAACGCCGCCTTCGGCTTCACGGCGGAGATGCCCGGGATCTGGTTCAGCGCCTCGTAGACGAGCTCGCGCTGGTCGTAGACGCGCCCGCCCGGCACGAGGTAGCTCTTCACGCTCTGGTGCCCGCCGAGGGCGGTCTGCACGATCGACTGGGCCGGCACGTTGGAGCAGAGACGCATGTTGGAGAGCATGTTGATGCCCTCGATGAGGTCGCGCGCGCAGCGCTTGTTGCCCGACATGATCATCCAGCCGATGCGGTATCCGGCGATCATATGGCTCTTCGAGAGGCCCGAGAAGGTGATGCAGAACAGGTCTGGCGCGAGGCTCGCGATGGGCACGTGCGTGTAGCCGTCCATGACGAGGCGGTCGTAGATCTCATCCGAGAGGATCATGAGCTGGTGCTGGCGTGCGATCTCGACGATCTCCTCGAGGATCTCGCGGGAGTAGACGGCGCCCGTGGGGTTGTTGGGGTTGATGATGACGATGGCCTTCGTGCGCGGCGTGACCTTCTTGCGGATGTCGTCGATGTCGGGGTTCCACTCGGCCTCCTCGTCGCAGAGGTAATGCACGGGGGTGCCGCCCGCGAGGGTGGCGCAGGCGGTCCAGAGCGGGTAGTCGGGGCTCGGGATCAGAATCTCGTCGCCGGTCTCGATGATGGCCTGCATGCAGAGGTTGATGAGCTCGGAGACGCCGTTGCCGGTGTAGATGTCGTCGAGCCCGACGTTCGGCAGGTGGTTGAGCTGGGCGTACTGCATGATCGCCTTCCGCGCGGAGAAGAGGCCGCGCGAATCCGAGTAGCCCTCGCACTCGGGGAGCTGCTGGCGCATGTCCTGGACGACCTCGTCGGGGGTGCGGAAGCCGAAGGGGGCGGGGTTGCCGATGTTCAGCTTGAGGACGCGCACGCCCTCCGACTCCATGCGGGCGGCCTCGTCGACCACCGGGCCGCGGACATCGTAGAGGACGTTGTCGAGTTTGGAGGACTTCTTGAACTGGCGCATGTGGGGGCTCCTTTGCGTGGCGTCGGCGGGATCGGTGGGGGCGGGCTGCGGCGCGGCGGGCGCCGCGGGGGCGGGAGAGTCGGCGGGGGGCGCGTCCGCGGCGGCGGGGGCGCCCCCCGCGGCGAGCCAGTCCGCGCTCACGCCCAAGAGGGCCGCGAGCGTCTCCATCGCATCAGGCCGCGGGACCGTCTTGCCGCTCACATACTGGCTGAGCTGGCTCTTCCCCAGCTTCCTGCCTTGGCTGGCGGCGGCGTTGACGAGATCGACCTGCTTGAACCCGCGATCGTCCATGACGTTGCGGAGCCGTTGCGCGAACGTGCCCTGACCCATGCTGACCTCCTTTAGTTCAACATTTGTTCAAAGTTCAACATTATCGGCATCCTAGCATGGGAGGTATTGAACTCGAATTGAACTTTTTCGGTCCGAGGGGTTGTGTCGGCCCCGTGAATTTGGCCCGAATGGGAAACGCCGGCATGCCGGGGCGGTGGCGGGGGATACAGTTAGCAGCCGGCCGGGAGGCCCCGGAAGGGGTCGATACGAATGACATGGATGATCACAGTAGGAATTCCCGGTGAACGAGCGCGGAAGCGCTGGCAGATGCGCCGTGAGGGCGCAGAAGGAGGACGGTATGTCCGAGAATATCGAGAACGTGAACGAGTTCGAGAACGAGGCTGCGGAGGTGGAGACCTCGACGGCGGCCGAGGTGGCTCCCGAGGCAGAGTCCGTGTCGGAGCCCGAGATCGCGGCCGATGAGGCCGAGGCGCCCGAGGCGGTTGCCTCGGAGACTGAGGAGGAGGGCGCCCTTGAGGCCGACCCCGAGGCCGATGAGGCGGATTCCGAGGCCCCTCAGAAGAACCTGAACGAAGAGCTTATCAACAAAATCAAGCGCACCGAGAACCTCCTGTTCCGTCGCCGCGTCGCCCTCGAGCGCGCCGCCGAGGACCAGGCGAGCAAGGTGAACGAGCTGATCCGCGCCATCAAGCTGCTTGAGCTCAAGCCCAAGATGGAGCAGAAGGAGATGTCCGACCTCCTCGGCGTGCGCCTCCGCGAGCTCGACGCCCTTCTGGCCGACGCCGAGAAGGCCGACCTCGTGGGCCGCATCGAGAACGAGGAGAACGACATGCGCAAGGTCGTCGTCTTCGCGAGCGAGGACGCCCTCGACCACGTGGGCGACATCGTGAAGAAGGACGAGCCGCTCGTGCCCGGTCTTGGGAACGAGGAGATCGAGGAGCTGTTCGCCCAGCTCGACAAGGTCATCGACCCGCTCGTGGCCATGGGCCTCGACGACGAGCGCGGCGCCCGCGGCGGCCGTGACGAGCGCGGTGGCCGCGGCGGCGACCGCCGCGACAACGACCGCAGCCACGGCAAGTTCGGCGCCCCGCGCATGGGCTTCGGCGGCTCCCGTGGCGGTCACTCCGATCGCGGCGGCTTCGGTGGCCGCGGCGGCGACCGCGGGGGCCGTGGCGGCTTCGGCGGGCGCGACCGCGACGATCGCGGTGGGCGCGGCGGGTTCGGCGGCCGTGACGACCGCGGCTCCCGTGGCGGGTTCGGCGGCCGTGACGACCGCGGCTCCCGTGGGGGCTACGGCGATCGCGACCGCGGCGGCAATCGCGGCGGCTTCGGCGGCGACCGCGGGGGCCGTGGCGGCTTTGGCGGGCGCGACGACCGCGGCTCGCGCGGGGGCTACGGCGACCGCGGCGGCAACCGCGGCGGCTTTGGTGGCGGCCGCAACCGCTACTAAGGTATCGCCCGCATAACGGCATCGAGGCCCCGGCACAGCCAGTGTCGGGGCCTTTTTCTTCTCCCGGCGCCCCGCATCCGGCTGCCTTTTCATTCAGCGCCCGTTTTATCACGAAACGACGCGGGGATCAGCCTTTTTTCGTGCGGAAACAGGCGCTGAATGCGACAAGGCCGCAAGGACCCGCTCCCGTGCGCCCTCGGTGGGTCCCGGCGGCGCCCCCGCCATGTACCGGCGAAGCTCCGCCCTGCAGCCGGTTACGTCGCCCCTTGCAATTCCCCGCGCGTCCCCTATACTGCTGTCCGCGCCCGCCCCTGCCATCGGGGGCCCATGCGAGGGCGTCCCGTTTCCTCGGAAGGATCGCGAGCACATGCGCCTCTAACCCCTCAACCCGATCACGCGCCCGGCTGCGGCATCGCCCGGCCCGCGCCCACAGGCGTCGATTTCCCGACGCCATGATCTTGAGGAGGTTCGCGCATGCAGCTCATGCTCAACGCTGTCTCATTCGCCTATCCCGGCGCCATCGATCCCATACTCAACGGCATCACCCTCGCCTTCCCGCGCGGTTGGACCGGCGTGCTCGGTGACAACGGCTGCGGCAAGTCCACGCTGGCCCGCATCGCCGTCGGCTCCCTCGCACCCGACACGGGGTCGGTGACGGCGGGCCTCGTCTCCGTCCTCTGCGAGCAGGAGACCGAGGTCCCGCCCGATGCCCTCGCCGACTTCGCCCTCGCCTGGGACCGCGATGCCCGCGCGCTCAGGGATGCCCTCGGCATCGAGGACGAGATGGCATGGCGCTATGGGGAGCTCTCGAGCGGGGAGCGCAAGAAGCTCCAGGTCGCCGTCGCCCTCTGGACGCGGCCCGACGTGCTCGTCCTCGACGAGCCGACGAACCACCTGGACGCCCGTACCCGCCGCGAGCTGACGGCGGCGCTCGCGGCCTACCGCGGCATCGGGATCCTGATCTCGCACGACCGCGAGCTCCTTGACGCGCTCGCCGAGCGCTGCGTCTCCTTTGAGGACGGTGGCGTCCGCGTGCGCGCGGGCGGGTACTCCCAGGCGCGCGCCGCGGCCGTGGGGGAGCGGGAGGCCGCCGTGGCCGAGCGCGGACGGGCGAAGACCGAGCTCGCGCGCCTGGCGGCCGAGCAGGACCGTCGCGCCCATGAGGCCGCCCGCGCCGGCGCCCGACGCTCGAAGCGACGGATCGACCCGGCTGACCGCGATGCGATCGCCCGGGTCAACCTCGCCATCTACACCGGTCAGGACGGGGCCCGCGGCAGGCTCTCGGCCCAGATGGGCTCGCGTGTGGCCGCGGCCGAGGGCCGTCTCGCGGCCGCACGGGTTTCCAAGCGCTACGACGGTGAGCTCTGGCTCGACGCCCGTCCCACTGAGCGCCCTGTGGTGGCCCATCTGGCGGCGGGCGAGATCCCCTGCGGCGAGGGCGCCCTCTCATTCCCGGAGCTCTTCGTGGGGAACACCGATCACGTGGCGCTCACCGGGCCGAACGGGGCGGGGAAGTCAACGCTCGTCGCCGCCCTGCGTCGTGGCCTTGACCCCGACCTCGCCATGATCGACCTGCCCCAGGAGATCGATGCCTCCGCGCGCGACCGGGTGCTCGCGGAGGTCTGCGCCCTCAGTGATGTCGAGCGCGGACGGGTGCTCTCAACGGTGGCGCAGCTGAACTCCGATCCCGACCGGATCCTCGCCGGCAAGCGGGTGAGCCCCGGCGAGCTCCGCAAGCTCATGCTCGCCGTGGGGATGCTCGGGAACCCGGCCCTCATCATCATGGACGAGCCGACGAACCACCTCGACCTGCATTCCGTGGAGGCCCTCGAGCGCGCGCTCGCCTCGTTCCCCGGGGCGCTCGTCCTCGTGAGCCATGACGCGCGCTTCCTTGACGCCACGACGGGGATCCGCTGGGAGATCGAGGGCGGGGCCGTGCGCGTGCGGCTGTGAGCGGGCGGGGCGGCCCGCGGACGTGCGCGCTCCAGGCCGTCGGCGCGTCCCCCCGTTGAATGACTGTTTTTGCACAAAAAGCGACCCATCGTCGGTCGGTTTCGTGAGAAGGCAGTCATTCAGTTGCGCGAAGCGGGACGCCGCTGAAAGGGACCCGGCGAGAGGGCTCTGGCCGACGGACACCCGGCTTCCAGCGCGGTGGCGCGCGGGGCGCCCAGCCCGCGCGCCCCGCTCCGTCCCTAGCGGTCTCCCTCGAGCAGCTCCTCGATCACGCCGGCGCGGTAACGGCTGAAGACGACGCCGTCGCCGTCCTGGGTGGCGTCGAGGTCCACATCGGCCATGATGCTGAAGTCGTGGTCGCCGTCCGCGTCGGCGAGGACCTGCTGCACGTGCCAGACGCGCTCGGTCTCCTCATCGCTCTCATCGATGGAGAAGAAGGCCGTCGAGCGCGCGTCGGCGTCGGTGAGCAGCTCCTCGTGCTCCTCGAAGAAGGCGTCGAGCACGCGCCGCCAGCGGAGCGCCCCCATGCCCCATTCCTCGTCGAGGGCACCGAGCTCGTCGGCGCGGTCGCGGGCGGCCAGGCGCACGCGCTGGAAGAGGGCGTTGCGCACGAGCAGGGTGAGTCCCCGGCGGTCGCGCACGACGGCGTCGGCGGCGAGCGGGGAGGCGGGCGCCTCGGTCTCACCGGCGCGCGACCACTCGTCCACGAGGCTCGAGTCGACGGAGCGCACGATGAGTCCGAGCCAGGAGACGATGTCGTTCAGCTGCTCGGTGCGGTGGGCGACGGGAACTGTGCGGTCGAGGGCGCGGAAGGCCTCCGCGAGGTAGCGCAGGAGGATGCCCTCGCAGCGCTCGATCTTGTACTGGGCGATGTAGCTCTTGAAATCGCAGCCCGTCTCAAGCATGTCGCGGAGCACGCTCTTGGGGGAGAGCTCGTAGTCGCTCGCCCAGGGGACCTTCGCGCAGTAGAGGGCGAAGGCGGCCTCGAGCTCGTCCTCGAGCGGCCGGGGGTAGCTGACCTCCTGGATGCGCTCCAGACGCTCCTCATATTCCACGCCCTCGGCCTTCATCTCGGCCATGGCCTGGTCGCGGGCGCGGCGCTCCTGGGCGCGGAGGACCTGTTTGGGGTCCTCGAGCGTGGCCTCGACGTTGGAGATGAGGTCGAGCACGTAGCTCTCCGACTCGGGGTCCAAGAGCTCGAGGGCCGCGAGGAGGAAGGGGGAGAGCGGCTGGTCGAGGGCGAAGTCCTCGGGGAGGTCGACCGTCAGGGTGTAGGTGGCGGGACGCGTGTCGGAGAGGAGAGAGGGCGTGGCGGGCTCGGCGGCGTTATCGACCCCGGATGCGCCCGTGGGCGCGGCGCCGTCCTCTCCATCGTCCTCCGCGTGCCCCATCTCCGAGGGGGCCTCCCGCCCGGAGGCTCCCCCTGCGCCTCCCGCGGCGGCCCCGTCCGCGCCCTGCCCGCCCTCGACCTCGCGCAGGACCACGCCGGCGTCGATGAGGGTGGCCAGGATCTCGGCGGCCCGCGCCTTGAGCGCGACCTTCTGCTCCGGGGTCTGCAGGGAGCGGTCGATGAGCTCGAGCACGCGCGCCCAGGCGTCGCCGCCCTGCTCGACCTCGGCGAGGACCATCGAGTGCGTGATGCGCAGACGCGGCTTCAGCGTCTCGGGCTCCGACTCGATGAGCCGCGTGAAGGTTCCCTCGTTCCAGGTCACGAAGCCCTCGGGCGGCCGCTTCTTCTTGAGGCGCTTCATCTTTTTGGGGTCGCCCGCGGCCTTGAGCTCCGCCTTGTGGTTCTCGATCTCGTACTCGGGGGCCTCGGCAATGACCACGCCCTCGGTGTCGAAGCCCGAGCGGCCCGCGCGCCCCGCGATCTGGTGGAACTCGCGCGAGCGGAGGCGGCGCTGCTTGTAGCCGTCGAATTTCGTGAGGCCCGTGAGGAGCACCGTGTGGATGGGCACATTGATGCCGACGCCCAGGGTGTCCGTGCCGCAGATGACCGGGAGGAGCCCCTGCTGGGCGAGCTTCTCCACGAGCAGGCGGTAGCGGGGGAGGAGCCCCGCGTGGTGGAGGCCCACCCCGGCGGAGATCAGGTGCCTCAAGGTCTTGCCGAAGGCCGTGGTGAATCGCTCCTTGTGGATCGCCTCCTTGATGGCCTCACGCTGCTCTTTGGTGGCCACGCCGTAGCTTGCGAGGGACCGGGCGCTCGTGAGGGCGGCGTCCTGGGAGAAGTGGACGATGTAGATAGGGGAGTCTCCCTCGCGGAGCGCGAGCTCCACCGTGCCCTCGAGCGCGGTCCTCACGTACTCGTAGGAGAGGGGCACCGGTCGCGGGGCGTCCGCGATCTCCTCCACCTCACGGCCGGTGCGCTCGGCGAGGGCATGCGATATGGCGGTCATGTCGCCCAAGGTGGCGCTCATGAGCAGGAACTGGGCGCGGGGCAGCGTGAGGAGCGGGACCTGCCAGGCCCAGCCGCGGTCGGGGTCTGAGAAGAAGTGGAACTCGTCCATCGCGACCACGCCTACATCCGCCCCCTCGCCCTCGCCGAGCGCCTGGTTGGCGAGGATCTCGGCGGTGCAGCAGATGATGGGCGCCTGGGTGTTGATATGGGAGTCGCCGGTGATCATGCCCACGTTGTCGCGGCCGAAGATCTCGACCAGGGCGAAGAACTTCTCGGAGACGAGGGCCTTGATGGGCGCCGTGTAGTAGCCGCGCCGCCCGCTCGCCATGCCCATGAACATCATGCCGATGGCGACGAGCGACTTGCCCGAGCCCGTGGGCGTACCGAGGACGACGTTCGATCCGGCGGCGAGTGAGAAGAGGGCGTCCTCCTGGTGGGGCCAAGGCGTGATGCCCCGCGCCTCGACCCAGGCGAGGAAGCGCTCGTAGGCCTCCTCGGTGGTGAGCCAGGGCTCAGGTTCGGTGCCATCATCCTCCTCCCACCAGCTGGGGGAGAGCGCGCCCAGCGAGCCGTGGGCGAAGGGGTCTGTGATCTCGGTCATGCGGGGCTCCTCAGAGTGTGCGTGCGCCCCATGATACCCGCTCGCGCGGACGGGGGCGCCGCGGGGTCAGCCGCGGTTCCGGCGCGCGGCGTTGGCGCGGCGGTTGCGGAAGGTCTCCACCGCCCAGGACATCCCGTGGGGGATGTAGGCGCCCTCGTAGAGGTCGTCGGGGAGGTAGTCGAAGAGGCTCTGGGGCACCGCGCGGGCGGCCGCCACCTGGTCGGGTGCGGGCGCCGGCCCCGGCGCGGCGGCGATGCCGAGCACCCGCGCGCCCTCGGCGGTGAGCTTGCGCTCGTACTCGCTCGAGGGGATCTCGGGGTGGTCGGCGCGAACGTCCTCGGAGGTCCAGAGGGTGCGCCAGCCGGCGCCCGCGAGCTGGGTTGCGGTGAAGTCGAGGAAGGGTCGGCTGTCCGTGCGAAGCGTCAGGGTGCCGTCGGCGGCGAGGAGGTCGCGGTATTCGAGCAGGCGGTCGACCTGCGTGACGCGGTGCGCGGCCTGCTTCTTGCGGGGGAAGGGCGTCGGGAAGCTCAGCGTGATTGCGTCGAGCTCGCCGGGGGCGAAGATGCGGGCGAGATCGTCCGCGCGGCCGGGGACGAGGAGGGCGTTTCCCATCCCGCTTTCGCAGACGGCCTGGGCGGCGTAGGCGATGCAGACGGGTTCGGAGTCAACGCCGATGAAGAGGGTGTCTGGGCTTCGGCGGGCGGCTTCGACGAGGTAGGTGCCCTTGCCGCAGCCAAGATCCAGGTGGACGCGGGAGAAGGGCGCGGAGCCCGCCGGCGCGCAGGCGCGGGCCCAGTCGCCGCGGCAGGTTCCGGGCGCGACCTCGATGGCGTCGGCGTAGCGCTCGAGGCGGTCCTCGAGGACGAAATTCTTCGGGCTGCGGGCGTGCATGGGTCTCCTTGCGGGCGGGTCGGGGGCGGGCCGACGGCAATTGTACGCGAGCGGGCGGCGGCGGGGTCAGATGCGCTCGAGGATGAGATAGCGATTGAGGTTCCCCGCGGGTCCGTCGGCGGAGAAGCGGGCGACCTCGCGGGCGCGGCCGTCCGTGCCGTAAGCGAGGGCATCGAGCTCGGCCTCGTTCGCGTGGTGGCAGTAGCGCGGCGGGGCGGCGGCGCCCTGCCAGCCGAGGAGGTGGTCGCCGGGCTTGAGGTCCGCGAGATCCACGGGGCCCGCGGCCGCCGCGGCCTCAACGGCCCGGGCCTGTCGGGCGAGGCGGGGGTCGTCCATGAACCGCCAGAAGGAGAGGGCGATGAGGCCGCCGGGGCGGGTCGCGCGGACGAGCGCGCCCACCACGCGGCCCCGGAGCTCGGCGGTGGGGACATGGTGCATGAACCCGAAGCAGACCGCGAGGTCGGCGGGATCCATGGAGGGGAGCTCCCGGTTGTCGATGAGGGCCCTGAGCACATCGAGGCGGACGCGCCGGATGCGCATCGTCGCCGGGGCGGGCCCATCGAGCAGGGCGGGGCAGCCATCGATCGCCGTCACGGCGACCGCGGCGGGCGCCGCCTCGTCAACGAGGAACCGCTCGAAGCGCAGGTTTCCGGCTGCCAGATCGAGCAGGTGGAGGGCTTCGCCATCCTTTCCGATGCCGTGCTCGCGGGCGATGCGGAGCACCTCTGCCCATCCGCGCCAGGGGGCCTGGCGGGTGGCGGAGAACGTCGTGGCGTTCTGCTCGTAGAAGTGGCTGTTGAGCGCGATCAGCGCGCGGGCGGTCTCGGGGCGCATGGATCTCCTTCAGGGTCCGTCCTATCGTACGCCATCCGCAAGAGGGGACGTGCTCGCCGTTTGGGGTCTGGCTCGGGAGCGGTGCGAGGCCCATGGGAGGCCTTCGTCTAGTTGTGCATCGATGCAGTCGAACTGTGCGCTCGCGTCGCTCGCCCGACCCGGGAACCCCGTTGCTTGCGGTTCCTGGTCAAAAAACGCGTTAATCGGTACTTTTGGGTCGCGGCACAAGCGCATCGGCCGCATCGGGGCAGAAATAAAGATACAAAATAAATCAAAACGACACTTTTTACTGGACCTTCAGCAGCGAGCTGGCGGATAAGCGCCCTCAAATGGCCCAAGAAATACCGATTAACGTGTTTTTTGACCACAGCTGGCCGCAACCGCATCAGCGGGGCCCATCGGCCAGGGTTCCTGCCCCCCCCTCAGACGGTCCGCCGCGCGCGGCGCCTGCGGTACAATGCGCCCCATGGACGAGATCATCGCGAACATCGTGGAGGCGCTGCGGGCGGGGGAGTCGGTCGGCGACCGCGACCTCGTGCGGATCATCCACGCGAGGCTGCGGCGCGGGGGCGGCGACAAGCGCGCGTTCGCGAAGCGTCGCCTGATGCCGTTTTACCTGCGCACCAAGGCGGAGGACCCGGACCGGTGGTGCGCATGGGGTATCACGCCCGACATCGAGGAGCGCCTCCTCGATGCGCTCCGCATGAAGCCGAGGCGCACGGCATCGGGTGTGGCCACCATCACGGTGATCACCAAGCCCTGGCCCTGCTCGGGCTCCTGTCTCTTCTGCCCCAACGACGTCCGCATGCCCAAGAGCTACCTGCACCGCGAGCCCGCCTGCGAGCGCGCCGAGCAGAGCTGGTTCGACCCGTACCTGCAGGTGGCCGCCAGGTTGACCGCGCTCTCGCAGATGGGGCACGCCACCGACAAGATCGAGCTCATCGTGCTCGGCGGCACCTGGTCCGATTACCCCGAGTCCTACCAGGTCTGGTTCATCTCCGAGCTCTTCCGCGCCCTGAACGAGGGGGCGCGCCACCCCGGCCAGGGCCGGCCGGCCGAGGAGCCGAGCGCGACCCCCTCCCCGGAGCTCCCCGCATCGGTTGCCGAGCGCATCGCCTGGTACCGCGGACACGGCTTCCCCGAGGGGGAGGCCGCGCTCGGGTCCTTTGCGGCGCCCGCCCAGGACGCGGTCGATGCCGGGGCGCGCACCTACAACGCCGCCGTCCGCGACCTCTACGGTGCGAGCACCCCGCATGCCCTCCTCGCGCCGCAGGCGACAGCGACCTGGGAGGATCTCGAGCGTCTGCAGCGCGAGAACGAGGTCGCGGCCCATCGCGTCGTCGGGCTCGTGATCGAGACCCGTCCCGACACGGTGAGCGCGCCGGCCCTCGAGCGCATACGCCGCCTCGGGGCGACCAAGGTGCAGATGGGCGTCCAGAGCCTCGACCAGCGCATCTTGGACCTCAACGGCCGGAACATCCGCGTGGGGCAGATCGAGCGGGCCTTCTCCCTCCTCAGGCTCTTCGGGTTCAAGATCCACACCCACCAGATGCTGAACCTTCTGGGCGCCACCGCGGAAGGGGACCGCGCCGACTACCGCCGCCTCGTCACCGATCCCGCCTTCCTGCCTGACGAGGTCAAGGTCTACCCCTGTGCCCTCATCGAGAGCGCCCGTCTGCGCGACCGCTACGAGGACGGCAGCTGGGTGCCGTACAGCGAGGACGAGCTCCTCTCCGTCCTCGCTGACGACATCCTCGCCACGCCGGGGTTCTGCCGCATCTCGCGGATGATCCGAGACTTCTCCTCCGATGACATCCGGGCCGGCAACAAGAAGCCGAACCTGCGCCAGCTCGTCGAGGCGCGGCTCGCGGCGTCCGGCGGCGCGGTGCGCGAGATCCGTTTCCGCGAGGTGGGGACCGCTCCCGTCCGCGTGGAGGAGCTCTCCCTGCGCGAGCTCGCGTACGACACGGCGTGCACGCGCGAGCGCTTCCTCGAGTGGGTCGACCCCGCCGGCAAGATCGCAGGGTTCCTCCGCCTCTCCCTACCCGACGCCGCGGCCGTCCGCGCCGAGGGGGACGCGCTGCCCGTCGGTGCCGGCGCGGCCATGATCCGCGAGGTCCACGTCTACGGGGCGGTGGCGCGCCTCGGGGAGGGCGGCCGCGCAGCCCAGCACCTGGGGCTCGGCCGGCGCCTGGTTGAGCGCGCCGCAAGGATCGCCCGCGCGGAGGGCTACGATCGGCTCAATGTGATCTCTGCGGTGGGGACCCGCGCCTACTACCGGGCGCTCGGGTTCGCCGATAATGGGCTGTATCAACAACGGGAGCTGTGAGGGATTATGGGCGCACCGAAGAACGTGAAAACGGCGATCGCCGTCGGCACCATGGCCGCCGCCGGGGCCCTTCTGGGCGCGGCGGCGGTGACGGTCCAGCGCCGCCATTGCCTGCAGGTGCTCAGGACCCATCACGGGCTCGCCCGCGTGCACGTGGTGAGGGGCGAGGACGGCGAGCCGGTGCGCGTCCTCAGCCAGGGCGGCGTCTACCAGAGCGCGAGCTACCTGGGTGAGCGTCGCTTCGAGCCCGTCTTCTCCTATTACCGGGGGTTCGATGCCCTGTTCGCGTCCGATCCCTCGCCCGCCGCGCCCCCGCGCTCCATCCTCATGATCGGGGGCGGCGGGTTCTCCTACCCCAAGCACCTGCTCACCACGGCCGCGGGCATCCGGCTCGACGTCGTGGAGCTCGATGCGGCGGTGGTCCGCGCCGCGCGCCGCTGGTTCTTCCTGGACGACCTCGAGCGCCGCCTCGCCGATCCGGCGACCGCGAACGGTAACGCCCTGCGCATCATCGTCGGCGACGGCCGCGACCTCCTCGAGCGCGGTGCCGGAGAGGTGCTCGCCCCGGCTGAGCGCATGGGCCCCGCCCCGTCCCGTCCGCGGTTCGCGGCGGGCGGGGCGGGGCGCGCGCTTCGCCCCCTCGGCCCCGATGAGGTCGCGCTCCCGTCCTACGATGCGATCATCAACGATGCCTTCGCCGGATCCGAGCCGGTCGCCGCCCTCGCCACCGTCGAGGCCGCGCGCGCCGTCCGCCGGCGCCTGGCGCCCGAGGGCCTCTACCTCGTGAACGCGGTGTCAGCCGACGCCGGCCGCGACCTCGGCTTCCTGCGCGACGAGGTTGCGACCCTGCGCGAGGTCTTCTCACGGGTGCAGGTGATCGACACGAGCGACGAGGCCTGGGGCGGCGAGGGCAACTACCTCATCATCGCCACCGACCGCGCGGTCTCCTTCCCCGGTGCGATCGCCTACGACGACGCCTTCCCGGGAAGGCCGCTCCACGACGCCACGGCGGCGGGGCGGCCCTAGAGCTCGTCCGCGCCGTCGTCGGTCAGGAGCTCGAAGGCGCAGCGGCGGGTGCGCAGGAGCCCGTCGCGCTGCATGCGGGTGAGCTCGCTCGAGAGGGCGCAGCGGTCGACGCCGAGGTAGTCGGCGAGCTGCTGGCGGTTGTAGGGGATCGAGAAGCTGCGGCTCCGGGCCCGCGCTGCCTCGGTGCTCAGGTAGGAGAGGAGCTTGCCGCGGATCGACTTGGGACTCGTGTGGAAGGCGCGGCGCGAGAGCTCGATATTCTTGCGGGCGGAGATCGTGAGCAGGTTCGAGATCAGCTTCGCGTGGTAGGGGCAGCTCTTGTCGCAAACGGAGAGGACGGCCCCGACGTCGAGGAGGAGGGTGCGCGTCGGCTCGGCCGCGATCGCGTTCACGAGCAGGGGCGTGCCGGGCGCGCAGGCGTAGCTCTCGCCGAAGACCTCCCCTGGGCGCACGAAGCCGAGCACGGACACCGCGCCCCAGGCGTCGGTGCGCTCGATGCGGATGCCGCCCGCGAGGACGAGCCCGAAGGCGCTCGTGGTGTCGCCCATGCGCAGGATCGCCTCGTCCGCATCGTAGGCGCGGACGCGGGCGCGCATGCAGCGGAGCATGGCTACGGTGTCCTCGGGGGTGATGCCGCGAAACGGCGCGGTGCCGGCGACCTGCTCGGCGACGGCGCTCAGATCAAGGGCCATGTCAGCCTCCCATCAGGGGGAATAGGGTTCTCGAAAAAAAGATCACGTGCGTTGTGACTACAACATACATCGGTTCCCCCGGTTTGTACAATCGCCACAACGAAGCGCAGAAAGGGCGCTCAGACATGAGAGGGGAACTCATGATCAAGCTAGACACCAAGATGTTCTGCTTCCAGTGCGAGCAGACCGCGAACTGCTCCGGATGCACGGGTGCCGCCGGCGTGTGCGGCAAGGACGCCGAGACCTCGGCTGAGCAGGATGAGCTCACCTCCGCACTCATCGGGCTCGCCCGCGCCGCCGAGGGGAAGACGACCGGCAAGGTGCTCGACGAGCTCCTGTACGAGGGGCTCTTCACCTGCGTGACCAACGTCGACTTCGATCCCGAGGCCGTCCGCCGCGTCACCGGGCGCGTGCGCGAGGCCGCCCGCGAGCTCAACGGCGGCGAGGCCCCGGCCGAGTACGACCTCGCCGACCTCTGGGGCGAGCCCGATGAGGACATCCGCTCCGTGAAGTCGCTCATCCTCTTCGGCCTGCGCGGCATGGCCGCCTACGCGCACCACGCGACCGTCCAGGGCTACACGGATGACGAGCTCGCCGCCCACTTCTACCGCTCGCTCCGCGCGCTCGGCACCGACGCCGGCGTGGACGAGCTCCTGCCCGAGGCGCTGGCCGTGGGTGAGGCGAACTTCACCTGCATGAAGCTCCTCGACACCGCCAACACCACGTCCTTCGGCACGCCCGAGCCCGCCGAGGTGCCGCTCGCCGTGGAGCCCGGCCCCTTCATCGTGGTCTCCGGCCATGACCTCAAGGACCTGAAGCAGCTCCTAGAGCAGACCGATGGCCGCGGCGTGAACGTCTACACCCACGGTGAGATGCTGCCCGCCCACGGCTACCCTGAGCTCCGCCGGCATCCGCAGCTCAAGGGCAACTTCGGCACCGCCTGGCAGAACCAGCGCAAGGAGTTTGACGGCATGCCCGCGCCGGTGCTCTTCACCACGAACTGCCTCATGAAGCCGAAGCCCAGCTACGAGGACCGCGTGTTCACCACGAGCGTCGTGGAGTACCCCGGTCTCGCGCACATCGACACGGCTGAGGACGGCACCAAGGACTTCTCCGCCGTCATCGAGCGCGCGATCGAGCTCGGCGGCTATGCGGAGCGCCAGGAGTTCACGGGTATCAACGGCGGCAGCACCGTCATGACCGGCTTCGGGCACGACACCGTGCTCGGCGTGGCCGACAAGGTCATCGAGGCCGTGAAGACCGGCGCCGTCAAGCACATCTTCCTCGTGGGCGGCTGCGACGGCGCGCGCCCGGGCCGCAACTACTACACGGACTTCGTGGCGAACGCGCCCGAGGACTCGCTGATCCTGACCCTCGCCTGCGGCAAGTTCCGCTTCAACGACCTCGATCTCGGCACGATCGGCGGGATCCCGCGCATCCTCGACATGGGCCAGTGCAACGACGCGTACAGCGCGCTCGTGGTGGCCCTCGCCCTCGCCGAGGCCTTCGACTGCAGCGTGAACGAGCTGCCGCTGACCCTCGTGCTCTCCTGGTACGAGCAGAAGGCCGTGGCGATTCTGCTCACCCTGCTCCACCTCGGCCTCAAGGGCATCTACCTCGGGCCGACCCTGCCGGCCTTCGTGAGCCCCAACATCCTCACGGCTCTCGTGGAGAACTACGACATCCACCCGACGACCACACCGGAGGAGGACCTGAAGGCGATCCTCGCCGCGTAATCGAGGCGATTCGCAGCGCCGGAGCGCGGCACGGAGGCGCTCCCGGCACGTTCCCCAAGGCCCGCGTCCTGAGAACAGGACGCGGGCCTTTTGTACGGGACGATCAAGCGGAGGGCGCGCGCCGCAGCTACCTGCCTCTCACGTGCAGAAGCGGTCGCGCCATTCGAGGACACGGCGGCGCATGCCCTCGATATCGAGGACGCCCTCGGCGAAGCCCTTGCGCACGAGCTCCTCGGGGAGCATGCCGTCGTACTTGTCGAAATAGGGGACCTCGCTCGGGTAGACGAGCTCGATGGGGTCGAAGGGAGCCTCCGCCTCCTCGGCCACGACCTCGAAGAACTCCCGCTCCGTGATCTCCTCCCCAAAGCGGAGCTGCATGAAGTAGGGGCGTGACGGGTCGAGCGCTCGGAGCCCGAGGCGCTGGGCGCACTTGATCTTGAGGAGGCGCTCGAGGGCCAGGAAGGCGTAGCTCCCGAGCCAGGGAAAGAGCGCCCAGGAGTTCCCACCCATGTTGATGAGCGGGCATGCCGCATCACCGCCGATGTGCGCGTTCTCCGCCACGTGGCGCGCGTGCGTGAGCCGGGCGCGGGCGTTGCCGAGCAGGTAGGGATAGGTCGCGTGCTCGGCGAGCACAAGCCGCATCCGCTCGAGGACGTGTGTGTCTATGGCCCCGGCGACATCGCCGAAATAGGCGGGCACCCGACCCTTGACCTGGGTGCAGTAGACGAGATGCCGCTTCCAGTCCACCTCCTCGACCAGCCAGCACAGGCCCGCTATGGCGATGCGCTCCCCGGCCGGGGGCGGGTTCACGATGGTGCCGAGCTCCGCGCTCTCGGATCGGACGGTGAACTCCTCGTTCTCCTGGAACACGGCGTAGAACTTGAACGAGTTAGTGACGCGCTCGCCCGCGAGCCCGACGATGAGGCCGCCTCCCTCGGTCTGCTCGATCTGCTCGATCTCGATGAGGTGGCGCAGGAGCGCGCGGAGGTCGTCCGCCGTGACGCGGTGGAAGTAGCTCAGGTTGAGCACGCGCTCGGCGAGCTCGGCGGGGGAGAGCTCGCCGGTGCTTGCGAGGATCGCCATGATCTGGTGGTAGAGCAGGCTGTAGGGGAGGCGATCGAGCTCGGGCGGCTCCACCCAGCGCTCCTCGAGGTAGAGCTGGACGAGGGCGATCCCCTGAATGAGCTTCCAGGGGATGGTCTCGGGCAGGAGCGAGCGCGGCTCGGGCTGCTCCTCGCGCATGACGAAGTGCATCTCGGGCGGTGACCCGCGGCGTCCGGTGCGGCCCATGCGCTGGAGGAAGCTCGACACGGTGAAGGGGGCGTCGATCTGGAAGGCGCGCTCGAGTCGGCCGATGTCGATGCCGAGCTCGAGGGTGGCCGTGGTGACCGTGGTGTCTATGCGGTCGGGATCGCGCATGAGCTCCTCGGCCGCCTCGCGGAAGCTCGAGGAGATGTTGCCGTGGTGGATGAGGAAGCGGTCGGGCTCGTGGTTTGCCTCGCAGTAGCTGCGGAGCATGGAGCAGACGGCCTCGGCCTCCTCACGCGAGTTGGAGAACACGAGGCATTTGGCGCCGCGCGTGCGCTCGAAGATGTAGCCGATGGCCGGGTCTGCGTCCTGCGGGGCGAGGTCGCTCGGCGCGGCCAACGCGCTATCGTCAGCCGCCGGGATGCCGATGGGCGCATCGCCCATGCCTTGTGGCGCGGACCGCGGACCCTCTGAGCCCTCGCCAGGGCGTGGTGCGAGCGCTCGCTCGGTGGAATCCTTCCCGTAGGCGCGGGCGAGGAGGTCGTCAACGGAGGGCGAGGCGCCCTCGCGCTCGATGGCCACGACGTCCGCCTCCACAGGGCCGGTGGCCCCCGCCGCGCGCTCCGGCGCCTGCGGTCCGGTGATGTAGAAGTGCTCCATGGAGAGGCGCCAGGTGCGCTGCCCCTCCGCCTCGAAGCGGGGGATCACGCAGCTCCTGCCCGTTCCCTGCGAGAGGAAGGCCCCGGTGCGCTCCGGGTCTCCGATGGTGGCGGAGAGCCCGATGCGGCGAGGATTGACACCGGCCATCCGGGAGAGGCGCTCGATCAGGCAGAGGGCCTGCCCGCCGCGGTCGCCGCGCAGCAGCGAGTGGACCTCGTCGATCACGACGTAGCGCAGGTCGCAGAAGAGGCGCGCGATCGCGTTGTGGCGATGCAGGAGCAGGGCCTCGAGGGACTCGGGGGTGATCTGCAGGATGCCGCTCGGCTGCTTGAGCAGACGCGCCTTGTGCGCGGCCGAGACATCGCCGTGCCAGTGCCAGACGGGGATGTGCGCCTCCTCGCACAGATCGTTCAGGCGGAGGAACTGGTCGTTGATGAGCGCCTTGAGCGGGCCGATGTAGAGCGCGCCGACGCTCGCCGGTGGGCGCTCCCAGAACTCGGTGAGGATGGGGAAGAAGGCGGCTTCGGTCTTGCCGGAGGCGGTGGAGGCGGTGAGCAGGACGTTGTCGTCGGTGTCGAAGATGGCCTCGGCGGCGGCGACCTGGATGCCCCGGAGGTTCTCCCATCCGTTGCGGTAGATGAAGTCCTGCACGAAGGGGGCGTATCTATTGAAGATCCCCATGGACACCTCCCGAACCCATGCTATACTACGAACACGTGTTCTATATTAACACAGGGGAAGGGAGAAGGCCAGCCGGTTCCGAGAACAAGGGGACCTGTCACCGAAAGGCCGCCGCCGGCGCGCCCCGGCCGCGCTACGCTGCAGGTACCGAACGCATGGAGAGGGGAGTCACCATGGCGAAGTATCAGTGTCCGATGTGTGGATGGATCTACGACGAGGAGGTTGAGGGCGCGCCGATCGCGGAATCCGGCGGCTGTCCCATGTGCGGAACGCCCGCCGCGGAGTTCGTGCCACTGGACGGCGGCCCCGCCCCCGCCGCCCCCGCACCCGAGGAGGGCCCGCTCTCCATCCCCGCCGGGCTGCGCCGGCCCGATTCCTCGATCCGCCATCTCGCAACCATCCACGAGCTCGCCGAGCGCGGTCGCATCCCCGACGGCGCGATGGCCACCGGCCTGCCGCTTCCCGCCTGGGAGGACGTCCTCGTCCTCGGGGCCCAGCTCGACCCGCTGCCGCTCGCAGAGAGCGCCGAGGTTGACATCAGCTGCACCATCGGCCCGGGCGCCGCGCGCCCGCTCACCCTCGCGGGCCCGGCGTTCGTGTCGCATATGTCCTTCGGCGCGCTCTCCGCTGAGGCGAAGGTCGCGCTCGCTCGCGGGGCAACCGCGGTCGGCACGGCCATGTGCTCCGGTGAGGGAGGGATCCTCCCGGCCGAGCGCGCGGCTTCCGAGCGCTACATCTTCGAGATCGCACCGCTCCGCTACTCGGTGAGCGACGAGAGCCTTCGCGCCGCCGATGCGATCGAGATCAAGATCGGCCAGGGAACCAAGCCCGGCATGGGCGGCCATCTGCCCGGCGAGAAGGTCACCGAGGAGATCGCGCGCATCCGCGGCCGCCAGCCGGGCGAGGACATCGTCTCGCCCTCAACCTTCCCGGGTATCAAGACCGCCGCCGACCTCCGCGGTCTCGTGGACGAGATGCGCGAGCGCAGCGGCGGCGCCCCGGTGGGCATCAAGCTCGCGGCCGGGCATATCGAGCGCGACATCGACCGGGCCCATGAGGCCGGCGCCGACTTCATCACGATAGACGGCCGCGGCGGGGCGACCGGCGCCTCACCCGTGATGCTCCGCGACGCCTCCTCGGTTCCCACCATGTACGCCCTTGTGCGCGCCCGCCGCCATCTGGATGAGATCGGCTCCGAGGCGAGCCTCGTCATCACCGGCGGGCTCCGCGTCGCCGCGGACATCGTGAAGGCCCTCGCCCTCGGTGCCGACGCGGTGGCCCTCGCCTCCGCCTCGCTCATGGCACTCGGGTGCCAGCAGTACCGCATCTGCGGCAGCGGGCTCTGCCCCTTGGGTATCGCCACCCAGGATCCGGAGCTCCGCGCCCGGAGGGACTGGGACGCCGCGGCCGAGCGCGTCGAGAACTTCTATCGGGCCACCTTCGAGGACCTCAAGATGTTCTGTCGCGTGATGGGGCACGAGCGCATCGGGGAGCTCTCGCCTGAGGACCTCGTCACCGCAAACGCCGACCTGGCGGAGCGTCTGGGGATCGCGCGGGCATAGCGTCGTGTGTCCGGGTGCGGGGGCGGGCTCCGCGCGGTGCCAACGCCCCGCGGCGGGGAGCAGGGGCGCGGTGCCGCGCCGCGGACCCCTGCCCCGATCTCGCCCTTGCACCCTGATGTGAGCCGTGGCATACTCTCAATCTGAAATTGAAATCCAATTCTCAGATGGGAGCGGACATGGCGCACGGGTCGTACGACACCAGGCAGCGGCAATCGATCCTCGCGGTCATGGCCGACCACGAGGACACCTTCCTCAGCGTCGACGAGGTGGGAGAGCTGCTGCGCAGCCACGGCATCGAGGTCGGCCGCACCACCGTGTACCGCACGCTCGAGCGCCTCGCCGCCGAGGGAGGCATGCTCAAGGTGGCCGACATCCGCGGCGGCGCGGCCCAGTACCGGCTCGCCCCGGCACCCTCCCCGGTGGACACCGAGGGGCAGCTCAGATGCGACCGCTGCGGCCGCGTGCTGCCCTTGAGCTGCGGCAGCCTCGGTGAGTTCGCGGAGCATGTCCTGATCGAGCACGGGTTCGCCATCGATCCGGCCCACAGCGTCCTCCACGGCACCTGCGCCGACTGCCGCGCCGCCGCGCCCGCATCCCTCGAGACGAGTGACAAGGAGCACCGCCCATGAGCGCCCCCACCCCCCTCACCCAGGTCCCCCTCTCCCGCCGTCGGGTCCTTGCGGCCCTCGGCCTCGCATCGCTTGGCAGCGCGTTTCTCGCCGGCTGCTCGAACGGGGCGTCCTCCGCGGGATCCGCCGGCGCCGATTCGGCCTCGGGCCTCAAGGTGGTTGCGAGCTTCTACGTCATGGGGGATTTCGCCAAGAAGATCGGCGGCGACCTCGTGAGCGTCACGGATCTCGTGCCCGCGGGCACCGAGCCCCACGACTGGGAGCCCAGCGCCCGCGACATCGAGGACCTGCAGGCGGCCGACCTCTTCGTGTACAACGGCGCCGGCATGGAGCACTGGGCCGAGGACGTCATCTCAGGGCTCGACGCCTCCAAGGTGGTGGAGGCCTCGAAGGGCATCGCGCTTCTGGACGGCGATCACGACCACGATGACGACCACGACGATGATGACGACCACGAGGACACCGAGCACGACCCCCATGTGTGGCTCGCGCCCGAGAACGCGAAGGCCGAGCTCGCGGCCATCCGCGACGGCCTCTCCGCCGTCGACCCCGATCACGCCACGGAGTACGACGCCGCCTATGAGGAGCAGGCGCCCGCCTTCGACGAGCTCGACCAGGAGTTCCGCACGGGTCTCGAGGGCCTTCCCAACAAGACGATCGTCGTGAGCCATGCGGCCTACGGCTACCTTTGCGAGGCCTACGGGCTCACGCAGCGGGCCATCACGGGCATCGACGCCGAAGGCGAGCCGGATGCGAAGACCATGGCCGCGATCATCGACTACGTGAAGGAGAGCGGCACCAAGACCATCTTCACCGAGGAGCTTGTGAGCCCGAAGGTCGCCCAGGCGATCGCCGACGCCACCGGGGCCAGCTGCGTGGTCCTGAACCCCATCGAGGGGCTCACGGAGGAGCAGGAGCGCGCCGGCGAGGACTACCTCTCCCTCATGCGCCAGAACCTGAAGGCGCTCGTCGCCGCACTCAGCTAGGCGCCGCGTTGGGGAGGGGAGACGAGATGGACTCGAACACGGTGGCCGTCCAGGTTGAGGACGCGGTGTACGCCCATGGCCGCGAGACGGTTCTCGACGGCGCGGCGCTCACCGTGTCCGCCGGCGAGCTCGCGGTCATCACCGGTGAGAACGGGGCGGGGAAGTCAACCCTGCTCAGGCTCATCCTGGGCGAGCTGAGGCCGCATGCGGGATCGGTCCGCATCTTCGGAACCGATCCCGCGCGCTTCCGCGACTGGGGGCGCGTGGGCTACGTCCCGCAGCGGACCGACGTCCCCTACGAGCGCTTCCCCGCATCGGTGCGGGAGGTCGTGGAGGCGAACCTCTACGCCCGCCGCGCCGTGCTCCCGCGCCTCCGCGCCCGCGCGCGCACCGCGCCCTTGGTGAGGCGCGCCCTCGCGGCGGTCGACCTCACGGGGTTCGAGCGCCGCATGATCGGCGAGCTCTCGGGTGGCCAGTTCCAGCGCGTGCTGCTCGCCCGCGCCCTCGTCTGCGAACCCGGCCTGCTCGTCCTCGACGAGCCCACGAGCGGCCTTGACGCCCGCGCGGCCCGCAGCTTCGAGGAGCTGCTCGCCGACCTCCGCCGCGAGCGCCCCGAGCTCGCGGTCCTGCTCGTGACCCACGACCTCGAGCGCCTCGCGGGCCTTGACGCCACGCTCTACCGCCTCGAGGCGGGCCGCCTGGCGCCGATCGAGGCCGCCCGCATCCACGCCCACGCACCGCTGCATCGGGAGGACGCCCATGCCTGAGATGCTCCAATACGCCTTCATGCAGCGCGCCCTCGTGGCGGGACTCGTCATCGGGATCGCCGTGCCCCTCGTGGGGGTGACGGTGGTCCTCAAGCGCCTTTCGATGATCGGCGACGCCCTCGGCCACGCCTCGCTCGCGGGCGTCGCGGCCGGCCTCATCGCCGGATTGAACCCGGTCGCCGGCGCCGTGGTCGCCTGCGTGTCGTCGGCCTTCTGCATCGAGGGGATCCGCCGCGCCATGCCCGCCCGGGCCGACCTCGCCGTGGCCGTCATCATGGCCGCGGGGATCGGCCTCGCCGGCGTGCTTTCAGGCTTCGTGCCGAACTCCGCCACGTTCTCGAGCTTCCTCTTCGGCAGCATCGTGACGGTGGGCGACGCCGAGCTCGCCGTGGTGATCGGCGTGGGCGCCGCGGTCATCCTCTTCTGCGGCCTCTTCGCCCGCGAGCTCTTCTGGGTGGCGCTCGACGAGCGCGCCGCCCGCCTCGCCGGCGTGCGCACGGGCCTCGTGAACGCGGCCTTCGTGCTCGTCTGCGCGCTCACGATCTCCATCGCCTCGCGCACCGTGGGCTCGCTGATCGTGAGCTCGATGATGACGGTCCCCGTGGCCGCCGCGCTGGTCGTCGCGCGTAGCTGGCGGCAGAGCGTCGCCGTGGCCTGCGCGGTGGGTGCCGTCTCCTCGCTCGCGGGGCTCACGCTCTCGTTTTACGCCGGCCTCCGCCCCGGCGGCGCCATCGTCCTCGTGGAGGTGGGGATCCTCGTCCTGCTCATCGCCGCCCGGGCGATCCGCTCGCGCGCCGTCCGCCCGTCGCACGGGGGCGCGGCCGCCTGAGCGCGCCGGCGCCCCCACCCGCCTGCTTGAGGAGGGGGCGGCCAGACCGGGCCGGTCCCCTCGGCGCTGTTCCCCTCGCGAGCGCCCCCTAGAGCGTGAACTCGGCGAAATCCCGCTTCCCCGCGCCGCCCCCACCGGCCGGGGTGTCGCCGCCCTCCGCCCGCCCGCCGCGGAGCAGGTCCTCCATTGCGGCGCCGGGGTTCTGGTACATGATGTCCAGCAGCTCGATGAAGTCGCGGATCACCTCGCGCGGCGTCAGGTGCGAGTCGGCGCCCACCCGCGAGAGCTCGATCTGGAGGAAGGCGACGAGGTCGGCCTCGCCGAGGCGCACCTCGTAGCCGAAGTAGCCGGCATGGATCTCCGCGAGCTTCTCGATGAGGATGAGCAGCTCCTCATGGGAGAGCGGGTGCAGGCGGATGATGGGGGCGAGCATGTCGCGCATGTCCTCGGTGGCGAAGCGCCCCTGGGTGAGCCGGCTCCTGAGCGCCTCGTAGGAGAAGACGCCGCGCCGCCGGTCCTCGATCGAGGTGGGGGTGCCTCCCATGATGATGCCGAGGTGGCGCGCCTTGCCCTGCAGGGTGTCGTTGTACATCGTGAGGATCTTCTCGTAGTTGTACTGGCGCGTGACGGCGTTGGGGATCTTGAAGAGGTTCACGAGCTCGTCGATGAGGACGAGCAGCCCCCGGTACCCAGCGGCCACGAGGAAGGACGCGAAGAGCTTCACGTAGTCGTACCAGTCGTCGTCGGTGATGATGACCGAGACCCCGAGGTCGGCCTTGGCCTCGGTGCGGGTGCGGTACTCGCCGCGCATCCAGCGCGTGACGGCCGCGCGGGCCTCGTCGTCCCCCTCCTGCGCGGCCTCCCAGTAGCGCAGGAGCATACGGGAGAAGTCGAAGCCGTGCACGAGCTCGGTGAGCCCCTCCGCCACGGCCTCGGCACCCGCGCGCTCGGGCGTGGCGGCCACCCAGCGGTCGAGCACGAGGCCGAGCGCCCCGCCCTCCGGCCGGGTCTTGGTGGAGAGGTTGCGGATGAGCTCACGGTAGGTGGCGAGGCCCTGTCCCTGCCCGCCCTGGAGGCGGCGCTCGGGAGAGAGGTCGGCGTCGGCCACCACGTAGCCCTCGCCCATGGCGTGCGTGCGGATCGTCTGCAGAAGGAAGCTCTTGCCCGCGCCGTAGCGGCCCACGAGGAAGCGGAAGCTCGCCCCGCCCTCGCGGATGAGATCGAGGTCGGCGAGGAGGGCGCGGATCTCCGTCTCGCGGCCCACGGTGATGTAGGGCAGGCCGATGCGCGGCACCACGCCGCCCTTGAGCGAGTTCAGGATGGTCGCGGCCACGCGCTTGGGCACGCGGGGCGCGTTCGCAGGTGGCATGTCAGTCGGCATCGTTCACGATCCTTTCCAGGTCTTCGCGGTAATCCTCGATGGGGGTGGGCCCGTCGGCGCCGAACTCGAGGGCGGTGTCGCCGATGAGGTCGAAGAGCGCCTCGTTGACGGCATCGACGGCGAGGTCCTCGGTGAGCCGGGCCCCCTCGAGCGCGGCCGCCGCGCCGGGTGCGTCGCCGGTGAGCAGCGCGCGCAGGTAGGCGGCGAGGGAATGGGGGAGGGGGCCGTTCGCGCCGCCGTCTGCGGACGGGGGGATAGAGGTCTGCGCGGGCGTTGCGGCCGGGGCGGGCGGCGTGCTCCCGGCGGATTCCGCATCGGCGCCGCATGCCGCCTCGCGGGCCGCGCCGTCCGTGTTCTCGCCGTACCGCACGGCCGCCGAGCCCTCCACGCGCGCATCTGCCGTCGTGTCCTCGGGTAGCGCATCCGGGCGAGCGGGCGCGGCGGCAGCGCCGCCCGCCCCCGACGCCTCCGTATCCCCCGCGCCCGGGGCTCCCTCCTCGCGCTCCTCATCGATGAGCAGGGCCTCGCGGGTCTCGGCCGCGGCGCTCCTGATGCCGGAGAGCCTGCTCAGGTCGATGTCGAGCTCGACGGGCCGGTGCGCCTCGACCCAGGCGAGATGGGCCGCCACCTCGGCGTCGATGATCTTGCCGAGGTACTTCGGCAGACCCTCGTCCTCCTTGAGGGGGTGGGCGAAGCCCAGGGCCGCCCGGAGGCGCTGGTCGGCGGCTCGCATGGCGCGCCCGATCTCACTGGAGCGCTCGGCCTTGCCGTGCATGCGCGCGCAGGTCCAGAGGCCGCCCGCGCAACGGTACCGCCTGAGCGGCGACACCTCGTAGACGGCGTCCTCGTGGAGGGCGGGATCGAAGAACATCGCCGAGGCGAACATCGTGTAGGGGAGCTCCGTGATCTGGCCGAACGCGCTCTCGATGAGGCCGAGCTTGCGCCTGGACCGGTAGTGCTCGAAGAGTCGGAGGTAGATGGCGCAGGCCACGTGCCGCAGGTCGCGCCCGTGCTCGGCGGCGAGCCGGCTCCGCGCGACGCGGTAGCTCGAGAGCGCGTCGATCGCGTGGAAGAGCCGCTCCTCGAGTTCGTCTCCGAGCGGGGGGACGCCCGCCCCGCCGCGGCGGCCGGAGAGCGGGGGCAGGGACGCCACCGCCTCGTCGGTCGCGCGGATCAGCTCCGCGAGGGCGCGCTCGTGCGCGACGGGCGCGAGGTCGGCGATGAGCGCCGGGTCGAGCCCGTGGTAGACGCAGTAGTCGATGAGCCAGACCGGCAGATGGCGGTCGAGGTCGTCGGAGATGGTCTGCCACGCCCGCCAGAATCCCCTGAGGCGCCAGAAGCCCTCCTCGGCGCTGACGACGCCCACGCCCGAGAGCAGCTCGTAGAGGTAGACGAAGGCGAACGAGGTCGAGGTCTCCTCGACCTCGCCCGCCCGCACCCGCGTGCGCCAGGTGAAATAGCCGCGGAGCTGACGGTCGCTCATGGCGTCGTAGGTGGGGTAGTAGCTCTTGAAGGTGCCGGTGTAGGGGCAGTCGTCCTCCCAGTCGGCCATGAAGCGGGCCTGGCGGTAGAAGTGCTCGGCCTCGGGCAGCCAGCGCCCGAGGCCGTCCGCGCCCATCTGGAACCGGGAGATCGCCCGCATCTCGCGGTATCGATCGGGCAGGTAGCCCGCCATCTGGCGGCCCGTCGTGAGGATCGGCTCGCCGCTTGCGATGCGCTCGGAGAAATGCGAGCTCTCGCGGACGCGGTCGCTCCTCATGAGGGTGTCGATGAGGCGC
Source organism: Collinsella sp. (assembly GCA_034102905.1). Taxonomy (GTDB): domain Bacteria; phylum Actinomycetota; class Coriobacteriia; order Coriobacteriales; family Coriobacteriaceae; genus Collinsella. Next base: position 38,466 of record JAXEGS010000045.1, on the reverse strand, counting down.
CGCGCGAACGAGCGGTCGTCGGCCATGCCATCCTCCTCCCGGCATCGAGGTCTCGACCCACCAGTATAGCATCGAAGCAAACAGACGTTCGGATCAGATGAACGTCGTGCGAATCGGCGGGGGATGGCCGCGCGGTCGGGGGCCGGCGGTATAATCGCCAACCGATTCAGACGATGGAGGAGGGCGCATGACGGCACGTGACGGGGATCGCATGGGGCTGGGGCGGTGGCTGCCCCTCATCGGGCTCACGCTCTCGGCCTTCATCTTCAACACCTCGGAGTTCATGCCGATCGGCCTGCTCACGGACATCGGCGCCACCTTCGGGCTGAACGAGGCGTCCACGGGCGTGATGATCAGCGTCTACGCCTGGGGTGTCATGGTCCTTTCGCTCCCGCTCATGATCGTGGGCTCCCGCCTCGAGTTCCGCCGCCTCATGCTCGTCGTCCTCGCGGTGTTCGCGGCGGGGCAGTTCCTTTCGGCCGCCGCCCCGAGCTACGCCGTCCTCGTCCTCGCGCGCCTCGTGGTGGCCTCGGCGCACGCGATCTTCTGGTCCATCGCCGCCGTCATGGCCACGCGCCTCGCCGGGGCGCGCCATGCCGCGCTCGGCCTCTCGATGGTGGCCACGGGCACCTCGGTCGCGATGATCTTCGGGCTGCCGCTCGGCCGCGCCATCGGCCTCATCGTGGGCTGGCGCATGACCTTCATGCTGGTGGGCGCCGTCTCCGTGGGCGTCGTCATCTACCAGGCGCTCTGCCTGCCGCCGATGCCCGCCGGCGAGCCCTTCCGCCTGGGGCAGCTCCCCCAGCTCGTCAGGAACCGCCGGCTTGTTGCCATCTACGCCGTGACGCTCCTGTTCGCCACGGCCTACTACACCGGCTACAGCTACATAGAGCCCTTCCTCGCCCAGGTGGGCGGTATCGAGGCCGCGGCCATCACCGGGGCGCTCACGGTCTTCGGCGTGGCGGGGCTCATCGGCAGCGCGCTCTTCACCCGCTTCTACGATCGCCACCGCTTCCCGTTCATGGCCGCCTCGATTGCGGGCGTGGCCGCCTCCCTCGCCCTCCTCGCCCCGGCGGCGCCCGTGCTCGCCCTCGTCGTGGCTGTCTGCGTGCTCTGGGGCATGTGCGGCACGGTTTTCAACATCGCCTTCCAGGCCGAGGTGATCCGTGCGACGGATGCCGACACCTCCTCCGTCGCCATGTCGATCTTCTCGGGGATCTTCAATCTCGGGATCGGGTCGGGGACGGCGCTCGGCGGCGCGGTCGTCACGGCCTGGGGGATCGGGCACGTGGGCGCGGTCGGCGCCGCCATCGGGGCCGGATCGCTCGCGTGCTGCCTCATCGCCCTCATCCGCCCGCTCGCCGTCGCCGAGCGCCGGTAGGCGGCCCGCCCCCCCCGGCGCGACCCGCCGCCGCCCGCGAGCCGCCGGGCCCCGTGTGCCGCCTGCGCCCGTGGTGTATAGGCGGAGACGCTCGCGCACGCTTGCGGGGCGGCGCGCCCTCCGTGAGAATGGACACTTATGAAAACGATCTTCATCATAGGCAACATCGCGTCGGGGAAGTCGGCCGCCGCCCGCCATCTCGAGGCGCGGGGCGCCCGCCGCATCGACCTGGACGAGCTCGCGCTCTCCCTCTACCAGCCGGGGACGCGCCTCGTGCGGGAGATCGCCGAGGAGTTCGGCGAGGACGTGCTCGACGGGGAGGGGGGCCTCATCCGTGAGGCCCTCGCCCGCCGCGCGTTCGCCTCGCCTGCGGACATCGAGCGGCTGAACGCGCTCGTCCATCCCATCCTGAGAGGCCGCCTCGCCGATATGCTCGTGCCCGGGGTGGGGTGTGCGGCCTCCCTGCCCGCGGCGCCCTGCACGGTGGTCGAGGTCTCGGCCCCGCGGGGCTTCGAGGACGCCTTCGGCCTCGCCGACGCCGTGGTCGCGATCGCGGCCCCCCTGGAGGTGCGCCGGGAGCGCGCCCTCGCGCGCGGCATGGCGCCCGCCGACTTCGACCGCCGCGCGGCCGTGCAGCCCACCGAGGAGGAGCTCGCCACCCTCGCCGATGTCGTGATCGACAACACCGCCGCCGCGGACGACCTCTTCACCGAGCTCGACCGCGTGGCCGCCGGCCTCGGGATCGACCTTGGCCCGGATCGCACGGGAGGGCCCCGTGGCTAGGCGCGCCCGCGCGGGCTCGCCGCGCACCGTCCGCCGCGTGCGCTTCCTCGCCTGGTACCGGGTGCTCCCGCTCGCGGCCGTCCTCGTGATGGGCCTCGCCGCGGCCGCCTACGCCTACGCGCCCGGACTGCTGTTCACAGCCATCTACCCGCTCCGCTACGAGAGCGAGATCACCGCGTCGGCCGCACGTCACAACGTCGACCCCTACCTCGTGGCCGCCGTGATCCGCACCGAGTCGAGCTGGGACCCGAACGCCCTCTCGAGCCGCGGCGCCCGCGGCCTCATGCAGCTCATGCCCGAGACGGCCCAGGACATGGTCACGAAGGGCCTGGTCGACGGCGACGCGTACTCGGCCGACGACCTCGAGGACCCGGCGACCAACATCGAGTTCGGCTGCGCCTACCTGTCGTATCTGAGCTCCTACTTCAACGGGGCGACGGACCGGGCCATCGCGGCCTACAACGCCGGCATGGGCAACGTCGATGACTGGGCACAGGAGGACACGGCCCTCCACAACGCCATCACCTTCCCCGAGACCCAGGCCTACCTCGTGCGCGTCAACAACGCGCACGACCGCTACCGGCAGATCTACCCCACGGCGTTCTCGTAGCGCGCGGCCGTTGACTCCTTGGGGGGAACATGTGTACGATGAAGGGCACGGAATCCGAGGCGGGGAGGGCGGGCCATGGAGCATTTCGAGGTTGAGCGCGTCGGCGGCGAGCTCAGGAGGTTCGGCCAGGCGGGCGCCCCGGCGGCCTTCGAGGTCGTCTCGCCCTACCAGCCCGCGGGCGACCAACCCGAGGCCATCGACGCCCTCGTTCAGGGCGTGCGGGACGGGGATCGCTACCAGGTCCTCCTCGGTGTGACCGGTTCGGGCAAGACCTTCACGATGGCCAAGACCATCGAGGCGCTCGGGAAGCCCACCCTCGTCATGGCCCCCAACAAGACCCTCGCGGCCCAGCTCGCGAGCGAGCTCAAGGAGTTCTTCCCCAACAACGCGGTGGTGTACTTCGTCTCCTACTACGATTACTACCAGCCCGAGGCCTACGTGCCGCAGTCAGACACCTACATCGAGAAGGACGCCTCCATCAACGAGGAGGTGGAGATGCTGCGCCACCAGGCCACGGCGAGCCTCCTCTCCCGGCGCGACGTGATCGTGGTGGCCTCGGTCTCGTGCATCTACGGCATCGGCAGCCCCGAGGACTACGCGGGCCTCGCGCCCAACGTCGATAAGAAGATCCCGCTCGAGCGCGACGACTTCATACACACCCTCATCGACATCCAATACGACCGCAATGACTACGAGCTCTCGCGCGGCACCTTCCGCGTGCGCGGCGACGTGGTGGACGTCTTCCCCCCGTATGCCGAGCACCCGCTCCGCTTCGAGTTCTTCGGCGACGAGGTTGAGCTCATCGCCGAGATCGACGAGGTCACCGGTGAGATCACCCGCGAGTACGACGCGATCCCGGTGTGGCCGGCCTCCCATTACGTGACGGAGAAGCCCAAAGTCACGGCCGCGCTCAAGACCATCGAGCAGGAGCTCGAGGGGCGCGTGGCGGAGCTCCGCGCGAGCGACAAGCTCCTCGAGGCCCAGCGCCTGCAGCAGCGCACCGACTACGACCTCGAGCTCCTGGAGACGATGGGCTTCTGCAACGGCATCGAGAACTACTCGCGCCACCTCGACGGCCGCCGCCCGGGCGAGCCTCCCTTCACCCTTATCGACTACTTCCCCAAGGACATGCTCTGCATCATCGACGAGAGCCACGTCACGGTGCCGCAGATCCGCGGCATGCACGAGGGCGACCGCTCGCGCAAGGTGACGCTCGTGGAGCACGGGTTCCGCCTGCCCTCGGCGCTCGACAACCGCCCGCTGCGCTTCGATGAGTTCGAGGCCCGGATTCCGCAGTTCATCTACGTGAGCGCCACGCCGGGCGACTACGAGATGCGCGTCTCCCAGAAGGACGTGGAGCAGATCATCCGCCCCACGGGCCTCCTTGACCCGAAGATCGACGTCCGTCCCGTGCGCGGCCAGATCGACGACCTCCTGGACGAGGTCCGCGAGCGCACGGCCAGGCACGAGCGCGTGCTCGTGACCACCCTCACGAAGCGCATGGCCGAGGACCTCACCGACCACCTGCTCGACGCCGGCATCAAGGTCAACTACATGCACTCCGACACCGCCACGATGGACCGCGTCGAGATCCTGCGCGATCTGCGCCGCGGCAAGATCGACGTGCTCGTGGGCATCAACCTCCTGCGCGAGGGGCTCGATCTCCCCGAGGTGTCGCTCGTGGCGATCCTCGACGCCGACAAAGAGGGGTTCCTCCGCAACCGCCGCTCCCTCATCCAGACGATCGGCCGCGCGGCGCGCAACGCCGAGGGCCAGGTCATCATGTACGCGGACACCATCACCGACTCCATGCGCGAGGCGATCGACGAGACGGCGCGCCGCCGCTCCATCCAGGAGGCCTTCAACGAGGAGCACGGGATCCAGCCCACGACGGTCCGCAAGGCCATCAACGACATCTCGAGCTTCATCGCCGAGGCCACCGAGACGGTGGGGAAGCGCGACCGCTCCCGCGGCGACAGCCTGGGCCACGGCGCCTTCTTCACGCCCGCGGAGGGGGAGGGCGCCGAGGGCGCGCCCGAGGTGGGCGCATCGGACGGCCAGCGGCTCGCCGAGGAGCTCGCGGAGCTGCCGGCCGAGGAGCTCGAGCGCATCATCATGCAGATGGAGGACGACATGCGCTCCGCCTCCGAGGCCATGGACTTCGAGGAGGCCGCGCGCCTGCGCGACGCCGTGGTGCACCTGCGCGCGCTCTCGCAGGGGTCCTCGGAGGACGAGGTCATCGCCGCACTCAAGCGCGACGCGCGGAAGGGCTCGGCCTTCGCCGGCCAGCGCCAGCGCCGGGGGTTCACGCCGCATATGAAGCACTAGGCGCGCCGGGCACGGTTTGAGGTTGGGGCGCGCCGCCCCCGGGGCCCGCTGGCCGCAGGCCGCGCCCGGCGAATCTGCGCCTGCGGACGCAGGTTTATCCGGCGCGTTGCATGGCGGCCCGTCGAGGCTGCTATACTGGGGAATCAAGAGGATGCGCCGCCACCGGGGCCGCGCGAGAGTGGAGGGACGATTCGCCATGAGGGAACTGTTGGGCAAGCTCGGCCGCGTGAAGTGGAACCTGGTCATCATGGCGGCGTTCTGCGTCCTGTACGCGGCGTACATTTACGTCACCCCGGCCACGGGCGGGGAGGGCACGTTCATGATCACGCCCGAGGAGGGGCTGCCCGGGATCCTCGCGCAGCTGCCCTGGATCGGCATCTTCCTCGGCGCCGTCGGCATCATCGCCTCCTTCGCCTCCACCTCCGGCTGGGTGCTCAGCTGGACGGAGCCGGCGCTCGCGGCCATCATGTTCGTCGCGGGCTTCTGGGAGCTGTTCTTCCCCTACGACATCCGCGTCTTCTCCCAGACCTTCGCCTTCATCGGCATCTTCCTCTCGTTCTATGTGATGTTCATCTCCTTCGAGATGGAGCGCACGGGCCGCGGCCACTGGCTCATCGCGCTCGCGCTCGCCGCCGCCACGTGGATCGTCTCGTTCGTGAACATCATGGACTTCGCGGGCCACGCGGCCGCCCAGGGCCTCTCCTCCCTGACGCTCTACCTGGCGGGCTTCGGCTTCGCCTACGGTGCCGTCGCGCTCTCGGGCACGGGCTCCATCGAGGATTCCATCAAGGCCCCGGCCCGCTACCTCGCCGGTCGCCGCGCCGCGAAGGCGGCCTCCGCGGCCTGAGGCCGCCCGCCCTGCGCGGGGTTATAGTGATTCATCCGGTATCGGGCCGTCCTCGGGGCGGCCCGTTTCGTTGTGGGTACAATGGCACATCGACGTGGGCGGTGTGCCCGCGCGAGCAGAGAAAGGACGTGCCATGGGGTGCGAGCATGCGGTTCCCGGGGCGAAGGCCTCGGTCGAGCAATTTGAGGAGAACAAGCTGTCCGAGGTGAAGCGCGTGATCGCGGTGCTCTCGGGAAAGGGCGGCGTGGGCAAGTCGCTCGTCACGGGGGCGCTCGCCACGGAGCTCTCGCGCCAGGGCAGCAAGGTCGGCATCCTCGACGCGGACATCACGGGCCCGTCGATCCCGAAGATGTTCGGAATGAGCGGGCGGCGCGTGGGCGGTATCGGCAACCTGTTGCTTCCCGAGGTGTCCGAGCGCGGGGTCAAGGTCATGTCAAGCAACCTCATGCTCGCGAACGAGACCGACCCGGTCCTCTGGCGCGCGCCGATGATCGCCGGCGCCATCCGCCAGTTCTGGTCGGGCACGAGCTGGGGTCCGCTCGACTACCTGCTCGTCGATATGCCCCCGGGGACGGGTGACGTGGCGCTCACGGTCTTCCAGTCCCTGCCGGTCGACGGCATCGTGATTGTCACGAGTCCCCAGGACCTCGTCAGCATGATCGTGGCCAAGGGCGTGAACATGGCCGAGAAGATGAGCGTGCCGATCCTCGGCGTGGTGGAGAACATGAGTTATGTGACCTGCCCGGATTGCGGCAAGAAGATCGAGGTCTTCGGCGAGAGCAAGCTCGATGCCGTGGCCTCCGAGCATGAGCTTCGGGTCCTCGGCCGCCTGCCGATCGACCCGGTGCTCGCGCACGCGGCGGACACGGGCACCTTCGAGGAGGCGCTGCCCACGGGCTTCCTGCCCGATGCGGTCGCGGCCGTGGCGGCGGTGGCCCCGCGCGAGAGCGAGGGCGCGGAGTAGGGTCGTTTGCGGCCCGGGAGCGTTCACGCGCTGCCGGGCGCGTGCGTCAGGTACGCTATGGGTGTCGGGAACACGGGCGGTCGCCTTCCGGTGGCCGCCCGTTCACTGAGAGGGGCGGGTATGGGCGAGCGCACCGGGGAGTTCGACGTCATCGTGATCGGCGGGGGAGCCTCGGGGCTCGCGGCCGCCGTCGCCGCGGCGCGGGCCGGGGCCCGGACGCTCGTGCTCGAGCGCGATGCGGCGGCGGGGCTGCCGATCCTCTCCACCGGAAACGGGCGCTGCAACATCTCGAACGAGCGGCTCGATCCCGCGCGCTACCGGGATCCGGCCTGGGCCCGCCGCGTGTTCGGTGACGCACCGGAGCGGACGCTCGGCGCGTTCTTCGATTCGCTTGGGATCGTCACCTGCGCGGTGGAGGGCCGGCTCTACCCGGTGACGCGCCGGGCTGCGAGCGTGCGCGACGCCCTGCTTGCCGAGGCGGCGCGCCGGGGCGTGGAGGTCCGTTGCGGCGCGGAGGCCGTGTCGGCCACTCGGGCGGGGGATGGTTGGGAGCTCACGGTGTCCGTTCCCGCGCGCCCCGTCCGTTTCGAGGGGGACGCCCGCCGCGCCCGCCGTGCGCTCGCCGGAGCGGCACGAGTCTCGCGCGATCTTCGCGCGCGGACGGTGGTGCTCGCCCCGGGCGGGGCCTCGGCGGACGTCTGCCGCCTGTTCGACCTGCCGCACGAGGACGAGGAGCCGGTGCTCTGCCCGATCGCCTGCGAGGTCGCGGGCCTCGGGTCCGGCGCTCTGGCGCGCCTTGACGGCGTGCGCGTCGAGGGCGCGCTCACGCTCGTCCGCGACGGCGATCGCATCGTTCGCGAGGAGGGCGAGGTGCTGCTGCGCGCCTACGGCATCTCGGGGATCGTGTCCTTCGACCTCTCGCGCCGGGTGCAGCCGGGCGATGTGGTCGAGCTCGATCTGCTGCCGCCCCTCGATCCCGCCGCCCTTCTCGACCATCTGCGTCGACGCGAGGGGAGGTTCGGGCCGATCGCGAGCGCGAGCCCCCGCTCCTCCTGGTTCGACGGCCTCCTCGCCCGACCGCTCGCCGAGCTGGTCCTCGAGCTGGCGACGGGGACGCTCGAGTCCGTCGAGCGCGCGTGCCACGGGATCCCGCTCGCGGTCTCCGGCCTCACCGAGCGGGCCCAGGCCCAGGTGCGTCGCGGGGGAATCCCGCTCGATGCGGTGGACGCGGCCACCCTCGCCGTGGGCGAGGCGCTTTACGTGTGCGGGGAGGCCCTCGACATGGATGCCGACTGCGGGGGCTTCAACCTCGCTTGGGCCTGGACGACGGGTCTCGCCGCCGGCTCCTCCGCCGCCGCGTGGGCCCTGGAGCCGGGCTCCGCAGCAGCGCATTTCACTGAATGACTGTGTTCTCACATTTGTAAAATTATGAACCCTCTATATTTGTGAGAATACGGTCATCGGATTCGCTCGATGTGTGAACACGACCGCACCCCTGATCGTTCTCTGGGACGTGCTTCCACGCCGTGCCTCCTCATCGCCCCATCACGCGACGCAAACCTCTGGCAACGCAGCCTTGTCAGATTCGGGGGAGGATATTTGAAAAGAACGCTCAAGGGGAGCGTCGCGGCAATACTTTTCCGCTGTTTGCGCAGGTGATGAAAGTGACGAACTTGCATATGAAATGTCCTCCCGCTACATTGGCGTCCCACCTGAGACGGAGGGAGCCGTATGGGAGGAAAGGCGATGAGGAGGCTGGCGCAGCAGGCTGCCCGTGCTGAGTGCGCGGGGCGCCTGATCATTCCCAGGACGAGGTCTGACCGCATGGCTTCGCAGAGGGCGACGCTGAAAGGGGAATACGTCAACCCGATACCGTCCCTGTTCGCGCGGAGGCCGTTCTGGGATGGCCTGTCGCCTTCACAACGCGCGCTCCATCTCATGCGCTCATGCCTCGAGAGACACCCGACGTGGATCTTCACGGGAGCGGCGGGGGCGCTTGCCCATGGGATGGACGTACCGCACGGGCTCAACTTCCCCTTGAGGGCGATCATCGAAAGAGGCTCGGTGCCACACGAGGGTCCCTGCCTCAGGTTCACCAGAAGGGCTGAGGCCGCATCTGAGGTGATCGAGGGGTGCCGGGTCGCCCCGCTGTGGATGTGCGTCAGCGACTGCCTGCGCGGCGCTTCGTTCCCGATGGGCCTTGCTGTCGCGGATGCAGCGCTCCGGCATACCGGGGTGAGTGCACAGGATATGATGAGCCACCTGAATCGACGCGGATGCCGCCGACACGGCATACAGCGCGCCTTGCTCATCGCATCCCACGCGGATGCGCGCGCCGAGAACGGCGGTGAGTCGTTTGCCCGCGCGCTCATGATCGAGGAGGGTTTCATGCTTCCCGACCTGCAGGTCGAGTTTGCGGACCCCGTCGACCCATCCCATCGGTTCCGGGTTGATCAGTTTTGGCGTCTTCCGCATGGCGGTGGGATGATCGGCGAGCTCGACGGCAAGGAAAAGTACCGGAACCCCGGGATGATGCAAGGTGGGTCGACGTTGGGCACCGTTCTTGATGAGCGCCGGCGCGAGTCCCGTCTGACGCTGCTCGGGTACCCTGTGCTCCGCTACGCTTTTGCCGATCTGCTTGTCCCCGCGCGGTTCATCAAGCTCCTTGAGGCAGCCGGCGTTCCGCGGAGCGAGGATGCGTCGCGCGAATGGTGGGGGTCATGGCTTCGCGCCACAGGGCGTCTGCGCGATCTCCCCCTGATCCGCCCCGCCGCACTTGCGGGCGATCCCTGACGGGTGCTGCGGTCATTGCGGCTATCTCGCGCTCATTCATTTCCCGTTTTCTCACAAAACTCGGGCTGAACGTGTCCAAAACTGTGAGAATACGGGATATGAATGCAGCGGTGCTCGCAGCGTCGCCCCGAAGCGAGACGGGCGGCCGCGGCATGCACCGCATGCGGTACAGCTCCGGCGAACGGGAGGGAGACGCGCGTGATCGAGGTCTCGGACATCAGGATCCCCTTGGGGAAGGCGGGCTCGGAGGAGGCGCTCGCGGCGGCGGCCCGTCGCGGGGCGGCTCGCGTCCTCGGGGTTCGTGAGGCCCGGATCGCCCAGACCGAGCTGCACCGCGTGTCGATCGACGCGCGCAAGAAGGCAGACGTGCACCTCACCGCCGCCGTCCGCATCGGGCTCGCGGACCCCGCCGCCGAGCGCCGCGCCCTCGCCTCCGTCTCCTCGCGTGACGCCCGTCGCGTGCGCGCGCTCGAACCCGAGGTCCCCGCCTGGCCCCGCGCCCGCGCCGCCTCCCCGCGCCGCTCGCCGGTCGTCGTCGGCGCAGGGTGCGCGGGCCTCTTCGCCGCCCTCGCCCTCGCCGAGGCGGGCCTCGAGCCCCTGCTCATCGAGCGCGGGGACGATGCCCGGCGCCGCACGGCGGCGGTCGAGCGCTTCAACGCCACCGGGGAGCTCGATCCCGAGAGCAACATCCAGTTCGGCCTCGGCGGCGCCGGCACCTTCTCCGACGGCAAGCTCACCACGGGAACGAAGAACCCCGCGCACCGCCTCATCCTCGAGACCCTCGTGGCGGCGGGCGCACCGCGCGAGATCCTCTGGGATGCCAAGCCGCATGTGGGCTCCGACATCCTCCCCGCGGTCGTCACCCATATCGTCAGCCGCATTCGCGAACTCGGTGGGGAGGTCCGCTTCCGTTGCCGGCTCACGGACATCGAGCGGGACGCCGCGGGCGCCGTCAACGGCATCCGCGTCCAGGAGGGCGCCGACCCCGAAGAGCTCATCGCCTGCCGCGACCTCGTGCTCGCCTGCGGCCACTCGGCGCGTGACGTGTTCGTCCTCCTCAAGCGCCGCGGCATCGAGCTCGCGCGCAAGACCTTCGCGATGGGCGCCCGCGTGGAGCACCTGCAATCCGAGGTCGACCGCGCCCAGTACGGCCCCGCGGCGGGGCACCCGGCCCTCGGCGCCGCGCCCTACAAGCTCGTCGCGCACACGGATGCGGACCGTTCGCTCTTCACCTTCTGCATGTGTCCCGGCGGCGAGGTAGTTGCAGCTGCGAGCGAGCCGGGCGGCGCGGTCACCAACGGCGCGAGCCTCCATGCGCGGGCGGGGGAGAACGCGAACGCGGCGCTGCTCGTGAACGTGAACCCCACCGACCTCCCGGGCGATGACATTCTCGCGGGCGTCGACCTCCAGCGCGCCTGCGAGCGGCGGGCCTTCGAACTCGGCGGCGGGGCGTACCGGGCACCCGCGCAGCTGGTGGGAGACTTCCTCGCGGACCGGGCGAGCGCCGGCGCCGGATCGGTCGCGCCCACCTACCCGCGCGGCGTCGCGTGGGGGCGCATCGACGAGACGCTGCCCTCTCATGTCGCCGACGCCATGCGCCGCGGGATCCCGCTCCTCGCACGCCGACTCCGCGCCTTCGAGGCGGAGGATGCCGTGCTCACGGGCGTGGAGTCTCGCTCGAGCTCGCCCGTCACGGTCGTGCGCGACCGCACCTGCGTCTCGGTGGGCGCGCCTGGCCTCTACCCCTGCGGCGAGGGGGCGGGCTATGCCGGCGGCATCATGTCCGCGGCGACCGATGGCATCCGCGTGGCCACGGCGATCGTGGAGGGGCGCTAAACGCGGGGCCCCGGACGGTGTCGCCCGGGGCCCCGATCGCCTTCGATGCTCGCGCTCGCCTAGCGCAGCTTCCGCGCGAACTCCAGGTACTGGATGCGCTGCAGGCTGTCGATGGTCTGCCTGAACGGGCTCTCGGCATCGAGCGCGTAACGGAGCCCGTCGGCACCGAGATAGCCGTTGAGGTTCACCGAGGTCACCTGGTCGCGTGAGGCGAGCGTCGACTTCTGGCGGTCGGTGAGCGGGGCGCCGGCGAGGTCGAGGGTGAGGGCCGCGAGCGCGTTCGCCCCGGTCTCGGTGTTCCAGCTCACCTGATCGCGCCCGGCCACGTCGTAGTTCGCCCAAACGAGGTAGGTCGTCTGATAGTTGCGCTGAACGTGCTCGAGTTCGTTCCCCTCGTTGGGGTACAGGGCGTCGTTCAGGCCTGATCCAACGGTTGGCTGATGATCCCCGAAGAAGACGACGATCACCGGTCGGCCGATGTTCTGCAGCTCGCTAAAGAACCAGGCGAGCGCCTCGTCGGACTCGTTGATGCAGGCGAGGTAGGAGTTGAGCTCGCCGAGCAGTGTCTCGTCGTCGATCCCCGCAGGCCTGATTCCGGGGAGGTCCTCCTCGGGAACGGTGCCGGGTGCGTAGCCGCCATGATTTTGCATGGTGAGATCGAAGAAGAACTGGGGATCAGGGTCCTCGCGCAGTCGATCGAGGATCTTCTCGTAGGTGGCCCTGTCGGAGACCCAGTTGTGATAGGTCGACGCCCCCTCGAAGTCCTTATCGTACAGGAAGGTGTCGAATCCCATATCGCGGTAGATGCTCGCACGGTGATAGTTGTTGGGGTTTTGGGGGTGGATCGCCGTGGTGTCGTATCCGAGTTCCTTGAACTGCTTCGGCAGGCTGTCGATACCGGAGAGCTGATAGAGCTGGTAATGAACCTTTCCCGGCCCTATGAAGGCGGATGAGTTGCCCGTCAGGAACTCGAACTCGGTGTTGGCGGTCCATCCTCCCGCAACGGAAGTCATGAGGCGTCCGCGAACGAGGGCGTCGGAGACGCTGTTGTAGAACGCAGGTCCCGTGTAGCCGGCCTCGCGAACGGCGTCATAGATGGAGAGGTCTGAGAAGGATTCGTTCATGATCGTGATGACGGCGGGCTTGGTCTCGTTGAACTGCGTGACGGCGGCCTGACGTCCCTCGCTCGCGCCCTCGCCGGCATCAAAGGAGGCGGTGTAGGTGTCCTCGAGTTCCTCAGCCTGCGCATCGCTGTAATCATCGGGGACGGGAATCGCGAGATCCTGCAAGACGGAGAGGAAAGAGGGGATGAAGCCGATGCTCTGGTAGGTCGTAATCGGCTGCCAGCGGTTATAGGAGATGCCGAGATCCCCCTCGAGGCTCACGCTGGCGTAGGTGTGCTGGATCCCGAAGGCGGCGAGCGCGGCGAGGGCGAGATTCACCCCGATGTTCGCGCCGACGTAGAGCGGTTTGCCGCGGAACCGGCTCGGTTGGACGAATGAGAGCAGGCTCAAGGAGACCGTCGTGGCGAGGATTCCTTGGAGGATCGGCTCGGTGAGCATGAAGACATAGCTGCTGCCAACCTCAGCCGCCGTGTCGGCGGCGAGCAGGTCGCTGGGGAGGATCGCCGCACCCTTGTATTTGATGACGAAGTACTGGGCGATACCGAAGCCGAGGCATGCGACGGGAGCGAGGCAGCAGAGGATGCCGGTGCGTTGGCTGAGGAAATAGGCGGTAACCAGCACAGAGCCGATAACGAACAGGGAGAGGTGGTACGCGTAGATCGGGATGTTGCCAAGCGACTCATTCCAGGGGAGCTCGATGACCCAGGCACCGATGAGTGCGACCGCCGCGAGGATGATCACGTCACGGGAGACCTCGACGACCAGGCGCGATGGGAGCCGGAGGGAATCCATCCAGCTGAGCACCGGCCCGCGCAGGAGTGTCACCGCACCGAGGGCCGCGATACCGGCGGAGATCAGGCTGAGATCGATCCATTCCGCCTCGATGTCGATGAGGCCGCGCCCGATCCACACGCTCAGAAAGATGAGGATCCCGGCGAAGGGCAGCGGCCAGAGGAACATCCCGGGACGGAGCCTCCTCCAGGCGGCTGCGGGCTTCACGGCATCGCCGGTGCCCGCGTCGGCGGCATGGGCGCCGAGGCCGCCCTCGGGAGAGCGCCGCCCTGCCCCGCGCAGGGTCAGAAAGACGGCGAGCCCCACGCAGGCGATGAGCAGGGCGAGCGCGACGAGCGGGATGAACGCGTACGACGTCGGGGTGGACTCGGGCATAACATGTCCTTTTCAACAGAAGCCCAGCGGGCGATGGCAGCACAATCGCCTTAGCTTCCTCCAATGGGAGGGCGATTGTCAACGTTGTGTAAGGTCACAGGCCTTGGAGGCCGCCACGGTATAGGCGCGGTCGGGAGGGGAACAAGGCTTGGGCTTCCCGTGAGGGTCGGCCGTCATACGAACATGTGTCCGCACGATGGGGTAGACTCTCATGGCAACCAAAGGAAACGGGGCCATGCGGCCCATAGGGGAGAACGAGCACATGCCAGAGTCACCATCCGTCATCATCCGCGGCGCCCGCGAGCACAACCTGCAAAACGTCGACGTCACGCTCCCGCGCGGCAAGCTCTCCGTCATCACGGGCCTCTCGGGCTCGGGCAAGAGCTCGCTCGCCTTCGACACCATCTACGCCGAGGGCCAGCGCCGCTACGTCGAGTCGCTTTCGAGCTACGCCCGCCAGTTCCTGGGCCAGATGGACAAGCCCGATCTCGATTCCATCGACGGCCTCTCCCCGGCTGTGTCCATCGACCAGAAGACCACCTCCAAGAACCCGCGCTCCACGGTGGGCACGGTCACGGAGATCTACGACTACCTTCGTCTGCTCTTCGCGCGCGTGGGCACCCCGCACTGCCCGGAGTGCGGCCGCGTCATCGAGCGCCAGACCACCGACCAGGTGGCCGACAAGATCCTCGAGGCGGGGGAGGGCCGGCGCGCCTTCATGCTCGCCCCCGTGGTCGTGGGCCGCAAGGGAGAGTTCACCAAGCTCCTGGAGGATCTGCGCCGCGAGGGCTTCTCCCGCGTGCGGATCGACGGCGAGGTGCGCCAGCTCGACGACCCGATCGAGCTCGACAAGAAGTTCAAGCACACCATCGAGGTCGTGGTCGACCGCATCGTCATCCGCGAAGACAGCCTGGGCCGCATCGCGGAGTCCGTGGAGCAGGCCACCAAGCTCGCCCACGGCAACGTGGCCGTGTACCTCCTGCCCGGCCGCGACGCGCCGGAGGGCACCGAGGGCGAGCTCCTGCAGTTCTCCCTCGCGCTCGCCTGTCCCGAGCACGGCCACTCCATCGACGACCTCCAGCCCCGTGACTTCTCGTTCAACGCCCCCTACGGTGCCTGCCCCGAGTGCGACGGCCTGGGCTTCAAGAAGATCGTGGACGCCGAGGCCCTGATCGAGGACCCGAAGCTCTCCGTCACCGAGGGCGTCTTCGGCAGCTTCTTCGGCAAGTCCAACTACTACCCCCAGATCTTCCGCGCCCTCTGTGTGCACCTGGGCGTCGACCCCGACACCCCCTGGAAGGATCTCCCGGCCCGCGTGCGCCGCATCTTCCTCGACGGCCTCGGCGAGAAGAAGATCCGCGTCGACTACCACACGCAAGACGGCCGCGACACCCACTGGTTCACCAAGTACTCCGGGGTGCGCAACATTCTCTACGAGCGCTTCATCGAGAGCACGAACGAGAGCACCAAGGCCAAGCTCGAGAAGTACATCCGCGAGGAGCCCTGCGGCTCCTGCCACGGGGCGCGCCTGCGTCCGGAGATGCTTGCGGTCACGGTGGGCGGCAAGTCCATCTACGAGGTCTGTTGCCTCTCTTGCCGCGAGGGCCTCGCGTTCTTCGAGGGCCTCGAGCTCACGGAGCGCCAGCAGTTCATCGGCGGCCGCATCGTGAAGGAGATCATCGAGCGTCTGCGCTTCCTGGTCGATGTCGGCCTCGACTACCTCACGCTCGACCGCGCCTCCGCCACGCTCTCGGGCGGCGAGGCGCAGCGCATCCGCCTCGCCACGCAGATCGGCGCCGGCCTCATGGGCGTCCTCTACATGCTGGACGAGCCCTCCATCGGCCTGCACCAGCGCGACAACGAGCGCCTCATCGCCACGCTCGAGCGCCTGCGCGACATCGGCAACACGGTCATTGTCGTCGAGCACGACGAGGACACCATCCGCGCGGCCGATTACGTGGTCGACATGGGCCCGGGGGCCGGCGAGCACGGCGGCCAGGTGGTCTGCGCGGGCACGCCCGCAGAGATCATGGCCTGTCCCGACTCCCTCACGGGCCGCTACCTCACCGGCAGGCAGATGATCCGCGTCCCCGAGAAGCGACGCAAGCCCGGGCGCGGCGCCCTGAAGATCACGGGCGCCTCCTGCAACAACCTGAAGAACGTCTCCGCCAAGATCGAGTTCGGCACCTTCACGGTGGTCACGGGCGTGTCGGGTTCCGGCAAGTCGAGCCTCGTCACCGACACCATCGCCCCGGCGCTCACCAACGCCATCCACCGCTCGGGCCGTCCCGTGGGCGCCTACAAGAAGCTCGAGGGCCTGGAAAGCATCGACAAGGTCATCGACATCGACCAGTCTCCCATCGGGCGCACCCCGCGCTCCAACCCCGCCACCTACATCGGCCTCTGGGACGATCTCCGTGCGCTCTTCGCGAGCGTCCCCGAGTCGAAGGCGCGCGGCTACTCGCCGGGCCGCTTCTCCTTCAATGTCTCGGGCGGCCGCTGCGAGGCCTGCAAGGGCGATGGCCAGATCAAGATCGAGATGCACTTCCTGCCCGATCTCTACGTGCCCTGTGAGGTCTGCGGCGGTAAGCGCTACAACCGCGAGACCCTGGAGGTCACCTACCGCGGCAAGTCCATCTCCGATGTGCTCGACATGAGCGTCACGGAGGCGCTCGGCTTCTTTGGGAGCATCCCCCAGATCAAGCGCAAGCTCCAGACGCTCTTCGACGTCGGTCTCGGATACGTGCGGCTGGGCCAGCCCGCCACGACGCTCTCCGGCGGCGAGGCGCAGCGTGTGAAGCTCGCCAAGGAGCTCCACCGCAAGCAGACGGGCAAGACTTTCTACATCCTGGACGAGCCCACCACGGGTCTGCACTTCGATGACGTGCGCCAGCTGATCGATGTGCTGCAGCGCCTCGTCGATGCCGGGAACACCGTGCTTGTGATCGAGCACAACCTTGATGTCATCAAGGTCGCCGACCGCCTGATCGACATGGGCCCCGAGGGCGGGTCCGGCGGCGGCACGGTGGTCGTGTCGGGAACCCCCGAGCAGGTGGCGAAGTGCGAGGCGAGCTACACCGGACGGTTCCTGGGTCCGCTGCTCGCGCGCGACAAGGAGCGCCAGAAGCTGCTGGACGCCTAAGGTTCGCATGGGCCAAGGGCCATGGGCCATGGGGCCTCCCGGGACTCGCTCCTGGGAGGCCCCGTTGCGTGCTGCGGCGCCTGCCCGCGCGCCCGAGCGGCGGGCCCGTTCGGGGTAGGATGGGACCATGGATAGAGAGCATCTGACATACCGGGAGTACGCTGCCTTCGCGGCGCTGACCCTCGACGAGCTCGCCCGCGACTGCGAGCTGCAGGTGTTTCGCGCCTCGGGTCCGGGCGGGCAGGGCGTGAACACCACGGATTCGGCCGTGCGCCTCACGCACGGGCCCACGGGGATCTCGGTCACGGCGCGCGAGTCGCGCAGCCAGTGGCAGAACCGCCAGAGGGCTCTGCGCAAGCTGCGGGAGATCCTCGAGCGCCGCGCCGTCCCGCCCACGCCACGGCGAGCCACCAAGCCCACCCGCGGCTCGCGCGAGCGCCGGCTCGCCGGCAAGCACCAGCGCTCGGAGATCAAGCGCTTGCGCCGTCGCCCCACGGAGGAATGAGGCCCCGACCGCGGGGGCGGGCGGGGCCGCGCGCGATCGCACCCGTCGCGCCCGCGGGGCCGCTCGCGACCATGTTCGCTGCGCCGCCGGGTCACCCGCTGCCCCACTCGGGGGACGCTCGCCTGCGTTTGGGTAGTATGGGTGAATGCACACCCGAACCCGAAGGAGCCTCCATGCTCACCATCGGCTGCCACCTCTCCTCCGCCAAGGGCTACACCGCCATGGGTGAGGCTGCGCTTTCTATCCACGCAAATACGTTCGCCTTTTTCACGCGGAACCCGCGGGGAGGCAATGCCCGCGCCCTCGATCCCGATGACGTGGCGGGTCTCGCCGCCACGCTCTCCTCCCGGGGATTCGGCCCACTCGTGGCACATGCGCCCTACACCTATAACGCCTGCTCCGCCAAGGATCGCGCTCGCGAGTTCGCGCGTGAGGCGATGGCGGAGGACCTGCGCCGCCTCGAGTCGCTGCCGGGGAACTACTACAACTTCCATCCGGGGGCGCATGTGGGGCAGGGCCTGGAGCTCGGCATTGAGCTCATCGCTGAGGCGCTGTGCGAGGTGATGTTCGAGGGCCAGCGCACGACGGTCCTCCTGGAGACGATGGCGGGCAAGGGCACCGAGGTCGGTGGCCGCTTCGAGGATCTCGCCGCCATTATCGGGCACGTCTCGGTGGCATCTCCCGCCCTTGCCGATCGCCTCGGCGTCTGCCTCGACACCTGCCATGTCCACGATGCCGGATACGACATCATCCATGACCTGGACGGCGTCATCGCCGAGTTCGACCGCGTCGTCGGACTGGATCGCCTGCGGGCGATCCACATCAACGACTCGAAGAACCCCTGCGGCGCCGCGAAGGACCGGCATGCACGGATCGGGGAGGGCCACCTCGGATCCGAGGAGCTGGGCGGGGGCCTTGAGGTGTTCCAGCGCATCGTGACCCACCCTGCCCTGCGTGGCCTTCCCTTCATCCTCGAGACCCCGCATGACGATCTGTCGGGATACGCCCGCGAGATCGAGCTGCTGCGGGGTTTGGCTGAGTAGCGCGACCGTCGCCCCGGCCGCGTCCCTTGGGCGCGGCAGCGAGTCGTGCGCAAAACTCGCCGGTTTGCTGAAGGCTTGCACGGGAGCCGACCAAACCTCGGCACTTTGCTGAAGGTTTTAAGCGCATGTTGAAGTAGAACGAATTCCGTCGCCTGCCCAACCTGCGGTTTCTCTCGCGCCCGAGGCTCCTTTACTTCTGATAGGCGAAAAAACCTTCAGAAAAGTGCCGAGGTTTGTTTGCGTCGTATCAAAACCTTCAGCAAACCGGCGAGATTTGCCGGTTGAGAGGATGCTGGCGAGAGAATTCCCCTTCCCTCGGGGCGCGGAGGCCTGCGGGTGGGAAAGCCTGATACGGCCAAGTAGGCAGGCGCGATACAAATGTTGCATCTTCAGCCAACGAAATCCAAAAATGAAACACACAATAGTCCGAATGAGGCAGAAATCGATCGAACGTTGCCAACAGCGATACAAGTCTGAAACATTGATAAAGAAATCCTTGCAATTCAATCCACTCATAAGCATAATCAACCGAGTTATATTCCACTCGGATATTTGCAACACGAGA
The DNA here is from genome assembly GCA_034102905.1 of Collinsella sp. Taxonomy (GTDB): domain Bacteria; phylum Actinomycetota; class Coriobacteriia; order Coriobacteriales; family Coriobacteriaceae; genus Collinsella. The sequence goes on along the minus strand of JAXEGS010000045.1, from coordinate 19,378 downwards.
TTGAAGGAGAAGACATGAAGCATCTCAAGAAACTCGGGGCGGGCATCGCGGGCCTCGCCGTCGTCGCCACGCTCGCGCTCACCGGCTGCGGCGGTTCCGCATCGTCCGCGCAGGCGGGATCCTCAGCCGGATCGGGCGCCGCCTCCGACATGGGCAGCTACACCCTTGTCGCCGACGGCAAGCTTACGGTGGGCACCTCCGCCGACTACGAGCCCTTCGAGTACATGGAGGATGATGCCTACAAGGGCTTCGACCTCGATCTCATCACGAAGATCGCCGAGAAGCTCGGCCTCACGGTTGACATCCAGAACGTCGACTTCGACTCGATCGTCCCCGGCGTGGCCTCTGGTGCCAAGTACGACGTGGGCATCGCCTCCATCACCGTGACCCCTGAGCGCAAAAATCAGGTCGACTTCACCGACTCCTATTACATGGACGACCAGGCCGTCGTCACGATGAAGGACAACACCGAGATCACGGCCGACAACTACGCCGACGAGCTCAACGCCGCGGACGTCAAGATCGCCGTTCAGTCCGGATCCACCGCCGAGGCATTCGCGAAGGAGAACTTCCCCAAGGCCACGCTCGTCCCCTTCAAGAACGCCACCGACTGCTTCTCCGCGCTCCAGGCCGGCCAGGCCACAGCGCTCGTCACGAACCGCTCCGTCGCCGGCCAGATGGTCGCGTCGAGCTTCGATAACGAGCAGGTCATCAAGCAGGTCTCCACGGGCGAGGAGTACTCCATCGCCGTCGGCAAGGACAACGCGGCCCTGAAGGACGCCATCAACGGAGCCATCAAGGAGCTCACCGACGACGGCACGATCGACGCCCTCATGGAGCAGTACAACATCAAGTAGCAGGCCACCGACACGACGCGCCGCCGGACCCCAGGGCCCGGCGGCCTTTCTGTCAACGAGCGCCCCTCGCGGGCGGGATCTAAGGGAGCGAACGTGAACGCATCGGCATGGATCAGGGAAACGGGGACGCGCGCGGCGACAAGGGCGAACGCCCGACGCCGCCCCCTCTGGTTGGTGCTCATCGCGGCCGTCGCTCTGGTCGCCCTCGTCCTCCCGCGCCCCGTCTCGGCCCTTGAGGTCAAGAAGCTGAGCGCCCAACCCAACGCCGAATCGGGGAGCGACGTCGTCGGCGGCGTCGACACGCGCATCACCTGGGAGGTGCAGGCCGACCCCGATGAGGAGGTCGCGGGTTTCACCCTGTCCCTGCCCGAGGGCACCACCTACACCACCGAGGACGCCCGCGTGACCATCCTCTCCGGAGCGGACCTCATGGACCGGACCTTCGTGAAGGCGAGCTACGAGGAGGAAGGCGAGCGCCTCGCGGTGTCGTTCCCCGAGCCCGCGCCCGCCGGCTCCTATCTGCGCTTCGAGCTCTACGGCGTCAAGTTCCCGGTCTCGGGCGGCGCCATGCGCGTCACGGCGAGCTATGACCTCTCCGACGGCTCCACAAGGGACGCACCGGCGCTCCCCGAGATCCAGGTGCGCGAGACCTCGCTTCCCGAGCAGATCGAGAGCTACCTCGAGGACCAGCCCTGGGTCGAGGCGTGGAACGCCAACCGGTTCCTCCGCCTCTTCCTGAACCCGCTCCTCGTGGTCACGAGCCTGCCCGTGATCTTCTCGGGCTTCCTGATGGCGCTCGCGATCGTGGTGGTCGCCTTCCCGCTCGCCATCCCCTTTGGGTTCCTGCTCTCCCTCATGCGCATCTCGAAGTCGCGCCTGCTCCGCCTCCTCGCGAGCCTCTACGTGAACCTGATCCGCGGCACACCGGCCTTCCTGCAGATCTACATCGCCTTCTTCGGTCTGCCGCTCGCCGGCCTGAACATCGACAACTACCCCCTCGGCGTCATCGTCATGGCCATGAACTCGGCCGCCTACCTTTGCGAGATCTTCCGGGCCGGCATCCAGGCGGTGCCCGCGGGCCAGGGCGAGGCCGCGCGCTCACTCGGTATGACGGGTGTCCAGACGATGGTCTCGATCATCATCCCGCAGACCTTCCGCAACGTCATCCCGACCCTCACGAGCGAGTTCATCCTGCTCTACAAGGACACCTCGCTCCTCGCGGCCGTCGGCGTCATGGAGATCGTCATGTACGCGAAGACGATCGTCGCCACCACGGGCTCAATCACGCCCTATGTGGTGGCCGCCCTGTTCTACCTCGTGGTGACCCTGCCGCTCGCGCATGTGGTGGGCCGCCTTGAGGCGCGCCTGCGGGGCGGCGCCCCACGCGCCGCCAAGGCGTCGTCCGCCGGTGCCGTCGGCGCCACACCCGATCAGATCTCGAGCCTGTAGGAGGGGCCATGAGCATGAGCAGCACCGAGGCGGCGCCCGCGGAGGCGATCGTCAGCATCCAGGGGCTCGAGAAGAGCTACGGCGACAACGTGGTCCTTCGCGGGGTTGACCTCGACATCCACCGCGGGGAGGTCGTGGTGGTCCTCGGACCATCCGGTTCGGGCAAGTCGACGATGCTCCGCTGCATCAACCGGCTCGAGGAGCCGAGCGCGGGCGCGATCCTGTTCGAGGGGACCGACATCACCGCCAAGGGCACGGACATCAATGCCGTCCGCCAACGGCTCGGCATGGTGTTCCAGCAGTTCAACCTCTTCCCGCATCTCTCCGTCAAGCGCAACGTCATGATCGCTCAGCAGAAGGTCCTGAAGCGCAGCCGCGACGAGGCCGAGCGCATCGCCGTCGCCGAGCTCGAGAAGGTGGGCCTCGCCGACCGCATCGACTTCATGCCCTCGCAGCTCTCCGGCGGACAGCAGCAGCGCGTCGCCATCGCCCGCGCTCTCGCGATGAACCCGAGCGTGATGCTCTTCGATGAGGCTACGAGCGCCCTTGACCCCGAGCTCGTGCGCGACGTCCTCGGCGTCATGCGCGACCTCGCGCGCCAGGGGATGACGATGATCGTGGTTACGCACGAGATGGGCTTCGCCCGCGACGTCGCCGACCGGGTGGTGTTCATGGACGGCGGCGTGATCGTGGAGGAGGGGACGCCCGAGGAGGTCTTCGACCACCCGCGCTCGGAGCGCACCCGCGACTTCCTCGGTCATATCGCGTAGGCGGTCCCGCGCGATCTGCGGTATCATCTCACCTTGTCGCTGCACGGCGGGCAGATGATCGAGATGGCCCGCCGGCTATCGAGGGAGGGTGCATGGTTCAGGGGGATCGCGTCGGTGCGCTGCTGGTGAACACCGGCTCGCCGTCTGCCCCCGAGCCCGCGGCCGTCAAGTCCTACCTCGCCGAGTTCCTCATGGACCCCTGCGTGCGGCCCTGCCCCGCCATCCCCTGGTGGCTCATCCTGCACCTATGCATCCTGCCGGTGCGCAAGAAGCGCTCCGCCGCCAAGTACCGGCTCATCTGGCGCGAGGACGGCTCGCCGCTCGTCGCGACCGCCCGCGCCCTCGCGGCCCAGGTCGAGGGCCTGCTGGAAGATGGGCCCACCCCGCACACCGCCTCGTTCCCGCCTGTTGTCCGCGCGGCCATGAGCTACGGCGAGCCGGGCCTCACCTCCTCCCTCGCTGAGCTCCGGGATGCGGGCGTCACCTCGCTCGCCGTGATCCCGCTCTACCCGCAGAGCGCGAAGTCGACCACGGGTTCGGTGCTCACGCGGGTCCGTGCGAGCCTTGAGGCCCTCGGCTGGGAGCCCGTCGTCCATGCCGTGGAGTCCTACGGTGCCGAGGAGGCCTACCTCGACGCGGTGGCCGCGGGCATCCGCGCCGCCGGGCTCGATCCCACGCGCGACCGCCTGATGTTCAGCTTCCACGCGGTGCCGCATCCCGATGTCGAGGCGGGGGACACCTACCCCGACCAGGTCGCGCGCACCTGCGCCGCGCTCGCGGACCGCCTGGGCGTGCCGTCGGCGCGCTGGAGCGTGTCCTACCAGTCCCCGTTTGCGGACGGCCGACTCTGGCACGGGCCGTTCACGACGGACCTCCTCGAGGACGTCGCCGCACGCACCGAGGGCAACCTCGTCTTCGTGTGCCCGGGCTTCTCGATCGACTGCCTGGAGACCCTCTACGACGTGGAGCGCGGCTTCGCCGAGCGGGCCCGCGCGGCGTTCCCGGCGGACGGTGCCCCCCATGAGTTCGTCTACGTCCCCTGCCTGAACGACACCCCCGCCGCCGCCCGCCTCATGGCGGATCTCGTGCGTCGGACGCTTCCCGCCCGCTGAGCGCGCGCCCGCGCCGGCCGCGGCCGTGCTACCATCGGACGCATCCGGTCCCCAGTTGAGGAGGAGCAATGGCTGACGATCGCAGGCGCACGGGCGGAACCCGAGGTTCGAACGGAGGTCGCCGCGACGCGCGCACGCGCGAGGCCGAGCGCCACATCGCCGACATGGCCGCGCGGTTCGGCCGCGAGATCGAGGCCTCGGTGGCCGGGATCAAGGTGTATGACGGGATCCCGAAGGTGAAGGCGAAGGCCGCCGTCGAGCCCGCGCCCGCACCCGTCGAGTCCGCGCCCGCGCCGGTAGGGGAGGCCGGCGCCACCCCCGCCGAGACCCCCGAATCCGAGGCCGCATCCGAGCCAGCAGTCGAGCCCGCTCCCGCGGCATCCGACCTCCCCGCGGCGACGGTCGTCGCCGAGGACAGCGTCGAGGCGATCATCGCCCGCGGCCGCGGGCGCGCCCAGTTCTGCGACCTCGCCGTCCTCGACTTCGCGTCCTTCGTGAGCCCCGGTGGCGGCTACGACCGCGGCGCCTGGGCGCAGGAGGAGGCGCTCTGCGCGGAGTCCTTCCTCTACAACGTCCTCGCCACCCAGCGTGCCTGGTATGGCGAGAACCGCCGCCGCAACATCAACTGCGAGCTCTACCGCAACCGCGCCCTCGCGGTGCCGGCCGTCCGCTTCTCGCGTGGTAAGGTCCACGCCTACGCCGACGTCATCGTGGCCGCCGCGCCCAACGCCCGCCGCGCCCGCGAGGAGTACCGCGTCGACGAGGAGGCCCTCGCCCGCGCCCTGGCCGAGCGCATCCGCCTCGTGCTCGCCATCGCCGACGACCTCGGCCACGAGAAGCTGATCCTCGGCGCCTTCGGCTGCGGGGTCTTCGGATGGGACGCCACGGTGGTCGCCGAGGCCTTCCGCGCCGAGCTCGCCCGTGGCGGGCATGTGGCGCGCGAGGTCGTCTTCGCGGTGCCGCGCACCCGCTACGACGAGCACCTCGCCATCTTCGAGCACGCCTTCGCGACCTTCCCGGAGCGCAACGGCGAGTCCTTCGCGGACGCCTCCGCCCGCGCGGCCGAGGCCCGCGCCGCCCGTGTGGCCGCCGAGGAGGACGAGGACGAGGACGACTGGCGACGCTACCTCTAGGATGTGCCGCGCACGGGCCGTCTCCGACCGTTGATGCATTAAACCGCTCTTCTTATGCACACAATCTGCTAGGATGTTCGACGCAACGATCGGTCGAAGCGTCCCCGGGAGGTTCGCATGGCATCGGAAGAAGGCGCTCCCACCGCGCCCGCAAACAAGCAGAAGGTGATGATCTCCTCATACACCCTGCTGATCGTCATCACCCTGATCGTCGGCCTGGCCACGATCGCGCTCGCGCGGTTCGTGCCCGGGATCACGGCGGCATCCGTCTCTGACATCCTCGTCTCGCCCATATCGGGCTTCCTCGACGGTATCGAGGTCTCGCTCTTCCTCCTGATCATGGGCGGGTGCCTCGGCATCGTGAACCACCTGGGCGCCCTCGATGCCGGCATCGCCGCGCTCGTGCGCGCCCTGCACGGCCGCGAGAACCTGCTCATAGCGGCCGTCATGGCGGTCTTCGCCCTCCTCGGCTCCACCTACGGCTTCTGCGAGGAGACGATCCCGTTCTACGCCCTGCTCTCGGCCACGCTCTTCGCCGCGGGCTTCGACACCATGGTCGCCTCGGCCACGGTGCTCTTCGGCGCCGGCGTGGGCTGCCTCGGCTCCACCGTGAACCCCTTCGCCGTGGGCGTGGCGATCGACTCGCTCGCGAGCGTGGGCATCGAGGCGAACCAGGGCATCGTGATCGCGCTCGGCGCCATCCTCACGGTCGTGTCCTATGCGATCGCGCTCGCCTGCATCCTCAGCTACGGCAACAAGGTCCGCCGCGACAAGGGCTCGACGATCCTCTCCCTCCAGGAGCAGCGCGAGGCCGAGGAGGCCTACGGCGAGGGCGCTGCGGCCGGTGCGGTTGAGGTCCCGGAGTTCACGGGCAAGCGCAAGATCGCCCTCGCGCTCTTCGGCGTCGCCTTCATCGTGATGATCTGCGGCTTCATCCCCTGGGCCGACTTCGGCGTGAACATCTTCACCGCCGGGGGCGTCTACGATGCGGCGTCGGAGACCTGGACGACGATGCCCTGGAGCGGCCTGCTCACCGGCCATCCGATCGGCGAGTGGTACTTCAACGATGCCTCGGTGTGGTTCTTCATTATGGCGATCATCATCGGCGTCTCGGGAGGGCTCCGCGAGAACGAGATCGTGGACGGTTTCCTCGCCGGAGCGGCCGACATGATCGGCGTCGCGCTCATGGTGGGCCTGTCGCGCGCGATCTCCATCCTCATGGGGCAGACGGGGCTCGACCGCGTCATCCTGGAGAACGCCTCGCATGCGCTCGAGGGCACGAGCGCGCTCGTGTTCGGTCCGCTGAGCTACCTCGTCTACCTGGGGCTCTCGGTCATCATCACCTCCACCTCGGCCCTCGCGACCATCTCGATGCCGATCCTGGGCCCGCTTGCGCACAACCTCGGCTTCTCGCCCGAGGTCATCATCGCCATCTTCTCGGCGGCGAACGGCCTCGCGAACCTGTTCAGCCCCACGGCGGTCTTCCTGCCGGGTCTTCTGCTCGCGCGCGTGCAGTACCCCACCTGGCTCAAGTGGGCGGCGATTCCCATCGCGCTCATCGCGGTGGCGAGCGTCGTCGTTACCACGGCCGCGCTCATGATTCTGTAGCATTCGGCTGAGAGGCTGACGGGGCGGGAGGGCGCTGGCTCTCTCGCCCTTTTTTTGACTCGGATCACGATGACGACGCATGCGGGGGGGGGGATGATGGGGGCGACGGCGATCGAGGCGGGTGGCGGGCCCGGGCCCTGGGTCTCCTCGGACGCCGGCGCGCCCTACGGGCTCGCCTCCGATTCCGCGATCGGCCCGATGGCGGGTTTTCTGCCGCATGGGCGCGTCGAGGAGAGTGCCGGGATCATCGAGGCGGTGCTCTGCGGAACCCAGGGTCGGCTGTCATCTTCATTGAGCTTGGGAGCACGCGGATCCCGGCCTCGAAAAAACCTCGCGCGCTGCAAGTCGCCCGCCGCCGCGCGCAGGTTTTTGGAGTTTGGGACCTGCTGTGCTGCCGAGGCGTCTCTGGTTCCCCGGTCAGGACCGTCATGTTTTTTGAGCTTGGGAGCACGCGGGTCACAAACTCAAGAAACATGACGTTTTCCGCTCCCAACCTCAAGAAACCTCCGCTCCCTGCAAGCCGCCCGCCGCCGTGCGCGGGTTTTCCGCGTTTGGGACCCGCTGCGACGGCTCCCGGCCCCTAGGCCCCTGCCCCCACACGCGTGAACACGAGCGTCTCGGCGCTGCCGTCCGCGCGGCGTGACGAGAGCTCCGGCGCGAGCCGGTACCCTACATCGAAGGCCTCGAGCTCGGAGGCATCGCGCACATCGCGCTCGGCCATCCATCGGACCATGGATCCGCGGGCGGTCTTGCTGGCCGTCGCCCGCTGCACGGGCTTGCCGTTGCGGACGAGCTCCGCGAAGACGCAGGTCGTCGCCTGCACGCCCGCAGGGAGGTGGGGGAGGGCCGCACGGGCGTACTCGACGCTCGCGAGGTTCACGACCTGCGTGACGGCGCCGCCGTCCACGGGCTCGCAGACGGCCTCGGCGATCGAGCGGCCCCAGTACCCGTAGAGGTCAGCCTCGCCGCCCACCGCCAGGCGCGCGCCCATCTCGAGGCGGTAGGGGAGCACGGCGTCGAAGGGGCGCACGCACCCGTAGAAGCCCGAGAGGATCCGGAGGTGCCCCTGGAGCCAGGCGAGGGCGGCCTCGTCCATGACGGCGGGTGCCATGCTCTGGTACTGCAGCCCGACATAGGCGAAGACCGCCGGCGAGACAAGGGAGGAGAAGGCGGGGTCGGCGAGCTCATCGGCCGAGGCGGGGATGCCCGACTCGACGAGGAGCCCGAGCGTCTCGAGGCAGGGGGCGAGGAGGCGGTCGCTCACCTGCCAGAGGCGCTGCAGCTCGGCGGCGTCCATCGACGCGAGCGCATCGAGCAGGCGGGCGGTCTTCTCGGGCGCGGCCGGCACGTCGCGCACGGCGAAGCTCTCGCTGCCCTCGACCATCTTCTTTGCCGGGGAGATGATGACGCGGAGAGCGCCCCCGCTCACTTGGGGCTCCGCTGCTTGCCCGTGAGGGAGCAGACGTCGACGCGCCAGACGGCGGTGCGCTCCACGGCCTGCTCGGAGAAGGCGGTGGGCGCACCCGGGGCCGCATGCCCCATCAGGCGCGTGAGGCCGTGGACCTTCTCCGCGGCATCGGTGACGGCGCGAACGGTGCCCGTGCCCATGACGCTGCGGAAGGCGAGCGAGTAGGAGCACGCGTAGTCGCCCGAGATCGTGCCGTCGTCGATGTCCATCTCGATGGCGACGCGCGTCCCCTCCGCCCCTCCTGCGCGGAAGGCGTCGGCCTTGCGGCCCTCGCCGGCCGAGTGCAGCCAGAGCGTCGGCGCGGGGGAGCCCTCGGTGTCGAGCGCCCAGTCGAGGCCGAAGTTCATCGGCACGATGTAGACGCCCTCCTCGTCGACGACGCCGAGGCGGACCACCTGGCAGGCCTCCATGATCGCGCGCAGCTCCTCCGGATCGGTGATCTCGCGCTTCTTCAGGCGCATGGGTCGCATGGCTCCTCCTTCTCGCGGCCGCGCCGCCCGGCTCCGGGACGACGCGGCGTGGGTATGACGGGTGCGCGGGCTACGCGCGGGCGAGGAAGGCGCGGTACCCGCGGTAGGCCTCGTAGATGTCGGCCTTGTCGGCGACCTCCCAGAGCGAGTGCATCGAGAGCACGGGCACGCCGGAGTCGATGACGTCCATGCCGTATTCGGCGAGGATGTAGGCGATCGTGCCGCCGCCGCCCACGTTCACGCGGCCGAGCTCGCAGGTCTGGAAGGCGACGCCGGCCTCGTCCATGATGTCGCGGACGAGTGCCATGTACTCGGCGTTGGCGTCGTTGGAGCCGGACTTGCCGCGGGAGCCGGTGTACTTGTTGAAGCAGAGGCCGTGCCCGAGGAAGGCGCTGTTCTTCTTCTCGAAGCGATCGGCGTAGAGCGGGTCGTATCCGGCCGAGACGTCGCTCGAGAGCATGCGCGAGGCCGCGAGCGCCCGGCGGAGCGCCAGGGGGCCGCCCTCGCCGGCGAGCTCCATGATCTCGGCGACGGTGTTCTCGAAGAAGCGGCTCGTCATGCCCGTGGCGCCCACGGAGCCGATCTCCTCCTTGTCCACGAGCAGGCAGACGGAGGTGCGCTCCGGGGTGTCGGCGTCGAGGATGGCCTTGAGCGAGGGATAGGAGCAGACGCGGTCGTCGTGGCCGTAGCCGAGGATCATCGAGCGATCGAGGCCCATGTCGCGGGCGGGGCCGGCGGGCACGACCTCGATCTCGGCGGAGAGGAAGTCCTCCTCCTCGATGCCGTAGCGCTCGGCGATGAGGTCGCAGAAGAGCCGCTTGACCGGATCCTTCTGCTCGTCGTCGCCCTCGACGCGCAGGGGCCGGCCGCCGATGATGACGTCGAGGTTCTCGTGGTCCACGGCCTCGGAGGCGGGCTTCTTCATCTGATCCTGGGCGAGGTGGATCAGGAGGTCGGACACGCAGAAGACCGGGTCTGCGGGGTCCTCGCCGAGGCGGATCTCCACGGTGGAGCCGTCCTTTTTGCAGACCACGCCGTGAAGCGCGAGCGGGGTGGCGACCCAGTGGTAGGCCTTGACGCCGCCGTAATAGTGGGTGTCGAGGTAGGCGAGGCCGTCCGACTCGTAGAGCGGGTTCTGCTTGAGGTCGAGGCGCGGGCTGTCGATGTGCGCGCCGAGGATGTTCATGCCCTGCTCGATGGGGGCGGTGCCGATGTGGGCGAGCATGAGGGTCTTCTTGTGCGAGACGGCGTAGACGCGGTCGCCGGGCTTGAGGGCCTGCCCGCGCTCGATGCAGCCGGCGAGGTCAGCGTAGCCGGCGGCCTCGGCGAGCGCCACCGAGGCGGTCACGCACTCGCGCTCGGTCTTGTTCTCGCTGATGAACGCGCGGTACGCGCCGGCGAGCTCCTCGACCTCCTCGAGCTGCTCGGGGCTTAGCTTCTTCCAGGCGTTCGGTCGCTCCATGATTCCTCCTTGCAGGCGGGTTGTACGGCTGAGGGCCATGGTAGCACGCGGCGCGGCCACAAGATCGGGCGGCGCGGCTTAGAGGTTTCAGGGTGCTTCCGCGGTCGCGGGATCTGTGTCCGCGCGCTCCGATAGACTGGTGGGCAGACCAACCCGTCCGCATTAAGCGAGGTTCCCATGGCAGATTCAGCCCCCGCCCGCCGCACCGTCGCCGTCATCGACGGCAACTCCCTCATGCACCGTGCGTTCCATGCCGTGCCGCCCACCATGAGCGCACCGGACGGCCGTCCCACGAACGCCGTCTTCGGCTTCCTCAACATGTTCCTGAAGATGGTCGACGCCTTCCATCCCGACGCCGTGGCATGCGCCTTCGACAAGGGCAAGCCGCAGGTCCGCATGGACATGCTGCCCCAGTACAAGGCCCAGCGCCCGCCCATGGACGACGACCTGCGCCAGCAGTTCCCGCTCATCAAGGAGCTGCTCGGGAAGCTCTCGGTCCCCATCCTCGAGGCCGCCGGCTGGGAGGGCGACGACATCCTCGGCACCGTGGCGCGTCTCGGTGAGGAGGCCGGCCTCGACGTCCTGCTCATCACCGGCGACCGCGACATGTACCAGCTCTCAACTGAGCACGTGCGGATCGTGGGCACCAAGAAGGGCCTCTCGGACGTCCAGGTCATGACCCCGGAGACGGTCGAGGACCTCTACGGCGGCATCACGCCCGAGCTCGTCCCCGACTTTTACGGCCTCAAGGGCGATTCCTCCGACAACATCCCCGGCGTCCCCGGCATCGGCCCCAAGAAGGCCGCGGCCCTCATCTCGCAGTACGGTAGCCTCGACGAGGTCATCGCGCACGCGGACGAGGTCAAGGGCAAGATGGGCGAGAACCTCCGCGCCCATATCGACGACGCCCTGCTCTCGCGCAAGGTCGCCACGATCCTCACGAACGCGCCCATCGAGGTCGATCTCGCGTCCCTGAGCTTCCCGGCCTATGATGCCGCCGCGGTGTCCGATGCGCTCGGCGAGGTCGGCATCAACGCCATGCAGAACCGCTTCATCGCGCTCCTCGACGGTGAAGCTGCCGTCGCGCCCGCTGCCGCGGCCCTCGAGCCCCCCACGCGCGTCCTCTGCGCGCACGCGGCCTCCGGCGAGGGCGTCGAGGAGGCGCTCGCAGAGATCGGTCGCGCCCTCGGAGCCGGGGAGTGGCTCGGCGCCGCGCTCACCGAGGACGCCGACCCCGGCGCCCTGTTCGGCCCGGCGCGGCTGCTTTGGGTCGCCACGGACGAGGCCCTCGTGCAGTTCGAGGAGCCCGGCGAGGCGGGGGTGGAGGTGCTCGCGGCCCCGGGTTTCGACCTCTCAGCGGGGCTTGTGAACGGCGTTATTGCGCGCCTCGTGGCGGAGGGGCGCGTCGCCTCTCCCGACACCAAGGCGCTCCTGCACGGCCTCGTGCCGGCGGACTCGTCCCTCCCGGCCCACCTCGACCCGTTGGACGCCGACCCGGCCCGCCTCTTCGACACGGCCATCGCTGCCTACCTGCTCGATTCCGCGCGCTCCGACTTCGGTGACGCCTACATCGCCGACGCCTACCTCGGCGCGCCGCTCCCGCCGGCGGCGGGGGAGGACGGCGCTGCGAAGGATGCCCTTCCCGCGGCCGCCCTCTCGGCCTTCGTGGCCCGCGCCGCCCGGGAGCCGCTCGCCCGCGCCCTCGACACCCACGGCTCTGCGCGCGTGTTCGCCGAGATCGAGATGCCGCTCGTGCCGGTGCTCGTGCAGATGGAGCGCACGGGCATGTACGTCGACCCCGACCGCCTCTCCGACCTCGGCCGCGCCCTCGGCACCCAGATCGACGAGCTCGCCGTCCGCATCCGCGAGATCGCCGGCGACCCCACCTTCAACATCTCGAGCCCCATGCAGCTCTCGCGGATCCTCTTCGATCAGATGGGGCTCCCCACGCGCGGCCTCAAGAAGACCCAGCGCGGCTATTACTCCACGAACGCCAAGGTCCTGGAGGAGCTCGCGCACGACAACGAGTTCGTTCAGCTGATCCTCGAGTACCGCGAGAAGACCAAGATCAAGTCAACCTACCTGGACACGCTCGGACCCCTGCGCCGCGGCGACGGCCGCGTGCACACCACCTACAACCAGACCATCGCCGCCACGGGGCGCCTCTCGAGCTCCAACCCCAACCTGCAGAACATCCCCACCCGCTCGGAGCTCGGCCACACGGTCAAGACGGCGTTCTCGGCGGGGGAGGGATCGGTCTTCCTCGCCGTCGATTACAGCCAGATCGAGCTGAGGCTCCTCGCGCACCTCTCCGGCGACCCGCATCTCGTCGCGGCGTTCAAGGAGGGTGAGGACTTCCACGCCGAGACCGCGGCCCGCGTCTTCGGGGTTCCGGTCGATGAGGTCACGCCCGAGCTCCGCAGCCGCGCCAAGGCGGTGAACTTCGGCATCGTCTACGGCCAGCAGGCCTACGGCCTCTCGCAGACGCTCGACATCCCCCAGGCCGAGGCGCGCGAGATGATCGACCGCTACTTCGAGGCCTATCCCGGGGTGCGCTCCTATCTCGACGGCACGGTCGAGGCCGCGAAGCAGACCGGCTACGCTGAGACGATGTTCGGGCGGCGCCGTCCGATCCCCGAGCTCAAGCAGCGCAACGTCAACATGCGGCACTTCGGGGAGCGCACGGCGATGAACCACCCCATGCAGGGGTCGGCCGCCGACATCATCAAGATCGCGATGATCGAGGTCGCGCGGCGCCTGCGCGAGGAGGGCTTCTCCGCGCGCATGATCCTGCAGGTGCACGACGAGCTCGATTTCGAGTGCCCCGAGGGGGAGGTCGAGAGCCTCTCGGCCATGGTCCGGGAGACCATGGAGCACGTGGTCGAGCTCAAGGTACCGCTCATCGCCGAGGCGTCCACGGGCGTGACCTGGGCCGAGGCGAAGTAGGAGGCCGTACCATACGTTTCAGATCCCCTTGCGCCCGCGTTCTCCGCGCAGGGTGCGAGGGGCCGCCGGGCCACACCGGCTCCCCGCCACCCCCTCGTATCCGCGGCCTCCGCAGGATGCGAGGGGGTCTTTTACTATCGTTTTCCCGTTTCTGGACGCTCTTTCCGGGACCCTCTGAGTAGACCGCTGTTTTGCACGCGATCGCTGTTGGAAAAGGCCAGAAAAGCGCTCCATTATGATGGAGTGTACTCAGGACACTCCGCGATGAGGGTCCATAAACGACTTTTTCTCCCCGCCGCCGGCCCCGCTTCGCCCTCCGAGGGTCCACCGCCGTCCCTTCGAGCTGAAAAGCGGGCGGGGCCGCATGCAGCCCCGCCCGCTCGAAATCATCAAAGGTAAGCCCCCGCCGCCCTACTCGCTCTCCTCTGAGGTGCTCGGCAGGCCCTCGGAGAACAGGTCCTCGCCGGCCTCCTCCTCGGACTCGTCCTCGATGTCGATGTCCTCGGACATCGGCTCGTCCGTCACCTCGGCAGGCTCCGGCGCCGCGGTCACCACGGGCTCGTTCGATACCGAGGCCACGGCCGCCGGCACCGCCGCGCAGACGCGGTCGAGATGGCTCGCCGGGCGGCGCTTCACGAAGAGCGGCACGTACTCGATGAGCGTCGAGGAGTTCTCAAGCCCGAACCACTGCTGCGGCGAGCCGCAGATGCGGCGGATCGCGTACTTCAGCGTCATCACGTAATGGTCGATGTGCAGGAGGTCCGACTCGGGGGTCAGGGCCTTCCTGAGCATGCAGAAGCGGAAGTCGCCCACGCTCGAGGGCTCGTGGTAGACGGAGTAGTCGTGCTCCTGCGGGGGCAGCTCGCCCGAGGCCATGAGGTCGCTCACCACCTGGCGGAGGTAGGCGTTCACCCGCTGGTTCTCCTTGAAGCCGAGCTTCACGGTCACATGGAACACGAAGTCCGTGCCCACCGAGTCGACGTAATACAGGCGCGTGTGCGGCTCATCGGTCACCATGACGTTCAGGAACCAGTAGGCGCGGGCCCGCTTGGGGTACTTGTCGAGGATCGAGTAGAGCACGTCGCGGTCGACGTTGCCCTTGGAGGAGCGGTTCAGCAGGAACACGAGGTTGTCGGCGAGCAGCGGGTAGTTCTCGTCGGCGCGCAGGCGCGCGAGCTGGTCGACGTAGTCCTTGATGGGCAGCATGACCGTCTGCGTGCGCTCGATCGCCGTGCCGCGGCGCCATACGAGCATGACCGTGAGAAGAACGAGCGACATGAGCAGCGTCACGTAGCCGCCATGCAGGAACTTCGTGAGGCTCGAGAGGAAGAACCCGATCTCGATCGCGCCAAAGAACAGCAGGAACACCACGGCGCGCACGCGGTGGTGGAGGCGCTGCGAGAGGTAGATGAAGAGCAGGATGCTCGTCATGAGCATCGTGAGCGTGATCGCGAGGCCGTAGGCAGCCTCCATATGCGAGGAGGTCTGGAAGAGCAGCACCACGCCCACGCAGCCGATCCACATGATCGTGTTGATGAGGGGGATGTAGAGCTGGCCCTTGGTGTCGCTCGGGTAGTTGATCTTGAGGTGCGGCATGAGGTTCAGCCGCGCCGCCTCGGAAACAATCGTGAACGAGCCGGTGATCAGGGCCTGTGAGGCGATGATCGCCGCCACGGTGGAGAGGATGACCGCGAAGGGGCGCACGCCCTCGGGGAGCATCTCAAAGAAGGGGTTGAGGTCGGAGAGGCCCTGCAGCTCGATGTCGCTCGAGTTGCTGAGGAGCCAGGCGCCCTGGCCGAGGTAGTTCAGGATGAGGCATGCCTTCACGAAGGGCCAGGAGGCGTAGATGTTCGCCTTGCCCACGTGCCCCATGTCTGAATAGAGCGCTTCGGCGCCGGTGGTGGCGAGGAAGACCGAGCCCAGGATCATGGGGCCGGCGTGGTTGGTGGGGGAGAGCAGGAACATGACGCCGTACACGGGGTTCAGGGCACGGAGAATGCCGAGGTTACCGGTCGCGAGCACGTTGTAGATGCCGGCGGCGCCGAGGAAGGTGAACCACAGCGTCATGACCGGCCCGAAGGCGCGGCCGATGTTCGAGGTGCCAGCGCGCTGGGCGAGGAAGAGGCCGCAGATGATCGCGATCGTGATGAAGACGACCTTGCCCTGGTCGCTCCCGATGAGGGTCTGGCCCAGCTCGATCGTGCGCAGGCCCTCGATCGCCGTGGTGACCGTGACCGCGGGGGTGAGGATGCCGTCGGCCAGAAGCGTCGCGCCGCCGATCATGGCCGGGAGGATGAGCCACTTGCTGTAGCGTCGCACGAGGCTATACAGGGCGAAGATGCCGCCCTCGCCGCCGTTGTCGGCTCGCATGGCCACGAGCACGTACTTGACCGTGGTCACGAGGGTGAGCGTCCAGATCACGAGTGAGAGGGCGCCGAGCACGAGGGGGTCGTTGACGGTGGCGAGACCGCCGTTGCCGCTGACGATCGCCTTCATGACGTACATGGGACTCGTGCCGATGTCGCCGTAGACCACGCCGAGGGTCACGAGGACCATGCCGACCGAGAGGGGGATGGCGCCGTGGTGGGCCTTCCGTTTCCGCGCCGGGCCGTCCCCGGTCGTCGCGGCGATGCCGTGCCCATTCAGTTCTTTCATACGCCCCTCACTGTCCGAGAACGCAGGTGCGCCACAGGCCGTGCCGACGGGACGGCCTGTGGCGCGTGGTACTGCCATCATAGTGTTCTCGGCATTCTAGGCAAGCGCCGAGGGCGCGTCCAGAGGGGAGCGGCCCTTTTTTCGGCGTCTGCGGCACAGGTGCGGGGTGCGGGCCCGTGCGCGGCGGTCGGCGCGAGGGCGCGCGGCGGGCCCGTGCGGCGTGCGGGCGCGGGCCCGTGGGGCCCGGGCGGCGCGTGGCCGGTGCTACCGGATGGCGCCGCGGGCAGCGCGAGGGTCTGCCGTGCGGGCGCGGGGCGCGGGGCGGTGCTACCGGATGGCGCCGCGGGCGGCGAGGACGGCGTCGATCACCTGTGCGACCCCGCGGTCGTTGTTGGAGGGGGCCAGGTGGGTGGCGTGGGCGCGCATGTGCTCCTCGGCGTTCGCCACCACGTAGGCGTGACCGGCCTCCTCGAGCATCTGGATGTCGTTGTAGGTGTCGCCGAGGGCGAGGGCGCGATCCGTTCCGATGCCGAGGTCGGCGCAGAGGGCGTGGAGCCCCGAACCCTTGCTCACGCCGGGGTTCATGATGTCGATCCACTGCTTGCCGGCGTTGGTCACGCTGAAGCGACCGCCCCAGGCGGGCCCGTAGGTGCTGCGGTAGATTTCCTCGGAGTCGTTCTCGGGATAGAAGACCGTGTACTTGTTCACGTCGGCGGTGAGGGCGGTGAGGTCGTCCACGTAGACGCGCTCGGTGTAGAAGGTGCCGAAGTAAGAGTCGTACCGCTCGTCCTCGCGGCGGAGGTAGCAGCGCTCGATGCCGCAGACGCAGGGGCAGCCGCGTCCGTCGCGGGCGGTGAAGGTGATGAGCTCCTGGTATGAGGCGACGTCGATGAGGCTCGTGGAGATGAGCCGGTCGCGGTTGAAGATCGCGGCGCCGTTGTCGGAGAGGAAGGCCATGCGGTCCTCAACCTCGCGGAACATGTCACGGAGCGTGTAGCTCGGCCGGCCGCTCGCGGCGCAGAAGGTGACGCCTGCGGCGTCGAGGGCGCGGATGCGGTCGAACATGCGCGGGGGCATCGAGCCGTCGTCGGCGAGGAGGGTCAGGTCCATGTCGCTCGCGATGAGCTCGATGGAGGCGAGGTCGGTGTCGGTTTCGAAGCTCGGGAGCATCGGGCGGTTCCTTCCGGATAGGTGTGCTGCAGCCGCATAAGTGTATGCGACCGCAGCACGGGCCCCCGCCCGATGCATGGCATTTTCATATCGTTACGCAAGAGGGCCCGGGTGCCGGGCGTGCGTCAACAGGACAGCCCCTGCGTGTCGGCGATCTCCGCGATCATGTCGATGCGCCGCTGATGGCGACCTCCCTCAAATGACGCTGCGAGCCACGAGTCGACGATCATCTTCGCGAGCTCTGGCCCGACGACCCGCGCTCCGAAGGCGAGGATGTTCGTGTCGTTGTGCTCGCGGGAGAGTTTCGCGGTGTAGGGTTCGGAGCACACGACGGCCCGCACCCCCGCGAGCTTGTTCGCCGCGAGGCTGATTCCGACGCCCGTGCCGCAGATGAGGATGCCGAGCTCGACCTCGCCGTCCACGACGGCTTTCCCGACGCGGTAGCCCGAGCGGGGGTAGTCGAACCGCTCGGTGCTGTCGGTCCCGTAGTTGATGACCTCGTGCCCCTGTGAGATCAGGTGCTCGAGGATGGTGCTCTTCAGGGCGACCGCGGTGTGGTCGTTGCCGATTCCGATTCTCATGCGATTCCTTTCTGAGTATCTGCCGTGACATCCACGCCTGCTTGCTCCAATTGCCCCAGGGTGCGCAGGTCGCTCATCGCCTCCGCGTACGATGTGCCCTTGCCGAAGAGCGCGCTCGTGCCCAAGATGAAGCCGTCGACCCCGCGCCGGCTCATGTCTGTGATGCGCTCCGGGCTGCACGCCCCGTCGATCAAAAGGGTGAAGCCGTATCGTTTCTTCATGACAGCGAGTTCGTCGATCTTTCCTTTCGTGAACTCGAGGAAGGGCTGACCGGCGAATCCGGGGTTCACGGTCATGACCATGACCATGTCGGCGACGTTGAGCATCTCGTTGATCGAGGAGACGGGGGTGTCGGGGTTGATCGCGAGGCCCGCCTTGCATCCGAGGGAACGGATGGCAGCGAGCGTCTTCACCACGTATCGCTCGGATTCGGGGTGAATGTAGATGATGTCCGCCCCGGCTGCGGCGACCATATCGATTTTGTCCGCGGGGTTCTCCACCATCAGGTGGCAGTCGATCGGCCTCCTCGTGGCCTCGCGGATCGCCTGCACGTCGGTGATTCCCATCGCCATGTTTGGGACGAACGAGCCGTCCATGATGTCGCAGTGGAAGATGTCTGCTCCCGCCGCTTCGAGTTCGCGGGTCTCCTCCCGGAGGGCGCCGTAATCGGCGCACATCATACTTGGGCATAACAGCATGCAGGTGCCTCCCTCTCTGTGTCTGCTCACGGTGAACGGTTCGTTTTGCTCCGTGAACGGCTGAACTTTTTAACGAACAATCATATTTTTCCAAAAAGAATCAAATAAAAAAACAGCAGGTAAAGGCAGAGAAAGTCCTTTCACTCGTTCCGTTATCAGCTCGAAGTATAGATCAACTTCAAACAATGTAAAAATATTTGAAAAAAAATGATATATAATGACGCAGACGGGAGATCTGGTCGCGAACGGATGGTCCCGTGAAGAGCGCACTATCGCACTATGGAAGTGAGGGGCGACTATCGGTATGAAGACGGCAACGCGCATCAACTCCTTTTTCCGAACGGGTGATCGCGATCTGGGCAAGGTCCTCGAGCAGTTCGAGCGCACGGAGCTCACACACGTGGATCTGAATTTCCCTGAGCACACCAAGGGGATCCCGGCGGCGGATATGAAATCGCTGCTGGCATCTCACGGGCTTGAGCTCAACGGGGTCGCCCTGCGATTCCGTGGCGAGTTCATCAACGGCGAGCTCGGAAACGCGGATCCGACGATCGCATCCAAGGCACTTAAGCTCTGCCGGGAAGCCTGCGACTACTGTCGCGAGGTGGGCGGGGACACGGTCACGATCTGGCTGGGTTTCGACGGCTTCGATTACAGTTTCCAGATCGATTACGACCGCGTGTTCCAGCAGCTCGTGTCGCAGTTCCGAGCGGTATGCGACGGCGCCCCCGATCTGAGGATCTCGATCGAGTACAAGCCCTTCGAGGAACGGTCCTACGCCTTCATCGACAGCATGGGCCTGACCTCCATGATCCTCGCGGCGGTCGATCGTCCGAACCTCGGTGTGACGCTGGACTATTGGAGGCTTCGGTAGTTTGTGTGACAAGGGGCTAGCCTAGGCAGCAACGCTCTTCGCTCCCTTCACGCCCTTCTTCCTCGCCTTCACCGGGCGACCCGGGAGCTGGGGCTGGCAGTCGCCGCACCTGAGCATGAGCAGGG
>JAXEGS010000044.1:0-90907 GCA_034102905.1 Collinsella sp. | reverse complement strand
AAGTAAATTTGCTGTTTCAATTACCTATTTAGTATTTGACCTGCGTTTTTGAAGTCTGTTCATAATTTATTCATACCCCTTTAAGCGTGCAGGTTACGCAACTATGCGCGGTAAGGGACAGTCAGATACTCAGTGTATAGTATTCCGATAATTTACAACTATTTTTAAACTGCAGAAACCCGGCCGGACGCACGCAAAGGGACCCGCATCGCTGCGGGCCCCTGACTCGATCATCTATCTCACGGATGCGGCCGATACGACCGGAAAGACACGCTTAGGCCTCCGTCGCCACCGCTCCCCCGCCCATGAGCGGGTTCTCGCGCTTGAGGAGCGTCATGAACTCCTCACCCGTGATGGTCTCCTTCTTATACAGGTAGTGAGCGAGCTCATGCAGTTTGAACTTGTTCTCGCGCAGGATCTGCATCGCGCGGGCGTGCGCGTCAGCCATCATCTGCTTCACGTCCTCATCGACGCGCTCGGCGGTACCGGGGGCGCAGGTGAGCGAGGTGTCCTGGTTGAGGTAGGCGTTCTGGACGGTGCCGAGGGCCATCATGCCGAACTCGTCTGACATGCCGAAGCGGGTGACCATGTTGCGGGCCAGGCGCGTGGCCTGCTCGATGTCGTTCGCGGCACCGGTGGTCATCTCGTTGAAGATGAGCTCCTCGGCGGCACGGCCGCCGCAGTAGACCGCGAGCTTGTTCAAGGCCTCCTGGCGCGTGGTGAGGAACTTCTCGTCCTGCTCCACCTGCATGGTGTAGCCGAGCGCGCCTGAGGTGCGCGGCACGATCGTGATCTTCGTGACCGGCGCCGTCTCGGTTTGGGAGGCGGCCACGAGCGCGTGCCCGATCTCGTGGTAGGCCACGACCTGCTTCTCGTGATCGGAAAGGACCGTCGACTTGCGCTGCTGGCCGGCGATGACGACCTCCACCGACTCCTCGAAGTCCTCCTGGGTGGCGCGGGCGCGGCCCATGCGCACGGCGCGCAGCGCGCCCTCGTTGATGATGTTCGCGAGGTCGGCGCCGGAGGCACCGGGCGTGGAGCGGGCGATCGCGGTGAGATCCAGCGGGGGCTGGGTCTTCACCTCCTGGGCGTGGAGCTCGAGGATCGACTGGCGCCCGCGGAGGTCGGGCAGCTCCACCGGGATGCGGCGGTCGAAGCGGCCGGGGCGCGTGAGCGCGGGGTCGAGCGAGTCGGGGCGGTTCGTGGCCGCGAGGACCACGATGCCCTTGTGGTTGTCGAAGCCGTCCATCTCGGTGAGGAGCTGGTTCAGCGTCTGCTCGCGCTCGTCGTTGCCCGAGAACCCGCCGCCGTCGCGCTTCTTGCCGATGGTGTCGATCTCGTCGATGAACACGATGCAGGGGGCCTTCTCGTTGGCCTGCTTGAAGAGGTCGCGCACCTTGGCGGCGCCGCGGCCGACGAACATCTCGACGAACTCGGAACCCGAGATGCTGAAGAACGGCACGCCGGCCTCGCCGGCCACGGCCTTCGCCATGAGCGTCTTGCCGGTGCCCGGAGGGCCCACGAGCAGGGCGCCGCGGGGCAGCTTGGCGCCGATCGCCTCGTAGCGCTTGGGATTCTCCAGGAAGTCGACGACCTCCTTCATGGACTCCTTGGCCTCCTCCTGGCCGGCGACGTCCTTGAAGGTGACGCCCACGTCCTTGCTCGCGACGATGCGCGCGCCGGACTTCCCGAGGCCGCCGCCCATGCCGCCGAAGCCGCCCCCGCCGAAGTTCATGGAGGGGCCGTCATCGCCCATGGCCTTCTTGAGGCGGCGGTTCAGCCACCAGCCGATGCCCATGAACAGCGCGATCGGCAGGATGACCGTCATGAGGAAGTAGGTCCAGAGCCCCGAGGACTGGCTCGGGATGTCGACCGAGGTGTCGGCCCCCGACGCGCGGATCAGGCTCCACACCTCGGTGTCGTTCTGCGGGACCGAGGTGGTGTAGACCTTGTCCTGCTCACCCTCCAGGGTGTAGCGCGCCTCGGGCGCGGAGTCGAGGGTGTAGGTGAGCTTGTCGACCTTCTTGTCCTCGAGCGCGGTGGTGAACGTGGTGTAGGAAACCTGCTCCACGCTCGTCCCGGTGCGCATCTGCGGGAACAGGAAGGTGTTCAGCAGCATGTAGATGACGAAGGCGATCAGCACGTAGATGATCATGCTCCGCCGGCGTTTGTTCTCGTCCATTTCCATCCGTTGGCTCCCAGTCTGTGCGACATGCTTGCGTGTACCATGTGCTCGATAGGATACCCAGCGGCACTGGCCGTAGTCCGGTTTTTTCTTAAGGAGGGCCTAAGATGAATCGCCTCGAATGCGGGCGCGTGCAGATCTACACGGGCGACGGGAAGGGGAAGACGACCGCGGCGCTCGGGCTGGCGCTGCGGGCCCTCGGCCACGACCTCGACGTGCTCGTCCTGCAGTTTGCAAAGAAGCTGCGCTGCGCCGAACACGTGGAGGCCGAGCGCATGGGGCTCGCCATCGTGCAGGCCGAGGGGGCCACCCCGAAGGAGCGCGCGGCCGAGATCATGGACCGCGCGCAGGCGGCGCTCAGAGGGGACGACCGCGGCGGCAGGCCCGTCGACGTGCTCATCCTCGACGAGCTCGGCGAGGCGATGCGGCGCGGGTTCGTCACCCGCGCGGACGTGGAGGCGCTCGCGGCCGCACGGCCCGACACCACCGAACTCGTGCTCACCGGGCGCGGCCTCCTTCCCCTCTCCGACCTCGCCGACCTCGTGACGGAGATGGTGCCGCACAAGCACTATTTCGATGAGGGGCTCCTCGCTCGCCGCGGCATCGAGTACTGAGGCGCGCCGGCAACGCGCCGGCGCATGAGAGAAGCGCCCGGCACCTCGAGGGGCGCCGGGCGCTTCCGATGCGCATGGTTCTGCACGCGGACGCCTACTTCTTCGGGACGACCTCGAGCCAGAAGCCATCGGGGTCGGCGATGAAGTAGATGCCCATGCGCGGGTTCTCCTTCACGATCACGCCCATCTCCTCGTGGAGGGCGTGCGCCGCGTCCATGTCCTCGACCTCGAAGGCGAGGTGGATGTCTCCCCCGCCGTTGTCGTAGGGCTCGGTGCGCCCGTCGTTCCAGGTGAGCTCGAGCTGGTAGGGCGTCTCGTCGTTCGCGAGGTACACGATCTTCCAGGAGCCGTCCTCCGGCGCCTTCTCGCGCACCGGGCGCAGGCCGAGCGCCCTCTCGTAGAACGCGAGCGACGCCTCAAGGTCGAGAACGTGGATCTCGGTGTGGACCATCTTGAATCCCATGAAAGCCTCCTCATCCCCCGCCGCGGGGCACCCTTAGGAGTAGAGCCCGGGGCGGTAGTGGTACTCGTTTGACACGTGGGGGCAGAGCTGCCAGAAGGCAACGGCGCTCGCGGCCGCCACGTTCAGGGAGTCTACCCCGTTCGCCATGGGAATACGCACGGCGACATCGGAGCCCTCGATCGTCTGGGCAGCGAGGCCGCCGCCTTCGGTCCCCATGAGGAGGGCGAGGCGGGGCTCGCGGGCGAGCGCGGGGTCGTCCAGGGCCACCGAGGAATCCGTGAGCGCCATCGAGGCGCAGGTGAAGCCCGCCTCGTGCAAGGCGGAAAGGCCATCCGTCGGCCACGCGCGCGCCGTGCTGCCGATCCGGCACCAGGGCACCTGGAAGACGGTGCCCATGCTCACCCGCACCGCGCGGCGGTAGAGTGGGTCGCAGCAGGTGGGGCTCACGAGGATGCCGTCCACGTTGAGCGCCGCGGCCGAGCGGAAGATCGCCCCCACGTTCGTGTGGTCGACGATGCCCTCGAGGACGCAGACGCGCACGGGGCGGTCGCCGGCCCGGGAGACGAGATCGGCGAGGAAGGGCGCGGCGGCGGGCAGGACGGGCCGGCGGAAGGCCGCGAGCGCGCCGCGGGTCACGTTGAAGCCGGTGAGCTCCTCCATGAGGCCCATCGGGGCGACGAAGACGGGCACCTCCGGCGCCACGCGCTGAAGCAGGGGCGCGAGCGGCTCGAGCCAGCGCTCACCGAGCAGGAAGCTCTCAGGGGTGAGGCCGGCCTCGACGGCGCGCTCGATCACCTTGGCGCTCTCGGCGATGAAGATGCCCCGCTCGGGCTCGAGCACCCGCCTGAGCTCGCGCTCGGTGAGGCGCGTGTAGGCGTCGAGGCGCGGGTCGGCGATCGCATCGATGCGCACGACGCCCATATCAGGAGGCCCGTCCGTTCGACCCCGCGATCCGCCTCACCGTGCGCTTGATGTTCGCCATGAGGCCGCCGGCGGGGTGGGCTCGCTCGAACTCCTGACGGCGGCGTCGCTTCTGCCACTCGTCCTCGAGGATCTCGCCGTAGTCCTCGCGGAGCCGCGCGAAGAAATCGACGGCGCCCTGGATGTCGGCGGCGTCCGGGTGGCCCTTGGCGGCACCGCCCACGAGGCGGTACGGCCCCCAGGTGTCCCAGCCGCGGCAGCCGTGCATCGTGAGGACGCTCGCCATCTTGACCTGGGCGACGGCCGCAAGGTCGCGCCCATGCCATTTGTCGGCGCCGCCGAAGGTCATGAGGCCGAAGACCTTGTCCCCGAACGAGAGCGAATGGTCGAGCACGCGCTTGAGGTCCTTGTCGAAGCCGCCGTAGTAGATGCCCGATGCCGCGCCGATGAGCCGGTACTCCGAGAGGTCGGGGTACTCGTTCCTGCCGAGAGCGGCGACGTCTAAGGTGTCCACTTCGTCGGGGAAGGCCGCCGCGATGGCGTCCACGAGCTTCTTCGTGTTGCCGTGGTGCTTCGAGCGGTAGAGGATCATGGTCTTGATGGGGTGGGCGGCGGGCCTCTCAGCAGCGCCGGCCGCGGTCTCACGGGCGCCGTCGGCGGCCGCTGCCGCGGGCGCGGGCTCCCCCGCCCCGGCGTCCTCAGCGCGGCGGCGGTAGACGCAGAAGCGGTACGCGAGGCCCGCGTCGCCCTCGCCGGGCTGGATCTCGAAGACCTCGGACTCCTCGGCGAGCTCCCAGGCCGAGTCCTCGTCGAGGTTCGGGAAGGAGGTGTCGACGGGGCGGACAGCGTGGTTCTTCGTGATGAGGGCCTCGGTGCAGAAGGGCAGCAGCTGCCGGTACACCTCGCCGCCGCCGATGACCCAGGCGACCTCCTCCGCCTCGACGGCGGCGAGGAGCTCGTCGATGCCGTGGACGACCTCGACGCCCCCGGGGTTGAAGGAGGCATCCCTCGTGATGACGATGTTCCGCCGCCCCTTGAGCGGCAGGCCCCCCGGCAGGCTCGCGAGTGTCTTGCGCCCCATGACGACGGTGCCGCCGCGCGTCTCGCGCACGAAATGGCGCATGTCCGCGCGGTTCTCGATGACCATGTCGCCATCGCAGCCGATGCCCCAGTCGTCGCAGACCGCCACGATCGCCTTCAGATTCGCCATAGGTGCCCTCCTCGCGCTCGCCATATCCTCCGCCGCCCGCGCCTAGACCGCGATCGGGATCCCCTTGACCTGCGGCCCCGTCTCGTAGCCCTCGACGATGAGGTCGTCGGTGGTGAAGTCGTAGAAGCTCGTCACCGCCGGGTTGAGGCTGACACGCGGGGCCGGGAGCTGCGGGCGCTCGATGAGCTCGCGGACGATCGGCACATGGCGGTCGTAGATGTGCGCGTCAACGATCACGTGGAGGAGCTCGCCGGCCTCCATGCCCGCGTGCCGGGCGACCATCATGAGCAGGATCGCGTACTGGCAGACGTTCCAGTTGTTCGCCGCGAGGATATCCTGGCTGCGCTGCATGAGGACCATGTTCAGCGTCGGGCGCGGCGCGCCCTCCTCCTGCGTGACGTTGTAGGTGACGCTGTAGGCGCAGGGGTAGAGGTGCATCTCTGAGAGGTCAGCGAAGGTGTACATGTTCGTCATGATGCGACGGGAGAAGGGCGTGTGCTCGAGGTCGAAGAGGACGCGGTCCATCTGGTCGAACTCGCCCTCGGGGTAGTGCGACACCTGCGCGATCTGGTAGCCGTAGGCCTTGCCGATCGAGCCCTCCCCGTCGGCCCACTGATCCCAGATGTGCGAGTTGAGATCGTGGATGTTGTTCGACTTCCGCTGGTAGATCCAGAGGATCTCGTCCATGGCCGACTTGAGCGCCGTGCGGCGCAGCGTCAGCGCCGGAAACTCCTCGCGGAGATCGTAGCGGTTGGTCACGCCGAAGCCCTTGATGGTGTAGGCGGGGGTGCCGTCCTCCCAGTGCGGGCGGACGCGCTCCCCCTCGGTGGTCGTGCCATGATCCAGGATGTCGCGGCACATGGCGGCGAACAGCTCGTCGGCCTTGCTCATGGGGCTCCTCTCATCGGGGGTGGGGCCGCCCGGGACGGGCGGCGCGAAACGGGTGGTCGCGGGCCTCCTGCAGGGGCGCCCGCCGCGCGCTACTTGCGCTTCATCTGCTGTTCCATGCTCCGGAGCAGGTCCATGTCGGAGCCGCCGCCGAAGCCGCCGAGGCCCGAGCCGCCGCCGAGGCCGCCCATGAGCTGGTTCATGTCCATCCCGCCCATGTTCGGCAGGCCCGGCATGCGCATCTTCTTGCCGCGCTTGCCCTTCTTGCCCTTCTTGCCGCCGGCCATCTGGTTGGTCATCGAGCGCATGCGGCCCATCATCTTGTTCATCTCGCCCCACTGCTTCATGAGGGCGTTCACATCTGAGGGGCTCACGCCCGAGCCGCGGGCGATGCGGGCGCGGCGCTGGCCGTTGATGATGCTCGGGCGGGCGCGCTCCTCCTTGGTCATGGAGAGGATCATCGCCTCGTTCTTGTCGAAGATGCCCTCGTCGAGGGCGCCGCCCATCTGGTTGAGCGCCTTCTGCCCGCCGGGAAGCATCCCGAGGATCTTCGACATGCCGCCCATCTTGCGCACGGCGCGCATCTGATCGAGCATGTCGTTCATCGTGAACCCGTCGCGTAGCATCCGCTCGGCGGCCTCGAGCTGCTCGGCGTCGGCCATCTCCTGGGCCTTCTCGATGATGCCGATGACGTCGCCCATGCCGAGGATGCGCTTGGCCATGCGCTCCGGGCTGAACACCTCGAGCGCGTCGGGCTTCTCGCCCACCGACGCGAACTTGATGGGCTTGCCGGTGACGGCGCGGACGGAGAGGGCACCGCCGCCGCGGGCGTCGCCGTCGAGCTTGGAGATGATCACGCCGTCGAAATCGGTGCGCTCGGCGAAGGTCGAGACCACGTTGACGATGTCCTGGCCGGTCATGGCGTCGACGACCATGAGCACCTGGTCGGGCTTGACGGCCCGCTTGATGTCCACGGCCTCCTGCATCATCTGCTCGTCGATCTGGAGGCGCCCCGCGGTGTCGACGATGACGACATCGCGCAGGGTGTCGACGGCCTCGCGGACGGCGCCCTCCGCGATCTGGACCGGGTGCGCGCCGTCCCCGCGGAAGACCGGCACGCCGATCTCGCCGCCGAGGGTTGCGAGCTGGTCAGCCGCGGCGGGGCGGTAGACGTCGGCGGCGGCGAGCAGCGGGCTTCTCCCCTGCTTCTTGAGGAGGTAGGCGAGCTTGGCCGCGGCCGTGGTCTTACCGGAGCCCTGCAGGCCCACGAGCATGATCACGTTGGGGATGCGGTTCGAGAGGACGAGCTTGCTCTCGGTGGCGCCGAGGAGCTCGGTCAGCTCGTCGAGGACGATCTTGACGACGTTCTGCGCGGGCGTGAGCGACTCGAGCACCTCGGCCGTCATGCAGCGCTCCTTCGTGGCGGCCACGAAGTCCTTGACGACCTTGAAGTTGACGTCGGCCTCGAGGAGTGCCATGCGGATGTCGCGCATGGCCGAGGTGATGTCCGCCTCGGTGAGCTTGCCCTTGCCGCGCAGGCGGTCGAAGGTGTCGGTCAGGCGGTCGGATAGGCTGTTGAACATCGGGGAGCTCCTTCATGCGGGTGCCCGATCGGGCGTACTCAGACGGATTCTGATTATAGTGCAGGTGCCCCGGGGCCCGCCTCCCCATTCCATGCGGCGAGAACTTCATCGAACGCACGGCGGCGGGCGGCGTCGAGCGGGCGGGCGAGGGCGCGGATCACGGCCGGCTCGCGCAGGCGCTCGGGTGCGACGTGCCGGAAGTGCGTCGCGATGTCCGACGGCAGCTCGAGGGGGTCACCGTAGATGTCCCCGAGGATCCGGGCGGCCGCCGGCGGCGCGGGGACGCTCCCTCGCTCGAAGGGCACCGGCCGCGTGGGGAGGAGGTCCGCCGTCGCGAAGGCCGCTGGGCTCCCGAAGTCCTCGCCGAGGTTGTCGACGGACCACACGATGGAGCGCCCCTCCCCCGCCGGCACGATCGCGCCGGCGGCCGTAAGGTCGCGGACCGCACCCTCGAGGGCCGCGCGGACCCAGCCGTGGCTCGGGCCCGATCCCGGTCCCGCGGCGCGCAGGTCGGCGTAGCGCGCATCGGCGCGGACGGCGTCCACGACCGCGCGGCGCGCGGCGCTGCGGGCCTCCCAGGCCGCGGCGGGCGCGAGGGGCGACCAGTCGTGGATGAAGAGGTCGATGAAAGCGGGGTTCTCGGGGTCGGCGTAGGAGAAGCGCACCTGACGGCAGGGATGCCAGGGGTCGATGACGTCATGCAGGACGAAGCGGGAGCCGGGCTCCGCCGCGAGCTCGGCGAGGCGGCGCACGTCCTCGCGCAGCATGCCGAGGTCGATGTCGTCGTCCCAGGGGATGAAGCCGCCGTGGCGGCAGGCGCCGAGGAGGGTCCCCGAGAGCGCCCAGGGGCGCAGGCCGCTCTCGCGGGCGAGTGCCGTGAGGTCGGCGAGGAGCTGGTCCATGCCAATCTGGAGGAGACGGCGGGGGCCCGCGGCCGGGGGCATCTCGGCGAAGAGGCGCCGGCGCGCGGCGTCCTCCCCCTCGCCGGCGCGGCGGTAGACCGACCAGAGGAGGACCTCGGAGCGGGCGAACGCCGCCGCTGTGAACTCCCGCTCGCGCGCCGCGGAGGCCTCCGTGAGCTCGCGCAGGGCCCCCACCTCGCCAAGGAGGAGCTCGTTCGTGCGCCTGAGCGCCGCCACCTCGTCGGTCAGCCGCCGCACGGCGCGCTTCGACGAAGGGAGGCGGTCGATGAGCCATCGTGCTATCGCCATCGTTTCCCCCTGCCGGGTCGACTCATAAATTGCATTGCGAAGTCGCAGTTTACACGGAATCGAGATGGTATGCTATCAAGCTGTTCAGAGGAGAGGGCCGTACCGAATATGGGCGACGGTGCCGCACCGGCGCCCGAGCGGAGCCTGGAAGCCATGTCGCGGCATCCGGGCGGGATCGACATGGTGGCAGCATGACAGCATTGAGTTTTGAGGAGTTCGAAGTCCTCGCATCGGGCGTCGAGCCCGGGAGGGGCCGGCCGGCGGGCGCGTCGGCAGAGCTCGCCCGCGCCCGGCTGCGTGAGCGCGGGCTTATCGACGGCGGGGGCGTCACGGCGGCGGGGGTGCGCGCCCTCGAGCCCTACCGGGTCCGCCGCGCCATCGTGCTCGCCGCCGGCCGCGGGGAGCGGATGCTGCCCGCCACCCGCGCGGTCCCGAAGCCCATGGTCGAGGTCGGAGGCGTCCCGCTCGTCCATTTCGCCCTGAAGGCGCTCATCAAGGCGGGGATCACGGAGATCCATGTGGTCCGCGGGTACCTCGCTGACCGGCTCGACCCCCTGCGCGAGGTCTACCCGCCGCTCCGGTTCATCGACAACCCCCGCTTCGATGAGACCAACAACATCACGAGCCTCATGGCCGCCCGCCACCTGCTCGGCGGGTCCTACGTCATGGACGCCGACCTCGTGATCAGGAACGCCGGGCTCATCTCCGCGTACCAGTACCGCTCCAACTACCTCGCCATCCCCACGGACCGGCCACGGGGCTGGTGCTTCTCCACCGACCGCGCAGGTAGGATCACCGGCGCCGGGACGCAGGTGTCCGAGGGCGTGCATGAGATCGTCGGCATCTCCTACTGGACACCCGAGGACGGCCGGCGGCTCGCCGGGGACCTGCCCCGGGTCATGGCGATGCCGGGCGGCGAGACCCGCTACTGGGACACCGCCGCGATTCAGTACTTCCCTGAGCGCTACCGTGTCTACGTGCGCCCATGCCGAGCCGGTGACGTCGTCGAGCTCGACACCTACGAGGAGCTCACGCGCTTCCGCGCCGAGCTCGCCGCGAAGGGGGCGACGCTCGTTGTCTGAGGGCTCGCCCGCATCGGCGGCCGGGGCGCCCTCCCGGCTCCGCTCCTGGTGGGACCAGGAGGGCTTCAGCCTGCGGGGAACCTACCTCATCGCCTACGGGGCGCTCTTCGCGGTCGCGGCCCTCGCCGTGTTCTCCCCCTTCATCCGCACGGGAACATCCTTCGTGTGGCTCGTCGACGGGCTCGATCAGCACTTCAACGCCTTCGCTTACCTGGGCGTCACCGTGCGCGAGGCGGCGCGCTCCCTCCTCTCCGGCGCCGGCGTCCAGGTCCCCCTCTGGGAATGGGGCCTCGGCTACGGCGGCGACGCGCTGACGACCCTCTCCTACTACGTCGTCGGGGACCCCTTCGCCCTCGTCTCCATCGCCTTCCCGTTGCGCCTCGCCGAAGCCGGCTATGCCGTCTCGATCATCGCGCGCCTCGTTGCCGCCGGCCTCGCCTTCTCGCTCTGGGCGCGGAACCGCGGCTGCCGGCGCGGGTGGGTGCTCGCCGCCGCCCTCGCCTACGCGTTCTGCGCCTTCGCGCTCTTCTCCGGCCCCCGCCATCCCTACTTCGTGAACCCCCTTATCTACCTGCCGCTCATCGCCGACGGGCTCGAGCGCGTCATCGACGGGCGGGGCGGGGCGGCCTATGTGGCCTGGATCGCCGTGGCCTGCGCGAGCAACTATTACTTCTTCTATATGATCGTGATCCTCGCCGTCATCTACGCTGCCGTGCGCTGCGGCGCGCGTCCGGGCATGCGTGCGGGCGCGTTTGCCCGCACGGCGCTCAGGGCGGCGGGCCTCACCCTTCTCGGCGTGGGCATCGCATCGGTCATCTTCATACCGAGCGCCTACGCCTTCATCACCTGCTCCCGCGACGTGCAGGCGGCGGCCCTCGACGCCCTCTACCCCACCGCCTACTACCGGGCGCTTCCCGCCTCGCTCTTCACGGCCGCAAGCCCGGGCTTCTGGACGCACGCCGGCGTGGCGCCCCTCGGCCTCATCGGCCTCGTCGCGCTCCTCGCCCGCCCGCGCCGCGCGGGCGGGGCGCGCCTGCTCGTCGGCCTGGGGGCGCTCTTCCTCCTCGTCCCCTTCTTCGGCCATGCGTTCAACGGGTTCGGCTACATGGCCAACCGCTGGTCCTTCGCCTGGCCGTTCCTCGCGTGCGGGATCGCCGCCCACGAGCTCCCCGCGCTCGCGGGTGCCACCGTCCGCCGCCGGGCGCTCGTGGGCGGCGCC
Source organism: Collinsella sp. (assembly GCA_034102905.1). Taxonomy (GTDB): domain Bacteria; phylum Actinomycetota; class Coriobacteriia; order Coriobacteriales; family Coriobacteriaceae; genus Collinsella. The sequence continues at coordinate 79,531 of JAXEGS010000044.1, read as the reverse complement.
GTCCTCGGAACCGCGGCCGTCGCCCTCGCACTCGACGGCGCCGATCCCGTCTGCCTCCGCTACGGCATCGCGGCCGCGGGGCTCATAGCGGCGACCGCCCTCGCGGTCTCCCTTGCGGGGTCCGGGGCGCGCGGGCGCATCCGGGTGCCGGCCCGCGGCGCCGTCATCGCCCTCACGCTCGCCGCCGTCGCCCTCATGGGCCGCTACGAGTACCTGGCGACGGGCTACCTCGGCCAGTTCCACGCCGCCGGGGCCGCCGTCGCCTCCCTAGACGCCGCAGTCGAGACCGTCGCCGCCGAGGCCGGGGGCGCGGGCGCCGAGGGGGGCCGCTTCTTCCGCCTCGACCGCCCCGGCCTCGTGAACGCTCCCGCATGGCGCCACGTCAGCACCACCTCGGCCTACTGGTCGGTGCTGCCGGCCGGGATCGGCGCCTTCATGCAGGACCTCGCGAGCTACCAATTCGAGTCCTACACCTTCCTCGGCCTCGAGGGCCGCAGCCTCCTGCTGCCGCTCGCGAGCGCCCGCTACTTCGCGCTCACACCCGATACGGCATCCGAGAGCGCCGTCCCCTATGGGTACGAGCCGTGCGTCGACCGGCTCGCCGAAGGGGGCGACGCGCTCTGGGAGAGCCGCCTCGCGCTCCCCTTCGGCTACGCGACCGCCTCCTGGATCGACCGGGCCGACTTCGATGCGGCGAGCATCGCGGAGCGCCAGCAGATGCTCCTCCAGGGCGCCGTCGTCGCCCGGACGCCCGAGGTCGAGCGCGGCCTCACCCGGGTCGAGCCCGTCTTCACCGATGAGGCCCTCCCCTACACCGTCGAGGCGGTCACGGGCGGGAGCCTCGAGGACGGCGTCCTGACCGCGGGCCCGGGTGGGGCCGCGCTCGACCTCTCATTCGACTGCCCGGCCGACCGCGAGCTCTACGTCCAGCTGACCGACGCCGCGTTCACGGGACAGGCGAGCCTCTCTTGGGTCCGCGCGGAATCGGAGGGCAAGGTGGGGCGCGCCCGCATGCTCACGAACCGCGACGCCGGCTTCGACGGGCGCACGGCCTACCTCCTGAACATCGGCTACGCGACCGGAGCCCGCAGCCGGGCGCGGCTCACCTTCTCAGAACCGGGCTCCTACCGGATCGGGAGGCTTGCCGTGATCTCCCAGCCCGTCAGGCAGATCGACGACCAGGTGGCGGCCCTCGGATCGGCCCCCTTGACCGACCTCGCCTTCTCGACGAACCGCGTGAGCGGCCGCATCTCGCTCGATGAGAGCAGCATGCTCTGCCTCTCGCTGCCCTACTCGTCCGGCTGGACCGCGCAGGTGGACGGCGAGGCCCGGGAGCTCGTTCCCGCGAACGGCATGTACACGGGGCTTCTGCTCGAGGCGGGCGAGCACGCGATCACGCTCACCTACGAGACGCCTTACCTGCGGCTCGGCGCCCTCGTGAGCGCAATCTCTCTCGTCCTCGCGGGCGCGCTCGCCGCACGCGGGCGTCATCGGCGGGAGGCGTCCTCATGATGGTCCCCGCCGAGGGAGCGCAGCGCCTCCGCCTCCGCGGCGCGGAGCGGCGAGCGGTAGAAGGCCACGAAGCCGTCGAGCGCCGGGGCGAGCGGGCGCTCGTCCGCCCGGAGCCCCGTGGGGTGGAAGAGCACCTCGAGCGGAAGACCGCGGCGGCGGGCGACGTCCTTGAAGCCCGGCAGGAGCGCGGAGACGTTCTCCCGTGTCATGCGCCCCGAGAAGCCGATACCGAAAAAGACCGCCGTGGGCACCTCCCGCGCCCCGGGGATCCGGCGGCAGCGGAGCCAGAGCAGGTTCAGCACCGCGCTCTTCACCCAGTTCACCGGCGGCACGCGCAAAAGGCTCCGGGGAGCGCGGAGGAAGGGGGCCAGCGGCTCCGCGGGGATGCGCAGGTACTCGATGCTAAGCCCCCGCTGCCGGACGGCCCCCATGAGCGACCGGAAGACGGCCGGAATCAGATGGAAGTGCTGGTGGCTGTCGATGCGCAGGTGATGGGCGGCGCCGGGCACGAGCTCGAGAAAGCGCTCGATCTGGGCCGCGATCTCGATGCCGATCTGGCGCTCGAGCTCGGAGGCACCGGGGCCCGCGCTCCGCGCCAGAAGCCCGGCGAAGCCGAGGCGGAAGTGACCCGTGTCATCCACGAGGAGGGGGATCTCGGCCGGATCGGCCGTGCAGGGCCCCTCCACGAGATTCAGGTGGAGGCTCACGCGCAGGCGCCCTTCTGCGCCCGCGATAAGCCGTGCGCTCTCGCGGGCGGCCGGGCTCCCCACCATGATGGAGATGCTCGAGAGCGCGCCGTCGCCGGAGAGCACGCCCGCGAGGGAGAGCATCTCAGCGGACTGCCGGACCGTCATCCCGAAGTCGTCCGCGTGGAAGATGACCTCCGGTCCCTGTTCCCCGCCTCCGCTGCGTGCGCCCACCGGCCGCGCCCCCTGTCCGTCCCCGCGCGCCCAGAAAGGACCCGCGTCTGATGCATCCAGAAATATCCCTCATAGTACCCTGCCTCAACGAGGTTGGAAACGTCGCAGCCCTGCATCGGGCCGCGACCTCCGTCTTCGACGCGGCCGGGGTGGCCCTGGAGCTCGTCTTCGTTGACGACGGCAGCCGCGACGGCACCTGGGAGGCCATCCGCTCCGTGGCTGACGGGGATCGCGACCACGCGGTCCGCGCGGTGCGCTTCTCGCGGAACTTCGGCAAGGAGGCGGCCATGGTCGCGGGCATGCGCGAGGCCACGGCGCCCGTCCTCGGCATCATCGACGCCGACCTCCAGCAGGATCCCGCGCTCGCGCTCTCCATGTTCCGCATGCTCGCCGACGACCCCGACCTCGACGTCGTCGCAGCCTATCAGGAGGGCCGCCGCGAGGGACCGCTTGTCGCCGCGGCCAAGCGCGGGTTCTACCGCCTCTTCAACGCCGCCGCCGATGAGATCGACATCCCCGTCGACGCGAGCGACTTCCGCGTCTTCCGCCGCCCGGTGGCCGAGGCCCTCCTCTCCCTGCCCGAGCGCCTCCGCTTCTCGAAGGGGCTTTTCGCCTGGGTGGGCTTCACCTGCCGGACCGTCCCCTACACGGCCCGCGAGCGCGAGCGCGGCGCGAGCGCCTGGACGCTCGCCTCGCTCGTGCGCTATGCCATGACGGGAATCCTCTCGTTCACGACCTGGCCCCTGCGCGTCGCGAAGTGGATCGGGCTCACCGCCGCGGTGGGGGCCCTCCTCTACCTGCTCTACGTCCTCATCGTCGACTACCTCCTGTTTGGCATCTCCATCCCCGGCTACCCGACCCTCGTCTGCCTCATCCTGCTCATCGGGGGGATCCAGATGCTCATGCTCGGCGTCATCGGCGAGTACCTCGGCCGCGACTACCTGGAGAACAAGCGCCGACCGCTCTACATCGCCCGTGAGCGGCTCGCGAACGACGGGGAGGTGTCGGATGGGGGCCGTTGAGACCGCACCTGAGCGAGCAGGGCGGGCCGTCTTCGGCGTGCTCGCGGTGGCCTCAGGCCTCACCTTTCTCGGCCTCGCCGTGTCCTCGGCCGTCTCCTACACCTGGAAGCAGGGCTTCCCTCTCCCCTCGCCCCTCATCGCCCTCGCGGCCGCGGCCATCGTGGGCGGCGGGTCGTGGGCGGCGCGAAAGGCGCGCGGGCGTGCGCATGCGATCCTCGATGCCCGCTGGCTCCCCTTTGCCCTCATCGCCCTCGTCGCGATCCTCCAGGCCTACCTCGCATGGCGCATCCGCTTCCTCGGAAACTACGACCAGCGCGTCATCTACCAGGCGGCATGGGACCTCGTCCACGAGGGGCGCCTCGGCGACTACGCGACCTCCTACCTCTCGCGCTACCCCAACAACCGAGTGCTCCTGACCTTCGAGCAGGGCGTCCTCGCCGCGCTCGCGAACCTCGGGGTGCTCACCTACGGCCGCGGCGTGGCGGCGCTGAACCTCGTGAACGTCCTTACTCAGGCGGCCTCCGCCGTGGGCCTCACCCTCCTCGCCCGCCGCGTGGCGGGGCCGCGCCGGGCGCTCGCTGCGCTCGGATGCCATATCGCGCTCTGCGGCGCCTCGCCCTGGTTCCTGGTTCCCTACAGCGATTCGCTCGTGATCTGCCTGCCGATCCTCATCATCCTCGCGGCGGGGCGGGGACCGGGCGGCGCGGTGACGGCAGGGGCCCTCTCCTACCTCGGGTTCACGTTGAAGCCCCAGATCGTCTTCATCGCCCTCGGGCTCGCCTCCGTGGCGCTCCTCCGCGCGCGCACCGGCGACTGGCGGAGGGTGCTCGCCCGCGCGGGCGGCGCGGGGGCGGGCGCCGCAGGGGCGGCCCTGATCCTCTCGCTCGCCACCGGGGTGGTGATGGCGCGGATCCCCCTCGACCCCGCGGGCTCGTTCACAGCCGCCCACTACCTGATGATGGGGATGAACGCTGAGACCGACGGCACCTTCTCCGATGCCGACAGCCACTTCTCCCGCGAGATCGCGGACCCGCGGGAGCGCACGGCCGCCGACCTCGCACGCGCCCGCGACCGCGTGGGCGCGATAGGTCCCGCGGGGCTCGCGCGCCACCTTGCGCGAAAGCAGCTCGTCACCTGGACGGACGGCACCTTCGGATGGAAGCGCGATGAGGGCTACTTCGGTGAGGTGATGGCCGAGCCCGCGGGCGGGCCCGCTCGCCTCTACTGGAGTGCGATCCGGTATGAGGGGACGGCGGCCGGGGTCCTCATGACCGCACAGCAGGTCACCTGGGCCTCGCTCCTCCTCATGCTCGCCGTGTCCGCGACGCGGCTCGCGCGCGGCCCCCGCCGCGCCCCGGCGGAGCTCGTCGCCGCCGCCGTCGCCGTGCTCGCCCTCATGGTGTTCGAGCTCGTCTTCGAGGCGGGGGCACGCTACCTCTACGCCTTCGTCCCCACGATGGCCCTCATCGCCGTCGGCGGGTTCGGCCGGGACGGGGATGGGACGGGGGCGGTCGCATGACGCCGCGCATCCGTCCGCTGAACCCAGGCCGCCTGGTGGCGATCGGCGCGCCGTCGGCCCTCTTCGGCCTCGCGGGCACCCTTCCCGCCGCCCTCGCGGGCGCGCGGCTCGAGGCGGCCGGGGCGGGCCTCCTTCTCGCCCTCGCCGCCCTCGCGGGGCTCACGGCCGCCCTGCTCCTCTCGGAGCGCTTCGGGCGCGCGCCGCACGCGGGCCGGAGGCCGGGCTGGGCCGTTTTCCTCCTCGCCCTCGCCATCCTGGTCGCCGTGTGGGGCACGGCGCTTCTCGTCTTCTATCCGGGCTGCGTCACCGACGACGGCCTCGACATCCTCCATATGGTGCTCGGGCTCCCCACGCGGACCGACGCCTTCCGCTACGACGGCTGGAACAACCATCACCCTGCGGTCTACGCGTGGGCGATCGGCTTGACGATGCGAGGCGCCCAGGCGCTCGGGCTCCCGACCTCGGCGGCCCTCGCCGCCGTCTCCGCCTGGCACATGCTCGCGCTCGCGGGCGCGGTCGCCTTCGCCGTCGCCTGGATCTACCGGCGCTTCGACTCGCCGCTCGTCGCGGGCGCCGTCCTCGCCTTCTTCGCCTTGAACCCCGTCGTGGCGAAGCTCTCGGTCACGATCTGGAAGGACATCCCCTTCTCCGGTGCCCTGCTCGTCTTCTGCCTGCTCCTCATAGATCTGGTGGAGCGCGGTCCCGCTCCGCGCCGTGTCGCTGCCCTCGCGGCGGTCGGCCTTGCGGCGGGGCTCCTGCGCAACAACGGCATGGCGGCCGTGGCCGGCTCCCTCGTGCTCGCAGCGCTCCTCAGCCCTCCGGCGCGGCGCGGGGCGCTTGCCGCCCTCGCGGGCGCCGCCGTCTCCTACGCCCTCATCACCGGACCCGTCTTCGCGCTCGCCCAGGTGGCGCCCGGACACGCGGCCGAGGGGCTCGGCATCCCCCTCCAGCAGGTCGCCCGAGCGCTCTCGGAGGGGGCGCGGCCGCGAGGGGGCGATCGCGAGACGCTCGACGCCATCCTGCCGCTCGAGCTCTGGGAGGAGCGGGCGAACCCCGTCTCGGCGAACGGGCTCAAGTTCTCACCCGAGTTCGACGACGCCTATCTCGAGGCGCATCTCGGGGACTTCCTCTCCGCGTGGGCGCACCTCGGCTCGGAGCGCCCGGGGGCCTACGCGCGGGCATGGGCCGATCAGACCGGGGCCTTCTGGCATATCGACCCCGCCTCGCGCATCTGGACGGCGGCCTCGCGCCCGGTCGAGCTCGGCGGCGTCACGGTGGATGCGAGAAGCAAGCTCCCCCTCTCCGCCCCCGCGGCCGATGCGATCGTCTCCGGGGCGGTCGAGCACCTCGCCCTCCTCTTCAATCAGGCGGTCCTCTCCTGGCTCGCCATCGCGGCCGCCGCCCTCCTCGCCGCCCGCCGTGACCCGGCCGCCGCGATCGGACTCACCCCCGTCGTCCTCCTGGTCGCGACCCTGCTCGTCGCGGCCCCGAGCTCCGATTTCCGTTACGCGCTCCCGATGCTCATGGTCCTGCCCGTCTCGCTCTGCCTCGTTACCTTCCGCGGGCGCGCGCCCGCCGCGGCGGAAGGACGCTCGTGAACGGGGCACGGGCCACCGCACCCGCCGTACCCTCGGCCGTGGCGGTCGCCCTGCTCGTCGGCGCCGCGGCGGGACTTGGCCGCATGCTACCGGATGGCGGGGGCGGGGGCGCCCTCGACGGGGTCGCGACCGGGTTCGCCGTGGGCATCGCAGCCGGCGCCCTCGCCCTCGCGCTCTTCGCCCTGCTCGACCGGACGCGTCCACCTGCCGCACCCATCGCGCACCCCCACCGCGCCGCCCTCGCCGCCGGGATCGCGATGCTCCTCGCCTGGATACCCGTCTTCCTCGCCGTGTTCCCCGGGCTCTTCGACTACGACGTGGGTCCCGAGTGGCTCTCCCAGACCCAGCAGATCGCCACCGGGGAGCTCAACGCCCACCATCCCGTGATCCACACCCTCTTCCTCAAGGCGACGATCGGCGCGGGTGAGACCCTGTTCGGGAGCTACGAGGCGGGTGTCGCCACCTCGGTGGCCGTGCAGGCGGTCCTCACCGCCGGGCTTCTCGCCACGGCGCTCCACTACCTGATGCGCGCCGGGATCGGACGGCGCGGCGCCCTGCTCGCCTGCGCCTTCTGGGCGCTCGATCCCATCATCAGCCTCTACGCGTTCGCGACCACGAAGGACGTGTTGTTCTCGGCCCTCGTGGTCGTGCTCTGCGCGATCGTGCTCGCCGCAGGCCGCGCGGGCCGCCTCGGTGGGCGCAGCGCGGTCGCGGCGTCCCTCCTGACCTTCCTCATCGTCTGCCTGCGGACGAACGCCCTCATCGCCCTCGTGTTCGCCTGCCCCGCCGCGGTGGCGCTCGTCCCTCCTGCCGTCCGCCGCGCCCTCGGGGCCTCCTTCGCTGCCGCCATGGCAGCGGCGCTTGTGTTCCTCGGGCCCGTGAGCACGGCAGCGGGCGTCGCCGCGTCCCCGGTGGGCGTCTGGAACGCGCTCGCCGTACCCATGCAGCAGGTGGCCCATGTCGCCATGAGACCCGATACGCCTGGCGAGGAGCGCGCCACGATCGAGCGGGCGCTTCCCGGCCTCGAGTACGCACCCGGCCTCTCCGACGCCGCCCGATACGCCTTCATGCACGCGCCGGTGGGCCGACGCGAGCTCGCCCACCTCTACCTCGAGCTCGGGCGCGCTCACCCGATCGCCTACGCGAAGGCCCTCCTCCTCCACACCGAGGACGCCTGGAGCCCCTTCGCCGTCATCGACGCGCACACACGCGGCACGGGCAAGACCGAGGTGGTTGAGTTCGAGCCGAAGGATCCCGTGCGGGCGCATCCGCTCGCGCCGGGTCTGCGCGAGGTGCTGCGCGTCGTCGCCGAAGAGCCTGGATTCGAGCGCCTGCCCGTTCTCGGCGCCCTCGTCTCCATTCCCGCGCACCTGCTCGTCCTCGTGCTCGCGCTCCTCCGCGCCCGCGCGGTCCGCGACCGCACGGGGCTCGCCGCCCTCATGCCCCTCGCATGGCTCGCGCTCAGCAACCTGTTCGGACCCTGTATGATCATCCGGTACTTCCTCCCCCTCTTCCAGGGGCTTCCCCTCGTCGTGATGATCCTCGTCCGAGTCGGGGAGGCGCGCGTGCCCCGAGAGGGCGAGGCTGCAGGCGTGCGGGCAGAATCGGCTTGAGGGGCCTCGCGGGACGGCCGCCCCCGTCCTGGCAGCCCCCCAGAACAAGGCCAAGGCCCCGCCGTGCGCACGGCGGGGCCTTGGCTCAAGCGAATGTATGCGGTGGCACCCGCAGCCTGGCGGCCGTGCGGGCAGTCCCCTACTCCTCGCCCACGAGGGCCCGGGCGAAGTCGTGGGCATCGAAGGCCATGAGGTCGTCCACCTGCTCGCCCACGCCCACGCGCACGATCGGGAGCCCGAGGCGCGAGGCGACGGCGAGCGCGATGCCGCCCTTTGCCGTGCCGTCGAGCTTGGTCAGGATGATGCCGTCGAGCCCCAGGGCCTCGTTGAACTCAAGCGCCTGGTTGAGGCCGTTCTGGCCCGTGGCGGCGTCGATCACGAGGATCACGCGGACGGCCATGGGGCCGGCCTTCATCTTCTCGGCGCGCTTGCGGGTCACGTTCACGACCTTGGCGAGCTCGCGCATGAGCTCGGGCGAGGTGTGGAGGCGCCCCGCCGTGTCGATGAGCACGAGGTCCGCACCCGTGCGATCGGCCTCGTCGAGCACGTCGAAGCAGACGCTCGCGGGGTCACTCCCCCGCTCGCGCTTGACCACGGGGACCCCGGCGCGCGTGCCCCAGACGTCGAGTTGCTCGATCGCGGCGGCCCGGAAGGTGTCGGCGCTGCCGATGACCGTGCGCGTGCCGCGCGCCGCCTCGGCGCTCGCGATCTTGCCCACGGTCGTGGTCTTCCCCGCCCCGTTGATGCCGACGAAGAGCACGCAGGAGGGGGTGTCGCGGAAGGGGTCGGCCGCGGGGGCGGCGAAGATCTCCTCCAGGCGCTCGGCGAGGGCGCGACGGAGCTGCGGGGCGGTCGTGAGGTTCCTGCGGGCCGCCTCGTCGCGGAGGTCGTCGGTGACCTTGAGCGCGATCTCGGCGCCGAGGTCGCCCATGACGAGCGTATCCTCGAGGTTCTCCCAGAAGCCCTCGTCCACCTCGCCGCCGAAGTAGAAGACCTCGTTGATGGCCTCGCGGCTGCGCTCGAGCCCCCGCTTGAGCGAATCGAAGAATCCCATTATGCACTCACAACCTTTCCGGTCTCGCGGTCGAGTTTCTGGCTGACCACCCGGCTCACGCCGTCGGCCTGCATGGACACGCCGTAGAGCACATCGGCGTCCTCCATCGTGCGGCGCTGGTGGCTGATGACGATGAGCTGCGTGGTGCGGCGCAAGTGGTCGATCGCCCCGATGAGCTTGCCGAGGTTCGAGTCGTCGAGCGCGGCCTCGACCTCGTCGAGCACGTAGAAGGGAACCGTGCGCGTGCGGTACACGGCGAAGAGGAGCGCGAGCGCCGTCAGCGACTTCTCGCCGCCGCTCATGAGCATCATCTTCGCGATCCGTTTGCCGCGGGGCTGGGCCACGACCTCGATGCCGGTCTCGGCCGGATGCTCGGGATCGGTCATCTCGAGGTGCGCCTGGCCGCCGGGGAAGAGCATCGCGAAGACCTCGCGGAAGTTCTCGTCGACCTTGGCGAAGGTGACGAGGAACTGGTTGCGCATCTTGCGGTCGATCGCGTTCGTGATCTTCGTGAGCGATTTGCGGGCGGCCTCGAGGTCGGCGAGCTGGGCGGCCACGTAGTCGGCGCGCTCGCGCAGGCGCTCGTACTCCTGGAAGGCCACCTGGTTCACCGGACCAAGATTGTTGATCTGGCGGGCGAGGTCCTCGAGCTCGCGGCGGCAGGCCGCCGGGTCCTCGGGTGCCGGGAGCTCCAATGCCTCCTCGAGCACGGCGCCGTCGGCCGTGACCTGGGCGATGGCGTTCTCGACCTGGACCTCGAGCTTGCCGCGGGCCACCTTGGACTCAGCGACGGAGGAGGAGGCGCGCTCGGCGGCCTCCTTCGCGCGGGCGACCTCGGCCTTCGCGGCCTCGATCGTCTCCCTGAGCTCGCCGGAGTCGGCCTCGGCGAGGGAGGCCTGGTCGCGCAGGCGCTCGGCCCAGTCGAGGGCGCGCTCGAGGAGCGCCTCATAGCGGCTGTGGAGCGGGTCGATGCGCAGGCGGAGCACCTCGAGGGAGCGGGAGGACTGCTCGGCGGCGCGGATGCGACGGTCGATGCCCTCGAGGCGATGCGAGAGCTCGGGTGCGCGGGCGGCGAGGCTCCGCTCGCGCTCGGTCGCCTGGGCGAGGCGGACCTTCGCGTCGGCGACGCGGCCGGAGGCCTCGGTGTCCCCAGTCCGCACGCGGTCGAGCTCGTCGGCCGCCTCGGCGGCCTCGGCGCGGATGCCCTCGATCTCGGCGGACACCCGATCGCGCTCGGAGGTGAGCTCGTCGACGCGCGGCTGGGCGGCGCGGACCTGCTCGGCGGCCTCCTCGCGGCGGCGGGCGAGCTGCTCGCGCTCGGAGCCGGCACGGGAGAGGGCCTGCTCCAGGCGGCCCACCTCGGAGAGGGCCGAGGAGCGCTCGCCGTCGAGGCGGGCGATCTCGCCGGCGGACGCGTCCCGCGCGCCCCGGGCGGCAGCGAGGGCCTCCTCGGCCTCGGCCACCTGGGCCGCCGCGTGCTCGAGGACGGCCGCGAGATCGGGCTCGGCGCCCGCGAGCTCGCGGATGCGGCGCTTGCGCTCGAGCGCACCCTCGGCGACGTCGCCGGCGGCGCCCACGCGCACGAGGGCCCCGCCCATGACGCGTGCGCCCTCAGCCGTCACGTAGACCGTCCCCGGGGACGCCGGGGCCGCGAGCGCCTCGTCCAGGGACTCGACCACGCGGATGCCGCCGAGGAGCGCCGCCACGGCCGCGCCGTAGCCGTCGCGCACCTGCAGGCGCTCGACGAGCCGGTAGCCCGCGCCCGGTGCCGCGTCCTGGACGGGCGCCGTCCGCGCGACCACCACGGCCTCGCCGCTCGCACGGGACTCCGCGAGGGCGAAGCCGGCGACCTCGGCGAGGTCGTCTCCGCCCTCGACCACGAAGGCGTCGATGTCGGTTGCGAGGAGCTGCTCGACCAGGCCCTCGAGCTCGGCGGGCGCCTCGATGACGTCGCCCAAGCGGGCCGCGATGCGCTCGCGCCTCCCCTTGGCGACGCGGGCGACGAGCGGCGAGGCGTCGCTCGCGGCCTCGTCCAGGCGGCGGAGGCCGGAGAGCTCGGAGCGGGTCTCGGCGAGGCGGTCGCGGGCCGCCCGCTCGCGGTCGCGGAGGGCCCCGAGGGCGTTCTCGGCGGTCCGCACGCCCTCGGCGGCCGCATCGCGCGCACTACGGGCGGCGGCGAGCTCGGCGTCGAGCTCCTCCACCCGGTCGCGGCGGTGCGCGAGCGAGGCGGTGAGCGTCTCCGCCTCCTCGTCGATCTGCTCCAGGCGCGAGGCGAACATGGAGTCCTCGAGCTCGGCGTTGGAGAGCGACTCGCGCACGCGGGCGAGCTCGAGGGAGAGCTCGTCAACCCGGCGCGCCCGGGCGCGCTCGTCGCGGTTGAGCTCGGAGATCCGCTGGTCAAGGGCCACCCGGCGCTCGTGCAGCTCGCGTGCGGCGGGCTCGGCGGCCGCGAGGTCGTCCCGGGCCGCGCCGAGCTCGCCCCTCACGTCGGCGAGCTTCGCCTCCACCTCGGCGAGCTCATCGGCAACGCGGCGGCGCTGGTGCTCGGAGCCCGAGAGCGTGCCGCGGGTCTCGGAGAGCTGCCGTACCATGTTGCGGCCCTTCTCCTCGAGCAGGCGCATGTCGGAGCCGATCCGGCCCACCACATCCTGCATATGCCGGCGGCGCTCACCCAAATCGCCGACGAAGAGCCCCTTCTCCTCGAGCATGACCTGAAGCTTCTCGAGGTCGCGCTCGCGCTCGGCCACGCGGTAGCGCGCGAGCTCGAGCTCGGCCGCGGCCTCCTTGGCGCCCGACTCCATCTCGGCCCAGCGCGCCTGGAGGCGGCGGAGCTCGTCGACGGCGAGGATGCGCGTGAGCTCGCCGGCGCGCTCGGTGAGGTCGCGGTACTTGCGGGCGCGGTCCACCTGGCGCTCGAGCGGCTTGAGTTGGCGGGCGAGCTCGCGGTTGATGTCGCGGGCGCGCGTGAGGTGCGCGTCCATCGAGGCGATCTTCTTGAGGGCGCGCTCCTTGCGGCGCTTGTGCTTGGAGATGCCGGCAGCCTCCTCGATGAGGGAGCGCCGCTCCTCGGGACGGCTCTGCAGGATCGCGTCGAGCTTGCCCTGGGAGATGATCGAGTGGGTGTCCTTGCCGAGGCCGGAGTCATGCAGGATGTCCTGGATGTCCATGAGGCGGCAGGGGCTCTGGTTGATCAGGTACTCGCTCTCGCCGGAGCGGTACATGCGCCGTGTGATGGCGACCTCATTGAAATCGACCGGCAGGAGGTGGTCGGAGTTGTCGAGCACGAGGGTGACCTCGGCCACGCCCACGGGCTGGCGCGCCGAGGAGCCGGAGAAGATGACGTCCTCCATGGCCTGGCCGCGCAGCTGCTTGGCGCTCTGCTCGCCGAGCACCCAGAGGATCGCGTCGGACACGTTCGACTTACCCGAGCCGTTGGGGCCCACGATCACCGTGAGGCCGGGCTCGAAGGTCATGTGGGCGCGGTCGGCGAAGGACTTGAAGCCCTTGAGCGTGAGCGATTTCAGGAACATGCGGGCTGACCGTGCTTCCTCTCGAGGATGACGCCGTTGGTGGTGTAGCCGAGCCGCTCGAGGGCGTCGAGCGCCGCCGCGGCCTCGGCCTCCTTCTTGGACGAGCCCACCCCGCGGCCCTGGCGCGCCCCGTCGATGAGGGCGACGGCCGTGAAGATGGGCTCGTGCGCCGGCCCCGAGGTGTCCACGAGCTTGTAGGCGGGGGTGCCGAGGTGATCGGCCTGGGCGCGCTCCTGTAGGAAGGACTTGGGGTTCGTGGGGTGCTCGGCGCGCTCGGCCGCGAGGTGCGGGCGGAGCGTGCGGGAGATGAAGGCCTCGGCCGCCTCCCAGCCGCCGTCGAGGTAGAGGGCGCCCACGAGGGACTCGTAGACGTTCTCGAGGGCGGAGTGCAGGCCGCGGGCGCCGGTGCCGGTCTCGGAGGCGCCGAAGATAATGAGGGGGCCGAGGCCCAGCTCATCGCCCACCTCTGAGAGGGTCATGCCCGAGACGAGGGAGACCTTCAGCCGTGTGAGCTTGCCCTCGTCGAGCTCGGGGTAGCTCTTGAAGAGCGCGAGCGCCACGACCGACCCCAAAATCGAGTCGCCGAGGAACTCGAGGCGCTCGTAGGAGGCCGAGACGAGCTGGCCCTCCACCGCCGAGGGGTGCGTGAGGGCGGCGCGGAGCAGCTGCCGGTCTTGGAAGGCGTGGCCGCAGATCTCCTCGGCCCGCTCGATTCGCTTGGATGCCGTCACGGAAGGACTCACGCCTCCAGCACGGACTCGATGGCCTCGACGGCGTCGGAGACCGACCCGATGGCCTCCAGGCGCTCGTCGGGGATCTCGATGTCGAACTCGTCCTCCATGGCGGTGACGAGCTGCAGGCGGTCGAGGGAATCGGCGTCCAGGTCGTCGAAGGTGGTCTTCTCCGTGATCTCGGCGGCGTCGATGCCGAGCACATCCGCGGCGATCGCGCCGACCTTCTCAAGAATCTCCGTGCGCTCCATGCGGCTCACTCCTCTCGGTGATGCCGGGCGGCCGCCCGGCGTTGTCTTAGGCCCTATGGTACCCCAGCTGGTTTACGAGACGATCCCGGGGACGGCGGCGGCGACCTTCGCCACAAGCCCCCCGCGGATCGCGGCGGCGGTGGCGCGGGTGCCGTTCGAGACCGCCTCCACGCTCGTGGCGCCGTGCCCGATCAGGAGCACGCCGCGCAGCCCCAGGAGCATGGCGCCCCCGTGGGCATCGCCCGAGAGCCGGTCCCTGACCGCCCTGAGGGAGCGCCCCATGAGGAGGGCGGCGAGCTTGCCGGCGAGCGAGGCCATGAGGGCGTCCTTGATCTCGCCCATCAGGAACTTCGCCGCGCCCTCGGTGGCCTTGAGCGCCACGTTGCCCGTGAAGCCGTCGCAGACGACGACGTCGAAGGCACCCGAGGTGATGTCCCCGCCCTCGCAGTTGCCCGAGAAACCCGGGACCTCGGCCTGGAGCAGCGGGAAGCAGGCCTTCGTGAACGCGGAGCCCTTGTGCTCCTCGGTGCCGTTGGAGAGCAGCCCCACGCGCGGCGAGGCGACCCCGAGCACCGTCTCGGCGTAGGCGACGCCCATCTGGGCGAAGCGGACGAGGTCGGCGGGCTCGACGTCGGGGCTGCCGCCCATGTCGGCGAAGACGGTGAAGCCGCCCGCGCGGTTCGGGATCGGCGAGGTGATGCAGGGGCGGAGGGGGCGGGCGCCGGATTCCTCCCCCACCTTGAACGGCGTGATGTAGGCCGTGCCGGCTGCGACGAGCGCCCCGGTCGATCCCGCGGAGAAGAAGCCGGCCGCCTGGCCGCGCTTGACCGCGCGGCAGCCCACGACCACGGAGCTCCTCCGCTTGGTCATGACCGCGCGGATGGGGTCGTCGCCCATGTCTATGGCGTCCTCGGAGACGAGGGCCTCGGCGCGCTCATGGGCGGCCGCGAAGGGCTCGACGAGCGAGGCGGGGCCCACGGCCACGACCGTGAGCGCCGGATCGCGGGAGAGGGCGTCGGCGATGCCGTCGAGCACCACCTGGGGCGGCTCGTCCCCGCCGAGGACGTCGACGGCGACGCGCACGGGCTCCAGCTGTTCCATGAGGGGTTCCCCCTAACGAGAAAAGGCCGGCTCACCGAGCCGGCCGAAATCAGATTCGCGCTATGCGGGACGTGACCCGCCTGCGATGAAGAGAAGCTTCAACACGCCTCCGGCTACCGGGAAGTGCGCTACTCGGTGACGATGACCTCGCGGTCCTTGTAGAACCCGCAGTTGGGGCACACGTGGTGGGGAAGCTTGACCGAACCGCAGCGGGGGCAGGTGGACTGCGCCGGAGCGGAAATCTTCATGTTGGCGGAGCGACGGGAATGCGTCTTCGCGCGGCCCTTTTTTTGCTTAGGTACTGGCATGTTGACCTCTCTTCATAACTCTATCCTGGCACGATCACGCGCAGAGATTCATATTAGCATGCTTGTGCGGTATGTCCAGAAGAATATAAGCCTTCCATAACGAGGGAGGCGTCACTCGTCGAGCTTCAGGTTCTTGAGCGCCGCGAAGGGGTTCTCGTCGCTCGCGACCCAAGCCTCCTCGGCGGCCTCGGCGCAGCCGCAGTCCCCCTCGTTCAGGTTGGCGCCGCAGGTGGGGCAGAGCCCGGCGCACTCGGGTTGGCAGAGCACGACGAAGGGCGTGTCCATGACCACGGCGTCCATGATGGGGCCGGCGAGGTCGATGACGCGGTCCTCGGGCAAAAGCTCGAAGTCGTCATCGCCCTCCGCGGCGTCCTCAGGGGCCCGGAAGAGGTAGTACTCCTCGATCTCCCCGGCGATCTCAACCGACGCCGGGTCGAGGCAACGGTCGCAGGAGCCCGCGGCGTGCGCGCGCACGAGGCCCGTGACGAGGATGCCGTCGCCGGCGTTGGTGAGCACGACGTCGTAGGAGATGCCCGAGGGGAGCTCGAGCTCCTTCTCCCCCACGCGGTAGGCGGAGACGCCGAGGGTGCCCGCGCTCGCGAGCGACTCGCCGGGGTTCTCGAGCCGGCCCGCGAGGTCCACGAGGACGGGAGCGGTCTCGCCCATGCTACCAGGCGCCGTTCTGCTGCTGGCTCGCGCCCTCGTTCAGCTGCTGACGGCAGCGGGCCACGGTGCCGGTGAGCGACTTCAGGTTCTCCTCGAGGTGCGTGAAGACCTGCTCGGCGTAGTCCTCGGCGGCGTAGCGGGTCTCACGCTCGTACTGGTTCGCGCGGTCGCGGATCTCATCGGCCTGCTGCTGGGCGAGGCGGACGATCTCCTGCTCGCCGGCGATGGTGAGCGCCTGCTGCTGGGCGTCGGCGATGATGGAGTCCGCCTGGGCCGTCGCCGAGGCGAGGAGCTCGTCGCGCTCCTTCAGGATGCGGCGGGACTTCTGCCACTCCTCGGGGTAGCTCATGCGGATCTCATCGAGGATGTTGAAGAAGACATCGGTCTCGATGACCTTGAACTGCGCGCTCTTGCCGAAAGGCGGCTTGGCCTCTTCGATGATGCCCTCAAGCTCATCGACCAAGCTCTCGATCCTCTCGCCAGGAAGGTACTCGCCCGGCATCCGGTCTCCTTTCAACGGGTTGCTATCAGCACTCGATGGTACCACAAGCCGCGAGGGGCCTAGGAGAACCGCTCTCTCAGGGCCGCGACGACGGCGGGCGGGACGAATTCCGACACATCCCCTCCAAACGAGGCGATCTGGCGGACCACCGACGAGGAGAGGTAGCCGTAGCGCGGGGCGCTCATGACGAAGATGGACTCGAGGTCGGCGTCGAGGCGGAAGTTGAGGTCGGCCTGCTGGAGCTCGTACTCGAAGTCGGTCATCGCGCGGAGGCCCTTGACGACGGCGCCGGCCTCCTGCTCGCGGGCGAAGTCGACGAGGAGCCCCGACATAGGGAGGACGGCGACGTCCTCGGCGCCCGGGGTGGCCGCGAGGGCCTCGCGGACGAGGGCCACGCGCTCGTCGAGGGTGAAGGTGGTGCCGCCGCGCTTGCCGATCGAGGCCGCGACGGCCACGGTCACGCGCGGGAAGATGCGCCGGGCGCGGCGCACGACGTCGATGTGGCCGAAGGTGATGGGGTCGAAGGTGCCGGGGACGAGCGCGTGCTCGATGATGGCGGTCATGGGGGCTCCAATCGGGACGGGGCGGATGCGGGATGCGGGTACGGCGCCGCGCGGGCTCGGGGCCCTCAGCGGCTCGGGGGCGCGGGCGGCTCGGACGGGGACGCGGGCGCGTCCAGGCGCAGGAGGTCGACGGCCGTGCCGCCGTAGCGCTTCTCGCGGAGGACGCTGAAGCCCGCGGGACGGGGGCCCGCGTCGGCGGCCGCGCGCTCCGCGATCGCGATCGCCCCCGGGGCGAGCGCCCCGGCCGCGGCGAGAGCCGCGAGCAGGCGCTCGGCCGGCTCCGCGCCGAGGGCGTAGGGCGCGTCGACGAGCACGAGGTCGAAGGGGGCGCCGTAGACGCCTCCCCGCTCGGCGGCGAGGAGCGCGTCGCCCGTGACCACGCGGTAGCGCGCGCGGTCGCAGCGAAGGTCGGCGAGGTTTCGCCCCACGAGCGAGGCGGCCTGGCGGTCGATGTCGTAGAAGGTCGCCCAGGCGGCCCCGCGCGAGAGCATCTCGATCCCGAGCGCGCCCGAGCCGGCGAAGGCGTCGAGCACGCGGGCGCCCTCGATCCCCTCGTCGAGCGCCGAGGCGGCCATCGAGGCCATGGCCTCGCGCACCCGGTCCGTCGTGGGCCGCGTCACCTCGCGCCCGCGCGGCTCCGCGAGCCTGCGCCCGCGCCACTCCCCTGCGACGATCCTCATGCGCCGCTCACCTCCAAGAACCTGGCTCCGAACCGATCGATGACCTCATGGCGCAACGGCAGCGTCGAGCGCGACCTGAGGTGCGGGGCGCCGCGCAGGAGCTCGACGGCGTCCTCGTGCGCCGCCTCAACGAGCTCGGCGTCCCCCGCGAGGTCGACGAAGCGCAGGCTCACCCCGCCGCTCTGCCTGAAGCCCAGGATCTCGCCCTCATGGCGGAGGCGGAGGTCCTGCTCGGCGAGCTCGAAGCCGTCCGCGGTCCGCTCGAGGGCCTCGAGGCGCTCCCAGGCCGGGCTCCTCCGACCGCGCCCGCCGGCGGCCGCCGAGATGATGAAGCAGGTGCCCGCGAGGCTCCCGCGGCCCACGCGCCCGCGGAGCTGGTGAAGGGTCGCCAGGCCGAAGCGCTCCCCGTTCTCGATGACCATCACCGTCGCGTTCGGGACGTCCACGCCCACCTCGACCACCGTGGTGGACACGAGCACGTCGATCTCGCCGCCGCGGAAGGCCTCGATCACGCGGGTCTTCTCGGCGTCGGGCATCCGGCCGTGGAGGAGCCCCACCGTCGCCTCGGGGAGGATCTGGCGCATGTGCTCGACCTCGGCCGTGGCGGCCACGAGCGGCGGGGCCGACGCCGGGCGGCCCTCGTCGTCGCGCTCGAGGCCGGGGACGTCCTCGAGCTCGGCCTCGTCGTCTTTGGGGCTCACGAGCGGGCAGATCACGTAGGCCTGCCGGCCGGTCGCGAGGGCGTCGCGGAGGGCCCCGTAGGCGATGTCGCGGTTCTCGTCGGCGAGCATCCGGGTCGTGACGCCCGCGCCGGCCACCGGCCGGTGGCGGATCACGCTCGTGTCGAGGTCGCCGAAGACCGAGAGGGCGAGCGTGCGCGGGATGGGCGTGGCGGTCATGACGAGCAGGTCGGCGCCCGGCCCCTTCGCGCGGAGCGTCGTGCGCTGGCCCACCCCGAACCGGTGCTGCTCGTCGATCACCACGAAGGTGAGCGCGCGGAAGGCCACGTCGTCGGAGAGGACCGCATGCGTGCCGATGAGGACCGTGATCTCGCCGGCCGCGAGCGCGGCGAGGATGCGGGCGCGCTCGGCGGCGGGCGTGGCGCCCGTCAGGAGCGCCCAGGGGATCCCCGCGGCGGTGAGGAGCGGGCCCGCGCTCTTCGTGTACTGCTGGGCGAGGACGCCCGTGGGCGCCATGACGCAGGCCTGGGTGCCGGTGTCGGCGACCGCGGCGAGCGCCACCGCGGCCACGGCGGTCTTGCCGGTGCCCACGTCGCCCAGGAGCAGGCGGTTCATGACGCGCTCGGAGCTCGCCATGTCGCCGAGGATGTCCTCGACGGCGGCCTCCTGCTCGCCTGAGAGCGAGAACGGGAGCGCCGCGCGCAGGGCCGCCACGCGCTCCCCCACGGCGTGCGCGTGCGCGCGCACGTCCACGAGACCTGACTCGTTGCGAAGGCGGAGCGCGAGCTGCAGGTAGAGGACCTCGTCGTAGGCGAGGCGGCGGCGGGCCTCCCCCACCTCGGCCATGGCGCGGGGGAAGTGGATGGAGCGCAGCGCCCGGGCCTCGCCCATGAGGCGACGGCGCGCGCGGAGGCGGGCGGGCACCGGGTCGGGCACGGACCCCGCGGCCTCGAGTGCGCCCGAGACGATCCGCCGCATCCACGCGGCGGAGATCCCCTCGCTCGCCGGGTGCACGGGCAGGATCGAGCCGGTCCGCGTGCCCTCGTCCAACCGCTCGAAGGTGGGACCGGATATCTGCTTGAACCCGTAGGCGAACTCGACCTTGCCGATCAGGGCCAGGCGGTCGCCGGGCGCGAGCTGGCGGGAGAGCCAGGGCTGCTTGAAGAAGGCGGCCTTGAGGACGCCCGTCTCATCCACGAGATGAACCTCGGTCACGACCATGCGGGGGCGGGGGCGCTTCTCGACCACGCGGTCCACCGTG
This sequence comes from Collinsella sp., assembly GCA_034102905.1. Lineage (GTDB taxonomy): Bacteria > Actinomycetota > Coriobacteriia > Coriobacteriales > Coriobacteriaceae > Collinsella. Next base: position 60,020 of record JAXEGS010000044.1, on the reverse strand, counting down.
GCGACGATGGTCGCGACCTGGCCGAGCGGGGCGGCCTCGATCGTGTGGGCGCGGGAGAAGTCGAGGTAGCGCCGGGGGATGTGCATGAGGAGGTCGCGTACCGTGGCGATGCGCAGCCGGGCGAGCGCCTCGGCGCGGGCGTCGTTCACATAGCGCAAGCGCCGGACGTCCCGGGCGAGGACGCCGGCGCGTGCGAGGCGGTCGGCCGCCAGCGGCATGTCGCAGCCGTGTGACACGGATGCCATGCGGCTCCTATTCGATGGAGAAGATCACCGGGTAGAGCGGCTGCTCACCGCGGTGCGCGTCGACCTCGAGATCGGGCTGGGCCTCCTCGATGCGCGCGACGAGCGCCTCGAAGGCCTCGTCGTCCAGGTCCTCGCCGGCGAGGATCGTGAGGGAGTCGCCCTCCTCCTCGGCCTGCATGCGCTCGATGCAGGCGAGCGTGACCTCGGCGACGTCCGATCCGACGACGTCGATCGAGCCGGAGATGATGCCCATGACGTCGCCGTCGTGGATGGGGGTGCCGTCGCTCGCCTGGCTGTCGCGGACGGCGCGGGTGACCTCGCCGTCGCGGACGTCGGCGAGGGCCTCGGTCATGGCCTCGATAACCTCGTCGACCGGCGCGCCCGGGACCACGGCGAAGAGCGCCGCGAAGGCCTGCGGCACGGTCTTGGCCGGCACCACGACGGCGAGCTTGTCCTCGGAGGCCGCGGCGGCCTGCTCGGCGGCCATGCGGATGTTGCTGTTGTTGGGGAGGATCACGACGGTCTCGGCGTTGACCTTCGAGACGGCGTCCAGGAGGTCGGCCGTGCTCGGGTTCATGGTCTGCCCGCCCGAGACGACGACATCGACCCCGAGCGAGGTCAGGATCTCGGCCTCGCCGGAGCCCGCGGCCACGGCGACGAAGCCCAGGGGCTTCGCGGGCTCGGCGGGCGCGGTGTCCTGGTCGGCGTGGATCTTTGCCGTGCGCTCACGGGACTCCATGTCCATGTTATGGATGAAGACCTCGTAGACCTGGCCGAGCTCGAGCATGTGCGCGAGCACGAGGTTCGGCGTGTTGGAGTGCACGTGGATCTTGTAGTCGGGGTATGCGCCCACGAGGAGCTCGCAGTCGCCCATGCTCGCCAGGAAGGCGAGGGTCTCCTCCTCGTCGAAGGGGGCGTCGGCCTTGAAGAGGAACTCGTTGCAGTAGCGGTACTCCGAGCCCTCCCAGTCGTCGTTCGCCTCGATCTCCACGCGGCCGAGGGCCGTAGCGCGGGCGTCGTCGGCGGTGTCCTCCGATGCGAAGGTGGTCTGGAAGGCGTCCATGTTCGCCGTGCGGCCGAGGGCGGCCGAGACGAAGTGCTCGAGGAAGATCGCGAAGCCGAAGGCGCCGGAGTCGACGACGCCGTTCTCCTTCAGGACGGGGAGCAGGTCGGGCGTGCGGGCCACGGACTGGTAGGCCTCGACCACGATGGCGTCGAGCGCCTCGGCGGCCGTGAAGCGGCGCTTCTCGCACTCGTCGGCCTTGACCGAGACGTCGCGGAGGACGGTCAGGATCGTGCCCTCGACGGGCTTGCGGACCGCCTGGAAGGCGACCTTGACGGCGCGGCGGAAGGCCGCGGCGATGTCGGCGGCGGTGGCGGGCTCGCGGGCCTCGATGAGGCCCTCGGCGGCACCGCGCAGGATCTGCGAGGTGATGACGCCCGAGTTGCCGCGGGCGCCCATGAGCGAGCCGTGGGTGATGGCGCCGGCGATGGCCTCCATGTCGGCGTCGGCGGGCAGGGCGTTGAGCTCCTTCACGACCGAGGCGAGCGTCAGGGACATGTTGGTGCCCGTGTCGCCGTCGGGGACGGGGAAGACGTTCAGCTTGTTGATGTCCTCCGCCTTGTCGGCGACGGCGGCGGCGGCGATGGGGAAGCAGGTGCGTACGGTCTTTGCAATCATCAGGTGTGCAACTCCAACTTGTGCGCGGCGCGACTAGGCGCGTGATTTCATGGCGTCGATGTGGATGGCAATCGTGAGCTTGGCCGGATCGATCTCGGCGATCTCGCCCAAGGTGAACGTCACCGAGCTGGCGAGGTTCTCACTGACCGACTTGATGTTGACGCCCGACTCGACCACCACGTGCAGGTCGACGGCGAGGCCGTCGGCGGTGGAGGTGACGAGCACGCCCTTGCGCAGGCGCTGGCCGGCGAGCAGGCGCACGGACTCGGCGCCCTGGAGCTGCTCGGCCATGCCCACCACGCCGTAGCAGGAGAGCGCGGCGTAGCCGGCGAGGTCGGCGATGACGTCGTTTGAGACGGAGAGCGTCCCAGCGATGTTCTCAGACACGGAAAATCTCCTTCCTTCGCGCCCGCAGGCGCCCGGATACGGGAGCGATCAAACCTGTATTTTACATCGCGTGGGGGAAAATGGCACGCTCGCCGCAGGCCTCCATATGAGGACGGGTGTCTCCGGCGTGCGGGGCAGTTGGGAGCCCGGGGGCGAGGGGCCGGGCGCGAGCGGTGAGCGGGGACAGCGGGCGCGGCAGGTGGACGGCTCGCGAGCGGTCCCGCGGGCGCGGCAGATGGACGGCTCGTGGACGGCTCGTGGCGAGTCCAGTTGCGTTTTTGGCGGCTCTGCACCCCGCGCGGGGCGCGCTCCGGGTATCGGGGAGAAAAGGCCAGCTCAGAGCGGTTGCGTTTCTTACGGCTCTGCACGGGGGTGTGCAGAGCCGTCAACTTGTTCTCGGAAAGCATGCACAGCCGTCATTTCCGCAACTCGGCCCGCGGGTCGCCCGCCTGCCGCGGGTGCGAGGGGAATCGCGGCCCCGCGCATGGCGCCGGTCGGGACGCGGGGAGGCTCAGGGTGGGATCGCGGCCGGGGCGCGGCGAGACGTCGGGGTGGGATCGCGGCCGGCACGGGGCGGCAGCGGACCCCGCGGCTGGTGGGCCCGCGGCGTCGGCGGAACCCGCCCCGGCATGCGCCCCGCGGCCGCCCCCCGCCCCGCCGCAAAAGGCGCCGCCGCAGGGCGGACGGCCACGATGGCCCGACCTGCCCCGCGGCGGCGCCGCGAGCGCGTTCGATGGGAGACCGCTCCCCTACTCCGCCTCGCCCTCGTCGAACTGCGATTCGTAGAGCTCGGCGTAGAACCCGCCGGCCTCGAGCAGCTCCTCATGGGTGCCGCTCTCCACGATGTCGCCGTCGCGGAGCACGAGGATCACGTCGGCGCTCTTGATCGTCGAGAGCCGGTGCGCGATCACGAAGCTCGTCCGCCCCGCCATGAGGATGTCCATGGCGCGCTGGATCCGCTCCTCGGTGCGGGTGTCCACGTTCGAGGTCGCCTCATCGAGGATGAGGATCGGCCGGTCGGCCAGGAGCGCGCGGGCGATCGTCAGGAGCTGCTTCTGCCCCTGGCTCACGTTGCTCGCGTCCTCGTTCAGCTCGAAGTCGTAGCCGCCCGGGAGGGTCCGGATGAAGTGGTCGGCGAGGCTCGCGCGGGCCGCGGCCTCCACCTCGGCGTCCGACGCCTGGGCATTGCCGTAGCGGATGTTCTCCCGCACGCTCCCCTTGAAGAGCCAGGTGTCCTGCAGGACCATCGCGAAGTTGCTCCGCAGGTCCTCACGGGCGTAGGAGCGCACGTCCGTGCCATCGACCGAGATCGAGCCGGCGTCCACATCGTAGAAGCGCATGAGCAGCTTCATCAGCGTGGTCTTGCCCGCGCCGGTGGGACCCACGATCGCCACGGTCTGACCGGGCTCCACGTGGCGGCTGAAATCGTGGATGATCGTGCGGTCGGGCGTGTAGCCGAAGCGGACGTGGTCGAAATCGACCGTCCCCTTCGCGCGCGGCAGCGCCCCCGCGTCCGCGTCGGGCACCTCCTCGTCCTCGGCCAGGAACTCGAAGACGCGCTCGGCCGCGGCCGACAGCGACTGCAGCATGTTCGACACCTGCGAGAGCTGGGTGATCGGCTGCGTGAAGTTCCTCACGTACTGCATGAAGGCCTGCACGTCGCCGATCTGGATCGAGCCGCCGATCGCCAGGAACGCGCCGACGACGACCACGCCCACGTAGCCCAGGTTCGCCACGAAGTTCATGAGCGGCATCATGAGGCCCGAGAGGAACTGGCTGCGCCAGCCCGAGTCGAAGAGCCTGCCGTTGACCTCGTCAAAATCGGCGACGGCGCGCTCACGGCGGTTGAAGACCTGGATCACGTCCTGACCGGAGAAGCTCTCCTCGATGATCCCGCCCGACTGTCCGAGGAGCGCCTGCTGCCGGCGGAAGTAGCGCTGGGAGCCGCGGACCACGATGATCACGAAGACGAGCGAGATCGGCACCGTCAGGAAGGTCACGCCGGCGAGCGCGAGGGAGAGCGACACCATCTGCACCGTCACGCCGACGATCTGGGCGATCGAGGTGATGAACTGCGTCACGCTCTGGTTGAGCGACTGGCCGAGGGTGTCGACGTCGTTGGTGACGCGGGAGAGGACGTCGCCCGTGCTCACGCGCTCGAAGTAGCCGAGCGGCATGCGGTCGACCTTCTCGATGATCTCGCGCCTGAGCTCATAGCAGACACGCTGGGTGATGCCCGTCATGAGCCAGCCCTGGACGAGGTTCGCCGCGGCGGCGCTCACGTAGAGCACGAGCGCCGTGGCGAGGATGCGCCCGACGGCCGCGAAGTCGATCGCGCCCGTGCCGGCGACCTTGGCCGCGACGCCGGAGAAGAGCTCCGTCGTGGCGTCGCCCAGGATCCGCGGGCCGGTGACGTTGAAGGCGACCGACGCCACCGCGAAGGCGACGGCGAGCAGGAGCTTCACGCGCTCCTTGGCGATGTAGCGCGCGAGCGTGAGGATCGTGCCCTTGAAGTCCCGCGCCCTCTCGGCGGCGGGAGTCGAACCCATGGGACCCGGCATCAGCGCTCACCTCCTTCCGGGGCGCCCGCCAGCGGGGCGCCCTCCTCGATTCCGAGCTCGGCGGCGGAGAGCTGACTCTTCGCGATCTCGAGGTACGCCGGGCAGCTGCGGAGCAGCTCCTCGTGCGTGCCGCGACCGACCACGCGGCCGTCATCGAGCACGACGATCTGGTCGGCCCGCATGATCGTGGCGATGCGCTGGGCCACGATCACGACCGTGCCGGCGCCGTCGCGCTCGGCGAGCGCGGCGCGGAGCCGGGCGTCGGTCTTGTAGTCGAGCGCCGAGAAGGCGTCGTCGAAGACGAGGATCCGCGGGCGCTTCGCGAGGGCGCGGGCGATCGCCAGGCGTTGGCGCTGGCCGCCCGAGACGTTCGTGCCGCCCGCCGCGATGGGGCTCTCGTTGCCGTCGGGCTTGCCCTCGATGAACTCGGCCGCCTGGGCGGTCTCCGCCGCCTCGCGCATGGCCTCGTCTGAGAGGTCGGCGTCGGCGTACTTGATGTTGTCGGCGATGGTGCCCGAGAAGAGCATCCCCTTCTGCGGGACGTAGCCGATGAGGTCACGGAGCTCCTCGAGGTCCATGTCGCGGACGTCCACGCCGTCGACGCTCACCGTTCCGGCCGTCGCGTCGAAGAGGCGCGGGATGAGCTGGACGAGGGTCGACTTGCCCACGCCCGTGGACCCGATGATGCCGAGGGTCTCCCCCGGGCGCACCGTGAAGCTCACGTGGTCGAGCGTGTTCGCCTCGGCCCCGGGGTAGGCGAAGGAGACGTCGTCGAAGGCGAGCTCGCCGGTCCACCCGCCCGCGGGCGCCGGTGCGCTCTTCGCGGGGCTCGCGATGCTCGGGCGCACGGCCAGGACCTCCTGGACGCGCTCGGCGGCGACGTCGGCGCGGGGCAGCATCACCGAGACCATCGTGATAATCATGAAGGAGACGATCACCTGGATCGTGTAGCTCATGTAGGCCATGAGGTCGCCCACCTGGAGGGTGCCGGCGTCGATCCCGGCGCCGCCGAACCAGACGATGGCCACGCTCGTGAGGTTCATCACGATGAGCATGAGCGGCATCATGAAGCTCATGGCGCGGTTGGTGAAGATGTAGGTGGCCGTGAGCTCGGAGTTCGCCTCGTCGTAGCGCTCCTCCTCGTAGCGGCTCCGCCCGAAGGCGCGGATGGGCATGATACCGGTGATGATCTCGCGGGCGACCAGGTTGTTCCGGTCCACGAGCTTCTGCATGATGCGGAAGCGCGGCAGCGTGAGGCCCATGAGGGCGCCGACGGCGACCATGATGGCCACGACGGCGGCCACGATGATCCACTGCAGGCCGGTGTTTCCGAAGGCCACCACGCGCATGATGGCGCCGATGCCCATGACGGGCGCGTAGAGCACCATGCGCAGGATCATGACGGTCACGGTCTGGATCTGCTGGACGTCGTTGGTGGCGCGGGTGATGAGCGAGGCGGCTGAGAACCGGGAGGTCTCGGCCGGCGAGAACGCGAGGACGCGGTCGTAGAGGTCGTGGCGGAGGTCGCGGGCGACGGCGGCGGCCGTGCGCGAGGCGTTCAGCGCGGCCACGACCGACGCCACGGCCGCGAGGGCGGCGAAGGCGAGCATGTGGCCGCCCTCGGCGAAGAGGTAGTCCGTCTGGACGGCGTCGGTGTCGACGCCGGCGCGGTCGAGGGCGCCCTTCACGTAGGCGATCGCGCGGCTCTGGATGATCTGGTCGCCGGCATCGCCCAGGCTCTTGACGAGCTCGCCGCGGGCCTCGACGAGCTTCGACGGGGCGAGGGCGCCCGCGGAGACGAGCCGCTGCACGTCGTCGATCGTGACGGTGTCCCCGAGGGTCGGGGCGGGCGCGGCCTCGACGCCGGGCGCAGCGGCACCGGGGGCGGAGGCGGCTCCCCCGCCGAGGCCGCCCATGAGCTCCTCGGTCTTGACGCCCTCGGTGAGCTGGCTGACGAGCATCTCGGCCTCGGCCAGGGGCTCCTCCAGGCTCGCGCGGTCGGCCTCCGTGCCGGTGAAGGCGAGCACGGTGCCGTCCTGCGTGTAGGAGGCCTCGACGGTCGCGCGCTCGGAGTCCGTGAGGAAGAGCTCGAGGTTCGCGAGGTCGCTCCCGGTGATGGAGGCGGGCACCGCCGAGGTGATGCCGCCGTTCGCGATGCCCGTGTTCACGATGTCGCTCATGATCGTGGGCAGCGTGAGCTCGCAGTACGCCTGCAGGATGAGCAGGGCGATCGCGAGGAGGATGCTCAGCTTGTGGTTTCTAAGGAAGGCGAAGGTCTTCATGCGCGCCCCTCCCCGCCGTGCATCGGGCAGGCGCCGGGCTCGTCCTCGGCATGGGCGGCCATGATGTCGGCCGCGCGGCCGAGGATGCGCGCGAGCTCGCGGGCGTCCGCGAGGCCGAGCTCGCGCACGAGGGCGGCCATGAAGGCCGTGACGTGCTCGCGGCGTGCGCCGACCTCGGCGCGGCCGCGCTCGGTGAGCGTCACCTCGACGCGGCGGCGGTCGGCCTCCTGGGAGCGGCGCTCCACGAGGCCGCGCTCCTCGAGCGCGCGCAGGATGTTGGCGATGCGCGCGTCGGTGAGCCCGCAGGCGCGCTTGAGCTCCCCGGGCGACAGCGGCCCCTCGGCGAGTCCGAGCTCGCGCAGGACCAACGGGGCGCCGCGCATGGCGCCGCTCACCTCCGGGTGCCGGTGCAGGCGCATGATGCGCCCGCCCACGTCCACGAGCCCGTGGATGGCCTCCCCGAGCTCCGTCGAATCGATGGGTTGCTGCTCCATGCGATCCCCTCTCTCGAATTACCTTTCATCGCTAGCTTTTAGCGAAAGGTATTCTATGCCTTCGAGGGGAAGGTATCGGGGGGAGGAAGCATCTCCACAGACCCGACACGCCGGGGCGCGACATGAAAAAGCGCTCCCCCACCTGGGGGAGCGCTCGCGCGATCGACCATGAGGCCCGCGGCCACCCGGAGAGTCCGAGGCACGAGGGCGAGCCTTGCTTTAGGAACGGGCGACCTTCTGCGCCTTGAGGCAGCTGGTGCACACGTTCATCTTGCGACGGGTGCCGTTCTCGACAACGTAGACGCGCTGGATGTTCGGGCGGAACTGGCGGTTGGTGACGCGATGGGAGTGGCTGATGGACCGACCCGCCACCGGGTGCTTACCGCAAACTTCGCAAACCTTGGACATGACTTGACCCTCCTTGGGCGGCATCGGCAGGTAGCCGCGTGAATAAACCGACATCGAACTATAACACAGAACGCCTCGACTCTGCGCAATCTTCATATGCGCCGTCCGGCCCCGCCCCATGGGGCGGCAAGGCGACGGCGATCGCCCGGCCGCAGGGGCGGCAGCCGGGCGATCGCCGAGAGGGCCGTTGGGGCGCGGACGGGCCCTTACTGGTAGTCGAAGACGTCGATCCAGCCGAGCAGGAACTCCTTGTCCTGGTCGGGGCGGTTGCGGGCGAGCTCGGAGGCGGCCACGATCGAGGTCCACTTCCGGACCACCTGCATCGGCTCGTCGGCGCGCTCGGAGTAGAGCTCGAGGTAGGCCTGGGCCTGCTCCTTGTCGGTGAGGGCGAAGAGCAGGAAGGTCATCGCCGCGTCGGCCGCGGGCGAGCCCTGGGTGGCGTGCGCCCAGTCGCAGATCGCGAGGGTTCCGTCCTCGCCCACGATCACGTTCGTGGGGTTGAAGTCGCCGTGGCAGACGCGGTGGTGGCGCTCCATGCCGTCCAGGCGCTCGAGCAGGTTGTAGCGCTGGGTGGCGTTCAGGTCCTCGAGACCGTTGATCATGCGGGCGTACTTGTCGCGCTGCCGGGGCAGCAGCGGGCTCCGGTGGGCGTGGACCGAGATCTGCAGATCCACGAAGCGCTCGAGGTACTCGTAGAAGCGGCTCGGGTCCTCGGCCATCTTGTCAGCGAGGGTCACGCCCGGGACCTTGTCGGTGAGGATCCCCCAGCCCTCCCCGGCGACCTCGGAGACCTCGAGCACGCGGGGGCTCGCGATGCCCGTCTCGTTGATACGGGAGAGGTTCAGCGCCTCGTTGAACACGTCGGACACCGGCTTGGTGTCGTTGAACACCTTGGCGATGCGATCGCCCAGGTCGTAGACCTTCTTGTTGCCGCGCTCGGCGATGAGCGCGCGGGAGTCGGGAAGCTGCATGTCCCATCCTTTCTTCACGGGCCGGTGCGTGCCCGGCCCGGGTTGCCTGCCTCTGCCTCGCGCTGCCTTAGACCCCGTAGGACTGCGGCTCGCGGCCGTAGTAGGCGTCCAGGAAGAGCTCGCGGATCTCGCTGATGAGCGGGTAGCGGGGGTTCGCGCCCGTGCACTGGTCGTTGAACGCCTGCTCGCACATCTCATCGAGGGTGTCGAGGAAGTACTGCTCGTCGACGCCGTACTCGGCGATCGTCTTCTTCACGCCGATCGTCTCCTTGAGCTCCTCGAGCTTCGCAATGAAGTTCTCGAAGACCTCCGCGTCGTCGGCGCCGGTGACGCCGCAGAAGCGGGCCATCTCGGCGTAGGCCGCGAGCGCGTTCGGATAGGGGTACTGCGAGAAGGTGCCCATCTTGACCGGGGCCTCGGCGGCGTTGTAGCGCATGACGCGCGTCAGGAGGACGGCGTTGGCCAGGCCGTGCGGGATGTGGTGGAAGGCGCCGAGCTTGTGGGCCATCGAGTGGTTCACGCCGAGGAAGGCGTTGGCGAAGGCCATGCCGGCCATGGCGGAGGCGTTGTGCATCTCCTCGCGGGCGTGCGGGTCCTTCGCGCCGTGCTCAAAGGCGGAGGGCAGGTTGTCGAAGACGAGCTTCGCCGCCTTCATGGACAGGCCGCGGGTGTAGTCGCTCGCCATGATGGAGACGTAGGACTCGATCGCGTGCGTCATGACGTCGATGCCGGAGGCCGAGGTGAGGCCGCGCGGGGCGAACATGGCGTTATCGACGTCGACGATGGCCATGTTGGGCAGGAGGGCGTAGTCGGCGAGCGGCCACTTGATGCCCGTCTCCTTGTCGGTGATGATCGCGAAGGGCGTGCACTCCGAGCCCGTGCCCGAGGAGGTGGGCACCGCGACGAAGTAGGCGCGCTCCCCCATCTTCGGGAAGGTGTAGACGCGCTTGCGGATGTCCATGAAGTCCATGGCCATGTCCTCGAAGTTCGCGTCGGGGTGCTCGTACATGACCCACATGATCTTGGCGGCGTCCATGGCCGAGCCGCCGCCGACGGCGATGATCACGTCGGGCTCGAAGAGGCGCATCTGGGCGGCGCCGGCGCGGGCGCACTGCAGCGTCGGATCGGGCTCCACGTCGTAGAAGCAGTCGTGCGCGATGCCCATCTCGTCGAGCTTGGCCTCGATCGCGCGGGTGTTGCCGTTCTTGAAGAGGAACTGGTCGGTCACGATGAAGGCGCGCTTCTTGCCCATGACCGATCCGAGCTCGTCTAGGGCGACGGGCGTGGAGCCCTTCTTGAAGTAGACCTTCTCGGGGGCACGGAACCAGAGCATGTTCTCGCGGCGCTCGGCCACGGTCTTGACGTTGAGCAAGTGCTTCACCCCTACGTTCTCGGAGACGGAGTTGCCGCCCCAGGAGCCGCAGCCCAGGGTCAGGGACGGCTTCATGCCGAAGTTGTACAGATCGCCGATGCCGCCCTGGGAGGAGGGCGTGTTGATCACGATGCGGCACGCCTTCATGACGTCCTCGAACAGCGCGATCTTCTCAGCCTCGGCGGGGTGCACGTAGAGCGAGGCGGTGTGGCCCGGGCCGCCGGCGAGCACAAGGTGCTCGGCCTTGTCCACGGCCTCCTGGAAGGTCTCGGCCTTGTACATCGCGAGGACCGGCGAGAGCTTCTCGTGGCTGAACTCCTCCTTCTCGGGGTCGGTGGAGGTGGCCTCGACGATCAGGATCTTCGTCTTGGGCGCGACCTCGATGCCGGCGAGCTCGGCGATCTTGGCCGCGGGCATGCCGGGGATCTTGTGGTCGAGGGCGCCGTTCTTGAACATGGCGGCGCGCAGCGCCTCGACCTCGCGGCCGGGCTTCACGAAGTAGCAGCCGCGGCGCTCGAACTCGGCCTTGACGGCGTCGTAGACGGACGCGAGGGCGGTCACCGACTGCTCGCTCGCGCAGATCATGCCGTTGTCGAAGGTCTTGGAGTGGATGATCGAGTTCACAGCGAGGAGGATGTCGGCCGTCTCGTCGATGACGACGGGCGTGTTGCCCGCGCCGACGCCGAGGGCGGGCTTGCCGCTCGAGTAGGCGGCCTTGACCATGCCCGGGCCGCCGGTGGCGAGGATGATGTCGACGTCGCGCATGACCATGTTGGTCAGCTCGATCGAGGGGGTGTCGACCCAGCCGATGATCTCCTCGGGGGCGCCGGCCGCGACCGCGGCCTCGAGCACGAGCTTGGCGGCCGCGATGGTGCACTTCGCCGCCGCGGGATGCGGGGAGATGATGATGGCGTTGCGGGTCTTGAGCGAGATCAGGCACTTGAAGATCGCCGTGGACGTGGGGTTCGTCGTGGGGATGACGGCGCCGACGATGCCGATGGGCTCGGCGACCTTCGTGATGCCGAGCGCCTCGTCGCGCTCGATCACGCCGCAGGTCGGGGTGTCCTTGTAGGCATGGTAGATGTACTCGGCAGCGTAGTGGTTCTTGATGACCTTGTCCTCGAGCACGCCGCGGCCGGTCTCCTCGACGGCCATCTTCGCCAGCGGGATGCGGGCCTTGTTGGCGGCCATCGCGGCCGCGTAGAAGATCTTGTCGACCTGCTCCTGCGTGAAGCGGGCGAAGGCCTCCTGCGCCGCTCGCATGCGGACGAGCTTCGCCTCGAGCGCCTCGACGGTGTCGACGAGCACCGGGGCCTGGGTTGCCGTTGCTTTCCTCGCCATTCGGTTCTCCTCCATCTGTTCGTGGACCGAAAGAAGACAACCTCACTATAGGAGCGCGGCGAGAGCGGTCGAAACAGGCCCGTGAACGGTCATAAATAATTGAAGCGTTTCACACATCGAATCTGCCCCAAAAAGAGCAGAATACCTGCGAGAACAGGGTCACGGTGCCGGTTGCATCACGGTGTGGAATTCGATGAACGGTTCGTTCAACGCGATATTGAAGCGCTTCACATTCAAATTCAACCGCGATCGAAGAGCCAGCAGGCGATCACGCCCCCGTGGCATCGAACCGAGGCCCCGGCCGCCTCGACCACGTTCGAGAGGCCAACGTCCTCCAGGAGCGCGCACCGGCGGCGATCGAGGTTCCAGTGCATCCCCGCGATCGATACCTCGGAGACGGGCGCGAGCGGCATGAAGGAGAAGGTCGACCCGGCGGCGCCCGCGATCTCCCAGGCCTCCCCCGCGCCGAGGACGCGGCCCGTGAAGCCGTCCTCGACGATCTCGACCTCCCCCGGCCAGGAGGCGAGGCGGCCGATGACGTCGAGGAAGTGGTCGGGCCGGCCGCCCGAGAGGCAGGTGCAGCGGATCGCGGAGGCGGGCCAGCGCCGAGAGACGGCCTTGAGGGCGAGGGTGAGGTCGGAGTAATTCTTGTGCGGCCGGTAGCGCTCGACGCCCATGCGCCCCTCCCCCGCCTCGGCGGCCTCGACGGCCGCGGCGCCCGCGGCGCTCACCGAGTCGGCGTCACCGCAGAAGAGGTCGGCCTCGATCCCCGCGGCCCGAAGCGCGTCGAGCCCGGCGTCCACGGCCACCACGCCATCGCAGCCCGCCGCGGCACGCCTGAGCGTCGCCGCGGACGCCGCCTCCGGGGACCCCCCCACGATGAGCACGCGCATCGCGCCCTCCTCCCTGCGTGGGCCCGCGCGCCGCGCGGGCCATCCGTCACCATCGGTGCCATCCTAGCAGACGGGAGCGTTGCACCACCCATGCCGGTTCCCGCCGGTTTGTCAAGGGACGCCGGCATCCGTAACGCCCAGGGCCCAATTTCGACCGTCCCGGGGGTTCCGACGCCTCTGGATGTATGCCACGTGCTACATTCAGGAGGGTGCCATTGGTTCCGCACGCGTACGGAGCCCCCAGATCGGCCGCCGGCTCGTTTTCGCCGGAACCACACCGCCCGCAGACATCCGCATGGCGCATGGCGCCGGGAAATTGATGGGGTTGATAGATGTGAGCGCGAAGGCCGCAAAACCGCACGAGGCGCCCTGTCTCATGATCACCGAGGACGACATACACCTGCACGCCCAGGGCACCTGGCGTCGCGCCTGGGAGAAGCTGGGGGCGCACCCCGACGTGCGCGGCGGCGAGCGGGGCTGGACCTTCGCCGTCTGGGCCCCCGGGGTCAGGGGCGTCTCCGTCGTGGGCTCCTTCAACGGATGGGACGCTCTCGCCCACCCGCTCGCGCCGCTCGGCGAGAGCGGCCTCTGGACGGGGTTCGCCCCCGGCGCGGCCGAGGGCGACCTCTATAAATACCTGATCGAGACCGATCAGGGCGAGCTCCTCTACAAGGCCGACCCCTACGCCTTCTTCGCCGAGGTGGCGCCCGGCACCGCCTCGCGGCTCTGGTCGCTTTCCGGCCACACCTGGCATGACCGCGCCTGGATGCGCGAGCGCGCCCGGCGCGACCTCCTCGCGAGCCCCCTGAACATCTACGAGGTGCACCTCGGCAGTTGGCGCCGGCACGGCAGCGACCCCCAGGGCGAGCCGCGGCCCGACGGCACCTACCCCGGTCCCGGCGACCCCTTCCCCGCCCAGCGCGGGACCTTCTACACCTACCTCGACCTCGCCCGCGAGCTCGTGGACTACGTCGTCGAGATGGGCTACACCCACATCGAGATCATGCCCGTGAACGAGCACCCCTTCGACGGGTCCTGGGGCTACCAGGCCACGGGTTACTTCGCCGCCACCTCGCGCTACGGCACGCCCCAGGAGCTCATGGCGCTCATCGACGCCTGCCACGAAGCAGGGATCGGCGTCATCCTCGACTGGGTGCCCGGGCACTTCTGCGCCGACGCCCACGGGCTCGCCACCTTCACCGGCCACATGCTCTACGAGCGCGAGATACACCCCAACTGGGGCACGCACAAGGTCGATTTCGGCCGCGGGGAGGTCGTCTCCTTCCTCCTCTCCAACGCGCTCTTCTGGGCCGAGGTCTTCCACGTGGACGGCATCCGCGTGGACGGCGTCTCGAGCATGCTCTACCTGAACTTCGGCGTGGACGACCCGGGCGCGAAGCGGTTCAACCACCTCGGCACCGAGGAGGACCTGGACGCCTCCGCCTTCCTCCGCCGCGTCAACGCCGCCATGGGGGAGCTTCATCCCGACGTGCTGATGATCGCCGAGGAGTCCACCGCCTGGCCGCTCGTGACCTACCCGCCCGCCGACGGGGGCCTCGGGTTCCACCTCAAATGGGACATGGGCTGGATGAACGACACCCTGCACTACATGCAGACCGACTTCCCCTGGCGACCCGGCGCGCATGGCCTTCTCACCTTCTCGATCATGTACGCCTTCAACGAGAACTTCGTGCTGCCGCTCAGCCACGACGAGGTCGTGAACGGCAAGTGCTCCCTCATCCAGCGCATGCCGGGCGACCAGTGGCGCCAGTTCGCGGGGCTCCGCACGCTCGCGCTCTACCAGATGACGCACCCCGGCGCGAAGCTCACCTTCATGGGCGACGAGATCGGCCAGTACATCGAGTGGCGCTACTACGAGTCGATCGAGTGGTTCCTCGCCGACGAGTTCCCGCTCCATCACGGCCACCGCGTCTTCTGCCGGGAGCTGAACCGCCTCTACGCAGGTGAACGCGCCCTCTGGGAGCGCGCCTACACCCAGGACGGCTTCACCTGGGTCGACGCGGACGACGCCGAGCGCTCGGTGGTGAGCTACATCCGCCACGGGAAGCGCCCCGAGGATGACCTCCTCGTCGTCATCAACTTCACGCCCGCCTACTACGAGCGCTTCCCGGTGGGCGTGCCCGAGGCAGGGTCCTGGAAACAGGTCTTCAACTCCGACGAGGAGCGCTTCGGCGGATCGGGCAAGGGCAACCCCCGCGCCCTGCGCACCCGCGCCCAGGAGGCGGGCGGGTGCGCGCAGTCGATCGCGCCCGCGCTGCCGCCGCTCGCCGGCGTCGTCTTCAAGCGCGTGAAGCCGAAGAATAAGGCCTCGAAGGGCAGGGCCGCGAAGGGCAAGACGGCCGGAAAGGCCAACGCGAAGGCGAAGCCCAAGAAGGGCTCATCCGAGTAACGCAGCGGCCGGCGCCCGCCGGCAGGCAAGGAGAGGAACACATGGAAGGCATCTTCAGCAGCAAACAGGAGTTCTCCGAGGCGTTTCGCCAGTCGGCGCGCGCCCTCTCGGGCAAGGAGTTCGAGCAGACGAGCGTGAACGACCGCTACGAGGCGCTCGTGCAGCTCGTGGCCGCCCGCGCCCGCGAGGTCGGCGCGACCTGGGACAAGCACGTCTCACAGGCGGGCAAGAAGCGCGTCTACTACTTCTCGATCGAGTTCCTGATCGGGCGGCTCCTCGACAACTACCTCCTGAACTTCGGCGTGCGCGACCTCGTGGCCGACGCCCTCACCGACATGGGCACGAGCCTCGAGGAGCTCTGCGAGCGCGAGCCCGACCCGGCGCTCGGCAACGGCGGCCTGGGGCGCCTCGCGGCGTGCTTCCTCGACTCCATGGCCCATGAGGGCATCGCCGGCTACGGCAACGGCATGCGCTACCGCTACGGCCTCTTCAAGCAGGAGATCCGCGACGGCCGCCAGGTAGAGGTCGCCGACGAGTGGCTCGCGCGCGGCTACCCCTGGGAGGTGCGCCGCCAGGACAAGGCGGTGCGCATCGGCTTCGGCGGGCACGTGGTCAGCCGCCAGGAGGGCGACCGCACGGTCTTCAGCGTCGAGGGCGCCGACGAGGTCCTCGCCGTGCCCTACGACATCCCCGTGGTGGGGTTCGGCGGCACGACCGTGAACAAGCTCCGCGTGTGGAGCGCCGAGCCCATCGACGAGCACTTCGACCTCGACGCCTTCAACCGCGGTGACTACGCACTCGCCGACGCCGCCCGCGCCGACGCCGAGGCGATCAGCGCGATCCTCTATCCCAACGACCAGGGCGAGCACGGCCGTCTCCTCCGCCTCAAGCAGGAGTACCTCTTCGTGGCCGCGGGCATCGCGAGCCTCCTCGACACCTACCGCGGCGAGCACGGCGACGACTGGGCGAGCCTGCCCGACTACGTGGCCATCCACACGAACGACACCCACCCGGCCATGTGCGCCCCCGAGCTCATGCGCGTCCTCATGGACGAAGAGGGCCTGCCCTGGGACGAGGCCTGGGACATCGTCACACGGACCGTCTCGTTCACGAACCACACGATCCTGCCCGAGGCGCTCGAGCGCTGGCCGATCGGGACCTTCAGCCGGCTGCTCCCGCGCGTCTACCAGATCATCGAGGAGATCAGCCGCCGCTGGCGCGAGGGCTTCGACACCTCCGCCCCCGGCTGGCAGGACCGCCTGCGCGCCACGGCCGTCCTCTGGGACGGCGAGGTCAGGATGGCGAACCTCTCGGTGATCTGCAGCCATTCGGTGAACGGCGTGGCCAAGCTCCACACCGAGATCCTCGAGGACTCGGTCCTCGCCGACTTCTACGCGCTCACGCCCGGCAAGTTCAACAACAAGACCAACGGCATCTCGCCGAGGCGCTTCTTCGCCGAGGCGAACCGCCCGCTCGCGTCGCTCGTCACCGAGGCGATCGGCGACGGGTGGCTCGATGACGCCGCCGAGCTCTCGCGCCTCGTGCCCTTCGAGGACGACCCCTCCTTCCTCGTGCGCGTGGGTGAGGCCAAACGACAGAACAAGGTCCGCCTCGCGCGCTACGTGCGGCGCGAGACCGGGCTCGCGATCGACCCCGACTCGATCTTCGACGTCCAGGTCAAGCGCTTCCACGCCTACAAGCGTCAGCTCCTGAACATCATGAAGGTGATGGACCTCTACCACCGCCTGACCACCGACCCCGGCTTCCGCGTCCAGCCCACCACCTTCATCTTCTCGGGCAAGGCCGCCTCGAGCTACGCCTTCGCGAAGGAGGTGATCCGCCTCATCAACTCCGTCGCCGACGTCGTGAACGCCGACGCGCGCGTGAACGACCTCATCAAGGTCTGCTTCATCCCCAACTTCCGCGTCTCGAACGCCCAGCTCATCTACCCCGCCGCCGAGATCTCCGAGCAGATCTCCACAGCCGGCAAGGAGGCCTCGGGCACCTCGAACATGAAGCTCATGATGAACGGCGCGATCACGCTCGGCACGCTCGACGGCGCGAACATCGAGATCGCCGACCTCGCGGGCCACGAGAACGAGGCGATCTTCGGCCTCACCAAGCCCGAGGTCGAGGAGCTGCGCGCGAGCGGGAGCTACTTCGCCTGGGACCTCGTGAACAGCGACCCGGCCCGCCTCGGGCGCGTGGTGTCCTCACTCACCGACGGCACCTTCGCGCGGCTCTCGGGCGACTTCGAGAGCATCCAGCACGAGGTCATGCTCAACAACGACTACGACCTGGTGCTCCGCGACTTCCACTCATATGTGGACGCCTGGGAGCGCCTGACGGGGAGCTACCCGGACGCCGCCGGCTGGAACCGGCGGGCGCTGCACAACACGGCCATGTCGGGCTGGTTCTCGAGCGACCGGACGATCCGGGAGTACCGCGACGAGATCTGGCACGCCTGATCGGGCATCCGCTCCGGTCGCACCGGCCGGGACGCGATAGATGGGAACGGTTGAGGAGGAAGGCACATGAGTAGGAAAGAATGCATCGCGATGCTGCTCGCCGGCGGCCAGGGAAGCCGCTTGGGGGCGCTCACGCAGAAGATCGCCAAGCCCGCCGTCTCGTTCGGGGGGAAGTTCAGGATCATCGACTTCGCGCTGTCCAACTGCGCGAACTCGGGAATCGACACGGTGGGCGTGCTGACCCAGTACCGCCCCTACCTGCTCCACTCCTACATCGGGTCGGGTGAGGCATGGGACCTCGACAGCCGCGACGGCGGCGTCTCGATCCTGCCGCCCTACGCCACCCAGGATGGCGGGGCCTGGTACGCGGGGACGGCCGACGCCATCACCCAGAACCTCGACTACATCAAGGGCTACGACCCCGACTACGTGCTCATCCTCTCCGGCGACCACCTCTACCGGATGGACTACGGCAAGATGCTCGACGCGCACATCGCCAATGGCGCCGAGCTCACCGTCTCGGTCATGCCCGTCGCCTGGGAGGAGGCGAGCCGCTTCGGGATCCTCACCACCGATGATGACGACCGCATCGTCAAGTTCTCCGAGAAGCCCGAGGTGCCCGACTCCAATCTCGCCTCCATGGGCATCTACATCTTCTCGACCGACGCGCTCGTCGAGGCGCTCGAGGCCGACGCCGTCGACACGCGCTCGAGCCACGACTTCGGCAACGACATCATCCCGAAGATGCTCGAGGAGGGCCGGCGACTCTACACCTACGAGTTCACCGGGTTCTGGAAGGATGTCGGCACGATCGCGAGCTTCCACGAGACGTCGATGAACCTGCTCGGCGAGCACCCCGAGTTCGACCTCTTTGACAAGAGCTTCCCCGTGCTCTCCAACATCACCACGCGCCCGCCGCACTACATCGGCCCCGAGGCGCGGGTGAGCGACTGCCTCATCTCGAACGGCTGCCGTATCTACGGCACGGTCACGCACTCGATCATCTCGACCGACGCCGTCGTGCGCGAGCGCGCCGTCGTGGAGGACTCGGTCCTCCTGCCGGGTGCCGAGGTGAAGGCCGGGGCGCACGTGCGCCGGGCGATCCTCGGCGAGAACGCCGTCGTCGAGGAGGGCGTGAAGCTCGGATCGGTGGACACCACGAGGGACACGGCCGTCGTCGGGAACGACGTCGTGATCGGAAAGGGGGAATGAGCGATGATCAACGATCAGGCCATCGGCTACATCACCGCCAACTACATCTCGCGCGAGCAGAGCGCGTTCACCCAGGCCCGCCCGCTCGCCTCGATCCCCTTCATGGGGCGCTACCGGCTCATCGACTTCCCGCTCTCCAACATGATGAACGCGGGCATCAAGACCGTGGGCCTCGTGATGCCCGGCAACTGCCGCTCGATCATCGACCACGTGGGCTCGGGCAAGGACTGGACGCTCGACCGCAAGAAGGGCGGCCTCTTCCTCGTGCCCGGCAACGCCTACGGCACGAGCAAGCGCGGCATGCGCTTCCTGCTGCGCGACATCATCGCCAACGATGAGCTCTTCCGGCGGAGCACCAAGCCCTACGTGGTCATGATGGGGTCGAACATCATCTTCAACCTCGAGCTCGACGAGATCATCGAGGCGCATCGGACCTCGGGCGCCGGGATCACGATGATCTACGCGATCGCCGAGCGCAGCCAGCCCGATGCCCAGGCGCTCGTGATCGGCGACCGGGGCCGCGTGCGCGAGGTGCGCGGCGGCTGCGGCTACGGCGAGTGCAAGTTCATGGACGCGATCGTCATCGACCGCGAGCTCCTGCTCAACATCATCGAGGACTACGCCATGGCGGACTACCTCGACCTCTTCGAGGCGATCCGCGGCGACTTCGACCGCATCGACGTCTGCAGCTACGAGTTCAAGGGCCTCATGATGGGCATCTTCGATCAGGAGACCTACTACGACCGCAGCATGGACCTCCTGCGCCCCGAGACCTACGACCGGCTCTTCCAGCCCGACCGCCCCATCATCACGAAGGCGCACGACGCGCCGCCGGCGAAGTACGACGCCGGCTCAAACGTGCGCGACTCGCTGATCTCGGCCGGCTGCACGGTGCGCGGCACCGTCCGCGGGTCCATCCTCTCCCGCGGCGTGGTCGTGGAGAGCGGCGCGAAGGTGCTCAACAGCATCATCATGCAGGGCTGCACCGTCAAGTCGGGGGCGACGGTGGAGAATGCGATCCTCGACAAGAACAACCTCGTGCCCGAGAACACGGAGCTCCGCGGCACGCACGACCACACGCTCGTGATCGGCAAGGCGCCGCTCGCGCGGTAGCGTACACAAGGCCGGGCGGCCGGGCGCGGGGATCCGCGGACCCGGCCGCCCGGCCGTTCACGGAAGGAAGCGATATGGCAGAGAGCACGCGCCGGATGGGGGTCGTCTTCGCATCGGCCGAGGCGGCGCCGTTCGTGAAGACCGGAGGCCTCGGGGATGTGGCGGGATCGCTCCCCCACGCCCTCGCCGCCGCCGGCGTCGACACGGTCGTCATGGTCCCCAACTATGCGACCATCGCCGAGGAGTACCGCCGCGAGATGGAGCACGTGACCTCGTTCCAGGTGCCGCTCGGCTGGCGGAGCGAGTACTGCGGGATCGAGCGGCTGGCACGCGACGGGATGACCTACCTGTTCCTCGACAACGAGCGCTACTTCGCCCGCGACTACCCCTACGGGTTCTTCGACGACGGGGAGCGGTTCGCCTTCTTCGCGAAGGCCGTCGTCGAGAGCCTGCAGCATCTGGCGCCGCACTTCACCTGTGACATCCTCCACGCGAACGACTGGCACACGGCGCTCTCGCCGGTGTTCCTCCGGGAGTTCTACCGCGGGATCCCGCTCTACGACAACGTGCGCACGGTATTCTCGATCCACAACATCGCCTTCCAGGGCCAGTTCTCGGACACCGTCCTGAGCGACATCCTCGGGCTCGCCCACGTGCCCGCGGCCGCCCACCAGCTCCGCGCCGACGCGACCTCGGTGAATTACATGCTCGGGGCGCTCAACTACGCCGATGCGATCACGACGGTCTCCCCCACCTACGCCGAGGAGATCAAGACGGCGGCCTTCGGCGAGGGGCTCGACGGCGTGCTCCGCCGCCGCGGGGGGGCCCTCCAGGGGATCGTCAACGGCATCGACTGCGCGCACTTCGACCCGGCGTCCGACCCCGCCATCCCCGCCCGCTTCACCGCCGACGACCTCTCCGGCAAGGCGGCCTGCAAGGCGGCGCTCCAGGAGGAGCTCGGCCTCGAGGTGCGCGACGACCGCCCGCTCATGACCATGGTGACCCGCCTCACCCGCCAGAAGGGCCTCGACCTCGTGACCTACGCGCTCGACCGAATCCTCTCGGGCGGCGTGCAGGTGGCCGTGCTCGGCACGGGCGACGCCGCCTACGAGAACGCCCTGCGCTACTTCGAGGGGAAGTACCCCGGGCAGATGGCGGCGCGCATCCAGTTCGACCCCGCGCTCTCCCAACGCATGTACGCGGGCTCCGACCTCTTCCTCATGCCCTCGCTCTTCGAGCCCTGCGGCCTCTCGCAGATGATCGCCATGCGCTACGGCACCCTGCCGGTGGTGCGCGAGACGGGCGGGCTCAAGGACACGGTGGTCCCGTACAACTACGAGACCGGTGAGGGCACCGGGTTCTCGTTCGCGAACTTCAACGGCGAGGAGCTCGGTGACGCCGTGTTCCGGGCAGCGCGCCTGTTCTGGGACGACCGGGCGGCCTTCACGCGGGTGATCCGCCAGGCGATGGCCCAGGATTTCAGCTGGACCGTGAGCGCCGAGCGCTACCTCGACCTGTACTTCTGGCTGCATCCCGAGATCGAGCGGGGCGGCGGGGCGGCATCGTCCGGCACCGCGGAATCCTCCGGGGGCACGGCTCCCGCCGAGGCGTCCCCGAAACCGAAGCGGGCCGCCCGTGCGAAGCGAGCGGCGGCGCCTGACTCCGCTCCTGCCCCCGAGGAGGCGAGCGCGCCGGCGCCGAAGCGGGCCCCAAGGAAGACGAAGAAGGTCGCTGCCGGTGGCACGACCGCAACGGACAACGGCGCGGCCGCCGCGGAGGCGCCCCAGAAGCCGAAGCGGACCGCGCGCACGGCGAAGCCGTCGGGGACGGCCTCCGGGGCCGACCCCGAGCCGCAGCCGAAGCGCTCCGTACGGGCCAAGAAGGCCGCCGCCGAGGATGCGCCCGCACCGGCGGCGACGAAGACGACGGCCGCACGCCGCACGAAGACGGCGAAGGCGACCCCGTCGAGCGCGGCGGACGGCGTGAAGGCGGCGGGCCCGGATGGGGTCACCCGGACGGCCGCGACCGCGGCGAGGGGCACGATATCCCGCGCAAAGGCGGCAGGGTCGGCCTCGAAGGCGGAGACATCGAAGGCCCCAGCGCCCGCCGACGCGAAGCACGCCGCCCCCGCGGCGAGGCGGGTCCGCACGGCGAAGGCGAAGCCCGCTGCAACCGGCAAGGCGCCCGCTGCGGCCGACGCGAGCGCTGACGCCGCAGCCCCCAGCGATCCGGCCTCCAGCGCCGCAGCCCCCAAGGCTGATGCGGCCAACGCGCCGGGGACGTCCTCGCCCAAGGCGCGCGCGGCGAGAAAGACGCCCTCACGCCGCAAGAAGTGATCGAGCGGCGCCCCGAGGCGACGCGCCGGGCCCGGCTCCCCTGCCGGGCCCGGCATTTTTTTTGGCGGCTTAAGTCGGATCGCCCGCTGCCGCGCGCTCCGATCGGCCGTTGGTCAAAAATGCCGTAAGTCGGTATTCTCCGGCGTGGCTCCGGGGCATGCGCGCCCTCGGGCGCATAGCTCTATATATTCGCTTATGGTATTGAACGCTATGGATGAACCGGAAAGCGCCTCTCAAGGGCCCATGACGGGCCGCAGACGGTGCCCAAAACACCGATTAACGCGATTTTTGACCACGCACCCCGGATTCGATGCGTCCGCAACGCGCCGTCCTCCAGTGCATTGCAATTATATGGATATTTTGTAACATATTAACATATCAAAGAATATCTCAATCGAACCGTGCGCCCGAGACAAAAAAGGGGCCCGCGCATGCGGACCCCTTCGGACGGCGCTGGGTGCCGTCTGGCCTACTCGCCCTTATGCGGGCAGTTCTCGCAGCTGTGGGCCGGCGCGGCGCTCGCCTTCGTGGCGGAGGAGCCCCCACGCTGGTCGGTGTTGTAGAAACCGCTGCCCTTGAACTCGATCCCGCTCGCGCTGAAGACCTTCTCGGCCGGCGCGCCGCAGGTGGGGCAGGTGATGCTCGGCCGCTCCGTCATGCCGTGCTCGACCTCGAACACCCGCGAGCAGGACGTGCAGCGATAGTCGTAATGTGCCATAGAACCCAAAACCCTCTCTGTGCCCGATGCGTTCTCATCGCAAACGTGCACTACTCTACCCAGCTTTGCGCCCGCCGCCGCGCGGGGCGGGCAAGCGGGCGCCATTCCGCGCGAATTCTCCTCTACCGCGCCCGGGGAAAGCGCCCGGCGATCATCATCAGCGCGGCGAAGCGCTCCTCGTTCGAGCAGACAGCCTCCTCCGTCGCCTGCCAGCGCCAGTTCCCCTCGGCGACGCCCGGCGTGTTCATCCGGTCCGCGTCGCCCAGGCGCAGGATGTCCTGGAGCGGGAGCATGACGAGCGAGGCGTCGGTGTCGAGCGCGCTCTTGACGAGGCCGTCGGCGATCCCGCGGGCGGCGTCCTCGCCCGCATCCGGTGTGAAGGCCCGCGCGCACCAGCCGAGCAGGGTGGAGGTGTCATGCGTCGAGGTGTAGAGGATCTTCTCAGGATGCGGGGCGATGCCGGCCCGAACGTCGTAGTTCTCGAACTGGAGCACGTCCATCCCCGGGAACCCGCAGCGCGCGAGGAGCCCCCGCACGCCGGGCGTGAGGAGCCCCAGGTCCTCGGCGATGAACGGCAGGGGTCCGAGCTCGCGTCGGGCGGTCTCGAAGAGCTCGGCGCCCGGTCCGGGAAGCCAGCGACCGCAGGCGCCCTCGGCGCCGGCGGGGATGCTGAAGTAGGCATGGAAGCCGAGGAAGTGGTCGAGGCGCACGACGTCGTAGAGGGAGCACGCGCGCCGGAGCCGCTCGATCCACCAGCGGTAGCCGTCCGAGCGCATCCGGTCCCAACGGTAGGTGGGGTTCCCCCAGACCTGGCCCTCCGGGGCCATCTGGTCGGGCGGGGCGCCGGCCCCCTCGAGCACGCGGCCCTCCCCATCGAGCCAGAAGAGCTCCGGGGCGGCCCAGGCGTCGGCCGAGTCCGCCGAGACGTACATCGGGATGTCGCCGATGATCCGCACGCCCCGCGCGTGCGCGTAGGCGAGGAGGTCGCGCCAGGCCTCCTCGAAACGGAACTGGCGATACGCCTCGAAACGGGCCTCGTCGACAAAGCGGGGGTCATCCTGGAGCCCGGGTGCGAAGCGGCGGAGCTCCGGCTCCCACTCCTGCCACGGGGCGCCGGCGCGGGCGCGCTTGATGGCCGTGAAGAGGCAGTGCGGCCCGAGCCAGGATGCGTTCTCACGCACGAACGACCGCAGGCCCTCCGGCGCGCCCGCAGGCAGAAGCCCCGTACCGCTCCCGCCGCCGATCGCGGCGAAGGCCGCGCGGAGCTCCTCCTCCCCCTCCTCCAAAAGGTCGACGTTGCCGGCGAAGGCCGAGGGGCCCGCATAGGGCGAGCGGTAGGCGTCCGTCGGGTTCACGGGGAGCACCTGCCAGTAGGCGAGGCCCATCCGCGCGAGGTGGTCGACGAAGCGGCGCGCCGGGGCGCCCAGGGTCCCGGGGGCGCCCCCGTTCGGGATGGAGGTGATGTGGCAGACCGTGCCGGCGCCGAACGCGAGCGGGGCCTGCAGGCGCTCCTCCTCGTGGAAGTGGACGACTGCGGATCCGAGGCCCGTGAGCTCGACCTCGACGGTGCCGTCGGCGAGGACCGGGAGGTCGGCGCCGGAGACGATGTCGGTCGCGGCGGGGCCGAGGGCGCGGATCCGCACGCGGCGCGCCTCGGAGGCGCTGCGGTTGATGAGGACCGTGGCCGCCTCGGGCGCGTCCTCAGAGCGGCGCGTGTAGGAGAGCACGTCGGGATCGGGCGCGTCGGCGCAGATGTCGGCCGCGCGCAGGAACGGCAGCGCGCGGCGCACACCCGCGGCGTTCTTTATGATCGTCTGCATGTCGGTGTCGCGGATGTCGGCAAGCTCCGGCAGGGTCCGGCGGTTCCCCGGATCGGAGAGCCCTTCGAGGGCGAACTCGTCACCGTAGTAGATGGAGGGGACGCCCGGGAAGGTCATCTGCATGAGCGAGGCGAGCCAGAACCGCCCCTTCGCGAGACCGAGGGAACCCTCGTCGAGGCGCCAGCGCCCGCGCTCGGCCTCGGGCAGGGCCGACTCGTCGGGCGCGCCGCCGAGGACCGAGGCGATCCGCGGGCGGTCATGGCTGCCGAGCAGGTTGAGAGCGCAGGCGAGGGCCTCGGGCGGGTAGTTCTCGGCCAGCGCGTCGATGGCCTCCGCGGCCTCCGCGGCCGTCATCGTCCCCAGGAGGAACCCCAGGACGAGGTCGCGGAAGGGGTAGTTCATGGCCGAGTCGAGCTCGTCGCCGAGGAGGTAGCGGCGGAGTCTGCCATAGCTCACCTTATTCGAGGCGTCCTCCCAGACCTCGCCGAGCACGAGAGCGTCGGGCCGCTCCGCCACGGCCGCGGCCTTGATCTCGCGAAGCATCTCGTCGGAGAGCTCATCGGCCACGTCGAGGCGCCAGCCGCGGGCGCCGGCGCGCAGCCAGCGGCGGACGACCCCGTTCTCGCCGCAGATGAGGTCGCGCACGCGCGGGGACGACTCGGCGAGTGCCGGCATGTTCGCGATCCCCCACCAGCTATCGTAGCTGCCGTCCTCATGAAAGGTGAAGGCATCGCGCCAGGGCGAGGACGGGCTCTGCCAGGCGCCGACGCCGGGGTAGTTGCCGTAGCGGTTGAAGTAGAGCGAGTCGTCACCGGTGTGGTTGAACACGCCGTCGAGAATGATCGAGATCCCGCGCTCCCCCGCGGCGCGGCAGAGGTCGCCGAAGTCCTCCTCGGTGCCGAGGATCGGATCGATGCGCAGGTAATCGCCCGTGTCGTAGCGGTGGTTGCTCTCCGCCTCGAAGATGGGGTTCAGGTAGATGGCCGTGACGCCGAGGTCGGCAAGGCGCGGGAGGTCGCCTTCGATGCCCTTGAGGGAGCCGCCGTAGAAGTCCCAGGCGGCGATCGAGCCGTCGGGGTTGCGCTCGTAGGCGGGCGGCTCGTCCCAATCCTCGACGAGCCGGCGCGGGATCCCCGCATGCGGGGCGGCGAGGGCGGCGCCGGCGCGCTCGCGCCAGGCCGGGTCGCGACGGTAGCGGTCGGGGAAGATCTGGTAGACGATCCCCTCCTCGTACCAGGCGGGGCGGCGGGCGCGAGGGCGGTAGACCGTGATCTGGAAGGACGGCGGCTCGGGGTCCTCGCCGCAGACCCCCTCCCCTCCCACCCGTCCCTCGGGGGCGCCGAGGGTGAGGGTGCAGCCGTCCCCTTGCGCCAGGAACCGGTACCAGACGAGGTTAGGCCGGTCGAGGGGGAGCTCCGCGGTGAACCTGCCCGGATCTTCGGGATCCGAGGTGCAGGGGATGAGGGTCTCCCCCTCCCCATCGACCCAGATGCGGAGCGTGACCCCCATCCGCTCGGGATCGCCCTCGGTGACGCGGGCAGAGAGCCGGACCGTCGTCCCAACGGGAACCGCGCCCCCGGGGAAGCGGTCGCTGTCGGAGCGGCTGTTATGGGAGATTCTCATGGGCCACCTCATGTGTCGGGGAAGGCAGAGCCTCGATTATATAGGGCTTGCGGGCATCCCGGCACGCGGGGCTCTGGGCACGGCGTCGCCCACGGGGATTCGCGTGCGGCGTCGGGCGCGCTAGGCGCCGTCATGCGCCCGCTTGCCCTTCTTCATGTCCTTCGGTGCGGGCTTCAAAATGCGGAAGCCCTCGGAGTCGCTGCGTCGGCGCTCCTCCATCTCCTTAGCGGACCGCTTGGCGTCGGATTTCCCCTTGCTCGCCATGCCACCTCACACTCCTCTCATCGATGTCGCTCCATCTCGTCCCACATCCCGCACCGGCCCCGCCTCAGCCCTCGCGGGCGAGCTCGGCGAAGAAGTGGCCGTCGAAGGCGCCGGGTGCCGGGAACGTCTGGCTCCGGCGCAGCTCGCGGAAGGCCGCGCCCGCCGCACTCGAAAGGAACGCGTCCACCACCTCGTCATTCTCCGCGGGGAGCACGGAGCAGGTCGCGTAGACGAGCCTGCCGCCCGGCGCCACGCGCGCCGCCGCCTCACGGAGCAGGCGCCCCTGGAGGGCGGGGAGCGCCCCCGTGACATCCTCGGGCGCGAGCCGCCAGCAGATCTCAGGGTGGCGGCGCATGGTCCCCGTCCCGGAGCAGGGCGCGTCCACGAGCACGCGGTCGAAGCGCGCCCTCCCGTCGGCGTCACGCGGGGCGAGGGCGCGGTCGAGGTCGGTGGCATCGCCGGCGATCACCTCGATGCCGCCGGCGAGGCACGCGGCCTCGAGGCGCCGCCGGTTCTCGCGGCACTTCCCCTCGGCGAGCTCGACGGCCACGTGCTCGCGGGCGATCCCGGCGCGCGCCGCGGCGGCGGCCATGACGAAGGTCTTGGTCCCGCGGCCCGCGCCGATCTCCAGGCAGGTCCCCGGCGCCACGGCGGCGAGGGCGACCTCCTGCGCATGCAGGTCGGAGATCACAACGTCGCCGGCCGCGGGCGCGCCCGAGCGGACGAGGGCGGAGAGGTCGTCGACGATGACGGTGCCCGAAGGGAACCCGTCCGCCGGGGCGCCGAGCCCGGGGAGGGCGTCCGCGGCCCGGCGCGGGTTCACGCAGGCCGCGGCCGGAGCCTGCTCGAGGGCGGACGCGATGAGCCCCGGTGCGGCCTCCCCCGCCGCCGCGCGGCAGGCGCGCGCGAGCCAGCGCGGCAGCCCGGCGCGGCGCGCCGCCGCGACGAGGTCGCGCTCCGCGGGCGCGGCGTCAGCGGCCTCGAGGAAGGCCGCGCGGTCGCGGGCGACCCGGTGCAGGACCGCATTCGCGAGCCCCGAGGCGGCCCGGGCCTGGCTCCGCACGAGCTCGACCCCCTGGCTGACCGCGATCTCGGGCGCCGTGCCGAGGTAGATGAGCTCGAACGCGGCGATGCGGAGCGCCTGCCGGACCCGGGGCGAGACGTCGCGCGGTCGGCGCAGGTGCGCGTTCAGGGCCTCGTCGAGGCAGCCGGAGGTCGCCGTGACCCCGAGCGAGAGCCGCAGGCAGAACGCGGCCTCGCGCGGCTCCATCACCGGACAGGCCCCCTCCCCGCGCTGGACGGCGTCAAGGAGGTCGCGAACGTAGGAGCCCTCGCGCTCGGCGAGGGCGAGGACCGAGAGGGCGCAGCGCCTGGCCGGCGTCGCCGCGCTCACGAGAGGGCGCCCCAGGTGCCGGCGCCGCCCTGGTGGCCGGCCGCCCACGCCGCCGCGTCCATCGCGCGCTTGCCGTCGGGCTTCAGGGAGATGAGCTCGAGCGCGCCATCAGCGCAACCGAGCAGGACGCGCTTCCCCCGCAGGGTGAGGGCACCGGCGGCGGGGGCGTCTCCCCCCTGCGGCCGCGCCGCGAGCACGCGGGCGGGCTTCCCGGCGATGAGGCAGCGCGCCGGCGCCGCGTCGCTCGACGCGAGGACGCGGCGGGCGTTGTCCTCGGCGGTCGCACCCGGGTCGAGGCGAAGCTCCGCCTTGGAGATCTTGGCCGCATGGGTGACGAGGGCCTCGTCCTGCTCGACCCAGCGCGCGCGGCCGGAGGCGAGCTCGGGCAGGGTCCGCGCGAGCAACTCGGCGCCGAGGGCGGCCAGCTCGGCGGTGAGCTCGTCGGCGCCCTTGCCGGGCACCGGGCAGCTCGCCTGCGCGCAGTAGGCACCGGTGTCGACGCCCTTCCCGATCCGCATGATGGAGACGCCCGTCTCGGTGTCGCCGGCGAGGATCGCGCGCTGGATGGGCGCCGCCCCGCGCCAGCGCGGCAGCAGCGAGGCGTGAACGTTCACGCAGCCGAGGGGCGCCATCGTGAGGACCGCATCGGGCAGGATGCACCCGAAGGCGGCCACGCAGAAGACATCGGCCCGCGCGTCCTCGAGGGCGCGGAGGACCTCCGGCTCGATGTGGGAGCAGGTGAGGACGGGAATCCCGAGCTCCGCGGCCGCGGCCTTGACGGGCGAGGGCGCGAGGGAGCGCCCACGGCCCCGCACGGCGTCGGGGCGCGTGAGCACGAGGGCGACCTCGTGCTCCCCGGCGAGCGCGCGAAGCGACGGCACCGCGAACTCAGGGGTTCCCATGAATACGACGCGCATTGATCCTCCTGCGTGAGACGGGAGCGGCCCCGCCTCGGGACCGCTCGGATGCTGCGGGCGCGGGGCCGCCTACTCGGTCTCCCCCGGCTTGGCGCCGCGGGCGAGGGCGTCCTGGTAGGCCCTGAGCGCCCTCATGCGCTCAGCGGGCGCGAGGCGCTCGAACATGGTGATGCCGTGCAGGTGGTCGATCTCATGCTGCAGGCAGACGCAGAGGAGGTCCCCCTCGGCCTCGTAGCGCATGAGGTCGCCCTCGAGGTTGTACGCCTCGACGACCACGCGGTCGGGGCGCATGATCTCGCAGTTGATGCCCGGGATGGAGAGGCAGCCCTCGTTGTAGGGGACGAGTGTGTCCGAGCTCTCCACGATCTTGGGGTTGATGAGGACGTAGGGGTCGTAGTCGTCGGCGCCCGTGTAGGTGGTGTCCACGAGGACGAGCTGGACGAGCTCCCCCACCTGCGGCGCCGCGAGGCCGCAGCCGCCGTCCTCGAACATAGTGGTGCGCATACGGGCGGCGAGCTCGACGATCTCGGGCGTGATCTCGTCGATCTCCTTGCACTCCTGGCGCAGGCGCGGATCGGGTGAGAGGACGATGCCGTTCACTTCCATCGCTTCGCGCTCCTTTCTACATCAGATCATAGGCGTCGATGTCGACGCTGACTTTGATTCCGGGTTTGGCGCCCACCTGGCCGACGGCGCGGGCGAGCGCATTCGATACATGATACCCAATCGGCGACTTCACCAGAAAATGGAACCGGTAGCGATCCTTCGCGCGCCCGATCACGCAGGATGTGGGCCCGAGGATCTGGGGTACCGCGAGCAGGGACCCAGGCTCAGCGGCGGGCGCGGCGCCGAGGCGCGCGAGGGGCCCGGACCCGGGCAGGAGCTCGGCCGCGGCCGCGGCGATGCGCTCGATGTGGGTGCGGGCGGCCGCCTCGTCCGGGCCCCAGACGGTCACGTTCGCGAGGCGCACAAAGGGCGGGTAGAGGGCCTCGCGGCGCTGGGCGAGGTCGTGCTCGGTGAAGATCTCGCGTCGATGCGCGGCCACGGCCCGGATGACCGGGTCGTCGGGCAGGTAGGTCTGGATGATGACCTCACCGGGGCGATCGCCCCGCCCGGCACGGCCGGCCACCTGCTCAAGCAGGTTGAAGGCGCGCTCCTGGGCACGGAAGTCGGGCATCTTGAGGGCGTAGTCGGCGTTCACCACGGCAGCGAGCGTGACCTCGGGGAAATCGAGGCCCTTGGCGATCATCTGCGTGCCGAGGAGGACCGCCGTGGGCGCGGCGTCGAACTCCTCGAGCAGCTGTTTGTGGGCGTCCTTACCGCGGGTGGTGTCGGCGTCCATGCGGATGACGGGCACGTGGTCGGGAAGGAGCTCCACGAGGGCGTCCTCCACCTGCTGGGTGCCGAGCCCCATCTTGGCGAGGTAGCGGCTCCCGCACTTGGGGCAGGCCGAGCCCGGGGCCGGATAGGGCCGCACGCGGTAGGTGGCCCCGCAGGTGTGGCAGGCGAGCTCGTGGGTGCGCTCGTGGTAGGTGAGGGCCGTGGAGCAGTGGCGGCAGGTGGGGACGCATCCGCAGTCACGGCACATGAGGAAGGGCGCGAACCCGCGGCGGTTGTGCAGGAGCACGGCCTTCTCGCCCCGCTCGACGACCCCGAAGAGCGCCTCCTCGAGTGCGCGCGAGAAGATCGAGCGGCGGCCGCCCGCGAACTCGCGCCGCAGGTCGACGATGCGGATGGAGGGCAGCACGGCGCCGCCGGGGCGCTCCGGCATGGACACCCGCGTCCAGCGCTGGCCGTCGAGGTCGCCCGCGGCGCAGCGGGCGAGGGCCTCGGCCGAGGGCGTGGCCGAGCCGAGCACGAGCGGGCAGCGGTGGCGGCGCGCCATCTCGGCGGCCACCTCGCGCGCATGGTAGCGCGGGCTCGAACCCTGCTTGTAGGACTGCTCGTGCTCCTCGTCGATGATGATGAGGCCGAGGTTTGCGAGCGGGCAGAAGAGCGCCGAGCGGGCGCCCACGACGACGCGGGCCGCGCCCGAGCGCACCATGTCCCACTGGTCCAGGCGCTCGCCGGCGGAGAGCCGCGAGTGGAAGACCGCGACGGCCGGACCGAAGCGCGAGCGGAAGCGGCCGACGGTCTGGGCCGTGAGGGAGATCTCGGGCACGAGGACGCAGGCCGTGCGGCCGCGCGCGAGAACCCGCTCGATCGCCGAGAGGTAAACCTCGGTCTTGCCCGAGCCCGTGACCCCGTCCACGAGGACGACGTCGCCCTGGCCCGCGGCCGCGGCGTCGTCGATGGCGGCGAGGGCCTCCCGCTGGCCCGCGGTGAGCTCGGCCGGGGCCGCGGCGCGCGCGGAGGAGAGCGAGGTCTCCGAGCTGCCGCTCCCCCGCCAGGCGCGGCGTTCCTCCACGGTGACGACCCCCTGCCGCTCGAGGGAGCGGATCGCGGAGGACATGTCGGCGTAGAGCAGGTTGAGCTCGCGGGTGGTGACGGGCCCGCAGGAGAGGGCCGCGATGAGCTGGCGCTGACGGGTCGCGTTCGCGCGCGGGGCGAAGGCGCGGCCGTCGTCGGTGAGCGACACCCAGCGCTCGCTCACCGGGGTGACGCTCGGGGCCGCGAGTTCGTAGGTTCCGTCCTCGGTGCGGCGCACGCGCGGGCTGCCCCCGGGCGGCAGGAAGAGGCGGAGGCACTCCGCGAGGGAGGCCACGTACTCGCGGCTCATCCAGAAGGCCACGGAAGCCGAGACCTCCGAGAAGGCGCTCGGGGCGAGGACCTGGCGGACGAGCTTGACGCGGGCGGGATCGAGCCCGGCGGCGCCCGGGAGCTTCGCGAGGCTGGCCGCACGGGCGACGACGTAGCCGGCGGCCATGCGGCCGGCGAAGTTGACGAGCACGGTGGAACCGACCTCGGCATCGCCCTCGAGCTCAGCGGAGACGCCGTAGGCGAAGGGCTCGGAGAGGGCGCGGGAGGGGATGTCGACGACGACGGAGAGGTAGGCAGCGGCGGGCGCGACCGCGCGGCGGGCGGGGCCGGGCGCGGGCGGTGCCGGGGCCTCCTCGGGGAAGAGGCTCATCTGGTCTGTCGGTTCTCGTCTCATGGGAACCAGTGTACCCCAGCGCGCGGACAGCTGTTCGGGGGCGGCGGGGGTCGGGGCAGGTGGCGTGGGCGGCGTGGGGTAACCGGCCGAGCATTTCCATTCGGTGAGATGTGATGGCCGGTCGGCCCTTCGATGGAAAGCAAGGTTGGCGGCCCGGCGACGCTCCCCATTGCCGGGAGGTCGAGCCGACGCTCCGCCTGAGTTGCGTTTCTTACGGCTTTGCACACCGCCCGCGCGACACTCCGAGTATCGATTACAAAACCGCAGGTCAATGCAGTTGCGATAATGACGGCTCTGCACCTCGATGTGCAAAGCCGTCATGTTGTTTGAGAAAAAGGTGCAGAGCCGCAAGAAACGCAACTCGCGGTGACATACGGCGCGGGACGCCCGGATCTGGACACGGAAACCGCCGACCTCCCGAGCGCGCCCCGGGCCGCCGCCCGCCTCGCAACGCGCCCCCGGGGCCACCCAAAGCCGCTGCCTGACTCGCCGCGCTGCCTCGATGGCGCCGAATTCCGAGCGTGAGGCGCCGTCCGCCTCGCGACTCACCTCGCGCCCTGGCGCCGCGGCCGCGGGCGCCCCGCCTAGCCGAACATCCCCGTGACGACCGAGACCAGCGCCAGCACGACACCGGCGATCGACTCGCCACCGAGGAGCCCCGAGGCGATGACCACGCCCGCCTCGTCGCCCTCCCGCGCGCCGAGACCACGCGACCGCGCCACCCGATCGAAGACGAGCTTCACCATCGAGCCGAGAAACATCGAGAGCGTCATGTAGAAGGGCAGGTAGACGCCGAGACCGAACATCATCGACGGCAGGCCCGCCACGTAGAGCGCGATCCCGCCCACGACGCCCGCCGCGAACGCCGGCACGCTCGGGATGCCCGACACCATCGTCGCCACGACGCTCGCCTGCGCCGAGACGAAGGCCTTGCCCGGCCCGAACGCGTCGAGCCCGTAGGCCCCCGCGAGCGCGACGAGCACGGCGACCGCGACAACCGAACCGATGAGGGCCCCGATCGCCTGCCCCGCCCACATCGCGCGCGGGCTCGTTCCGATGATCGCGCCCGTCTTGAAGTCGCTCATCACGTCGCCCGCGAGCCCGCAGGTGACGGCCACCACGCCGGCGACGAGGAAGAGCCCGACGCTCGCGGTATCGGAGATCGCGGCCACGATCAGAAGCACGATGAGGCCGAAGATCTCCATGGGGTCGATCCCCGTCTGCCCGACGGACTGCGCGCTCATGATCGTCGTCACGAACGAG
Organism: Collinsella sp.; assembly: GCA_034102905.1. Lineage (GTDB taxonomy): Bacteria > Actinomycetota > Coriobacteriia > Coriobacteriales > Coriobacteriaceae > Collinsella. The sequence goes on along the minus strand of JAXEGS010000044.1, from coordinate 26,754 downwards.
AGGAGCACCACCACGACGGCGACGAGGGGGCTAAGGCCCAGACCCACGCAAATGATGAGGGCCGCGACGCCCGTGATGAGCGCGAGCGCGCCCGCGTCGGCGCGGCTCTCGATGTCGGTGGCGGCCCCGCCGGCCACCGGCGCGAACCATGCCCGCGCCTTCGGGAGGATGTCCTTCACGACGACCCCGAGACCCGACCCCATCATGAGGCCCATGCCGAGGCTCTTCACGATGCCGTCGGCGGCGGCGAGGTCGAGAAGGCCCGTCGCCGTCCCGCCGACGATGACGCCGAAGTTCGCGATGACGCCGCCCGCGAGCTGGGCGATCACGGCGCCCGTGCCGACGAGGAAGCCCACGGAGAGCATCATCGGCGAGTTGTAGACCCCGAAGGCGACGCCGGGGATGGGCAGCGAGAGGAGCATAGCCGGGATGAGGCCGAGGGCGTCGCGGAGGATCGCATAGAGGCCCGCGATGCCCATCGAGAGGAAGAGGCGCCGGCCGGTCGCGCCGCCGGCCTCGCTCGCCTCGAGGGTCTCGGCCGCCGCGGTCCCGATGGGGTACTCGAGGCCGGACTCGTCCACGAAGCGCCGACGGATGAGCGCCGTGCACACGAGGCCGAGGAGGGTGCCGCCGAGGGCGACGGCGAGGAGCTGGACGACGCTCACCGAGTCGGCGAGTCCGAGCATCCAGATGCCGGGGATCGTGAACGCGAGGCCACCGGCGACCATGGAGCCGGCCGACATGATGACCTGGGTGATGTTGGCCTCGTTCAGGCTCCGGCGGCCGAGGGCGCGCAGGAGCACGAGGGCGGTTATGGAGGTGAAGATCGTGGGCCACGGCAGGGCGCCCATCTTGAGGGCGGTGTAGACCGATGAGGCCGTGATGATGACGCAGCCGATGACCCCGATCACGATGCCGGCGGGGCTCAGCTGGGCGCGGATGGACCCGCGTCCGCTCGATGAGCTCATATGTTCTCCTTCGTATATCCGCTCCCCCTCATGGGGAGTCGGGTTACGGTACGGACAGACGAATTGTAGGGATTGTGGAGAACGGATGCAAGGAGCGGAGCGGGCGGCGGGTCCCATCGAGGGGAGGGACGGCGCGGAGGGCCACCGATGCGCTAGAGTTAAGCGGAAGCCCAGCCGCCTCGGAAAGGAGAAGCCCATGGTCGAGAATCTGGATGCGCGCGAGCGCGTGCTCGCGGTCGATGTGGGGAACACCGTCACCAAGATCGGGCTCTTCGCCGACGGCGAGCTCGCGGGGACCTGCTCGCTCACCACACCCGAGCGCCTCACCCAGGACGAGGCGGCCCTCGAGCTCGAACGCGCCCTCGCACGGATACCCGGCGGCGCGGGGGCGCCTGCGGGGTCGATCCTCGCCTGCGTGGTCCCCGCCCTCGCCGGCACCTGGGAGCGCGCGCTCCGCGCCGCCGTGTCGGGCCGCGCACTCGTCGTGGGGCCCGGCCTCAAGACCGGCCTCACCATGCGCTATGACGACCCGGCCGAGGTGGGGGCCGACCGCGTGGCCGACGCCGTCGCGGCGCGGGCCGCGCTTGGCTCCCCCGTCGTGGTCGTCGACCTCGGAACCACCACGACCTTCGAGGTCGTGGACGGAGGAGGCGCCTTCGCCGGCGGCATCATCGCCCCGGGCATGGCGCTCGGCGCCGTGGCGCTCGCGGCCGGCGCCGCCCAGCTGCCGATGGTGGGGGTCACCGCGCCCCGGCGCACGATCGGCCGGAGCACGCGGGAGGCCATGCGCGCGGGCGTGGTCCTCGGCGAGGTGGCCCGGATCGACGGCCTGCTCGACCTCATCATGGCCGAGCTCGGCGCCGAGGCGCCCGTCATCCTCACCGGGGAGCCCGCCCCAGACCTCGCCCCCCTGCTCAAGCGCGAGGCGGTCGTGCGCGAGCACCTCACCCTCGAGGGGCTGGGGCTGCTCTGGCAGGCGAACCGCCGCCGCTGAGGGCGGCGGATCTGAGCGAGGGGCAACCGGGCGCGGACGGGCCCTGGGACGGAGCGGGGGCCCGTCCGCGCGGCCGGCGGCGCGCTACAGGCCGCAGGCGGCGCGGAGCTCGTCCACGCGGTCGGTGCGCTCCCAGGTGAAGTCGGGGTCCTCGCGGCCGAAGTGGCCGTAGGCGGCCGTCTTCTCGTAGATCGGGCGGCGCAGGTCGAGGTCGCGGATGATCACGCCGGGGCGCAGGTCGAAGACGCGTCCGACGGCCTCCTCGATGGCTCCCTCCCCCACCGTCGCCGTGCCGAAGGTGTCCACCATGATGGAGAGCGGCCGCGCCACGCCGATCGCGTAGGCGAGCTGCACCTCGCAGCGGTCCGCGAGGCCGGCGGCGACCACGTTCTTCGCCACCCAGCGCGCCGCGTAGGCCGCCGAGCGGTCCACCTTCGTGCAGTCCTTGCCCGAGAAGGCGCCGCCGCCGTGCCGGCCCGAGCCGCCGTAGGTGTCGACGATGATCTTGCGGCCCGTGAGGCCCGTGTCGCCCATGGGCCCGCCCACGACGAAGCGGCCGGTGGGGTTCACGTAGAGCTCGGCGCCGCCCCAATCGACGCCGGCGGCCTCCATGACCGGCGCGATCACGTGCTCCTTCATATCCTCGCGGATGAGCCCCATGTCCTCGATCTCGGCGGCGTGCTGCGTGGAGATGACGATCGTCTCGACGGCCACGGGGCGGCCGTCCTCGTAGCGGACCGTCACCTGGGTCTTCCCGTCGGGGCGCAGGTAGGGCAGGGTCTCGTTATGGCGGACCTCGGCCAGGCGCTCGGCAAGACGGCTCGCGAGGTAGTGCGGCAGCGGCATGAGGGTGTCGGTCTCGCGCGTGGCGTAGCCGAACATCATGCCCTGATCGCCGGCGCCGATGAGGTCGAGCGGGTCGGCCGCGCGCCCGGTCTGGACGTCGAAGCTCTCATCGACCCCCTGGGCGATGTCGGGGCTCTGCCCGTGGATCATGTTGATGACGCCGCAGGTCTCGCAGTCAAAGCCGTACTTCGCGCGGTCGTACCCGATGCGGGCGAGCACGCCGCGGGCGATCTGCTGCACGTCGACGTAGGCCTCCGTGCGGATCTCGCCCGAGACCACGACGGTCCCGGTGGTGAGCAGCGTCTCGCAGGCGCAGCGGACGTTCTCGACGAGCGCCGGGGCGCCGTCGGGCGCGACGTAGCCGCGGGCCTCGAGCTCGATCTCCTTGGTGAGGATGGCATCGAGCACCGCATCGGAGATCTGGTCGGCGATCTTGTCGGGATGGCCCTCGGTCACCGACTCAGAGGTGAAGGAGAAGACGCGGCGCGGGTGTTCCTGGGTGGAACGAAGCTGATTCGGCATAAGAGCCCCTTTCATATGAGTCGCCCGGCGACCGTTACCATTCCGCCGGGCCTGTACAGCGTAGCGTATTGTACTCGTCCGCGCGGACAAGGGGCGCGAGAGATCCGCGGGGCGCGAGCCCGCCCGGGCAGGTGCGCAGGAGGCTGTGGGCGGGCGCGTGAGGGCGCGGCCCGGCGGCCGCGGCGGCGGCGCGGTGCCGAGTCAGGCGCGCGCGGGCGCGTGAAGTCACCGCGGGACCGGATGCGCGCCGCCCGGCGCCGTGGCCCATGGCCTATAATGCGGGGCCGAGCATCCACACGACCGATTGGACCGAGCCCATGACCACACCTGTCCGCGTGCGCTGCGCACCCTCCCCCCCCGGCAAGCTGCATATCGGCGGCGCCCGCACCGCGATCTACAACTGGGCCTTCGCCCGCGCCAACGGCGGCACCTTCATCCTGCGCATCGACGACACGGACCCCACCCGCTCCACGGACGAGAACACCCAGATCATCCTGCGCGCCATGCGCTGGCTCGGCCTCGACTGGGACGAGGGCCCCGAGGTGGGCGGCGACTTCGGTCCCTACGCCCAGACCGAGCGGCTCGACCTCTACCGCGACGCCGCCCGGCGCCTCTGGGACGAGGGCCGCGCCTACCCCTGCTTCTGCACGCCCGAGATGCTCGAGGCCGACCGCGAGGCGGCCCGCGCCCGCAAGGACCCCTTCCAGGGCTACCAGCGCCGCTGCCGGCACCTCGACCGGGCGGCGGCCCAGGCCCGGATCGACGCCGGCGAGCCCTACGTGCTCCGCATCAAGGTGCCCGAGGACCGCGGCGACGTCGTGATCCACGACGCCGTCCACGGCGAGGTCACCTTCGATGCCAAGGAGCTCGACGACTTCGTGATCTTCCGATCCGACGGCACCCCCACCTACAACTTCGCCACGGTGGTGGACGACGCCCTCATGAAGATCACCCACGTCATCCGCGGCGACGACCACCTCTCCAACACCCCGCGCCAGGTCATGGTCTATGAGGCCCTGGGCGCGCCCGTGCCCGAGTTCGCGCACATCTCGATGATCCTCGGCGCCGACGGCAAGAAGCTCTCCAAGCGCCACGGCGCCACCTCCGTGGAGGAGTACCGCGACGCCGGCTACCTCTCGGACGCCTTCGTGAACTACCTGGCCCTCCTCGGCTGGTCGCTCGACGGCGAGACCACGGTGATCCCCCGCGACGTGCTCGCGAGCCGCTTCTCCCTCGACCGCATCTCCAAGAACCCGGCGACCTTCGATCCCAAGAAGCTCGACTGGATGAACGCCGAGTACATCAACGGCATGGACAACGCCGCCTTCGCCGACGAGATCATGCTGCCCGAGCTCATCGAGGCCGACCTCGTGCACGAAGGGGATGAGTTCGACGAGGCCTGGATCGATGCGCTCGCCCGGATCGTGCGCCCCCGCACCAAGATGCCCGCCGACGCCGCGCGCGTCGCCGCCCCCGTCTTCGCGACGGCCGAGACCCTCGAGATGGACGAGGCCTCGGTCAGGAAGGGCCTCGAGCGCGAGGGCATGGGCGCTGTGCTCGACGCGGCCCTCGCGGCCCTCGCGGCCGTCGACGACGCCTCCTGGACCGCCGAGGCCGTCGACGCCGCACTCGAGCCGCTGCCCGATGCGCTCGACGTCAAGAAGCGCCTCGTGTTCCAGGCCGTGCGCGTTGCCGTCTGCGGCAACCTCGTGAGCCCGCCGCTCGGCGACACCATGGCCCTCATCGGCCGCGCCGACTCACTCGCCCGCATCGAGCGCGCCCGCGCGCTCGCGCTCTAGCAGGCCCCGCCGGGCCGCCCCCGCGCCCGGCCCCGCACGCCCCGAGGAGGAGCCCCATGGCAGACACCCCGCAGACCCTGGCCACGACCTCGGCCTTCGAGATCCTCGGGCCCATCATGGTGGGCCCCTCCTCCTCGCACACCGCAGGCGCGCTGCGCTGCGCGCGCGTGGCGGCCGCCCTCGTGGGCGGCGAGGTGGCCCAGGCCCGCTTCGCGCTCTGGAACTCCTTCGCCCACACCTACCGCGGGCACGGCACGGACCGCGCGCTCGTGGCCGGCATCCTCGGCCTCGATGCCGACGACGAGCGGATCCGCGACGCCTTCGAGCTCGCCCGCGAGCGCGGCGTCGCCTTCAGCTTCGAGGTCGCAGGCGATGACGAGACCCTGCACCCCAACACCGTGGAGATCACCCTGACGGCGCGCGACGGCACCCAGGTGGCGGTCATCGGCGAGAGCCTCGGCGGGGGCCGGGTGCGCATCAGCCGCATCAACGGGGTCGGCGTCGACCTCTCGGGCCTCTACTCCACGCTCTTCGTCGCCCACCGCGACGCCCCCGGGGCGCTCGCGGCCCTCACGGCCGCCCTCGCCGCCGCCGGGATGAACATCGCCTTCTGCCGCACCTACCGGACCGAGCAGGGCGGTCAGGCCTACACCGTGTTCGAGACCGACGGAGCCGCCGAATCCGCCGTCCTCCCCGAGGTGCGCGGCCTCGGCCTCGTGGACTGGGCCACCTTCATCGAGCTCCCCGGCTCCGTCACCGCGCACGGGCCCGGCGTGAGCGTGCCCGAGGTCTTCGATGACGCGACGCAGCTCCTCGACGTCTGCCGCCGCCAGCGCGTCACGATCGGCGAGGTCATGGCCGCCCGCGAGGCGGCGCTGCGCGGCGAGGGGGCGGCCGCGGCGTCCATGCGCCGGGTCATCGAGGTCATGCGCGACGAGACCACCGCGCCGATCGAGCGGCCGTGTCCCTCCCTCGGCGGGTTCATCGGCGGCGAGGCGGCCTCGGTCGCCGCGGCCTCCGGCAAGCTCGCCGACCCGCTCATGGGGCGGGTCCAGACCGATGCCGTCGCCCGCGCGATGGCCGTCCTCGAGCGGAGCGCGTCGATGGGCGTGATCGTGGCGGCCCCCACGGCCGGGTCCTCGGGCATCGTGCCGGGCAGCGTCCTCGCCCTCGCCGCCCACCTGGGTGCGGCCGACGACGAAGTCACCTCGGCGCTCTTCACCGCGGCCGCCGTGGGCCTCATCCTCACCACGAACGCCTGCGTGGCCGGGGCCGAGGGCGGCTGCCAGGCCGAGGTCGGCAGCGCCGCCGCCATGGCCGCCGCCGCCCTCGTCCAGCTCACGGGCGGCACGCCCGAGCAGGCCCTCGACGCGGCCTCGCTCGCCCTCTCGAACCTCCTCGGCCTCGTCTGCGACCCGGTCGGCGGCCTCGTGGAGGTGCCCTGCCAGACCAGGAACGCCATCGGCGTCGCCGCCGCCTTCTCGGCGGCCCAGCTCGCGCTCTCGGGCGTGGGGAGCCTCGTGCCCTTCGATGAGATGGCCCGCGTCATGCTCGCGGTGGGGCACGCCCTGCCCGCGAGCCTGCGCGAGACGGCCCGCGGCGGCATCGCCCAGGCCCCCTCGGCGCTCACGGCCTGCGCCCGCTGCGGTCGCTGCTGACCGGATCCGAACAACTTCATCTGAGAGAGATCCGGCGCCGGCGTTTCGCGGCGCGAACATCTTCCCCACGACCGGATGCTCCCCGTTTGCATGTCCGGAAGAGCGGTTATAATCGCTGGGAACCTGAAACGCAGCACAAGTATGCCGGAGTGAACCATGCCCTTCTCTGATCCCAAGAACACCGCCGCCGGCGCCCAGGCGCCCCGCCCCATCGGGGCCCACGCGCGCCCCGCGCACCTCGCCGGCGCCCCCGCGGGCGACGAGGGTGGCCGCCCCCGTCGCCGCGCCGGCCTCATCGCCCTCGGCGTCGTGGGAGGCCTCGCCCTCGCCGCGTACGTGGGCGGGGCCGTCGCATTCGCGAACATCTACTACCCCAACACCGAGATCGCCGGCGCCGACGTCTCGCTCATGCCGCGCGCCACGGCCGTCGAGCGCATCGAGCGCGCCGTCTCCTCCTACTCCCTCACGGTCTCGGGCATCGACTTCACCTGGACCTACACCCCCTCCTCCGCCGCCGAGGTGGTGGACGCCCACGCCCGCGCCGACGAGGTCCTGTCGGCCAACGCGCCGCTCATGTGGCCCGTCCGCCTGGCCGGCGCCCTCCTCGCCGCACCCGAGGCGGCCGCCGAGGAGGGGGCCGGGAGCACCGCGGGGTCCACGAGCGCGAGCGCGGCCGCGCCGCAGCTGCCCGCCGCCTTCGACGAGCAGGCCTTCGACGAGAGCCTGACGGCCGCCGTGGCCGCCTTCAACGAGGGCCGCACCGGCGTGTTCGACGGGCCGAGCGCGTTCGACGAGGCCACGGGCTCCTTCACCTTCGAGAAGGCCCTCGCCAACGTCAAGATCGACGCCGACAAGCTCGATGCGGCCGCCAAGGCCGCCCTCGCCGATCTCGAGACGAGCGTCACCGTCGACAGCAGCTTCTTCGAGTCCTTCGCGAACGGCGCCACGACCGACCAGATCCGCGCCGCCTGCGAGGCCGCGAGCAAGCTCATCGCCCCCACGGTCACCCTCACGATGGGCGGCGCCACCGTGGGCACCGTCGGCCCGAAGGAGCTCGCCGGCTGGGTCGTCTTCGGCGAGGACCTCACGCCCACGCTCGACACCGAGAGCCTCGACGCCTGGCTGAAGCAACTCACCATCGACGCGATGGACACCGTGGGCACCGAGCGCAGCTACACGCGCGAGGACGGCAAGGCCGTCACGATCTCGGGCGGCACCTGGGGCTGGGTCGCCGACTCCGCGGCCCTCGGCGAGCAGGTGCGCGAGGCCGTCGCGAACGGGGCCGACGCCACGATCGAGGTGCCCACCTCGAGCGCCGGCGACGTCTTCACCGCCCACGGCCAGCGCGATTGGAAGGCCTACATCGACGTCGACCTCACCGAGCAGCACGCCCGCTACTACGACGCCTCGGGCAACCTCGTCTGGGAATCGGGGTTCATCTCCGGCAACCCGAACCTCGGCAACGAGACGCCTACCGGCATCTACCGCATGAGGCCCTGCCTCAGGAACATCACCCTCGTGGGCAAGAAGGACCCCGCCACCGGCGAGCCCATCTACCGCACGCCCGTCTCCTACTGGATGCCCTTTATCGGCGGCGCCATCGGCTTCCACGACGCCAGCTGGCAGGCCGCGGCCAACTTCTCGAACCCCTCCGCCTTCTACTCGGTGGGCAGCCACGGCTGCATCAACCTGCCGCCGGAGAAGGCCGCCGAGCTCTTCAACCTCGTCTCCGAGGGGCTCTGCGTGGTGGTCCACACCTAGGGCCGACCAAGCCGGCGCGGGCGGCCGCGGGGCTAGACCACCGTGCGGAAGAAGATCAGATCGAACCGAGCGCCCATGACGCGACCCTCCGCGTCGCGGGCGTTTCGCGCCTCGATGGTGCCGCCCTGGGCGGTGACGAGGCTCCGCGCGAGCGAGAGCCCGATGCCGACGCCGGCCGGATCGGTGGCCGACCCGGCCTCCTCGCGGTGCCCGCGGTAGAAGCGCTCGAACACATGGGGCAGGTCCTCCTCGGCGATCCCCGCGCCCGTGTCCTCCACGTGGATCCGGCAGGCGATGGCGTCCTCGGTGGCCCAGACCCTGACGCGCCCGCCCGCGGGCGTGTGCTCCATGCAGTTCTTGAGCACGTTGGCGAGGGCCTCGGCGCTCCAGGCGGCGTCGCCCGTGAAGGAGGCCGCCCCCGCGGGCTCGATGACGAGCTCGACGCCGGCGAGGTCGAAGGCGACGGCGAGTGTCGCGGCCGCCTCGGAGATCACCGCGCCGGCGCCCACCCGCGTGCGGGCGAGGCGCACGACCCCCGCGTCGATTCGTGCGAGCTTCAAAAGCGACGCCACGAGCCACTGCACGCGCTCCTGGAGCCGCTGCATCATCCGGAGGCGCGCCACGATCTCGTCGGCCTCCGCGCGCGTGAGCTCGTCCCCGCGCGCGACCATGCGCTTGCGGACGAGCTCGCACATGAGGGAGAGCGAGGTGAGGGGCGTCTTCAGCTGATGCGAGATGTCGGCGAGCGCGTCCGAGAGGCGCTCGCTCTCGCGCTCGAGCGCCTCCGCCGTGAGGTTGAGGCGGCTCACCACCTTGTCGAGCTCGCTGGCGAGGATCGCGAGCTCGCCCTCGTCCATACCGGAGAACGACAGATGGCGCTGGCCGTGGAGGACGGCGTCGAGGCGCTCGGACATGCGCGCGATCTGGCGGTAGCGCGCCCGGCTCACGGCGAGGGCGACGGCCGAGGCCGCAGCGGCGCCCGCGAGGGCCCCGAGCGCCGCCCCTGTGCCCGCGAGGGCGAAGGCGGCCGCGGCGATGAGGGCGGCGGTGAGGGCCTGCAGCGCGACCTGGCGTCCGACCTCCCGGTTGCGGAACACCATCCCTACCCCATCACCTTGTATCCGACGCCCCGCACGGTCACGATCAGCGACGGCTCGGCGGGATCGTCCTCGATCTTGCCGCGCAGGCGCTTGATGTAGACGGAGAGGGTGTTCTCCTCGATGTAGGCCCCCGCGTCATCCCAGAGCGCCTCGCGGATCTGATCGCGCGTGACGATCTTGCCCGCGTTGGTCGCGAAGAGCATGAGCATCCGGTACTCGAGGGCGGAGAGCACGATCTCGCTCCCGTCGCGCTCCACGCGGGCGCGCTCCGGATCGATCGTGACCGGGCCCAGGCTGATCGCGGTGCGGCCGGGCTCGGCGCGGCGGATCGCGGCGGCGACGCGGGCCAGGAGCTCGCGGGGGCGGAACGGCTTGGCGATGTAGTCGTCGGCGCCCATCTGGATCCCGGTGACGGTGTTGAACTCGTCGCCCGAGGCCGTGAGGAAGATCACGGGCACCTGGGGACGCTCGCGCTTGACGGCCGCGCAGACGGCGAAACCGTCTCCCTCGGCGAGCGTGACGTCGAGGAGGATCAGGGAGGGTGGGTCGGCGAGCGCCGCCTCGATGGCGGCGCCCTGGGTCGCGGCGGCGTCGACCGCGTAGCCCTCGCCGCAAAGGAGCTCCGTTAACGTCGAGACGATCATCGCGTCGTCCTCGACCAAGAGGATCCGGTGCATCTCCACCCCTTCGATCGCATGCGGGGCCGGCGCGCGGCCGGGCCCCCGTTGCGCACCCATGCTACCACGCCCCTCCCGGCGGCGCAGGAGGGAGGGGGCGGGCGAGAATGACGCAACCGTCACCGGCCCCTGCCGTGCAGGGCGGCGGGCGATGCCGTATGGTGTTGCCGACAGCGGACCCACGAGACGGGAGGAGCCATGGAGATACTCGCGGTCGACCACCTGACGCGCGTGTTCGGCGCCGGTGAGGCCGCCGTCACCGCGCTCGACGACGTGAGCCTCTCGATCGAGGCGGGCGAGTTCATCGCCATCGTCGGGTCGTCGGGGTCGGGCAAGTCGACCCTCCTGCACCTCATGGGCGGGGTCGACCGCCCCACCTCGGGCACCGTCCGCCTCATGGGCGAGGACATCTACCGGCGCACCGACGAGCAGCTCGCGATCTTCCGGCGGCGCGAGGTAGGCCTCATCTACCAGTTCAACAACCTGATCCCCATCCTCGACGTGCGCGAGAACATCACCCTGCCCGTCATGCTCGACGGCCGCGCCGTGAACGAGGACCGCGTCGCCGAGCTCGCGCGCGACCTCGGCCTCGAGCACCGCCTCCACCACCTGCCGAACCAGCTCTCCGGCGGGCAGCAGCAGCGCGTGGCGATCGCCCGCGCCCTCATCAACGCGCCGGCGGCCATCCTCGCCGACGAACCGACCGGCAACCTCGACTCGAGAAACTCCGCCGAAGTCATGCGCCTGCTCCGCGAGAGCAACCGCCGCTTCCGGCAGACCCTCGTCGTGATCACCCACGACGAGGACGTGGCGCTCATGGCCGACCGCGTGGTCGCCATCGAGGACGGGCGCATCGTGAGCGACGTCAGGAGGTCGTGAGGCATGGCAGCCCCCGCCCGCTTCGCCCTCCGGTCGCTCGCCACCCAGCGTGCCCACGCCGCCGTGTCCGTGATCGGCATCGCGCTCTCCTGCGCCCTCATCACGGCGATCCTCATCTCGGTCACCTCGCTCGAGCGGGCGGTCGTTCGCGCCGCCGAGATCGACATGGGCACCTGGGAGGTGCGCGTCAGGGGCCTCTCGGATGAGGGGGGCGACTGGATCGGGCGGGAGCCGGGCGTGCGGTCGATGAGCACCGTGCGCGAGATCGGGACGGCGGCGCTCACCTGGGGCGAGGGGGCACGGGCGCGCACCGACGGGACCGTCACCCTCACCGAGCTGCCCCGTGGCGAGGCGGGCGTCGTCCCCGCGGCCGAGCTCTTCGAGGGGTCGCTCCCCGCCTCCGGCAGCGAGGTCCTCCTCCCCCGCTGGCTCAAGGGCATGAGCATCGAGGGCGGGGCGGAGCCTTCGCCGCTCGCCGTGGGGAGCACCGTCGAGCTCGCGCTCGGTCGCGTGGCCGAGGCGGACGGGGACGGATCCGGGCGCGAGGCTGACGCGGCCCCCGAGGTCGTCGACGCGGGGCGGGCGCGGGCCTTCCGCGTGAGTGGCTTCTACGAGCTGGGGCCGCTGTGGATGGGCGACGGGCCCGGCGGCGTCGACGCCGTCGCCTTCACGGCCGCGGGCTCGGGCCTCCCCTCCGTGGGCACCGAGGCGTATCTCGTCATGGCGGAGACGCCGAGCTTCGACGCCGTCCGTGAGACGGTGCGGGACATCATCGCCCGCGCGCCCGCGGGCGCCGCCGCACCGGGGTCCTCCGGGATCAGCCTCGCCGAGCTCAACAGCACGATCCTCGCCTACCACGGCGTCCCCGGCGACGCGCCGGCCTGGATGTACCTCTGGTTCGCCGCCGGCGTCCTCTCCCTCGTGGTCGCCGCCGCCGGCATCGCCCTCATCGGGAACGCCTTCGCGATCTCGGTCTCGGAGCGCACGCGGCACTTCGGGCTCCTCGCCTCCGCGGGCGCGAGCGCGGCGCAGATCGGCCGCATCGTCCTCATCGAGGCGCTCATCCTCGCCGCGATCGGGATCCCCCCTCGGGGTCGCCGTCGGCGTCGGCGGCGCCTGGACGGTCTTCCGCTTCACGGGCGAGGGCGTGGCGGTCTTCGCCGGCCTCGGCGCCGAGCCGCTCCCCATCAGCGTGTCCCTCCCGGCGATCGCCCTCGCCGCCCTCGTCTCGCTCGCGGCGGCCCTCGCGGCGGCGGCCCTGCCGGCGTGGCGGGCCGGGCGCGTCTCGACCGTCGACGCGGTCCGCGAGGCCCGTGCTGGGGTGGGGCGGCGCGGACGGCGGCGGGGGCGCGTCCGCGGCCGCGTCGAGCGCCTGCGCCTCCACCTCGAGGGGGTCTCCGGCTGGCTCGCCCACCGGAACCTGGCCCGCGCCTCCTCGCGCGGGCGCATCGCCGTGGTCTCGCTCGCCATCTCGGTGGTCCTGATCGTCTCCTCGGGCCTGCTCACCTCCTACCTGCGTACCGCCTCCTCCGGGGTGCCCGAGGCGGGTGGCGCGGACGTCTCGGTCTCGCTCGTGCGGGCGCGCCCCGGCGGCGACGAGGCGACCGCGGCCGAGGGGGCGCTCCGCGTCCTCTCGAACGCGGGCCACGTCACCCGGGCGGGCTTCGCCGCGGACGAGACGGCCTGCGCGATCGCCGGGCCCGGCGTCATCGACCCCGCCCGCGTGGCCGAGGGCGCGGGCGCCGACGCGGTCGGCGGGTCGCTCGCGGACGGTGGCTGGGCGGGCATCGTCAACCTCGCCCTCGTCGATGAGGCGACCTGGCAGGGCTACCTCGCCGAGAACGGCCTCGACGCGGCCCGCTTCTCCGACCCCGACCGCCCCGTCGCCGTCGGATGCAACATCGCCCCCTCCCCCGGCGGCTCACCCGACCTCACGGGGAACAGCCCCTTCGCCGGCGGCGGCACCATCAGGATCCTGACCTCGATCGCATCCCGCCGCGGCTACCTCCTCGCCGAGGTGAGCTCCGAGGACGGCGAGGCGCGCGCCGTCTACCAGCCGCTCGACGGGGACGATGGGCAGGGGGACGGAAGCGCCCCGCTAACCCGGACCCCGGCATCCGTGCCCCTCGGCCTCGTCCTGACCGGCAGCGCCGAGGTCGAGGTCGGCGCCGTCGCGCCCGCGCTCCCCTGGGCCGCATCTGAGACGAACTACTACAACCAGAACCCGACCCTCGTGCTGCCCCTCTCCGCCCTGCCCGCTCTCCTCGCGACCGAGGCCCCGGAGGCGGACCCTGATGCGCTCGCGGCCGCCGTCGCCCAGGGCGACTGGCTCTCGCGCCCGCTCTCCGCCGGGGATTCCCCGAACAACGGGCGGCGCATCGCCTTCTCGCTCGCCTCAGACGACCCGCAGGCGACCGGGGAGGGCGTCGAGCGCGCGCTGCCCGGCCTCCTCGAGGATTCGGGGTGGTCGGACCATGACGTCACGAACTACGCCGAGCTCTTCCGGCAGCGGCGGCTGTCGCTCATGGCGATCGGGACCTTCACCGTCTGCTTCGCCGCGATCACGGGGCTCATCGCCGCGGCGAACGTCTTCACCACGATCACGACCTCGATCATCCTGCGGAGGCGCGAGTTCGCCGCGCTCCGCTCGATCGGCATGGGCGAGGGGGCCTTCCGGCTCATGATCGCGCGCGAGGCGGCGAGCTACACCGTGCGCGGCCTCCTTCTCGGGCTCGCCGCCTCCGCCGGCGTCGACTTCATGCTCTGGCAGGGGATGGGCGCCTCCTTCGGCCACATCGGCCCCCAGGCGTCCCTGCCCATGGTCGCGATCGCGGTCGACGCCGTCCTCGCGCTCATGGTCCTGAGCGTGCTCTACGCGCTCTCCCGCTGCCGTTCGGAAAGCATCATCGAGGCCATCCGCAATGATGTGACCTGAGGGCCGCCCTCACGGGCGCGACCGCTCGCCGCCCGATTCCGACCGCCCGCCGCCATCCCCTCCAGCGGCTGCGCGCCCGAATCTTACGGAAGCGTCAGACTCGCCCCCTATCTGCGCGAACGGCAGCTCCTCCGATATGATGGGCATGACGCCTGCACGATGGGAGAGACCTATGCCTCATGAGCACGATCGAACCGACAGCCTGCCCGTGATCGGCGGCGCGGACACGGGAGGCCCCACGCGGATCCTCCCCGCCGCGGCCGACGCCCGCGACGACCTCAACCCCGAGGACGCCGCCGTCTACGACAAGCTCAAGGAGCGCCGCCGCGACCGGCGCCGCAAGACGATCCGCCGGCGCGCGATCGCGGCCGGCGTCGCCGTCCTCGTCATCGCGCTCGCCGTCTTCGCGGTGGGCGCGCTCACCCGCGAGCCGGAGCGCGCGCCCGAGGCCGTCACCGACGTCGCCATGCGCGGCACCTACAGCACCGCGGTCGACGCCAGCGGAACCTTGGAGCCGCTCTCCTCGACCGTCATCACCCCCGAGGTCGAGGGCACCGTCGCCGAGATCAGGGTCGTGGCCGGGCAGTCCGTCAAGAAGGGCGACGTCCTGCTCACCCTGAAGAACGACGAGCTCGACCGCGCCATCGAGACGGCTCGCCGCGAGCTCGCGACCGCCCAGGGGGCCCTCGCCGACGCCCAAGACGCCGAGGCCGAGGCCGAGCGCGCCTATTACGCCGATGAGGTGGGCGAGGTCCCCGTCGAGACCGTGAACAGCGCGATCGATGCCGTGAGCGCGGCCGAGGACGCCGTGGCGAAGGCCCGGGACGCCTACGACCAGGCCGTGGCCGCGGGCGCCAAGCGCACACTCACCGCCCCGGCCGACGGCAACGTCGTCGCCCTGAACGCCCAGGTGGGGGCTGCGGTGGGGGCCGCCGGGGGCGTGGACGCGTCGAAGCCCCTCGTCCAGATCGCCGACATCTCGCAGATGAGGGTCACCGTCCAGGTGGATGAGGAGAGCATCGCCAAGGTCGCCAAGGACCAGGAGGCCGCGATCACCTTCCCCGCCTTCCCCGACGTGCAGCTCACCGGCACGGTCGTCGGCATCGCCTCGGTGGCCACGGGTGCGGGCGAGGGCGGCGGCGCGTACTACGGCGAGGGGGCGCCCGTCACCTTCGCGGTCGACGTGCTGGTTCCCGAGCCCGACCAGCGCCTGAAGCCGGGTATGACCGCGAACGTCTCGCTCACCACCGAGAAGATCGACGACGTGATCATGGTCCCCGTGACCGCGCTCCAGACCGACGACGGCGCGAGCTACTACGTGAACGTCGAGACGGACCCTGAGACCCACGCCTCCGAGCGCCGCGACGTGACCGTCATCGCGCAAAACGACAGCCTCGCCGTCGTGGGGCGCCCTGAGGACGCCGCGGGCGAGATGGAGGTCTCCCCCCTCGCGGACGGCGAGACCCTCGTGATCTCGGGCGGCGCGGGCGGGGCCGACGCGCTCGGATCGGAGGCCGCGCTCGGCGAGTCAGGCGGGGGCGCCGCCTGATGGACCCCGTCATCGACATCCGCCGCATCCACCGCGTCTTCGAGACCGACGCCGGCTTCGCGCACATCCTCCACGACGTCTCGCTCACGGTCGACCCCGGCGAGTTCGTGGCGATCACCGGCCCCTCCGGGTCGGGCAAGTCAACGCTCATGAACATCCTCGGCTGCCTCGACACGCCGAGCTCGGGAACCTACCTGCTCGAGGGCCTCGACGTGGCGCGCCTCACCGACGACGAGCTCGCCGAGGTCCGCGCCGAGCGCATCGGCTTCGTGTTCCAGAGCTTCAACCTGCTCCCGCGCATGTCGGTCCTGGACAACGTCATGCTCCCCCTCGCCTACACCGACTGCCCGCGCGCCCGCCGCGAGAAGCGCGCGGTCGCCGCCCTCGCCGCGGCGGGGCTGCCTGTGGACCATTTCGACCACCGCATCAGCGAGCTCTCGGGCGGCCAGATGCAGCGCGTCGCGATCGCCCGCGCGCTCGTGAACGACCCGGCGATCATCCTCGCCGACGAGCCGACGGGCAACCTCGACACCGCCACGGGGCGCATGGTCCTCGAGAGCTTCCACCGCCTGCGCGACGCGGGCAAGACCATCGTGCTCATCACGCACGACCCCGGGATCGCCGCCGAGGCGGACCGCATCGTGACCATCCGCGACGGGCGGCTCCACCACGAGGGCACGGCGACCGGGGCCGCACCCGCGAAGCCGGCGCCCCTTGATCAGAAGGGAGGCCCCCGATGAGCGCACGCGACCTCATCCGCGAGTCCCTGCGCGCCCTCGAGGCCAACCGCGGCCGGAGCTTCCTCACCATCCTGGGCATCGTGATCGGCATCGCCGCGGTCATCGCCATGACCTCCTTCATCGGCGGCGTCCAGGAGGGGCTCATCGGCCAGCTCGGGCTCAACGCCTCCCGGATCGTGCGCATCGGCTACGCCTCCGGGCTCACCGACCGCGACATCCAGCGCATCGGCGCGGCGCTCCCCGACTACGAGGCCCTCGAGGCGAGCGTGGACGGCTACACCGACTTCAAGAAGGACGACAAGACCCTGAACATCGGGATCACCGGCGGCAGCCCCCGTCTCTTCGAGATGACCGGGCAGGCGAGGCTCATCGCGGGACGGATGTTCACCGAGGCGGAGAACGAGGCCGTCTCACGGGTGATGCTTATCGACACGAACGGCGTGAACCTCCTGTTCGGCAACCCCGACATCGATGCCGTCGGAAAGACGGCCAAGATCCGCGGGCGCGATTACACGGTGGTCGGCGTCTTCGAGGGGCAGGCGATCGCGGGGAACGAGAGCTACCTGCAGGCGCTCATGCCCGCCGAGACCGTGCGCCGTGACTTCCCGAACGGGGCCGGGGACCGCACGTTCAACGTGGTTGGCTTGGCGCACGAGGGCGTCGACGTGGACGACCTCGCCGAGCGGACCAAGAAGGAGATTGCGTCCATCAAGGGCGTGAAGGACGGAGAGGACGAGGATGCGGCCGGCATCTGGGCCAACACGATGAAGTCCATGATCGACCAGATGAACCAGTTCATGGGGTCCTTCCAGCTCATCATCAGCTCCGTGGCCGGGATCTCGCTGCTCGTGGGCGGCATCGGCATCATGAACATGATGCTCACGAACGTGACCGAGCGGATCCGCGAGATCGGCGTGCGACGGGCCCTGGGGGCCACGCGGCGCGACATCACCCTCCAGTTCCTCGCGGAGTCGGCGGTGATCTGCGTGTCGGGCGGCATCATCGGGACGGTCTTCGGCTACCTCATCAGCTACGGGCTCGCACTCGGCGCATCCTCGATCGGGATCGCGCAGGGCTTTGGCGGCGCGGAGGGCATGGCGATCGCCCCGGCGATCAACCTGCAGACGATCCTGCTCGCCGTGGGCATCTCGATGGCGATCGGCCTCGTGTTCGGCTTCTACCCGGCGCGGCGCGCGGCGCGCCTCGACCCGGTGGAGTGCCTGCGGTACCAGTAGGGCGCCAGGCGCCGGGGCGCAGGGGCCGGAGCGTCCCAGGGCGGTGCCCGCGGAAGCGCCCGAAGCTCCCCGCCCTATCGCCCTGTAAAGGGCAGAGAGCCCCCGTCGTGCGCGCGCACGGCGGGGGCTCTCTGCCAAACGGGCCCTCGATGCCAAGCGGCCCTCAGGCCCAGGGCACCCGTCTACCGCTTCCGACGGCGACGGCGCTCGAGTGCCTGCGGCGACACGGTGATGCCCCCGGCGGTCTGGCGCACATGCGGGTTGGGGCGATGCGCCGGGCGCTCGCCCTGCCCGCCCTCCCCCTCAGGGATCGGCGCGCTCTCAGGCGCGCGGCGGGGCCTCCGTCCGAAACGCGCCATCAGGCGATCCCAGCGCTGGTGGATGCTCGCGTGGTGCGCGCTCTTGATGCCGAGGAGCGGGGCCGCCACGATCGTCGGGATGATGAACGTGATGAGCCGCCAGAGCAGGTAGCCGGCCGTGGAGGCCGGGCCGTAGAAGTGGCCGAGGAAGAGCGCGAAGCCGCCCTCGGCGCCGCCGGTGCCTCCCGGCAGGGGCACCGCCGAGGAAAGGAGCTGCACGAAGGCCGAAGCGGCCATGACGGAGAGGAAGTCCACGTCGTGATGGCCGAAGGCGAGCATCAGGAAGTAGGGCACGAGATAGAAGAAGGCGAGCTGGAGCATCGTGATGACGACGGTGAGCACCATCGAGGAGGTGTGGGCGGCGGCGAGCTTGAACTTCTCGGAGAAGGAGTAGACCTCGCCGTCCACGAAGCCGCGCCACCCGTCGACCTTCTCACGGGCGATCCCCATGCGGGCGAGGAGCGTGAGGCCCCAGTGCGCCACGCGGATGACCGTCTTGGGCATGAGGGCGATCGCGAAGATCAGCAGCAGGATGCCCACGTGCCCGCCGAAGCTGAAGATGCAGAGGATCGTGAGCGCGCCGATGTCGGAGTAGCGCTCCACGAAGAAGGGCATGCGCGCGGCGAGCAGGATGCCGCCCCAGACCACGAGCCCGAACTGGTAGACGATGAAGCGCGTGAACTGGATGGCCCCCGCCTCGCCGACGTTTTGGCCCGCCTTGGTGAGGCGGTAGATCTGCGCGGGGGTGGAGCCCATCATCATGGGGGTGAGGTTGCCGAAGAAGATGCCGCTCGCCTCGACGGAGATGAGGTCGCGGATGCCGACGGGCGAGTTCGGGTCGAGCCAGACCGCGATCGCGTAGGCCGCGATGCCGAGGATGAGGTAGAGCAGCATGCAGAGGCTCGCGACGATGAGCCAGGGAATCTGCACGTTCACGAGGGCCGCCATGAACTGGGCGACCTGCCCGGTCACGATCAGGTAGACGACGAACGCGATGAGGGCGAAACCGATGAAGATGGCGCCGCGACGGGCGCCCTTCCGGTCGTCGCCGGCGGGATGGGCGTCGACATGGGGCTTGGGCGAGCTCTTGACCTGCGAGTCCGACATGGGCCTCCCTTAATCCGACAGCGGCGGGCGCGGGCGTGCATGGGAGTATTGTATCCCACCGTCCGGGGTGCCGCGCGCGGGCGGGGCCGACCGCAGAAGCGTCGCAACCGGCCCATCGGGCAGGCGGGATGCAACGCGGGGCCCTCGCCTCTCCATAAGCTACTCACAAGCCCTAAAAGCTGAAAAATGGGGCTTGCGCTGGCGCGGTGCGTCCCGTAATATACATTCTTGCGCTGAGGAGCGCAGGCACATCGATTGGGATGTCGTCTAATGGCAGGACAGCGGATTCTGGTTCCGTCAATGGGGGTTCGACTCCCTCCATCCCAGCCAATGTCTGCCCTCTCCAAAGCTCACGGCCCGTTCGTCTAGCGGTTCAGGACGCCGCCCTCTCAAGGCGGAGATCACCGGTTCGAATCCGGTACGGGCTACCACGTATGATACGGCGGGCTCTTCGGGGCCCGCCGTCTTTTGTGCCGGGCTCGCGTCGACACCCGTCTACGCGAGCCTCACCACCCGGGTCGCGACCCGTTGCACCAGCGCCGGGGAATGCGACACCAAGATCATGCCCATCCCCTCCTCCTCGGCGACCTCCATGAGCGCCGCCCAGAGCTCCGCCTGGGTGATGACGTCGAGCATGGCCGTGGCCTCGTCGGCGATGAGGTAGCGGGGACGCACCATGAGGGCCCGAACCATGCAGCAGCGCATCAGCTCACCGCCCGAGAGCTCATGCGGCAGCCGCGTGAGCCAGGCGTCCTCGAGGCCGAAGCGCTGCCGCAGTCCGCTCGCGCGCTCGCCGGCGAGCTCGCCCGCCTCGGCGAGGGAGCGGCCCATGCGGAGCCTGGGATCGAAGGCCTGCTCGGGATGCTGCCAGAGCAGCTGCACCGGGCGGGCGCCCCGGCGCGGGAGCGGGTCGCCGTCCACGAGGACCAGACCCTCCCGCGGCTCGAGATAGCCCGCGAGGAGGCGGCAGAGGGTCGTCTTCCCCGCGCCCGATGGGGCCGAGAGGGCGACCCGCTC
The DNA here is from genome assembly GCA_034102905.1 of Collinsella sp. Lineage (GTDB taxonomy): Bacteria > Actinomycetota > Coriobacteriia > Coriobacteriales > Coriobacteriaceae > Collinsella. The sequence goes on along the minus strand of JAXEGS010000044.1, from coordinate 6,608 downwards.
GCCCGGTTCCACCGTGAGCGAGACGCCCTCGAACAGGGGCGCCGCACCCGGATAGCCGTATGTGATGTCCTTCGCCTCGAGCGCCATCGCTCCTCCCCTCACCTGATGCCGTCGCGCGAAGCGGCCGCGCCGCAGAGGGCCTCGTCCGTCCCCAGGAGGGCTGACCCTCCGACCGGGCAGCTTGCCCCGGCCCCGTCCCCATCGGGCTCCCCCAAGGCGGACGTGAAGCCGTGCTCGGGCATCGCGTGCCAGAGGGCCCGGGTGTAGGGCTCCCGCAGCAGATCCGGCGATTCGAAGCTCTCCCGGGCCGTCTCCTCCACCACGGTTCCCGCCCGCACGATCGCCACGCGGTCGGCCACCCGGAGGGCGAGCTCGATGTCATGGGTGATGAGCAGGACCCCGCCCCCCGCATCCGCGAAGCCGCGGAGGTCGGAGAGGGCGCGGGCCGCGAGATCGAGATCGAGGCCGGGTGTGGGCTCGTCGGCGATGATGAGCCTGGGCTCCTCCATGAGCGCGCACATGAGCAGGATGCGCCGGGCCATGCCGCCCGAGAGCTGATGGGGATAGAGCCCCTCCACCCCCGCATCGAACCCGTAGGCGGCAAAGAGCTCGCGCTGGCGCTCGGCGCGGCGGCGGGCGTCCTCGGCGCGCTCGGCCCGCGTGCTCCCCCGTGCCGCGCCGCGCACCTGCTCCCCGACGCGCATAAGGGGATCGAGGTGCGTCACGCTCTGGGGCACGAGCGAGATGCCCCGCCCCCTGAGGCGTGCGAGGCCCTCTGCGTCCATGAGGGCGCCGTCGAACCAGATCTCCCCGGTGACCTCCTCGTTCGATGCGTACTTGCCCATGACGCAGTCGGCGAGGACCGTCTTGCCGGCGCCGCTCGCCCCGACCACCGCGAGGATCTCGCCGGGATGGACGGAGACCGTGAGATCATGCAGGACCTCATGGCGCCGGCGGCGGGCGCGGAAGAAGGGCTCGTCGGCATCGTACATGTCAAATGAGACCGTGAGCCGCTGGACTGTCAGGAGATGGTGGCGGCCGGGATGATGGGAGTCAGGGGCGTGCGTGTGGTGGTGGTGGAACTCCCCGTCGGCATGGGCCAGGGCATGCTTGAAGGCCGCGACGGGGGGACCGGGCACGACAGGGGCGGCCGCACGGGGCGCGCCTGCGGGCACCGCCCCATCCGGACGGGCGCCCGCGCCCCCCTCGCGCACCCCATTCGATGATCTCACGCGCTTCATGCCGACCTCATTCCTGGACCGTGCGGGCATCGACGAGACGGCGCCCCATCGACCCCACGCGCTCGAACAACGCCACCGCGACGGCCAGGGCGGCGCCGGGGAAGACCGCGAGCCACCACTGGCCGCCGGAGAGGTAGCCCATGGACTCCGACAGGATGACGCCGATGGCGGGGGTGTCGGGCGAGATGCCGAAGCCGAGGAAGGTGACGGCCGCCTCATGGAGGATCGCATGCGGGAAGAGCAGCACGAGCCCGACGAGGAGCTGCGGCAGGATCGCGGGGACCATGTGCGTGAGGACCACGCGCACCGGTCCGACCCCGAGCGCGGAGGACACCGCCACGGAGGGGTGGGAGCGGGCCTGCATGATCTCGGCGCGAAGCACCCGGGCGAGGCTCGGCCAATGCGTCACGGCCACGCCCACGGTCACGCCCCAGAAGCCCTTGCCGAGCGCGTAGCTGATGAGGATCAGGAGCACGATATGGGACAGGCCCATCACCAGGTCGATGAACCATGAGACGAGCGCGTCGGCACGGGGCCCGCCGAGCGCCGCCGCGCTCGCGAGGGCGAGCGCGATGAGGGCCGACACGACGGCCGCGATGAGGCCGACGAACAGCGAGGAGGAGAGGCCCGAGAGCGTGCGCGCCAGCATGTCCCGCCCCATCCAATCGGTCCCGAACGGATGCGCCAGGGAGGGGGCGAGGTTCTTGGAGGCGAAATCCGTCACCACGGCCGAAGGCGTGGCGAGACCCCCGGCCACCGCGATCGCCGCGAGCGCGAGCGCCGCGATGACGAGGCCCGCGAGCAGGCGCCGGCGGTTTCCCCCACCGCGTGCGGCCGACGCGTGGATGGCCGATGCGTGGGCGGCCCGGTCCGGGAGCGCACCCTTAGCGAAGCGAGCCATGGGCCCCCACCCCCCGCATGCGGGGGTCCACAAGGCCGTAGAGCGCATTCGCCGCCGCGTTGCCGATGAAGACGATCGCGGCCGACGCCAGCGCGATCCCGACGAGCAAGGGCGCGTCTCCCCCGATCCCCGCCGTGACCGCCGCCTGCCCGAGGCCCGGGTAGGAGAACACCTGCTCGACGAGGATCGATCCGCCGAAGATCTCGCTCACCTGGGCGAACTGAAGGGAGATCGCCGGGAGGGCGATGTTGCGCAGGCCGTGGCGGAAGAGGACCTGGCGGGGGCCCTCCCCGCGGGAGCGGGCGAACCAGGCGTAGTCGCTCTCCAGGACGTCGATGACCTTCTCGCGGGTGTGCAGGGCGACGCCGGCGACGCCGGCGACCGACAGCGTGAGCGCGGGCAGCACGAGATGGTGGATCCGCTCCGCCAAGGACACCGAGGAGGCCGCCTGGCCGATAGGGGCCGAGAAGCCCAGCGGGAACCATCCGAGCCAGACGGAGAAGACGATCAGGGCAACCAGTCCGAGCCAGAAGGTCGGGGTGCTCGAGATGACGAAGCAGTACCCCTTGATGAGGCGATCGGGCCAGCGGCCGCGGCAGGCGCCCGCGACGATGCCGAGCGTCACACCCACGACGCCGGAGACCGCCCACGCCACGGCCATGAGCGCGAGGGACGCGGCCGCCCGCTCCCCTATCACGGCGGTGACCGGGCGGCTGAACCGGAGGCTGTCGCCGAGATCGCCCGAGAGGGCCGAGCCCGCCCAGCGGGCATAGCGCTCCGCCACCGGCGCGTCGGCATCCCAATACGAGCGGAGCTGGGCGCGCTTCTCAGGGCTCATGCCCGCGTACGAGGCCTGGCCCACGTTCATCTTGACCGGGTCGATCGGCGAGAGCCCCACGAGGGCGAAGGTCACCATCGAGACGGCGACCATGAGGGTGACGAAGCGCACGAGGCCCGAGACGGCCCCGCGGAGCCTCCCGCCGGCGCCGTGGCCGGCCGGGTTCCCTGCGGCAGTAGCCTCCGCCATCGGTTATTCCCAGCTCCAGCGGTCGATGTTGTTCGCGATGGACCAGCCGTGGCCGTGGGGCTGCAGCTTCTGCCGGGCGATCTTGAGCCCCGCGCGCACCCAGTACAGGTGGTCGACGTTGGCGAACCAGGCCCAAGTGGCGGCGCCCGCAGGCGCGATGCCCTCGGTGCCGTCCCACTCGGCCTTCTGCCAGAGCGGGTAGGAGGCCTCCATATCGGTGGCGGCCAGCGCCGCGTCGAGGTAGGCGTCCGTGGTCTCGCTCTCATAGCACGAGAAGTTCATCGTGCCCGACGAGTAGTTGATCTCGTAGACATCCGAGGGGGCGTTCGAGCCCCAGCCCCACATCACGGGATCGGAGAACTGATGGGGGTAGATATCGTCCCAGCCCGCGCCCTTCGTGGTCACCTTGATGCCGATCTCGGCCATCTGGTTCGCGAACTCGTTCGCCATCGCCTGGCGGACCGTGTCGCTCGAAGGGTAGTAGAGGGTGAGCTCGGCGGCGAGGTCACCCAGGCGGTACACGTCACCGTCGAGCGCCCATCCCGCCTCCTCGAGGAGCTTGCGGGCGCCATCCCGATCGAGCTCGACGCGCATGTCCGCGCTCGCCCAGGGCAGGCCGTCGCCGATGCTGTAGGCGGCGCGACCGTGCCCGCCGAGCACGTTCTTGATCAGGGCGTCGCGATCGATGCCGCGGTTGATGGCCTGCCTGATCTCGAGATGGGCCGTCACGTCGTTGCCGGCCTCATAGGCCTCGTCCCCCTCGGCGGACCGGGTCTGCCCCGCTGGGATCACCGGGAGGTTGATGCCGCGCGAGTCCACCGTCTCGAACGAGGCGAGCTCGTACCCCTCCACCTTCTGATCGGCGAAGGTGGCCGAGGTGTAGGCCATATCGACCTGACCGGCGCGGACGGCCGCGAGCGCGGCGTCCTCCTCCATGAACACGACGGTGAACCGCTCGATGGAGGGCGCCTCCCCGTAGTAGGAGGGGTTGGCCTCGAAGATGGCCTGCTGGCCGCGGTCCCACTGCACGAGGCGGTAGCGGCCCGAGCCCACCGGGTTCGAGCCGTAGTCGGGCCCGTAGGCGTGCTCAGGCACGATCCCGATGTTCGCGAGCGTGTAGAGGAGCACGTTGTAGGGCTTCGAGAGCCTGATCTCCACCTGGGTGTCGGAGAGCGCCTCCACCGCCGAGACCATCGAGAAGTCCGCCTGGGCGTTCGCGTTCTCGCGGATCGTGTTCAGCGTGAAGGCGACGTCGCGGGCCGTGAGCGCCTCGCCGTCGGAGAAGCGGACGTCCTCGCGGATCGTGAAGGACCAGGTGAGGGCGTCGGCCGAGACGCTGTACGCCGTGGCGAGGTCGTTCACGAAGGCCATGTCCTCATCGGTGACGATCAGCGTCGACTGGATGAGGGGCTCGTGGACGTGCTCGCCGCAGCCCCAGGAGACGCAGGGGTCGAAGCCGGCCTCGGGCTCGTTGGCGGGGCTCATGGCGAGCGTCACCTGGCGCTTGGGGTCCGCGGACGAGGCGGAGCCCGCCGGGGAGTCCTCGCGGGTGCATGCGGTGAGGGCCGCGGTGAGCGAGACGGCCGCCGCGCCCGCGACGAGCGAGCGGCGGGTGATGCCGGCGGCGGGCCGTGTCTCCGCGCCGCCCGCAGCGCGCCCGCGTCCCTTTCGATTCGGCCGCACCATCGCTCCCCCATCTCCCCGCCTCCCCGCCTCTGCGGGAAGTGTTACGGAATCTCAATAAAGTGTTACGGAAGGATGATACTCCGCCTGGCTAAAGAGCGCAACAGGGTGTCGCCTCGGACGCGGGCGGGAGCCGGCGCCGCGCGGGCGCGCATGCCGAACGCCCGCCAGGCCGCCTCGGGCGGGGGGCGGAGCGGTCGCCCGCGTTCGGCATCAGCGAGGGATGGTCGCCCGCGCCCGGAATCAGGGCGAGCGGCGACGCAGCAGACCCTATCCCAGACCGAGGTACGCGAGGAGGGCCTCCCGCTCGTTCGGCACCTCACCCGCGATCGCGGCGTCGAGGGCGCTCCCGAGCAGCCGGCCGATCTCGGGGCCGGGCTCCGCGCCTGCGGCGATGAGGTCGCGTCCCGTGAGCGCGAGCGTCCGCAGGTTCCAGGCCGCCCCCGATCCCGCGAGCTCGCGGGCGAGGCCGCGCATCCGCTCGATGTCGGTCGTATACGGGAAGCAGGAGGGCGCCTTCCCGAGGGCGTCGGCGCGCTTGAGGTCGAGGAGCGCCTCCATGAGCGCGAGTTCGTCCGCGCCGGCGACCGAGAGGCGGCGCAGCTGCGCGAGCAGGCTCGGCGGGGTCTCCTCGAGTGGGATGTCGTGGTAGCGCACGAGCAAGCAGGCGTCGCGGATCAGGGCCTCGGGCAGGCAGAGCCGCCGCATGATCGCGCGCGCCGTGGCCGCCCCCCGCTCCGGGTGGCCGAAGAAGTGGCCCCGTCCGCCCTCATCCACCGTGAAGGTCGTCGGCTTCTCGATATCGTGGAGGAGCGCCGCCCACCTGAGTGCTGCGGTGGCCGGGCGCGCGCCCGTCTCCACGGCCTCGAGGACCCGCGCGGTGTGCCCGTAGACGTCGTGGATATGGTAGGGGCTCCGCTGGTTGAACCCGCGGGAGGCAGCGAGCTCGGGAACGGCCGCGCACAGCACCTCGGGGCACGCCTCAAGGGCCCAGGCGCCGCGCCCGGTGGCGAGGATGCCTGTGAGCTCTGCCCCCACGCGCTCGCGGGCGATGGCGTCGAGCGAGGCCGCGAGCGCGGCGGCCGCGGACGCCGTGGCGCCCTCGAGCTCGAAGCCGAGGCGACAGGCGAAGCGCACGGCGCGCAGGATCCTGAGGGCATCCTCGGAGAAGCGCACGCGGGGCTCCCCCACCGCGCGGATGAGGCCGCGGCTGAGGTCGCCGGCGCCGTCGTAGCGGTCGAGGAGGCCGCGGTCGGGGTGCCAGGCCATCGCGTTCACCGTGAAGTCGCGGCGGGCGAGGTCCTCCTCGACGCTTGTGGAGAACCGGACCTCGTCGGGGTGGCGGCTATCGCCGTAGAAGCCGTCCACCCGGTAGGTGGTGACCTCGATGCGCACGCCATCGGCCACGGCGGTGATCCCGCCGAAGCGCGTCCCCGACTCGATGACCCCGATGCCGGCCGCGGCGAGGGCGCGGGCGGCCGCGGGCCACGGCAGCGAGGAGCACATGTCGATGTCGTGGCTCGGGGCTCCCCGGAGCGCGTCGCGCACCCAGCCGCCCACGAACCACACCTCCCCGCCCGCCGCCTCGAGGGCGGCGAGGACGCGAAGGGCGGGGGCGCCGGGTCGGCTCCCGTTCAGATGTGCGTCAGCGTATTCCATGGCATCCAGTATAGGCGAGCGCGGGGGCGGGGGGGCGGCGGGGGGCCGGCCCCGCCCCCCCCCCGGGGGGGGGGGGGGTTTTTAAACGGGGCCGTAC
>JAXEGS010000043.1:0-41950 GCA_034102905.1 Collinsella sp. | reverse complement strand
AATTTGGCTTAGCAATCATAGGCGGATGACGCGGAAACGGCCCCTCCCGGGGCCGTTTCAGTTCCAGATCGTTGTTTTCGCCCGCTGAGCTGGGCCTATGCCGGAATCTCTCCCACAGAAACCACCGAAGAGCCAAAAATATCCGGTGATACGCTGTTCTGTGACTACTACTCTCAATGGGTAAAGGTGTACAAGGTTGGCGCGATTCGAGATGTGACTATGCGGAAATACGAGCTTACCGAGGCATGGCTTGGCAGGCTCGCGCCAAAGCTAAAGCTTCGAGATGTGGATCGCATTGAGTATCAACGACTTATCAATGCATATGCCGAGGAGCATGAGCGGCAGACGACTATGGATTTTCACCATCAGATTAAAGGTGCGGTCCTTGATGCAGTCGATGAGGGATTCATAGTGCGTGATCCTACACGTAAGGTGATTATCAAGGGAAGGCCGCCCAGGCAGAAAAAGATCAAGTATCTCAATCAGTTTGAGCTCCATGCTATACTTGAAAACCTTGAGCTTGGGGAATGTCCAAGTTGGGATTGGCTGATTCTGCTAATTGCAAAGACGGGGCTTAGGTTTTCCGAGGCGTTGGGGCTTACGCCTATCGATTTCGATCTCGCTCGTCAGACGATCGAGGTTAACAAGACATGGGACTACAAGAACGGAGGAGGATTCGTTCCAACCAAGAACGCCTCCTCTGTGCGAAAAGTCCAGCTTGACTGGCAGCTTACTATGCAGTTTGCCACCCTGATAAAGGGCCTTCCCACAGATGAACCCATTTTCGTTAGCGGAAAAGTGTACAACTCTACTGCTAATGAGGTGCTGGCAAGACATTGCAGGCAAGCCGGTGCACCGGTCATCTCAATCCATGGCTTGAGGCACACGCACGCTTCGCTGCTGCTATTCGCAGGAGTGTCTATTGCAAGTGTTTCAAAGCGGCTGGGGCATGCGAGCATGAATACAACCCAGGAGACGTATTTGCATGTGATCCGCGAGCTTGAGAACAAGGATGTGGACATTATTATGAGAGCGCTCTCGACGCTCGTGTAGCACAAGCAATCCGGGACTTACGCTGATGGGGTTTAGAATCAAGCTAACAATTGGAGTCTCTTTTGACAACTGTCGGATGCTGGTCAAGAGGGCGTCCATGTCCTGTAGCCACTACTGCTCAACCCCATCCGGGCTATCAGCCTGCTCGATGATGAAATCCCCCGGCTGTAGTTCCGTGATGTCGATCTCCTGTACGAGCGCTTCCACGCGCGCCTGCTTCTCAAGTAGGAACCGCCTGTGGTAGAAGGTGTCGGCCAGCTCGAGCACACGGCTCATCATGTAGGTGTCGAAGGCCCCACCGATCACGCCTCCGATCACCGGCACGCCCTTCTTGATGACATCCTGTGAGAGCCTCTTTCCCACCTGCGAGAAGATCTGCTCGAACATGGTCTTCTCCAGGCCTTTCTGGCCGGCATCGGTGAGCGCTTTCTGCGCGGCCTGGTTTGCAAGCGCCCGCATCTGCACGATGAGCAGGGCGAGCCCCTTTTCCCGTGCCATAGCGGACCAGCCCTGGTTGATGGCCTTCTTCACCGTCTCGGTTTGCATGACGGCCATGACCTTAGCGATGAACAGTTCCTCACCCTGGCTTGCGTCCTCGCTCTCTGGTGACATGGCCTGGGTGAACACCTAGCCGGCGAGCATGAGCTCCGACGGATCGCTCCTCACGTCGTATCCGTACAGCATCGCGATAGATTGGACCGCCCGGTAATACAGGAATGTGCTGAGCACCAGGTTGAACGGTATTCCAGCGAGGCCGGGAACGCCGGTTGCCACACCCTCGATCAGCGCCGCGCCGAGGTGCTCGCGTCGCTCGCGCCGAACCACCTGGGCGATATCGTATCCGCGCAGGAGCGTGATCTCTTCAAGTGAGGACACCTTTGCATCCTGGGGCCCGTTGTTGATGGACCGGATGACGGCATCGGGCCCCATCGTGAACGATCTGGCCTGGTTCTCCACCTTCTTGAAGCCGGTCATGATGACCTGGATCCCGCCCTCATATAGCTTCTGGCTGGTGAGTCCTTTGAGAGCGCTGGCACCGAGCTGACCGATCCCCTTGGGGATGAGTTTGGATAGCTCCTTGCCGGCGCGGCTGATGGCACCGGGCTCCCGTAGGCGGTCGTAGCGCCGCTTCAGAGCATCGATCTCCTCAAGCTCGCGCTCATCGAGCATGGGGTCGGGCGCCCGATAGGTTCCGTCGTCACGCCTCATGTTGCCTTCGACCGCGGCGCCGTACCGCGCTTCGCGCGCCTTCTCCCCGAGCCCTGCGATACCCTTGCCTGCTCTGCCGAGCCGCTCTGCGGCGACATGCGCAGCCCCTTTAAGCGAGGGGAGCCGTACGCCGCGAGACCGCTTGCTGCCCTCATCGTGCGAAGGGGGAGTGTCCCCTCCGGCGTCCTTGCGGTCGTTGGATCTCAAAAGCCCCACGGCACGTCCTTTCATACAGGTCCTCCTGAGTTGAGTTTTCCCATTTTGGGAGGATCGGCGCCTATGATTTCAACGATCGGTCGGCCGCTATGCCCGATGGCACGTGCTGCTCGCGGACTTCTGTCCGCACGGCGCGTTATGCTGCCACCGCCACTTGAAAGGGCGGCTTCGTTCGGGGCTGCAGCCGGGCTGTGAGGTCAGTATGGAGGCGGGACACCATGCCGTTGAACATCGTCAGAGCCAACATCGTAGACGTCGCGGCAGACGCGATCGTGAACTCCGCGAACCCGTTCCCGATGATCGGGAGCGGCGTCGATAGCGCGATCCATGAGGCCGCCGGTCCGTGTCTGCTCGAGGAGCGCCAGAGGGTGGGAAACATCGCGGTCGGAGATGCGGTCGCGACCTCAGCTGGCAAGCTCGCTGCTAAGATCGTCATCCATGCAGTCGGCCCCCTATGGCGGGGAGGGTCCCACGGCGAAATCGATGCCGTCAAGAGCTGCTATCGCCGTTCGCTCGAGGTCGCATGCGAACACGGCTGCGCCTCGATCGCGTTCCCGCTCATCTCCACGGGAGCGTATCGGTTCCCCAAGGATTGCGCACTCGATGCCGCCATGGACGCGATCGGCGCGTTTCTACTCGAGCATGACCTCGATGTCACGTTGGCCGTCTTTGACCCAGCCTCGTTTCAGCTGTCCAGACGTGTTGTGGGGGAGGTCGAGACCTACATTCGCGATGCGGAGTCGACCGCGTCCGAATGGTCGGGCTCGGTCGTTTTCGATCCGGACGATTCCTGTCTTGAGGGCCGACCTCAGGAGGCGCCCGCGCTCGGCGCTCTTCCGGCGTCAGCGGGGGAGGAGGGGCTGCGATGGGCGCCCGCTGGCCGCGTCAGCGTGCGGCGAGCGTCTGCCGCCCCACGGCCGCTCGAGGAGGTCCTCGCCCAGATGGAGGAGACCTTCTCAGAGTCTCTGCTGCGCCTGATAGATGAGCGCGGCCTTACGGATCCCGAGGTCTACCGTCGTGCCAACCTGGATAGAAAGCACTTCAGCAAGATTCGGAGCGACGCGGCGTATCAGCCTAAGAAGATGACGGCGCTGGCGCTCGCGATCGCCCTCCACCTCAACCTTGATGAGACGCTCGACCTTCTCGGACGCGCGGGGTACACGCTGAGCCGCGCGAGCAAGGCCGATTGCATCATCGAATACTGCATCCTGAACGGGCTGCATGACGTGGGCGAGGTGAACCTTCTGCTGTTTGAGTTCAACCAGCCCCTGCTCGGTCGATAGGCAGCTCATTCGATGTCGCTTGAGAGGCGACCATAGGATCAGTTCCTCCCCTACCATGGTCTTGTCCTGAAACACCTGGTAAAGGAGGAAGTTATGACATTAGCCCAGAAGATCGGCGAGTACGCGGACACGACGGAGCTCGTGTTCATCCTCGATCGCAGCGGATCGATGTCGGGATTGGAGGACGATACGATCGATGGCTACAATTCGTTGCTCGCCAAGCAGCGCAAGGAGCCCGGAGAGTGCCGTGTCACCACGGTGCTGTTCGATCATCAGATTGACGTTCTCAACCGCGACGTGGATATCAAGCGGTTGCGCCCGATGACGCGGCGGCAGTATACGGTCCGCGGATGCACGGCCCTGCTCGACGCCGTCGGGCTCACCATCAAGCGCGTGAACCGCGCGCAGAAGGCGCGTCCCGACGGCCGTCCCGATCGGACGATCTTCGTGGTCACCACCGACGGCATGGAGAATGCGAGCAAGATATACGGGCTCACCGAGGTGCGCAAGATGATCGAGAAACGCAAGCGCAAGAACGGCTGGGAGTTCATATTCCTGGGCGCCAATATCGACGCCGTGGAGACGGCGGGAGATATGGGGATCGATGCCTGCCGCGCGGCGACGTATGTCGCGGATGAATGCGGAACGGCCGTGATGTTCGACGGGGCGAGCGCTGCTTTGAGCAGCATCCGGTGCGGCGAAGCTCCGACCGGCGCATGGAAGGAGGAGATCGAGCGGGACAAGGCGTCGCGAGGCTGAGGCGTGCCAGGTTGCCGGTGTCGCGGGTGGCGGGCCCGCGTATTCTCGATGCGTGAATCAACCAAGAATACGCAGCCGTGACCCCATCTCGTTTTTCAGCCTCCAGCTCGCTTGTTTCCAGCGAAGCGCCGACATGGAAGCCGTGACTGAGCGCTTGATATGTATGCGGGCGTATACTGCACCATTGTTCTGAATGCGGGAAGGAGCGCTGTGAACAAGAGGCATCTCGTCATTCGCCCGGTGACGTTAGCCGATGCAGCTGCGTTGGCCGCCATCTACGCGCCCTATGTCGTGCATACGGCTATCACGTTCGAAACGGTGCCGCCGACGGCCCGGGGGTTCCGGACGCGTATCGAGAAGACGCTTGAATGGTATCCCTATCTGGTTGCTGAGGATGCCAACGGTATCGTCGGCTACGCCTACGCGGGACCTTTCAAGGACCGGGCCGCATACGACTGGTCGGTCGAGACCTCGATCTACGTCGCCCGGGGACACGCCCATCAGGGCATCGGCCGCGCCCTGCACGACGCTCTTGCGCAGGAGCTCAAGGCGCGTGGCTTTACGAACATGTACGCATGCATATCATCGACGGAGCACGTAGACGAATACCTCGACCTCAACAGCGTCAGGTTCCATGAGCATCTGGGGTACCGACTCGTCGGCACATTCAAGAAATGCGCGTCGAAGTTCGGCCGTTGGTATGACATGGTGTGGATGGAGCGCTTCATCGGCGACCATGATCCGGATTCGGAGCGCCCCCGCTAGCGCGCTCGGCGCCCCCGGGCGCCACCGACCGCACTCGGCGCCCGCGCTCCGCCATGATGAACCCGTATTCCACGCGCTCGGTAGAAGGGAAGAGCCCCCCGCCACGGCGTACAATAGGGGCGCCTGAAATCGCACACCAAGGAAGGCCTCGCCATGACCTTCGTACAGCTCAAATACGTGCTCGCCGTCGCCCGTGAGGGCTCCATCAGCCGCGCGGCCAAGACGCTCTTCATCTCGCAGCCGAGCCTCTCCGCCGCCGTCCAGGAGCTCGAGGCCGAGCTTGGGATCACGATTTTCCGCCGTACGAGCACCGGCGTCGTCGCCACCACAGATGGCGAGGAGTTCCTCGGGTACGCCCGCCAGGTCATCGAGCAGACCGACCTGATCGAGGAGCGCTACTTCGGCGCGACCCCTGTCAAGCACCAGTTCTGTGTCTCATGCCAGCATTATTCCTTTGCCGTCGAGGCTTTCGTCGCACTCATCAAGAAGCACGGCGGCCGCGAGTACGACTTCCGCATCCGCGAGACCCAGACCTACGAGATCATCGAGGACGTGGCCGCGCTCAGAAGCGAGGTCGGCGTGCTCTACCTCAACGACTTCAACCGCTCCGTTATCATGCGCACCCTCGAGGACAACGCCCTGCGGTTCACGCGCCTGTTCATTGCGAGCCCGCACGTGTTCGTGGGAACGACGAGCCCGCTTGCCGGCCGTGCGAGCGTCACCCTGGCAGATCTCGAGCCCTTCCCACGCCTCTCCTATGAGCAGGGTGAGCACAACGCGTTCTACTTCGCGGAGGAGCTCGAGAGTACGCGCGAGAGCGCCAAGGACATCCTCGTCCGCGACCGCGCAACCCTCTTCAACCTGATGGTCGGGCTCGACGGCTATACGTTCAGCAGCGGCGTCATCGACTCCGACCTCTACGGGCCGAACATCGTTGCCGTGCCCCTTGAGGTGGACGACGCGATGGAGATCGGCTATATCACGCACACGCGTGTGGCGCCGGGCGCCTTTGGCGAGCACTACATCGAGGAGCTGACGCGCACGGCGGAGGCGGCTCGGCGTGCGGGCAAGGCGCGGTAGGGGCGGTGCCCCCGGGGGAGGTTCCGCGACGGGTGTGCGGGGCGGTTTTGATGCGAGGCACATGACGGTTTTAGCGCGTGGCGTTCGATGCGGCCGATGGGGTGCCGGTTGGCGGAGCCGCACGGGAGGAGCTGCGGCGGTCTGGCTTTCGTTTTCGATCAGGTGCTTCCGTGAAACCCAGCGCGATGCCGCTCTCGTTTGAGGGTCGGCCGATCTGCCCCTTGTGAGCGTCACCCGCGGAACCTCGCCCCCGCTCCGTACGGCTGGATGCATCGGCCCGCCCGTCCCGCGTACCAAAATCGCCCTTGTGAACGACCTTCTGCAGCCCAACACGGGAAGCGCGATAAAACACCAGGTCAGCTTGCGTACCAAAGTGCGACCTATGAACGATTCACGCATTACTGCCATTTTGGAACGCGCGTTTCGTTCACAGCCGGCATTTTGGTACGTGAGATCCGCCGCCCGCTGCAGCGGCCACCCTCATCCGGCGTGCGAGGCCTGAAGCGCAACCTGCATCAAGCAGACGCTCCGCACCCCTTAAACCCTCATCGACCTGCACGTATAGCCATCGCCTATAGCCTCGTATCGCCAACCCGTATTGGGCAGCCGTCCCCGCGCTCGCTAGGATGGCTTCCAGCAGACACGCCCGGGGCACGCGCCCCCTACCGAGAGGATAACGACATGGCAACCCCCACCGCCCCCTTCCGCTACGACTACGTTGGCAGCTTCCTGCGCCCCGCGCGCCTCGCCGAGGCCCGCGCCGACCATGCGGCCGGCACGATCGACGATGCCGCGCTCAAGGCCGTCGAGGACGAGTGCATTCGCGACCTCGTTGCCAAGCAGCAGGCCGCCGGCTACCCTGTGATCACCGACGGCGAGTTCCGCCGCAGCTACTGGCACCTCGACTTCATGTGGGGGCTCACCGGGATCGAGCATCTCGAGCTCGATCACGGCTACTTCTTCCACGGCGAGGAGACCACCCACGGCTCAGCCGAGCTCTCCGGCAAGATCAGCGGCGAGAACCACCCCTTCGTCGAGCACTTCCGTTTCGTGAAGGCGCTTGAGGACGAGAACACCGTCGCCAAGCAGACGATCCCCGCTCCGGCGCAGACCCTCGCCGAGCTCTTCCGCGAGGACAACGGCAAGAGGACGCGCGAGATCTACCCGAACGACGATGAGCTCATCGAGGACCTCGCCGCCGCCTACCGCACGGTCATCCGTGACCTCTACGATGCGGGCTGTCGCACCATCCAGTTTGACGACTGCACCTGGGGCATGATCGTCGACGAGCGCTATTGGGGCGGCAAGATGGGCATCGAGTCCACCGTCGAGGCGGAGGCGGAGCGCTACCTGCGCGTGAACAACCTCGCGCTCGAGGGGAAGCCCACCGACCTCGCGGTCACCACGCACGTCTGCCGCGGCAACTATCACTCCACCTACGCGAGCAGCGGCCCGTACGACAAGATCGCGCCGTACCTCTTCGCGCAGGAGAACGTCGACGCCTTCTACCTCGAGTTCGACGACGAGCGCTCCGGCGGGTTCGCCCCCTTGGCCGAGGTGCCGGCGCCGAAGAAGGTGGTCCTCGGCCTCGTGACCACCAAGCGTGCCGAGCTCGAGGACGAGGCTCTGCTCCGTGCCCGCATCGAGGAGGCCGCGGCCTTCGTCCCGAAAGACCGTCTCTGCCTCTCACCGCAGTGCGGCTTCGCATCCTGCGAGATCGGCAACAAGCTCACCGAGGACGAGCAGTGGGCCAAGCTCGCGCTCGTGAAGAAGGTGGCCGAGGAGGTCTGGGGCTAACCGGCCCTGCCGGAGACCCCGGCCTGCGGGGACGCTCGAGCCAGAAGGCGCGTCCGAACATGAAGCGGCCTGCCAGCGACGGAATCCCGCGCTGGCAGGTCGCTTCTCATCACGTGCGTGCTGCCGCCCCGCTCTCGAGCCCGCTCGCGCCGCCAGCGCCTTACGCGCGCCCCGCCGCCACGCGCCGCTCCTCGGCTGCGCGCAGCTCGCGCTTCATGCGCAGGTAGCGCACGAGCGTCCCGATGAAGCCCGCGAACACCACGGCGGCGAGCACCAGGAACACGAGGGACATCGCCGTGAGGAAGACCTCGGGCGCCTCGGGCACGTAATCGGTGACGGGCCGTCCGAGCTGGGCGCTCATGCTCCCGTACAGGGCCGAGGTGCAGACCGTGAGGCCCGCCACCTGACCGAAGTTCCGCGCGAACGCCGCGAACCCGCCCATGAAGCCCAGGTCCTCGGGACGGGCCGACCCCATGACGAGTGAGTTGTTCGGCGCGTTGAAGAGCCCGCTCCCGATGGCGTAGACGATGAGCGAGAGCACGAGCTGCAGCGTCGAGGTCGTTCCCGTCCACATGCTGAAGAGGACCTCGCCCGCCGCGGCGAACGCG
This sequence comes from Collinsella sp., assembly GCA_034102905.1. Classification (GTDB taxonomy): domain Bacteria; phylum Actinomycetota; class Coriobacteriia; order Coriobacteriales; family Coriobacteriaceae; genus Collinsella. Next base: position 33,180 of record JAXEGS010000043.1, on the reverse strand, counting down.
AGGCCGATGCAGGTGGGGATGTAGCAGCCAACGCGATCGGACACCGCGCCGGCGATGGGCCCGATGATGCCGGTCACGATGGGCACCACGGTCATGAAGAGCGCGGCGGTGCCAGCGGACATCGCGCGGGCGTCCTGCAGGTAGAACGGGATGATGATGCTGTGCCCGCCGACCACGAAGAAGAGCGCGAAGAGCGTTCCCATGTTGAGGAGCAGGCTCGGGTTCTTGAGGACCCCGAGTGGGAACACCGGATCGGCCACCCGCTGCTCGACGAGCACGAAAGCGGCGAGCAGCACCGCCCCGACGCCGAGCTGCGCCCAGACGAGGGTCGACGTGGACTGCTGCAGCTCGGTGAGGCCGCTCACGATCAGCATGAGCGAGAAGAACAGCAGGACGCTCCCGGGGATGTCGAGCGCCCCGGGGTGCTTGGGCCGGCGGTTCGGCAGGATCTTGAGCCCCATGAGGAACATGATCACGCCCACGGGGACGTTGACGAGGAAGATCCCACCCCAGTCGGCGACCGAGAGGATGAGGCCGCCGAGCGACGGCCCCACGAGCGCGCCCACCGAGGCGGCCGTGGCGATCCACCCTAGGGCGTGGCCGCGCTCGTTGCTTGGGAAGGTCTCGGTGATGATGCCCTGGTTGTTCGAGAAGGCCGCGGCCCCGCCGAGCCCCTGGAGCGCGCGAGCGGCCACGAGCAGGGGGAGCGAGGTGGAGATCCCGCAGAGGAGCGAGCCTACCGTGAACACGGCGACGCCGATCATGAAGATGCGCACCTTGCCGTGGATGTCGCCGAGCCGCCCGCAGATGAGGATCGCCGCGCAGGTCATGAGCAGGTAGGCCGTGTTCACCCATTGGACGTCGCCCATGCGCACGCCCATCTCGTCGGCCATGACGGGCAGGGCCACGCCCACGATGCTGCCGTCGATCATCACCATGAGCGTCATGATCACGACGGTGATGAGGATGAGCCAGCGTCGCCGCTCGTTGGCGTCTCCGCTGCGCGGGGTTGTCTCAGGGTCGAATGCGGTCTCGCTCATGCGTCTCCCTCCGCCGTGCGGACGGAGTCGACAGGTCGGGGGACGACCCGGGGAGGGCGTGTGGCGCGGCACCTATGATGGATGTGGTAGGTGAACCATGGTACCTCACCGTTTCCGCCAGCCCGGGCGCCGCGGGAAAAACGGGGGAGAATTCACGTAGCCCGACTTCACGTTGTGCGCACCGCCTCCTTCGGGCGATAATGGCCCGCAACATCGTTCGAGCCCGACCGAACAGGGAGGACGCCCATGTCCATGAAGTTCAAGCGCCTGCTGCCCATCCCCAAGCAGATCCGCGAGGAGATGCCGCTCTCCACCGGGGCCGCCTCGCGCAAGGCGGGCTTCGATGCCGAGGTGGCCGCCGTGCTTTCCGGCGCCGACGCCGAACGTCGCCTGCTCATCATCGGCCCCTGCTCGGCCGACCGCGAGGACTCGGTCCTCGCCTACATGGAGAGGCTCGCCGCCCTCGCCGAGCGCGTGCGCGAGCGGTTCATCATCATCCCGCGCGTCTACACCAACAAGCCACGCACCAAGGGCACCGGCTACAAGGGGCTCCTCCACAACCCCGACCCCGAGGCCGCGCCCGACCTCCTCGAGGGGGTCAAGGCCATCCGCCGCATGCACCTGCGCGTGGTGGAGGAGACGGGCATGTTCACGGCCGACGAGATGCTCTACCCGAGCAACTACCAGTACCTGATCGACGTGCTGAGCTACATCGCCGTCGGCGCGCGCTCGGTTGAGAACCAGGAGCACCGGCTCGTGGCGTCCGGTGTGCCGTGCCCGGTGGGCATGAAGAACCCCACGGGCGGGTCGATGACCGTGATGCTCAACTCCATCGCCGCGGCCCAGGCCCAGCAGACCTTCATCTTCCGCAACTGGGAGGTCGAGACCACGGGGAACCCGCTCGCCCATGCGGTGCTCCGCGGCTACACGGGCCCGGATGGCCGCAACCACACGAACTACCATTACGAGCACCTCGAGCGCCTGGCGGAGCGCTATCAGGAGCCCGAGTTCTCGAACCCGGCCGCCGTCATCGACTGCAACCACGATAACTCGGGGAAGCGCCCGCTCGAGCAGCAGCGCATCTGCCATGAGGTCGCCGACTCCTGCCGGCGCAGCGACGTGATCGCCCGGCTGGTGCGCGGCTTCATGGTCGAGTCCTATCTGGAGGACGGGAACCAGCCGGTGGACGGCGGCGTCTTCGGGAAGTCGATCACCGACGCCTGCCTCGGTTGGGAGAAGACCGAGCGCATGGTGCTCGAGATCGCGGAGCAGCTGTAGGGTCCGCGGGGAACCTCGGGGCGTGCACGTCTCAAGGCCTCTGGGAACGGTCGGCATCCGATGACGGGGCCGGCCGTTCCCTCGTCTGGCACCGGCGCGCTATACACTTGAGGGCGGCGACCCGTCTGCATGATGCGCCGGGTCAGGGCGAAAGGGGTAGCCATGCTCTACAAGACACTGAACAACGGGGTCGTCATGCCGCAGCTCGGCTTCGGAGTGTATAAGATCCGCGACGAGGCCGCCTGCGAGCAGGCCGTCTCCGACGCGCTCGCCGTGGGCTACCGCTCGATCGACACGGCGGCCATCTACGCCAACGAGCGCGCCGTGGGGAGGGCGCTGGCGTCGAGCGACGTTCCCCGTGCGGAGCTCTTCATCACGAGCAAGCTCTGGGTGAGCGATGTGAGCTACGACGGAGCCCGACGCGGCCTTGCCGGCACGCTCGACCGCCTCGGCCTCGATTACCTCGACCTCTTCTTGATCCATCAGCCTTACGGTGACGTCCACGGCGCCTGGCGCGCGATGGAGGATATGGTTGACGAGGGCCTCATCCGCGCGATCGGCGTGGCGAACTTCCATCCCGACCGCCTGGCCGACATCCTCTCCTTCAACCGCATGGCCCCGGCGGTGAACCAGATCGAGTGCCATCCGTATTTCCAGCAGGTTGAGGCTCAGGCCTATATGGAGTCGCGCGGGGTGATGATGGAGAGCTGGGCCCCGTTTGGCGAGGGGCGCGAGGGGATGTTCGAGCAGCCGGTGATCGCCGAGATCGGGCGCGCGCACGACAAGAGCGTCGCGCAGGTGATTCTCCGCTGGCAGCTGCAGCGCGGGATCGTGTGCATCCCCAAGTCCGTTCATCGCGAGCGGATGGAGCAGAACTTCGACGTCTTTGATTTCGAGCTGACCGAGGAGGAGATGGCGCGCATGGCCGCGCTGGACCGCAACGAGACCTTCTTCTTCGATCATCGCGACCCGGCCCAGGTCGAGCGCCAGTCCAAGCGGATCCTGGACGTGTGAGGTCGGGGCCGCGTAGGCGCGGGAAGGCGGCGCGGCGCGGGCGGCCCGGCGGTGGCGGCCGGCTGCGGCTCGGACGCGGGTTGTGCGTGGGTCGTCCGCGCCTCCGGCTCAGTTGCGTTTCTTACGGCTTTGCATAGCTATGCGCCGGCACCCCGAGCATCAAGAGCGTTCTCCCAGCTCAGAGCGGTTGCGTTTTTGACCCCTGTGCACACCGGTGTGCACAGGGGTCAACTTGTTTCGGGAAAAGGTGCAGGGCCGTCAAAAACGCAACTGGGTCGGCGCCTCCGGCCTGCCTTCGGGCGATCCAACCCGAAGCGCGCCGGCGCATGGAAGAGCCCCTCGGCGGCGGGACCGTCGAGGGGCTCGTGCTGTCGTCTTGCTATCGCGGCCTGAGGGGTCGGCCGCCTCGCACGGTGCCGTGCGTCGCCGTGCGGATTAGCGCTCGATGCGGATGCGCTCGCTCGCGGGCTTGCGCTCCTGCGGGCCGGCCGGCGCGGCGATGCCGCCGAAGACGAGCTGGGCCACGAGCTTCCAGGACGCGGGAACGTTCCAGCGCTCGCGCACCGCGTCGTCGACGACGGGGTTGTAGTGCTGGAGGCTCGCGCCGATCTTGACCTCGGCCAGCGCGTTCCAGGCGTTCACCTGCGCGATGCCCTGCCCGTGGGCGGAGAAGTTGTCGAAGGCGGCGGCGTAGGTGGGGAACTGCTCCTTCATCTGGGAGACGACGTCCTCGTCCTCGAAGAACATCACGGTGCCGTGGGCGGCCGCGAACATGTCCATCTTCTGCTGCGTGGGCTCGAAGTTCTCGGCCGGGACGATCTTCTTGAGCTCACCGGTGACGACGTCGTTCCAGAGGGCCTTGTGCTGGTCACCGAGAAGGATGATGGCGCGGGCACTCTGCATGTTGAACGCGGAGGGGCTGATGGTGATGGCGTCCTCGATGATCTTGATGGCCTCGTCCTCGGCGATGGGCAGCTCGTCGTTCAGGGCGTAGACGCTGCGGCGGGTTTTGATGATGTCCTGGTAGCTCATGGCTTCCTCCTTGAGGTTCGGGGTGGCGCGTAAGCGCCCGACGACTCCTTGATACCCACTTCTGAAAAGCATTTCATGGTTATAGCGAAAAAGTTCGGAAACCAAAAAAATCCGACTAATGGCGCTGAGGAGGGGATTCTTCGCGCTCTGAGCCGGGGAAAAGTTATGTCCGGACGACGCGGTACCGTGAAGCCATCGTACAAAGCGGCCGTGAGCGCCGCGGAAGGGAGGCTGCCATGGGGTGGCTCGATGCTGAGGATGTCTCGTTATTCTTCTCGGTTCTCATCGCAACAATCATTGCGAACGTGATCGTGGAGGCCGGGCGTAGGCTGCTCAGGGCTTGGCGACGCCGCGGTCGAGCGTGAATGGCGTGGTGCATGGATATGTTCGGAGAGGGGTTGGCATGATGGGGATTTTGATGCCGGCGTGGCGGTCTGGGCTGGCGGTGCTGCTCGGGACGCTGCTCAGCCGGATTATCATCTGGGGGATCGAGGAGGTGGAGCGTCGGCGCATCGAGCGGCTTCCTCGTGTCGGTGAGCATTTCAGGGAGTAGGGGTCTGCTGGCGCCCTGCCTTACGGCATCGTCACCGAGGTGTAAGGCAAATCGATGGCACCGCGGGCCCCGGCTTGGGAAGATGGCAGGGTGAGAGAGATCCAAGCCAAAGGAGCCCAAGATGAGCGAGACGTTCCGCACCCCCGCAACCATGATCGACCCCCGTGCCTCCGCGTATGCCGGTGCCGGGGTCGGCGCCGCCCACGTTCCCGCCTCCGCGGTGCCCGATCCTGCGGTGCTCCCCGCCGTGCCGCGCCGGAACCCCTATGCCGCCGCGCCGCCTATGCCGCCGCGCCGTGCCGTCTTCCGGCTCGCGGGCTGCGTGCTCACCCTGCTGGTGATGGCGGCGCTGTGCATCGGCGCGATCTACCTGATGTGGCGCTTCTCCGGGAGGTAGCCCGCCTGTGGGAGGCGGGGCCGCCGCGCGCGGTCGCCGCGGTGGGGGCGGGTCGCGTCGCGGTCGCGCCCGGCACGTGGGGGCGGGTCACGTCGCGTGCACGTTCACGCCCGCTGCGGTGGGGCGGGTCACGCCGTGCCTGCACCTGCGCCCGCTGCGGTGGGAATCGGACCCGGCCTGTGCCCGCCGCGCCGATGCGCTACAGTGCTGTCATGGAGACGCCGTATCAACATATCGCCCATGGGTTCGAGCCGCTCTTCGACGAGCGCTCGCGCGTGCTCGTGCTCGGGTCCATCCCGAGCGTGCTCTCGCGCGCCAACGCCTTCTATTACGGCAACCCGCAGAACCGCTTCTGGCGCATGATGGCGGCTTGCCTGGATGAGGAGGTCCCGGAGGGGAACGATGCCAAGCGGGCGCTCCTCCTCGCCCACGGCATCGCGCTCTGGGATGTGGTCGGAAGCTGCGACATCCAGGGCTCGAGCGATGCGAGCATCAGAAACGTCGTGCCCACGCAGATTGAGCGCGTGACCGGCGCCGCCCCCATCGAGGCGGTGATCTGCAACGGCGGGACGGCGGGGAGGCTCTACCGCCGGCATCTCGAGGCGAGGACCGGCCTTGCGGCCACGACCCTTCCCTCCACGAGCCCCGCGAACGCGGCCTGGTCGCTTGAGCGGTTGATCGAGCGCTGGGGCTCCTGTCTGCGCGGATGGGGGATCGGACCGACTCCCTCGCCGCTATCCCGACATTGAGAGGCCGCACGTGCCTGAGGCGGCGCCGCGCGGCCCTTGAGCTTAGATGGAAGCGATCGCCTAGGTGAGCTTCACCGCCGTGCCGCTCGCCGTCACCATGAGCATGCCGTTGTCGGCGCCGAGCGTCTCGTAGTCGACGTCGACGCCCACCACCGCATCGGCTCCGAGGGCCTGGGCACGGCGCGCCATCTCGGCGAGCGCCTCCTCGCGGGCGGCGAGGAGCTCGTCCTCGTAGCTCTTGCTGCGGCCACCGACGAGGTTGCGGAAACCCGCGGCGATGTCCTTGAACATGTTCACGCCGCTGATGACCTCGCCGAAGACGATGCCTTTGTACTCGGAGATCTGGCGTCCGTCGACGCCGGGGGTGGTGGTCACGATCATGGGTGCTCCTTTCATCAGATCTGGGCCGGGGCCCACGTATGACACAAGTATACGGAGCTCGCGCGGGGCGCCCGCAAGGGTTCGGTGAAGGTGGGTATACTCTCGGCGACCGACCGCGCCCGCCGCGGTGTCCCATGCAACCAAGGAGGCCATCATGGCAAACGAAGAGTCCCTCGTCCTGTATTTCCGCCCGTTCTGCCCGTACTGCAACAAGGTGCTGGCGTACATGAAGGACAACAACATCGAGATCCCCACCCGCAACATCGCGGCCGACGCCGACGCCGCCGCGGAGCTCGAGCGCGTGGGCGGCAAGACCCAGGTGCCGTGCCTGTTCATCGACGGCAAGCCGCTCTATGAGTCCGATGACATCATCGCCCACCTCGAGAAGGCCTTCGCGTAAGTCCTCCCGCTTCCCGGCTTTCGCCGTGCGAGCGCCCCCGTCTGGGAGATCCCGGGCGGGGGCGCTTTTGCGTGGGTGGCTCGTGGTGGGTGATCGCTCATGGGGCTCCTCTGTCCGCCCGCGAGCGCGGCCGGCGGGGGCTCCGATCTTCTCTCGGGTGGAGGCACCCCCAGGGGCGTCGATCCTGCGATTCCGGACGATTTCCGGGCGGATTGGGCGCCAAAGCGTCCGAAAGCGCGGGATAGATGGACCGCGCGGCCGGAGGAGGGTGTCGGTAGATCTTCCGCCCCGCGATTCCGGACGGTTTCCGGGCGAATCGGGCGGGAAAGCGTCCGAAAGCGTGGGATAGATGGGTCGCGCGGCCGAGAGGGGCCGAGGAATCGAGGGGCGCGGGATCGAGGGGGGCGGGGTCAGAGCGCGTCGGCCGCGGAGGCCCGATCTCCTCCCAGGTGCGCAGCTCCCGTGAGCGTCGATCCCGCGATTCCGAACGATTTCCGAGCGGATTGGGCGGGAAACCGTCCGTTACTGCGGGATGGATGGCCTGGGCGCAGGCGGGGGCGGGCGGAGATCGAGGCGGCGAAGGAGGCGCGGAGGCGCGGAGGCAGGGAGGCGCGGAGGCAGGGAGGCGCTCGCCGCGGGACCTCGCCGCGTTTCCGAGGCTGCCTCCCTCAAGAGCGTCGATCCTGCGATTTCGGACGATTTCCGGGCGGATTGGGTGGGAAACCGTCCGTTACTGCGGGATAGATGGACCGCGCGGCCAGAAGAGGGCGTCGGTAGATCTTTCGCCCCGCGATTCCGGACGGTTTCCGGGTCGATCGGGCGCCAAAGCGTCCGAAAGCGCGGGATGGTTGGGTCGCCGCCCTCGCGACCTCCGCCCCTGCGCCTCCCCGCCTAGAGCTCGCAGACGTTCTCGGGCTTGCCCGCGACCCATGCGGCCACGTTGCCGAACTCGATTACGGCTCGCCGCCCCATGGCCTCCTCGGTGAGGAAGGCGACATGCGGAGTCAAGATCGTGTTCGGGGCCTTGAGCAGCGGGTAGTCCGCAGCGAGCGGGGGCTCGCCGTCGAAGACGTCGATGCCCGCCCCGGCGATCGCACCCTCTTCGAGCGCGCGGGCGAGGGCCGCGTTGTCGACGATCGGGCCGCGCGCGCAGTTGATGAGGACCGCCCCCTTCTTCATCGCCCCGAGCTCGCCGGCCCCGATGAACCCGCGCGTGCCCTCGTTCAGGGGCAGGTGCAGCGAGACGATGTCGCTCTCGCGCAGTAGCTCGTCGAGCCCCACGTGCTCAATGCCCGCAGCCGTGGCCGCGGGGTTCTCGTGCCGCGCATAACCGAGCACTCGCGCCCCAAAGGCGGCGAAGAGCGCGCCCGCCCGGGTCCCGATGTGCCCCGTCCCCACGATGCCCACGGTCTTCCCCGCGATCTCCCGCCCGGTGAGCCCGGCGGAGGTCCCATCGGAGCGAACCGCGGCGTCGCCCGCTCGCACGAGGCGGAGCACGTCGATCGTGAGACCGATCGTGAGCTCGGCGACGGCCGCATCCGAGTACCCGGCGCAGTTGCAGACCGAGATCCCGCGCTCGCGGCAGATGTCGAGCGCCACGTGGTCGATGCCGGTGAACGCGACGGCGATCATCTTGAGGTTGGGCAGGGCCTCGATGACCTCGGCGGACAATGGGTTGTTCGCTATCATGATCACCTCGGCGCCCTCGGCCCGACGGATGAGCTCCGCGGGATCGGTCGTCTTCTCATCGAAGGATGCGAAGGTGCAGCCGGCCTCGATGAGAGGCTGTGCGAGCTCCTCGATTGTCTGTGCGCTGACGCCCAGGGGCTCAAGCAGTGCGATGTGCATGGTTTACTCCAATCGGTTGAACGTTCCTTTCAGGGGGTGCCACCCGCCGCGCGGTGGTAGGAGCGCGCCGCCCGCCGGGCGTCGGCTGCGCGGCGCCGCCTCCGCGTCCGGCGCGTCTACAGCTCCGCGGTGAACGTGAGGGCCGCCGCATAGGCCTCGCGCCCGGCGGGGTTTCCCGTGTCGCGGTCGAAGTCGTGCTCCAGATAGTAGACCTGGTGCATCCGAGCGCGCGGGGCGGCACGGGCGAGCCGCTTCGACACCCCGAGCGGCACGTCGGCGTCCCCGGTGCTCGCGGCGATGAACACAGGCGGGAGCCTCGCGATGTCGGCGTGGGAGAGCGAGAGCTCGACGGCCGCGTGCTCATCGATGCCGAGGAGCTCGAGCCACCGGCCGCTCTGCCGTGCGTGCACGTACAGGCCGAAGCGCGTCGCCTTGGGCCCGGTGAGCACGTAGGGGCCACCGCCCGCCGATGACCCGGGCTCCCCGGCGAGCCGATCGGCGACCGCGCGCCCCACCTCGGGCATGGCTCGGTAATGGGGCGAGGGCTCGCTCACGAACGCCTCCGTGAGGTCGTGGTAGCCGTAGAAATCCCAGATCGCGACAGGTGCGGGCACCGCATCTCCGCCCTCCCGCACAGCCCGTGCGGCCAGCGCGAGGGCCAGGTAGCCGCCGGCCGAGCGCCCGAAAAGCACGTAGCTCGTGCAGTCGAGCTCAGGCAGCACCTCGCGGACCACCGATCCGAGTCCCTTCCAGGCTGCGTCGATGATCTCGGGCAGCGGGCACTCGGGGGCGAGGGGGTAGTCGAGGGTCACAAGGGCGTGCCCGGCCTCCGTGATCTGGCGCACGTACGGGGCGGGCAGATCGTCGCGCTCCCCGTAGAGGAAGCCCCCGCCGTGCAGATAGACCACGGCGAGCCCCGTCGGCGCGCCCGCCGCTTCGCGGCAAGTGATACCGAGCCCGCCCGCGACCACGCGGCCGCAACCGCCGGCAGGCCTGCTCGCCCCCACGCCCCTGTCTCCGCTGACGAGCCCGGGCGCGGCCGCGCGTCCGGCGTCGCTGGCGAGCCCCGTCGGCGCGCCTGTCGTCGCGGCACCCGCGACCACGCTCTCGCAGCCGCCGGCGAGCCCACCTGCCCCCGAGCGCCCTCCACGAGCAGGCCCGCTCAGACCCGTGCCCTCCGCGACCGCGTGCTCATCGCTCGCGGCCCCCGCGCCCGCGCGCCCGCCGCCCACAACGCCGTCCTCACGCATCGCCATCGCCCGCCTCCGCGCCCGCGGCCGCCGGGGCCCCGATCAACCGGTAGATCCTCCCCGCGAGCGCGATTTGCAGGCGGTCATCGGGGTTGCGCAGGTCGAGACCATAGAGCTCGCCGATTCGCCCGGCGCGGTAGCGCACGGTCTTGGGGTGCACGAAGAGGATCCGCGCGCACTCGTGGTAGTTCAGGTTCTCCTCGCAGAGCGTGAGCGCCGTGCGAAAGAGGTCGGGCGACCCCTCGTGGAGCCTCCTCACGCGCGGATCCACGAAGCCGGCGAGCTGCCCCATGTCGTGGGCCTGCATGAAGATCTTGTATATGCCCAGGTCGTCGTAGCTCATGACGGCGCGCGGGTAGCGATCTCCGTCGAAGAACCGGATGATGTCCATGACCTCGCCGTTCAGTCGAGGAAGCTCCTCGCGTCCGCCTATGGAGCTGATGGCGGCAAGGTAGTTGAGGCCGGGGACATCGGGGATCGAGTCGAGCTCCGCCAGCATCCCGGCGATCCCCTCGGCGCCGAAGCGCGCGCCCTCGCTTCGGAAGTTGTGGACGAACGTGATCCGGTCGTTCGCCTCGAAGTAGGCGAAGTCCCGGCAGATCATCGCGAGCCGCTGCCGCACGGTGCGCAGGATGTCCTCGTAGCGGTCGCGGAGGCTCCGGCCCGCCTCGATGCGCACCTGAAGGATCTCGAAGAGCGGGTGCTGCCCGATCCCGAGCTCCTCGAGCGCGGATCCGATCGCCGCCTCGCCCTTCACGTGCCCGAGCAGGAGGTCGTGCACGAGGTTGTTGTTGCGGAAGAAGACCTTCCGTTTCACGGCGTTCTGCTTCAGGACCTCCATCTGCAGCAGGCTGATGACGTTCTCTGTGGCCATGATGTCGATGGGCGAGAGCTCGGCGCTCGCCGCGTGGATGATGAGGTAGTAGTCGTGGCCGTCTGAGCTGGGGATTCGGGCCGCCGTGGCGCGTCTTGCCGCATCGTCGTAGGTGAGCCACGCATCGAAGTACTGGTTCGTGCGGTAGCGTCCGGGCTTCAAGGCGATGAGCTTCGCGATCGCGTGGTGGGCGAGCCCGGGGTCGGTTGAGGTCCGCAGGTTCTTCGTGGCGTCGAAGAAGGTGAGGTTCGCGTGGATGATGCTTCTGAGCCGCAGCAGGATCTGCAGGACGCTCGGCCGTTTGAGGGCGAAGGCCATGGTTTGGCGGTGCACCTCGAAGAAGCGGTTCAGGAGCGTCATGTTCGAGTCGAGCACGTGCCCCATCACGTCCAACAGGAGGGACTCGTAGCTCGTGTCCTTCTTGATCAGGATGAGGGGGATCGCGTGCTCCTCGCAGAGCTCGATCATCCGGGCGGGCGCCTCGGCGAGGAGCCGCTCGGGTTTGAAGACGATGGCGCTGATGCCGATGCGGGCGATTTCGCCAAAGAAATGAATGAGTTCGCACTCAGACAAACTCTCAAGCGCGTAGAAGCTCGTGATGAGCATCTGGCCCTCGCGCCCCCAGGACTCGATGTCCGTCGCTTCGAGCACCATGGCTGAGGTTACTTGGTTATCAAGCCCCGCTATCCCTGCAATTGTTTGCGAGTCTTCAAATGAGGGGAGTTGGATTACTTCTCGAACGTTCATCGGCACCTCTCTGTTTTTCAAAAGAGATAGGCATTGTCTTTCGTCGCGTGAACCGGGGACCTGGTGCTCCGTCTATCTCGATTGGTAAGTCTTAACTTTATAGCATGTCTTTTATAGGACTAAATAGACAAACAATTGGGCTGATTATTATCCAAATAGGATGATGCATGTGATCATTTAGCGTGTTTAACTTGAAGTGTTAATGAAGGCCATTGCATGGGGCGCTCAGATTGTAGAAGAGCGCGAGGTGATTCGAAAGAAAGGTTTCAAAGATGCTCTACACCGTGGTGAAGCAGAACTCATACCAGGACTCCATCAATCTGATGCTGTTGACGAACAAGATCAACGCGATGCCCGGCGTCGCGCAGAGTCAGATCATGATGGGTACCGACGCGAACAAGGATATCTACGACGCAGCGGGCTTGCTCACGCCCGAGGCGGCCGCTGCGAGCCCGAGCGACATGGTGATCGTCGTCGAGTCCGAGCGGGAGGGTGTCATCGACGAGGTCCTCGCTGAGACCGAGGCCTTCCTCGCCGACCTCTCCGTGAAGAAGACCGCCGACGGAGCCCCTGCCGCAGCCGAGAGCTGGGAGGAGGCCGTCTCGCTCCTTCCCGATGCGAACCTGGCCCTCTTCTCCATCCCCGGCGAGTACGCGGCTCCCGAGCTCGAGCGCGCCCTCGACCTCGGCCTCAACGTGTTCTCGTTCACCGACAACGTTCCCCTCGCCGACGAGGTGCGCTTGAAGCGGAAGGCGCATGAGAAGGGCCTGCTCTTCATGGGGCCCGACTGCGGCACGGGGGTGATCTCCTCGGTTCCCGTCGCTTTCACGAACGTCATCAACCCGGGCAACATCGGTATCGTGGGCGCCTCGGGCACAGGGATCCAGGAGGTCACGTGCATGATCGACCGCCTGGGAGGCGGTTGCGTGCATGCGATCGGCACAGGCGGGCGCGACCTCAATGAGGCCGTGGGCGCCCAGACCGTGAAGGACGCTATCGTCGCCCTCGAGCACCATGACCCCACCGACGTGATCTGCGTCATCTCCAAGCCGCCTGCGCCGGCTGTCCGCGATGAGGTCGTCGACCTCCTTGCGCGCTGTTCCAAGCCCACGGTAGCCATCTTCATCGGCGAGCGCCCCGAGGCCCACGAGGGCAAGGTGCACCTCGCCCACACTCTTGAGGAATGCGCCCGCATCGCCGTCGACCTCGCCCGCGGCGAGGCCGTAAAGAGGAGCTACCTCGTCCCGCTCGACCTCGATGTCGCCAAGCCGCTCCCGGCCGACCGCACCGTCGTGGGCCTCTACTCCGGCGGCACCCTCGCCGGCGAGGCCGCGATGATGATCTCCGAGGCCCTCGACCTCGGTCACATCATCAAGGAGGACGGCTACATGCTCCGTCATGGCGGCTACGACGTCATCGACCTCGGAGACGACATCTACACCCAGGGCCGCCCGCACCCGATGATCGACCCCGAGGTCCGCATCGGGATGATGCGCGACTACGCCGCGCGGGAGAGCACGGGCGTCATCGTCTTTGACTGCGTGCTCGGCTACGGCTGCCACCCCGATATGGCGAGCGAGCTCGCCGGTGTGATCTCCGCCTGCATCGAGGACGCCCGCGCCGCCGGCCGCGAGCTCCGCTTCGTGGGCACCGTCGTGGGCACCGAGCACGACCCGCAGGATTACCACCGCTCCGTCAAGATCCTCGAGGACGCTGGCGCGATCATGCAGGAGAGCAACGCCGCCGCCGTCCGCGTCGCCCTCGCCTTCAAGGGTATCGACTTCACCGAGGCCGATCGCGAGACCGTCGCCTTCGAGCCGAGCGACGAACCCTTGCCCCTTCCGAGCGAGGCCGTGATGGAGCTCCTCACCACGAAACCGCGCGTGATCAACGTGGGCCTCGAGAGCTTCAACGAGCCGCTGCGGGCCTATGGGGCCGAGAGCGTCCAGTACGCATGGAAGCCCATGGCCGGCGGCAACAAGCGGATGATCCACCTGCTCACCGAGCTCGCCAAGATCGACGGCGTCGATGAGGCGAACGAGCGCGTCTGTAACCGATTCAAGGAGTCCCAACCGGTTCTCGTTGACGTTGTGCCCGCCCGCACGGTCATCCATGAGCTTGACCGTCCACAGAAGACTCTCTTGCACGCCGGTCCCCCCATCACCTGGGAGAACATGCAGGGTCCTATGCGTGGCTCCTGCATCGGTGCGGCACTTTTCGAGGGCTGGGCCGAGACAGAGGAAGAGGCTCTCGGCATGCTCGAGGGAGGTGAAGTCGAATTCATCCCCTGCCACCACTGCCATGCCGTCGGCCCCATGGGTGGCATCACTTCCGCCAATATGGCTGTCCTTGTGGTTCGCAACCTGGCCGACGGAACCGTCGCATATTGCACCATGAACGAGGGCATCGGCGCTGTACTGCGCTTCGGTGCCTACAGCAAGGAGGTCATCGATCGTCTGCACTGGATGGCCGACGAGCTCGGCCCGGTGCTTGCCCAGGCGCTCAAGCTTTCTGACGGCGGCATCAACCTCAACGTTCTTTTGGCCCGCGCCATTACGCAGGGCGACGAGTTCCATCAGCGCAACATGGCCGCGACGCTCAACTTCCTCAAAGAGATTGCGCCTCTCATCGTCAAAACCGATGCGAGCGAGGAAGCCAAGCAGCGCGTCATCCAGTTCCTGGCTGATACGGACCAGTTCTTCCTGAACGTTATGATGGCCACCGGCAAGTCCATTGTCGACTATGCCCGCAAGGATATCGAGGGCTGCGTGGTTTCCACCATGACCCGTAACGGTTACGAGTTCGGCGTTCGCGTATCTGGCTTGGGTGATGAGTGGTTCGTTGCGCCCGTCAACACGCCGACCGGCCTGTACTTCACGGGTTTCTCTGAGGAAGATGGCTGTCCCGACAACGGCGACTCCGCAATCTGCGAAACCGTCGGCGTGGGCGGCATGGCCATGGTCGCCGCTCCTGGCGTCACCCGTTTCGTGGGCGCCGGAGGCTTTGAGGACGCGCTTAACATCTCCAACGAAATGGCGAAGATTTGCGTGACCCATAACCCCAACTGGTCTATTCCAACGTGGGACTTCAAGGGTGCTTGCCTGGGTATCGATATCCGCAAGGTTGTCAAAACCGGTATCACCCCGCTTATCAACACTGGTATCGCTCATAGGCAAGCTGGCATCGGGCAGGTCGGCGCCGGTACTGTCCGCGCTCCGCTCGCATGCTTCGAAAAGGCGCTCGAGGCCTACTGCGCAAAGCTTGGTATTGAGTAGGAGTATTACGAGATGGCCGTCTTCTCCGCGAGCAGCTACGCGCTCTCCCGTATTATCTCCTCTCCGTGCGGATCGGTGCACTCTGTGTTCAACACAAGCTTCAACCTTGTGTTCGATGGCTCATTGCTGCATGTCGGTTCCCTTGCGGGCTCGCTTTCTTGCATTGGGGTGACAGTTGGTGCGGAGGAGATGGCCACTCTGCTGGGTAGGTTGCATGTGGGCGACCGTGTTTGCCTGAACAACGGCGTCATCTGTATTTACAGCCTGGCGGGTGTGAGTGAGCTGGCTGTGGCGGACGCCCCGCGA
Source organism: Collinsella sp. (assembly GCA_034102905.1). Taxonomy (GTDB): domain Bacteria; phylum Actinomycetota; class Coriobacteriia; order Coriobacteriales; family Coriobacteriaceae; genus Collinsella. Next base: position 18,036 of record JAXEGS010000043.1, on the reverse strand, counting down.
CGCGATTGTTCCGTTCCCGCTTTGGAGGGCGCAATGAAACCGGGGATGGATGTCGAAGTGGCTGAGATATCTCACGGGCTTGGTTTGCGAAAGCGGATCGGGTTGCCGTGGACCGAGCAATCGGTTTCCGCTGTTTCGGCCCTTGCTCGGTTTTCGGCCTTTTGCCTTGATATCGGAAGATGGGGCACCAATCAGGTCGATCCGGGTCGTTTTCAGGTTTCAGAACGCGCGATGCGCAGTGCAGTTTGGCATCTCATGGGACGCGGGCCGGGGCTGACCCCCTCGGGCGATGACGTGCTCACGGGATTTGGCATTGGCCTTCGTTACCTCTGCGGCACGTGTGCCACACAGGCAGCAGATGCGTTCTTTCGTGCGGTTGAAGCCGCACTCCCTGGCAGGACAACCGAAGTGAGCGAGTCGTATTTGCGGGCGATGTGCGCCGGGCAGGCTAATGAAGACTACCTCGCCATGCTTGCGCTCTTGGATTCGGATGTTCGCGAGGGGCTCCCTGCTGCGTTCTATCGCGTGTTGGGTATGGGGCATACCTCGGGGGCCGATAGTCTTTTGGGGTTTGCGGCGGCTTTCGGCTGCCTCATATGAATTGTTATCCGGTTTAAGAAAGGGAAAGGAACGTACATGATAGCGAAGCTGAAAAGAGTGGATTTGACGGTCCTGATGCTTGTTTCGATGGTTCTTGCAGTCATCGCTGGCCTGATTGGCGGCGAGGCCATGACCAAGATTCAGTTCATCGGCGATATCTTCTTCCGCCTTATCCAGATGGGCATCCCCATCTTCGTGCTTGTTACGGTCGTTAAGTCCGTCGGCGGGCTGACCCCCCAGACGCTCTCCGGCATTGGAATCAAAGGCGTCATCATCTTCATTGTGTCCTCTGGCATCGCTTCAGCCCTCGGCATCGCCCTCGGCGTTATCTTCCAGCCGGGCGCCAGCGCAGGTACCGAGGCTGTTATGGCTGCTGCCGGTTACGATGGTGAGCCCGTTGCGATGATGACCATCCAGGACACGCTTACGGGTTTCTTTGGTAACAACATCGTGGCCTCCCTTGCTAACGGCTCTATGATTCAGATCATCATCTTCGCTGTCGCCCTCGGCTTGGTCATCAGCTTCTGGCGTCAGACCCATGACGAGTGCAAGCTCTATGATGTTGTCTGCGAGACCTCCGATCTGCTGCTCAATATCATCCGTGGCGTTATGAACATCGCCCCCATTGGTATTTTCTGCTATGTCTCCTCCATGGTTGCTTCCGTCGGCATGACTGTTCTGGTCCCGCTTGCGAAGTACTTCCTCGTCATGGCACTCGGCATGGTCATCATGTTTATCGCCTACCTCATCATATGTGGCGCCTACTGTAAGGTGAACCCGATCAAACTTGCCGGCAAGATGGCCCGAATGCTCGTCACGGCCTTCACCACCATATCCTCTGCCGTCACCCTCCCCACCGCTATGGAGGACTCCAAGCGCAAGATCGGTATCCGCGCTGACGTCTGCGATGTCTTGCTGCCTCTTGGTGTGCCGCTGAATTCAAACGGCGTGGCCATTCATATGACTGTCGACGCCCTGTGCATTGCCCAGCTCTATGGCATTACCTTTGGCCCCTCCGATCTCCTGACCTGCTGGCTCATCTGCACCATGATTTCTTTCGTGAATGCGGCCACCCCTGGCGCCTCTCTCGTGTCTCTGACCATGATGATCCCGGCCCTCGGTCTGCCCATTGAATCCATCGGTATCTTCGGTGGCCTCGAATACCCGACCGGCGCTACCCGCACTCCGCTGAATGTCACCGGTGACGTGTTCGCCGCTATGCTCGTTGCCGGTCCGGACGGTATCGACCATGACATCTTCGATGGAAAGAAGGAGTACGTCGAGGCCGTGTAATAGTGGTCCATATCTACCTGCATTTTCGTTTGATGGATAACCGTGTAATCCGTATCGCCCGCGCATAGCGCATCCCATCGGGCGGGATCCTTCAAGACCGTTTTCCTCGGACAGGCTGTGTGCTCGAACCTCTGTGCACGGCCTTCCGAGGGAGGATCGTCGCATTGGCGACGCTAGGCTGGTCCCCACTCGGACCTAAAAGCCCAATGCCGTGTATGCTGGGACACGGCAGCCGTCTGGACACAGGCGTACATGCTCAACCTGACAAAGGAAGAGTGGTTCCTGTAAGGGATTTGTGATTCATATGACAGATGGAGTGTCTGCATCCACCCGTAAGTTCCGCTACAACCCCACTGCGGCGATGATCGTCGCCATGGTGGCAGGTGTCGTCTCCGGCCTCATAATCGGTCGTGACATGGCTAAAATCCAGTTCATCGGCGACATCTTCTTCCGTCTTATCCAGATGGGCATCGTGCCCTTCGTTATGTGTGAGATTATCGGTGCGGTCGGCTCACTCACCAAGCAGGAGCTCGCCGGTATCGGTCTCAAAGCTGCAGCTGCTTTCCTGATCTCCTCGCTGCTCGCATCCGCCTTCGGTATGATGTGCGCCCTCTTCTTCAGACCCGGTGTGGGCCTATCCGACTCAACGCTGATCATGGGCGCCGCGACCGATTTCGAGGCGACCGCCGTAAGCGTTAGCGAGATGATTACCGGCTTTTTTCCTTCGAATATCATTTCATCTATCGCATCCGGCACCATGGTGCCCTGCATCGTGTTCTCAGTCTTCTTCGGTGTTGCGGTCATTTTTGTTAAAGAGAACAACAATGGTGAGTGCCGCGTGTACGATTGGGTGAAGAGTCTCAACGAGGTGCTGCTCACCATCATCCGCTTGGTCATGAACATCGCCCCAATCGGTATCTTCTCTTATGTCTCTGCCTCCGTTGGCGCGCTTGGCATGGATGTGCTCGTGGCAATAGGCAGGTATGTCGTTGTGCTTGCCGGCGCAACCGCCGTGTTCACCGCTCTATGGCTCATTGTCATTGGCGTCCGTTGCAAAATGAGCATCCCACGTCTAATTAAAAAGATGATGCCGATGTCCATAATGGCCGCCGCCACGATTTCCTCGGCTGTTACGCTTCCCATTGAAATGGATGACGCCAAAAACAAAATCGGCCTGCGCGACAACATTGCCAACCTGGTGCTTCCGCTCGGCGTTCCGCTAAACTCCAATGGAAGCGCCCTGCATATGGCTGTGACTGCTGTGTTTGTGTCTCAGATGTATGACATGGAGTTCGCCAGCTCCAGTCTGATCATGGTGTGCGTCATCGCATGGCTGCTCTCGCTCGCCAACGCGGTGGCTCCGGGTGCTTCGCTCATCTCGCTGACTATGCTCATCCCTGCGCTTGGTTTGCCGCTGCAAGCCATCGCAATTCTCGGCGGCCTTGAGTATATCGTGGCTGCCATCCGCACCACGCTCAATGTCAGCTCCGATGTATTCTGCGCGCTCTTGGTCGCAAAGGGCGAAGACGGTATCGACTACAACATCTTCAATGACATCAAATAGGCTGTGCGCCCGCACAGTGTTTCCCGCCTTCGTATGAAAGTGGGGCGAAAAAAGGAGGCAATTATGCTCGTCGCACGCGAAGAACTCAAAACCCTGATGAAGAACAAGTTCATGGCCGCCGGCCTCTCCGAGGAGCACGCCGATCAGACCGCCGAGGTCCTCACCTGGTCCTCCGAGCGCGGCCTGCACAGCCACGGCGAGGTGCGCGTGGAGTACTACACCGAGCGCATCTCCAAGGGCGGCATCACCTGCGATCCCCAGTGGACCTGGGAGCAGACCGGTCCCTGCACGGGCATGCTCGACGGCGACAACGGCTGCGGCTACCCGTTCGCGATCAAGGGCCTCGAGTACGCCATGGACATGGCCAAGGAGAGCGGTATCGGCGTCGTGGGCGTGCGCCGCGTCTCGCACACCGGGGCGCTCGGCTACTACACGGAGATGGCCGCCAAGAACGACCTCATCCTGCTGACGATGTGCCAGTCCGATCCGATGGTCATCCCCTACGGCGGGGCCGAGCCCTTCTACGGCACGAACCCCATCGCCTTCGGCGCGCCCACGGCCGATGAGCGCTTCGTGAACTTCGACATGGCCACGACGGTGCAGGCCTGGGGCAAGATCCTCGACGCCAAGAGCGCCGGCCGCCCCATCCCTGACACCTGGGCCGTCGACGCCGAGGGCCGCCCCGTGACCGACCCGCACCTGGTGAACGCGCTCGTCGCGATCGCCGGCCCCAAGGGCTACGGCCTCATGATGATGGTCGACATCCTCTCGGGCGTGCTGCTCGGCGTGCCCGCCGGCAAGAACGTGTCCTCGATGTACCACGACCTCTCCGAGGGCCGCGACCTCGGCCACCTGCACATCGTGATCGACCCCGCCCGCTTCTGCGGCATCGACGAGTTCAAGCGCCACATGTCCGAGGTGCTCGACGAGCTCTCCGCCGTCAAGCCCGGACCGGATGCCGACAAGGTCTACTACCCCGGCGAGCGCGGGCTCATCCGCAAAGCCGCCTGCGACGCGGCCGGCGGGATCGAGATCGTGGACAGCATCTACGAGTACCTCGCAGGCGACGAGCTCTACATCAACAGCTGGGACCACAAGAACCGCTTCGCGGAGTAGGCGCGGATTCGGGTTGCGGGACGGCTGCGGGTTGTGCGCGGACCGTCCGCGCGCTCGGCTCAGTTGCGTTTTTGACGGCTTTGCATAGCCGTGCGCCGGCACCCCGAGTAGCAGAAGTGTTTTCCCAGCTCGGGACGGTTGCGTTTTTGACCCCTGTGCACCCCGGTGTGCACAGGGGTCAACTTGTTTCGCGAAAAGGTATAGAGCCGTCAAAAACGCAACTGGGATACGGGCGTTTCAGCCCCACGGACCCCGAGCCGGGCCCCGCCGCCCCGCCCTTAGCGCGCGTCGGGCATCCGATCGCGCTGGAACAGCAGGGCCGCTCCGGCTTCGGGCGCGTGAAGCGGTGCCATAAGGCGGCACCGTTTGGGCAGCGCGGCCGCGAGCGGGTCCAAGATGAGCGCCCCCGCCTTGAAGGTGCCACCCACATACGACACGGGGATCTCGCTGCCGTCATCGGGGAAGATCTCCCGCGCGATCGCGTCGGCGAGCGCGGCCTCCTCCGCGGCGGCCCGGTCGAGGATCCCCCGGGCGCTGGCGTCGCCCGCCGCAGCGGCCCGCGTCACGAGCGGGGCGAGCGCGGAGATGGCCCCGCGGTCCGCGAAGCGCTCGCTCGCGTACGCGATGACATCGAAGGGATCGCGCAGCCCGAGCTCGCGGTTGACGAGTTCGAAGAGGGGGCCGCGCGCCGCAAGGCCGTCGGCCTGGCGCGTGTAGGCGAAGAGCGCCTCCTTGCCCATCCAGCCACCGGAGCCCTCGTCGCCGAGCAGGTAGTCCCATCCTCCGCAGCGCATGCTCCGCTCTCCCGAGACCCCGTAGGCGATGGAGCCCGTGCCGGCGATGATGACGATGCCGTCCGCGAGGCCGCGGCCCGCGGCCCAGGCGGCCTCCACGTCGTTGACGACGATATACGGGTCCGCGCCCGCCACCGCGGCGCACGCCTGTTCGATGGCCCGGGTCGAGACGGCGCCCTCGCCGTATCCGCAGATGGCGAATGCGATGCCGAGGGCGGTCCCGTCCGCCTGCCCGCGTGCCCAGTCCACGGCCTCGGCGAGCACACGTGTCATGCCGTCGGCGCCCACCTGGGCATGGTGGCAGGTGGGGAGCGTGAGACTCGCCTGGGGAGCGAGCGTGCCCGCGGCGCCTGAGAACAGGGTGCAGGCGGTCTTCGTGCCGCCACCGTCGATGCCGAGGATGAGCATGGGGGTCCTTTCGGTAGAGGGTCAGCGATCGCGCCCGCCGCGTCGAAGCAGGTTGGCCACCCGGTGGGCGAGGGGGCGGGGGAGGGGCGACCGCGCGAGGATGACGTCGGCGGGGACGCGGGGGCCGCGCGATGACGCACGGACGGGCGCCCCGTAGGCGATGCCGGCCTCGGGCACCGTCATACCGCCGCGGACGGCCCCGATGAGGCGGTCGAGGGCCTCGGAGGAGCGCCGCAGTAGCCAGCCCATACGCGCGGTGCCCCGCGCGGCCCACACGAGCGCCTCCCCCTCAACGAGTGCGCCGCCGCCCCAGACGAGTCCGCGCTCACGGCACCACGCCGCAAGGTCGCGCAGGGCGAGCTCGTAGGATGGGGAGGACTCGAGCTCCGTGACGGCGATCGCGTAGACGCGCATGTCCGCGTTCCCGCCGGGGCCCGCCAGCCCGCCCCCGCTGCGGGAGAGGAGCCGGTCGAGCCCCCTGGCATCGATCTCCTCGAGCTCCCGCCCGATGACGAGGGCGTCGAGGCCCGCGAGCGAGCCCGCGCGGCGATCGATGGGGGCGATCTGAGGCGGCTCCGTCTCGGCGCCCGGCAGATTCGAGACGCGGTCGTATGCGAGCAGCGCCTCGGCGAAATCGGCGAGGAGGAACCCGGTGGCGCCCGCTTCCCTGCGGGGCCCGAGATCGAGGAGGCCGATCCGGCGGGGGACGCGTCTCCGCTGCCCCGTCCCGGTGACCTCCCCGGTGCCTATGCGCTGCGTGGACTCGCCCATGGTCGGCCGCACCTCCTCTCGTCGCCACCAGTGTGACAGAACCGGCCGCGCGCGAGGCGCCGGTCTCGGTGTGCAACCAAGATCTGACGGACCCATCCCTTCGAAATGCACAACTAAGATTAAATACCCCTCGTGTCAGTTGGTTTCACAACTTGAACACGATTTCAGCTGAAATCGTTTCCCCTGCATGCGGCGAGCGTTCACAAGGAGTACGAAAAAACGTGACATAAATAGTATCGATTAGAACAATTGAAAGAGTTTACATAGTATAGTGTGCGCATAATTCGTTCCATGCGGAGCGCCTTGGGAGGGACACCGAGCACGGAGGGTTGAGGCATCTTGCTGTTGGATATGATCCACGCCAGCGTATATGTGCGCAAATGCAACGGTTTCATCACTTGTGTTCAAAAGGATACAAATCCCAATCAATTGAACATTTCAAGAGGATAGAGGGGTCTTTTTTTAAGCAATAATGTTACTAATTTTGTAGCATTGCCAGCTAGTTGGGGAAAGGGAGCGAGCGTCGCCGCGCGACACACCTATGAGCGATCAGAGGAAATACCGGAGGCTGAAAAGGGCAGAGCTGCTTGAGCTCCTCATCGAGGAGAGCAAGAAGAACGACGCCCTCACGCAGGAGGTGGCCGATCTCAAGGCCGCCCTGGCCTCCCGTGACCTGAAGCTCAGCACCGTGGGTTCGATCGCCGAGGCCTCGCTCGTCCTGAACGGCGTCTTCGAGGCCGCGCAGCGCGCCGCCGACGAGTACCTCGAGCAGGTCAGGCGCCTGGGGGAGGGTGAGCGCGCATGAAGATCGCCAACCTCCTGAATCGCTCCCCGAAAGCCAGGCAGCCCCAGCACCTCGAGCGCCCGAGCATCGCCGAGCTCGAGGCCGATCTCCGCGCCGAGCGCACGGGGCGCACCTACCGCCGCACCTTCCGCAACACCGTGTTCGCGCTCGTGGTGGCCGCCGCCGCGGCCGTCCTCATCGCGACGCTGTGGTTCCCGGTCCTGCGCATCTTCGGCACCTCCATGGCTCCGACCCTGAACGAGGGCGAGGTCGTGGTCGTGGCGCGCGGCAGCTCGTTTGAGACCGGCGACGTGATTGGCTTCTACTTTGGCAACAAGCTCCTGGTCAAACGCTATATCGCGGGCCCGGGCGACTGGGTCAACATCACGGACGACGGCACCGTCTACGTGAACGACAAGAAGCTTGACGAGCCCTACCTCACCGAGAAGGCCCTCGGCGAGACCGACATCAAGATGCCCTACCAGGTGCTGGAGAGCCGCTACTTCGTGATGGGCGACCACCGGGCCACTTCCATCGACTCGAGGAACACCACCGTCGGCTGCATCGCTAACGAGCAGATCGTTGGAAAAATCGCGATTCGAATCTGGCCTCTCCCTGAGCTCGGCCCGATTGATGCGGCCTAAGGGGAAACGGCATGGATAAGACGATCTTCCAGAAAGCGAATGAGTTCCTCCGGGCGCGCACCAAGAAGCAGCGCCGCGGCATCGTGCTCGGCGCCCTCGCCGCGCTCGTAGCGCTCGGCACCACGGCCGCCCTCACGCATCCGGCGCTCACGCTCGGTGGGACCGTGGCCGACAGCGTCACGGTGAAGGCCACCAAGAGCTGGTCGGGTCTCACGCCGAAGGCGAGCGACTCGGTGACGGTCGAGCTCTGGTCAAACGAGAACGGCAACTGGGCGAAGGTGCCCACGGCCGCCGCCGGCACCATGAGCATGGCCAGCGGCTGGGGTTACCAGTGGGAGGGCCTGCCGGGCAAGAGTTCGAGCGGCGCCGCGATCTCCTATCAGGTCCGCGAGACGCAGATCGCCGCCGGCTCCAACACGGCGGTCGAGAACAAACTCGACGGCGACAAGCTTTCGGGCTCCGCGAGCACGGCGAACGACGTCTTCACGGTCTCCTACGCCGACCCGGTGGATGAGGTCACGACAGATGGCAAGTCAGATCCTGATCTGGGGGGGATCTCCCTTACCGACGAGAAATCCGGGACCACTGCTCTGACGATCGACGGGCAGTACCGATTCGGGAATGGGACGAAATCGATAACCCTGACGGAAGACAACAAGATCATCTTCGCTGACAATGTCCCCATGCCGAGTGCTAGCGACCCGACGAGCGGCGATGCCCTGAGGCGCCAGCTGTGGACGGTGAACCGCTTTGGTCAGGGATCGGCGAAAACAGGAGACAAGTTCCGCCTGATCAGCGTATACGATCCCACGCTGGAGCTGGGTTTTGATGCTGCCTCAAATACGCTTGTTGTCGTAAAGAACACCGGTAACACGGATCCATTCCGTTTTCCTTATTTCACCACTGAAAAAGGGACTAGGGTCTCTTTGATGGCGGTGGCCGCTGACAGCATCGGCGGAAAGAAGTATCTGTCCGGAGTGAATGGCGCCGCGAACAAGCAGCAGGCGAGCGCGTTTACCTTCTCGAAGGCCAATAGGCCCTTGGACACCGGCTCGCATGTGGGCACCACCAAGCTCACCCAGACGTTCGCGATCACGAACACGCGCACCGAGCCCGTGAAGCCCGAGCCCGAGCCCGATACCTACACCATCAAGGCGCAGCTGAAGGACGGCAAGACCGGCGAGATCGTTAAGAGCGGGGTGGTCTTCGAGCTCACGGGGACGAACGGCACCACGCGTGAGGCGACGGTCGACGCGTCCACGGGCATCGCGACCTTCAGCGAGGGCCTGAACAACCAAGAGACCTACACAGTCAAGCTCAAGACGGTCCCCGACCCCTATGCCAAGGAGACGGATCAGATCGCCCGCGAGAACGCGGCGGCCGACAAAACGGGAATCTCCTTCGCGAGCGGCGCCACGTCCCGCGACCTCACCTACACCATCACGCCCCAGGATTCCGGCACCGACCCGGGTACGGACCCGGGGACCGATCCCGGTACGGACCCGGGAACCGACCCCGGCACTGATACGACGAGCCTCAAGGCGACGGCCATCTGGTCCGACCCCGCGCTCACGGGCCTCTCCGCCCAGATCATCCTCGTTCAGAGGAACGTGAAGACCGGCGAGGTGAAGCAAGGGACCGAGCTCGGTGCCGCGTACGTCTGGAACGTCTCGTACAGCGGCTCCCCGCAGACCCATACGTTCACGGGGCTTCCGAAGGCGGATGCCGCCGGCAACGCCTACAGCTACTCCATCTCCGGCTCCGGTCAGGGCGACTTCACAGCGGTCGCCAAGGAGAACGCCGTGAACGACTACACGGTGACCTTCAACAAGACCGCGACCACCGGCAAGTACACCATCACGGCGAAGCTCATCGACGCGGACACCGCGAACCCCATCACCGAGGGCGTCAAGTTCGTCCTGACCGACGACCTCGGCAACAAGCGCTACGCGACCCCCGACGCCTCCACCGGCATCGCCACCTTCGACGGCCTCACACGCGAGCGCACCTACTCCGTGCACCTCGCCGAGGTCCCCCGCGATTATGCGGATAACGGGCAGATCGAGACGAACAACAACTACGCGCCGAACAACAACATCAACTTCGCCGCGCTCCCGGCGGGCACGAACCAGTACGAGACCAACTTCTCCCTGAAGAAGGCGACCCAGACCATCGGGTTCAACGTGCACGAAAAGGGCGACAACACGATCCCGATCGTCGGCGCCACCTTCCAGCTGCGCTTCACGACCCCGTATCTGTCGGAGCCGATCGTGATCGACATAATCTCCGATTCCCAGGGCCGCGTCGTCGAGGCAGATCGCCGCCCGGGCGGCTGGGGCGAGCCCGAGTGGGTCCTCACGCCGAGCACGCGCCAGGTGTCCCTGCCGAACGGCACCTACACGTTGAAGCAGCTCAGCACCGATGCCGAGCACCTCATCCAGGAGAGCGACCTCACCTTCTCGGTGTACGGCCGCCCCGACAACTAAGCGATTCCCAACGCGCGGCGCGATTACAGCACGCCGACGGTCAACGTCTACGCGGAGAAGGTCTGGGCGGACAAGCCCGCCAAGGAGCAGAACCCCCGTCTCGTCCTCGTCCAGTTCAACCCCATCACCGGCGATCGCAAGGTGGGATCCGAGATCGACCCAAGCCGAAAGGCGACGGATTTCTACCTGACCGCATCGAGCTCCTATTCTGGCAACCAGAATCAATCGAAGCTCTACAGGGACCTCCGCAAGTATGACGACGAGGGCAACCGCTACTACTATTCCGTCGAGGAGCAGCGCGGGGACAACGACACCGGCAGCTATTACGGCGTCACCGAGCAGCTCGGCGAGGGCATGTACGGCGCCAAGAAGGACACGAAGGCGACCGGCTTCCGTGTCACGAACTACGAGGGATACCAGGCCGGAACGCTGAAGGACGGCATCCTCTGGGCATCGGACTCCTCCTACGCCTACATGATCGGCAAGGACTCCTCGGGCAAGGAGGCTGTGCTCGGCACGCTCAAGATCGGCGCCGAGGGGGCGCTCTTCGGCCACGGCATCGCCTACAACGAGGCCACGGACACACTCTACGGCGTCTCGAACAGCAGGCAGCTCATTGTGGTTCCAAACGCCTCGACGCTCGCGAAGTCGAACAGCGAGATCGTCTGGAACGGTGCCACGGGCGTCGGCTACAACGAGACCAAGTCCGCCATCGTGAACCTGGTCGGTATCGGCCTGAGCGACAGCAAGTACGGCGGGAAGAAGAACGCGACCCACTCGCTCGGCATCACGAACGACGGCAAGTACCTCATCCTGAATGCCATGGTGACCGACACCATCTACCTCATCCCCACGGACAAGCTCACCGTGAGCAACCTCAAGAACATGAAGAGCATCAACCTCGACGAGAACCAGCTGCTGGTGACGCGCGTCATCTCCATGGGGTCCACGATCGCGGACGACGGTGACATCATCCAGCTCCCCAACGGGGACCTCGCCATGACGGGGCGCCCGCAGGGAAAGAACATCGGCGACGGCGGGGACCCCACGGTCTACATTGCCAAGTACCTTGGCAAAGATCGGTATGGCCGCGATCAATGGGGGCCCATGGTGGCGTCCGGCACCATCGCGGGGAACTACAGCACTGTCAACCGGGATCCTGGCTACAACCAGGCGAGCACGTTCCCGGGCACGACCGAGGGGCTTGCGATCTATGACGGCAAGGTCTACTTCTCGGCGACCACGGTTCGAAACTCTCCGGCCAACGCCAACAAGCAGGGTGAGATCTACCTCTATCCGATCGTTGGCGACCTCGCGTGGGGCAACCCCTCCAACTACGCGTACCGAGCCGATGAGTCAGGCCGCATCGATATCAGTCAGGAGTTCAAGGGCGTGACGCTCAGCGACATGGCCAGCTCAGGACCTTCGACTGCAAGCCAATGGGTGGGGACGAATGTCTCTAAGGTCTGGATTGGCGATACCGAAGAGGTACGTCCCAAGAGCATCACCGCGACGCTCTACACGCGTACGGAGTCCGGCGGCAAGCGCACCGAGGTTCCGGCGAAGGACGCCAGCGGCAAGCTCGTGCAGCGCATCCTCACGGCCGATAACAACTGGATGGCATCCATCAAGGCTGAGGACATGGTCCTGCCGAAGTACGACGCCAACGGCCGTGAGATCTGGTACGTCTGGAAAGAGGACGTCGTTCCCAGCGGCTACGAGGGTTCCGTCGATGATGAGGGCCATGTGCTCACCAACGTCTACCACCCCAGCTTCGTGCTGCCGAACACCGGCGGCTCCGGCATCAACGCGGTTACAACCAGCGGGCTCGTGCTCATAACCGGCGCGCTGTTGTATGGGTTCGCAGGACCTCGACGGAGAAGGAGGTTCAAGGAACCGTAAGTGTTGGGTACCGCCTGCCCGTCCGGGCAGAGAGAACGCCATCGCATGAAAGGAAAGGAACGAACATGAAAGCACTGAAGAAAATCATGCCGCTGCTGCTCGCAGTCGCCATGCTCTTCAACGTCGTGCCGGCCGCCCAGGCCGCCGGCACCGGGAGCATCACGGTGAACGGCACCACCGCCGGCAAGGAGTACAGCATCTACAAGGTCTTCGACCTCGTGATGGCAGGGAACGATGCCAGCGCCGGCGTCACCTACTCCATCGACTCCGACTGGACCGCCTTCTTCAACGGCGCGGGCGCGGAGTATCTGGTCGATCAGCAGCCGTCCGGCCAGAACCTGAACCAGGTCACCGTCAACGGCGCCACGAAGTACGTGAACATCACCGAGAACAACGTCTCGGCGTTCGCGAACAAGGCCCAGACCTACGCGCAGACCCTCACGGCGGACTCCACCCAGTCCGCTGAGGGCACGTCGCTGACCTTCTCCGGCCTCGACCTTGGCTACTACCTGGTCTTCCCGAAGGACGCCCAGGTCAAGCAGGGCAATGGCTCCCTCGTCTCCCTGACGAGCACCACGCCGAACAGCACGGTCAACATGAAGGGCGACTACCCCACGATCGACAAGACCGTGGACGATCAGGACGTCGAGATCGGCCAGACCCCGAAGTTCACCGTGACCGGCACCGTGCCCGACACCGCCGGTTCCGCCACCTACACCTATCAGATCACGGATAAAATGTCCGAGGGCCTGACCTTCGGCACGACCGTGGCCGACACCAACTTCTCCATCAAGTTCGGCAACACGGCGATCTCCGCCACCGCTGACGGCGTGAAGCTCGCCTTCGCCGGCAACGGCTATGTCCTCACCTTCGATATGGCCAAGTTCCAGCAGTACAAGGGCCAGGGCATCACGATCGAGTACACCGCCACGGTGAACGACAAGGCCGTCGTCAACTACACGCACAACGACGTGTACCTCGAGTACGGCCACGATCCCAACGACCTTGACAAGACCACGCCGATCGATGTCCCCGTGTGGTCCTCCCGCATCGTCGTCGACAAGTTCAAGTCCGGTGACGAGAGCGTGAAGCTCGCGGGCGCCAAGTTCGTCCTCAAGAACAAGGACGGCAAGTACTACAAGTACACCGCCGCCACCGCCACCGAGAAGGCCAAGGTCGAGTGGGTCGACACCCTCGCCGAGGCCACCGAGGTGACCACGGACGACCAGGGCGCCGCCACCTTCAACGGCCTCGAGTCCGGCACCTACTATCTTCAGGAGACCGAGGCCCCGACCGGCTACAACCTGCTGACCTCCGATGTCGAGGTCACGGTGACCGCCCCCGCCAAGGACAGCGCCGGCAAGGAGATCGGCGTCTCCCAGACCGCCAAGGTCGAGAACAAGTCCGGCCAGGAGCTTCCTGAGACCGGCGGCATCGGCACCACGATCTTCTACGTCGTGGGCACCGCCCTGCTGCTGGGCGCGGGCGTGACGCTCTTCGTGCGCCGCCGCGTGAACAACCAGTAAGCACGTCATCGATCGGAGCCCCTTCCCACCCTCGCGGTGGTGAGGGGCCCAGTGAGGAGAGAGCCCCACGTGAAGAAGAAAGGACGCCTGACCACGGTTCTTCTGGCCGCGGCCTTTCTCGTGGGGCTCGGCCTCCTGCTCTACCCGAGCGTGAGCGACTATTGGAACTCCTTCCACCAGTCGCAGGTCGTCGACACCTACAAGGAGGACGTCCAGACCATGGACGAGGCCACCTACGAGGCCATCCTCAATGAGGCGCGCGACTACAACGCCGAGCTCGCGAAGCGCGGACCCGACGCCATGCTCGCCGACGAGCAGCAGCGCTACAACCGGGCCCTCGACGTCTCGGGCACCGGCGTCATGGGATACATCGAGATCCCGAGCATCGACGTCTCCCTGCCGATCTTCCACGGCACCTCGCATGAGGTGCTGCAGTCGTCGGTGGGGCATATCGAATGGTCGAGCCTTCCCGTGGGAGGGCCGGATGCGCACAGCGTGCTCTCCGGCCATCGCGGCCTTCCCTCGAGCAGGCTCCTGTCCGACCTTGATAAGCTGGTGGTGGGTGACACCTTCACGGTGCACGTGCTCCGCGAGGTCTACACCTACGAGGTCGATGAGATCCGCATCGTCCTGCCCACTGAGACGGATTCGCTCCAGATCATGCCGGGGCAGGACCTCTGCACGCTCGTGACCTGCACGCCCTACGGCATCAACACGCACCGCCTGCTGGTGCGGGGGCACCGGGTGGCGAACGACGGGGCCGTCGACCCCGACCGCGTGTCGGCCGACGCCGTGAGGATCGAGCCGCTCGTCATCGCCCCCGTCTTCTTCGCGGTGCTGACCGCCGCCGCGCTGGGAGTGAGCACCGTGGTCAACAGGCGCCGCAGGAAACCCGGCGCGCACGCCCGATGAGCCGTGAGGTGAAGAGGATGATACGAACCCATATGAGAACCGGACGCTGGCTCGCCGCCCTGCTTGCCGTCGTCATCGCATTGGCCTCGGCCCTTCCCGCCCCGGCTTCGGCCGCCGCAGCTGGCGAGGAGGCCTCCCTCACCGTGCGCGCCTCCTATGAGGACCGTGCGCTCACAGGGCTCGAGCTCAGCGTCTACCGCGTGGGCGAGATCGAGCCCGACGGCACGCCCGAGCTCCTGCCCGCCTTCGCCGGCTAAGGCGT
This sequence comes from Collinsella sp., assembly GCA_034102905.1. Classification (GTDB taxonomy): domain Bacteria; phylum Actinomycetota; class Coriobacteriia; order Coriobacteriales; family Coriobacteriaceae; genus Collinsella. Next base: position 2,974 of record JAXEGS010000043.1, on the reverse strand, counting down.
CGCGCTCGACCCGGCGGACACCGCCACCTGGAAGGCGGCCGCCGAGACCCTTGCGAGCTACATCACGCGCGACCGCGCGACGCCAGACGAGTCCCGCTCGGTCGGCTCCGACGGCCTCGCCCGGTTCGACGGCCTCGAGACGGGGCTCTACCTGGTACGCGGTGAGCGCCTTGAGGGCGCGGACTTCACCTACGATCCCGAGCCCTTCCTCATCGCCTTGCCTCGCGCGGCGGCTACGGGCGCCGAGTACGACGTGACGGTCGCCATCAAGGGCGAGGGCGCGCCCCGCTCCGCCGAGACCACCTCGCTGAAGGTCGTCAAGGTCTGGCGCGGCCAGGCCGATGAGAGCCAGATCCCCGCGAGCATCGACGTCGACCTGCTGCGCGACGGCGAGCTCGATGAGACGGTGACCCTCTCGGCCGCCACGGGCTGGCGCCATGTGTGGGAGGACCTCGAGGCCGGCCACACATGGAGCGTGGTCGAGCACGAGGTGCCCCGGGGTTGGGCGCTCACGTCCTCCCGCGAGGGCAACGCGATCCTCCTCACCAACCGCTACGAGGTCACGAAGGCGAGCGTCAAGAAGGTGTGGCGCGACGGCGCGAACGCGTCCTCGCGGCCGAAGAGCGTGGACGTCGCCCTGCTCCGCGACGGCAAGGAGTTCGAGACCGTGACGCTCTCCGAGGCGAACGGCTGGAGCCACAGCTGGGACGCGCTCGGGGCGGGGCACGCGTGGAGCGTCGCCGAGCCCCGGGTGCCGGCGGGCTACGTGTCCGAGATCACGCAGGACGGCACCGCGTTCACCGTGACGAACACTTTCGGGCCGCGCACGTCGCTGCTGCCCAAGACCGGCGACATCTGGTGGCCGGTCCCTGTGCTCCTGAGCGCGGGCATGCTCTGCTACCTCTTCGCCCGTGTCTGCCGCCGTCGCGAGGCGCGCTGATGGCTGAGGAACCCGGCGCCCCCGCGCCGTCGCGCGGGCGGGCACGTCGCCGCTCGCTCGCCCGGCCGCTCGCTCGCCCGGCCGCTCGGCATCCTCGGCACCCTGCTGATCCTGTGCGCCCTCGGCTTCGCGGGGTTCAACCTGGTTGGCACCTGGCGCGCCGGCGTCGTCTCCGAGCGCCTCGTGGCCGCCGTTCACGAGAGCGCCGCCCGCACCGCGAAGCTCGACCTCACCCCCGATTACGAGCTCGACCCTGCGGTTCCCATGCCTTGGGTCGAGGCGGAGGGGGAGCGGGCCGTGGGCGTGCTCTCCGTGCCCGCCCTCAGCCTCGAGGTGCCCGTCCTTGCGGCCGAGGGGGCCCGTGGCGTCCCGTACCTCTTCGCCGGCTCGGTCTACGCGCACGACGCCGTGATCGCCGGTGGCAACGGTGCCGCGCAGCTCGGCCGGCTCACCGAGCTCGAACCGGGAGAGGCGCTGACCTTCACCGACGTCGACGGCAACACCTTCTCCTACACGGTGGCCGTTCACGAGGTCATCGACCCCGCCGACCGCGCCGACATGCTGGGTGGAGGTTTCGACCTCACGCTCTTCACGAGCACCGTGGGCGGCGAGATGCGCGACACCATCCGCTGCGACCTCGCGTCGTAGCAAGGGGAGCGCCGCATCCGCTGCGCCGGGCGGCTTTGCGGCGCATTTGTGCAGGCGCGGTGGGGGAGCGCGCGCCCGCTTGACGTGCCCGCAGCCGCTTGGCATAATCCTCATGTTCAACGCACGATCTGCTGCCAGAGACAGCTGGTGCCCCGGGTTCGCCCGGTGGCGTAATGGGGTTCCCGCCAGCCGAGGTGGTCGATAGGTCACTCTGACTTCTCGCCCCCGTCGCTCTCGCAGCGCGGGGGTTTCCTTTTTCGGAACGCCCGCCTCTTCGCGGGTCGTGCCCGAGAAGGTGAAGAAGGAGGTGTACATATGGCAGTAAAGCAGTACAAGATCGACAAGGTCGCCGAGATCGAGTCCCACATCGAGGCCAACGCCGGTGTCTTCGTCGTCAACTACAACGGCCTCACCGTGAAGCAGGCGCAGGATCTGCGTCATCAGCTCCGCGAGGTCGGTGCCGAGATGAAGGTCTACAAGAACAACCTCGCCCGCATCGCCCTCAAGAACCAGGGCCAGCCCGAGATCGACGAGATCCTCGTCGGACCGGTCGCCTACGTGTTCTACGAGACCGAGCCCGTCGAGGCCGCCAAGGTCCTCAAGGACTTCGCCGCCAAGGCGAAGGACGTCCTCGAGGTCAAGGGTGGTATCTCCGAGGGCAAGGCCGTCACGGCCGATGAGGTCAAGGCTATCGCCGAGCTCCCCACCAAGGATCAGCTCCTGGGTCAGATCGCCGGTCTCATCAACGGCTTCGCTCGCGACCTCGCGGTCTGCGTCAACGGCGTGTCCAGTGGGCTCGCCCGCTCGATCCAGCAGGTCTCCGAGCAGAAGGCTGCCTAGCAGCCGCGCGGCCCGGCCGCGCACCCGTCGCACGGTCCCGTGCGTCATCACATAACGATCTCCGCGCCCACCGGCGCGGGAACCGAAAGGATTTGAAATGGCTAAGCTCACCACCGATGAGATCATCGAGGCTCTGAAGGAAATGACCCTGCTCGAGGCTTCCGAGCTCGTCAAGGCGATCGAGGAGACCTTCGGCGTCTCCGCCGCCGCCCCCGCCGCCGTTGTCGCCGGCCCTGCCGTCGCCGGCGAGGCCGCCGCTGAGGAGAAGACCGAGTTCGACGTCGTGCTCGAGGGCTTCGGCGACAACAAGATCCAGGTCATCAAGGTTGTCCGCGAGCTCACCAGCCTCGGCCTCAAGGAGGCCAAGGAGGTCGTCGAGGGCGCTCCCAAGGCCGTCCTCGAGGGTGTGAAGAAGGAGGACGCCGACGCCGCCAAGGAGAAGCTCGAGGCCGCCGGCGCTGCCGTCACCCTGAAGTAACTTCGGTTTCATACCGACTCACCTACGGGTGCGAAGGGCCGATCCGGTTTGCCGGGTCGGCCCTTTTT
>JAXEGS010000042.1:0-4913 GCA_034102905.1 Collinsella sp. | reverse complement strand
GATTCCTGTCCGTGTTTCCCCCCCCACCGCCCGGCGGCCGCGGGGCGCCGCCCGCCCCCCCCCACTTCTCATATCGCGTTCGCGATCACGCGGTACGCGGCGCGCGATACGGTTACGGCAGCTGGATGTGCTTGATGTCCTTCTTCTGGCTCACACGATAGAGCGAGAAGCGGTGGCCGATGACCTGCACGATGTCCGCGCCAGTGCGCTCGGCGACCTCGGCGGCCGCCTCCTGGGTCGTGAGATCGCTGCCGTCCTGAACGCCGCACTTGATGAGCTCGTGCGCCTCAAGCGCATCCTCGACCTGCTTGATCACCGCGTCGGTGATGTCGGCCTTCCCCACGAAGACAACCGGGTTCAGATGGTGCGCGAGGCTGCGGAGGTGCCGCACCTGCTTGTCGTTGAGTGCCATGGTGTTCCTTTCCACGTGTTTTCGCAGGCTATTCTAGCAGGTCTTGAAATGTGCGCCCGCCACGCGACCTGGTTCCTGCCGCGGAGGGTCTTTACGGTTCCCGTACAAACGCCGCACACAGCTTACGCACCGCGTGCTGAGAGCTTACGTTGTGCGCATCGGGGGCTTACGCGCCGTCCCTATCATCGTCCCTGCATGCATCCGCTCCGAGTTTGAGCGGGGCGCGCATGTGAGGAACCGATACATATCAGAGGGGACGGAAGATGAAACAAGTTTTGCATCGATGCGCCGGGGAACGCGGCGCGGCCTGGCGCGCCTGCCTGGCGCTCGTCGCGGTCGCGATCCTGGTCGCATCCGCCGTGATGCTCGGGTTCGCGGGCCCGGCCACGGCGGTCGCGAGCGGCACGGCGGGCGACGTGGTCGTCACGGGAGCCACCGCCTGGCAGTACCGTGACGACAACCAGCAGCCGGCCGAGGGCTGGCGCACCTCGGCGGCTGTCAGCGATCCCGCCTGGAAGACGGCGGTCGGCAGCTTCGGCGCCAAGCGCGGCGCGATCGCCGACCTCGGCGGCGGGCACACGCCCCAGAACCTGCTCGTCCAGTACATCGATGGCACGGACGACGACATCCCTGTCTACTACTTCCGCACCACCTTCAGCGTGGAGAACCCCGCGGTTGTCACCGGTATCGAGGGCGCTTTCGCCTACGACGACGCCGCCACGATCTACGTGAACGGTGTGCGCATCGCCGGGGGCGACGACGAGAGCTTCGACGCCAACGGCTACGGCGGTTCGAACGCGAGCGACCCCAAGGAGGCCTCGATCGGCTTCACGGACATCGCATCCCTCAACCTCAAGGCAACGGGCAACGTCGTGGCGGTCGAGCTGCACAACGGTCGCGCCTCGAGCTCCGACATCTACTTCGACCTCAAGAAGCTGACGCTCGCCACCGGCGGCGCCGAGGCCGACATCAAGGGCGTCGAGTTCGCGGTGGGCTCCACCGAGGGTGAGCGCAACTTCAACTGGCTCGGGACCACGACGGGTGACGCCGTCGTCGAGGTCGCGCCCAAGCCGGCCGGCTACCAGGCGGGCGACGCCTTCCCTGAGGATGCCGCGACCGCGGTCACCGCCACGGCTTCCGCCTCCCAGCGCGTCGGCTACCGCTCGTTCAAGGCGACGGTCACCGGCATCAAGGGCGGAACCACCTATCTTTACCGCGTGGGCAATGCGGAGAAGTGGAGCGAGCCGGCCGAGTTCACCACCGAGGAGCAGGGCGCGGGCAAGGCCTTCAACTTCCTCTTCGCGGGCGACCCCCAGATCGGCGCGAGCGGCAATGCCGCCAACGACCAGGAGGGCTGGACGAGCACCCTCGATCTCGCCGCGCCGCTCAAGGCCGACTTCCTGGTGTCGGCGGGCGACCAGGTGAACAGCTCCAGCAAGGACAGCGAGTTCGACGCCTATTACGCCCCCGAGCCCCTGGCCTCGATGCCGCAGGCCACGACCGTGGGCAACCACGACAACGGCGCCCGGCACACGGACTATAACAACATGCCGAACATGAGCGGGCTCGGGAGCACCGCGGAGCGCGCGGGTGCGCAGTCGGGTGACTACTGGTTCACCTACAACGGCGTGCTGTTCATGGATCTGAACTCCAACAACCGCACCACCTCGGAGCACAAGCAGTTCATGGAGCAGGCCATCGACGCCAACCCGAACGCCACCTGGAAGATCGTCACCTTCCACCACTCCACGTTCTCCCTCGCCTCGCACTACACCGACAACGACGTCATCCAGCGCCGCAAGGAGCTGCCGCAGGTCTTCTCCGACCTCGGAATCGACGTGGTGCTCATGGGCCACGACCACTACTTCACCCGCACCTACCTCATGGAGGGCACGACCCCGGTGGTGCCCGAGGGCCACGACGTGCAGGCCCGTGAGGCCGCGCCCACCGAGGCTGTCAACCCCGAGAAGGGCCAGGTGCTCTATCTCACCGCGAACTCGGCGTCCGGTTCCAAGTACTATGCGCTGAACGGCACGCTGGGTGCGAACGCCCTGCCCGGGTATGTGGCCGCGCAGGATCAGAGCCGCCGCGAGTCCATCACGAACGTGAGCGTGTCGAATGACGCCCTGACGCTCGATACCTACTATTCGAGCGGGTCCGAGCTCGAGAAGATGGACACCTTCACGATCCGTCGCGTGGGTGCACCGGCGATCGCGCTGCCGGGCGAGGACGGCGCCGTCTCCGTCAAGGTGGGCGAGGCCTTCGACCCGATGGCCGGGGTGAGCGCGACCGACGCGCTTGGCACCGACTTCACCGATGCGGTGTCGCACGTGGTGAAGGATGCCGCGGGCACCGAGGTGGATGCCGTTGACACCTCCGCTGAGGGGACCTTCACGGTGGAATACGCCGTGACGGATGCCTACGGCTCCTCGGCCGCGGCGACGCTCACGGTGAACGTGGTGGAGCCGACGGCGCCCGAGACGCCGACGGATCCGGAGAACCCGACGGACCCCGAGAATCCGACGGACCCCGAGAACCCGACGGATCCCGAGAACCTGGGCCAGCCGACCGACCCCACGGCGCCGGCGGATAGTCAGACGCCGAATCAGCAGCCGGGTACTCCGAGCGCCTCGGGCGCCTCGGACGCGAAGCCCGCCACCACGGGTTCGAACGCCCGGAAGAAGGGCAAGAGGACCCTCCCGAAGACGGGCGACGTTCCCGTCCTCGCTGTCTCCGCAGCCATCGCGACCGTAGCGACCGCCGCGATCGCTGTCGGCGTCATTCACCAGCGCCGCCGCGGATAGCGACCGTTTCCCATACCCGACCCCGTTGGGCCGTCAGCCGCGTGCGGTTGGCGGCCCGCCGCCGTCATCGAATCCGGAAGGACCCCTCCTGTGACCCTGGTCAAGAAGCTCCCCATCGACCTCCGCGACCTCGCGACCGTGGGCGCCATGCTCGTCATCGTTGTCGCGACGCTCGCCTTCGCCCTGACGCGCGACACGTCGTTCCAGCTGCTCACCGCCAACGGCATCAGCTACCCGGTGGCCACGGTCACCCGTGTCGTGGCCGAGGACCTCACGCCGGAGGAGGGGACGGACCGCTACCTCGGCGCGCAGACGCTCGAGGTGCAGATCGAGTCGGGCCCGTACGCGGGCGAGACGGTCGAGGCCGCGAACAGCCTCTCGGCCGACCATAACGTGCTCGGGCGCGTGGGGGAGCGGCTCATCATCAAGGTTGAGCGGCAGGAGGGCGTGACCCCGTACTACTCGGTCTTCAACTACGATCGCGTCCCGGCGAGCGTCGGGATCCTCGCCGTGTTCGCGGTGGCGATGGTGGCGGTTGGCGGGATGAAGGGGCTGCGGAGCATGATCGGGCTCGCCTTCGCCCTGTTCATGGTCGTGTGCTTCCTCTTGCCGGCCATCTTCAGCGGCTTGCCTGCCATCGCCGCGGGCCTCGCGGCGATGGTTGTGATCACGGTGTTCTCGATGCTCCTGTTGAACGGATGGAGCGCGAAGACCTACGCGGCCATCGCCTCGACGGTGCTCGGGCTCGTCGCCGCGATGGCGGTCTACCTTGCCTTCTCGGCGATCCTCCGCGTGAGCGGCTTCAACCAGGAGAGCGCTGAGGAACTCATCATCATCTCTCGGGCGACCGGCCTCGATGTGCAGCAGACCCTGTTCGTGGGGGTGCTCGTGGCCTCGCTCGGGGCGGTCATGGATATGTGCATGTCGATCGCGACGGCCCTCTTCGAGCTGCGCGAGCAGCGTCCGGACATCACCCGCGGCGAGCTCATGGCCTCGGCGGTGAACGTCGGCCGCGACATGATCGGAACGATGTGCCAGACCCTCATCCTCGCGTTCACCGGGTCGAGCCTGACCTCGCTGCTCGTGCTTGTGGCCTACGGGGTGGAGTTCACCCAGCTCATCTCGTCGGACTACATGGCGATCGAGCTGCTGCACAGTTTTGTGGGCGGCATCGCCGTGGTCCTCTGCGTGCCCATCGTCGCGCTGGTGTGCGGCGCCTTCGCGGTGGGCGACGCGGGGCACGGTGCTGGGCGCGCTGTCAGGTGAGGTGGCACTCGGGCCTGAGGTGAGCCCGGCTGCTGCTGAGAGGAGGGGCCGAACGTGCGTGGTGCGGGTTCAGGCGCGGGCGCAATGCCGATTCGCGCACGCTCAGCCGCGGCAGCCGGGCACGGGAGCTTGCGGCGCGGAGGCGGCGGGGCGCCGAGCGTGCGTGATTGGGGATATGGCACGGCGGGAGGCCGGATCATGCACGCTCGGCACGTTTGGTGGCGTCCCTCGTTGCGTTTCTTACGGCTGTGCACACCGTGGCGGCGTCCCCAGTTGCGTTTCTTGCGGCTGTGCATAGCGCGCTGGCGGCACTCGGAGTACCGATTGCATTCCCGCAGGTGGGGGCGGTTGCGTTTCTTGCGGCTCTGCACTCCGGTGTGCAAAGCCGCAAGGTTGTTTCGGAAAAAGGTGCAGAGCCGCAAGAAACGCAA
>JAXEGS010000041.1:0-37399 GCA_034102905.1 Collinsella sp. | reverse complement strand
CCGGGGATCCCCCGGCGTCCCTCGCAGTATCCGGTTCTCAAGGTACCCGCCGCCCGCTCCTCGCTGCCCTCCCGGGCCGCTCGGCTCCGCGCGGCAAGGAGATATATTGCCAGAGCCCCCGGGCGGCGGGGACGGGGATTTGCGTCTACATATTTTGTACACAAACGGGCCCTGCAGGCCCGTTCACCGATCTATATATAGTGTCTTCCGTACGTTTGCCGCCCCATTTCTACCGTCTGCCGACCGCCCTCTAGGTGGAAAGCCCTCCTTGAGCTATTTCGATGCCCGCTTCAAGCAGCTCATCGCGCTGCTCGATCGTGGGCGCCTCGGCGTACACCCGCACCACGGGCTCAGTGCCCGCCGGGCGCAACAGCAGCCAGGACTCATCGGGGAACTCGAGCCTCAGCCCGTCGAGGTGGCTCACCGCTGTGGGAACCATCCCCGCCACCTCAGGCGGGTTGAGCCCGGGAAGAAGCGTTCGCAGGGATTCCACCGCCTCGGGCGCGAGCCTCAGATCGCGGCGGGCGAAGCTATGCGCGCCGTAGCGGGCGTCCATCTCGTCGATGAGCTCGCTGAGCGACCTGCCCTCCTCGGCCACGATCTCGCAGAGCAGCAGGCAGCAGAGCATGGCATCGCGTTCGAGAAGATGGCTCGGGATACCGATCCCGCCGGCCTCCTCGCCGGCGATGATGACGTCCCCTTTGATCATCTCCTCATAGAGGTGCTTGAACCCGATGGGTTTGATCGTGACGCGGCATCCGTGCGCCGCTGCGACGCGACGCGGGAGCGCGGAGCTCGACACCGTGAGGACCACGCGGCCCTCCGCTCCCCTGTTCTTGACCATGTGATCCAGGATCAGCGCGAGGATCTTCTGGGGGCTCACGTAGCGGCCCCGGTCGTCGACCGCGCCCACCCGGTCCGCGTCGCCGTCGGTGATGAGGCCGAGGTCCGCCCCCTGACCCACCACCGCGCGTTCGCATCCGTCCACCCAGGGCTCGATGGGCTCGGGACGGAGGTCCTCCCATCCCGGCTCCTCCTGGGCATGGATCTCCTGGACCGTGACGCCCAGGTTGCGGAGCACCTCGGCCAGGCAGCCGCGGGCGGCGCCGTACATGGGGTCGACGATGGCCGTGATCCCCGCCGCGGCTATCGAGGCACGGTCCACTGTCTGGGCGAGGTGGGCGGCGTAGGCCGCGGAGATGTCGACGAGTTCGACGGGGCCGCGCTCCTCGGTGGGCTCGGGCTCGATCATCCCCTCGAGCTCGTCGTACCACTCGCTCACCCCGTCGCCGCCATCCGCCATGCGCAGCTTGACACCGAGGTAGTCGGAGGGATGGTGCGAGCCGGTGACCATGAAGCCCCCGCAGGCGTCCGGGTCTGCGGCCACGGTCCAGGAGAGCGCTGGCGTGGGGACGGGTCGATCGGCGAGGCGCGCGGTGAGGCCGGTGGCCGCCAGGACCTCCGCCGCCGTCCGCGCGAAGCGCGCTGCCTCGGGCCGGGTGTCGTACCCTATATATACGGTGCGCCGCGCCTGATCAGACCAGATCCGCCCGGTGGCATGGGCGATGCGGACGACGCTCTCCTCGGTGAAATCACCGTCGAGGCGGGCGCGCCAGCCATCGGTTCCAAAATGAATCATCGCGCCCATGCGCTTCACATCCTCACAGGGTCGGGTCCGTGCATAACGAGGGTACCCGTTCCCCGTGGGGCCCGAACGCCTCCACAGCCGTTTCACGAGCGCTGGGGGAGCTCCCCGCCCCGGGGCCGCGCGCGCTCGGCGCCTATTCGCCGGGCAGGATCGCAGCGAGGGCGGCCGTGGTCCGCGCTGTGCTCCCCGTGCCGCCGCCGATCGCCACGACGCCGGCATCGAGCCAAGAGCGGGCCGCGGCGGCGAGGTCTTGCGGACGCTCGTCCCAGATGAGCAGGCCGTCGTCGTCTGTGTGCGGATCGCCCGGGTAGTCGGTGCTCACCAGCAGCGGGAGGTCGGTGAGGGCTCGCATTCGGGTCGCAATCTTGACGGCGGCCGCAGGGTTCGGGCAGGCTGCGCCCACCATCTCGGCGCCGCATGCCGCCGCATGGCGGACGGCCGCCTCGATGTTGAGATCGCCCGCCGGGAGCTCGCCCGCGGCATCGACCTCGAACCTGACCGCGAGGGGCATGCCGTCGAGCACGTCCGCCGCGCCCGCGAGCGCCGGCTCGATCTCGCGCAGGGAGCTGAACCCGTCGAGGAGGATGCCATCGGCCGCGGCGACGAGGAGCTGATGGGCCTGGTTGCGGTAGGCCGCGCGCGCCTCCTCGCGGCGGGCGGCGTCGTCAGCGGGGGCATCGATCCCGCAGGGGCCAACGACGCCCAGGATGAAGGTGCCCGGGGTGTGTCGGGCGGCGGCCACAGCGGCCCGGTTGACCTCCGCGGGGTTCTGCCGCACCTGATCGGCGGCGAGGAGGGGAGCCGTCGCCCGCCTCGTGTTCGTGAGGAGGAGCTCCGCCCCCGCGGCCGCCTCGAGGGCATGCAGACGGGCAACCGTCTGGGGCTCCGCTACGTTCCACAGGGCCGCCGGGATGCCTGCGCTGTCGGGGAGCCCCAGCAGCGCCGTCTCGGGAGACCCCTGCACGACGAGCGGCCCACGTGCGATGCGCGCACGCAGGCCGCGGGCCCCGAAGCGGTTGTAGCGATCGGTTGGGTACGGAACGGACGCCACGGCGACCCCCTACTCCTCCTCGATGTGGATGCCCTGGTTCTCCAGGTAGGTGAGCCAGCGGCTCATGGTGTCCTCGGAAACCGCGTGCTCCATCATGCAGGCCTCGGCGTCCGCTCGCTCGAACTCGACCCCGAGCTCGCGCATCAGGAAGGTGCGCAGAAGCCGGTGGCGGTACCAGACCGCGTGCCCGAGCTCGCGCCCCTCGTCCGTGAGAAGGACCTTCCCGTAGTGGGACTGCTCCACCATGCCCTGGGCCTTGAGGGCCGAGACGGCCTTGTTCACCGAGGCTTTGGAGACGTTCAGGCGCTGGGCGATGTCGACCGACCGGACCCCCTCGCGCTCGTTGTCCTCGTCCTCGATGCGGACCATGCACTCGAGGTAGTCCTCGTTCGCAACGGTCAGATGAAGCTCACGTGACGTCTCTGTCGTATCCATATGCTCATCCCCTTTCAGTTCTGGGTCTGATTCTACCTCAGTGTCAACCGTCTTAAACACGGACGATGCGGGGCGGGCCCATGCTAGAGTTGCTGGTGACGGTATCCCCAAACGAAGGAGCGGCCATGACCGAGACCTCCGACGTGCTCGAGCGCTTCCTGCGCTACGTGCGCATCGACACCACCTCATCGGATGCGAACTGCGACCAGGTGCCCTCGAGCGAGCGCCAGTTCGAGCTCGCGAACCTCCTCGCCGACGAGCTGCGCGGCCTGGGCGCACAGGAGGTGGCCGTGAGCGAGCACGCGTACGTGACCGCGCGCATCCCAGCGAGCGCGGGCGCCGAGGACCGACCCCATCTCGGCCTCATCGCCCATCTCGACACCACCGAGGTGGCACCCGGCGCGAACGTGAGCCCCCATATCGTGCGCTACGAGGGCGGCGACCTCGTCTGCGGCGAGGTGGACGGCCGGCCCGTCTCCATGAGCCCCGAGCTCCTGCCGGCCCTTGCCGACCTCGTGGGCGAGGACATGGTCTGCACCGACGGCACGACCCTCCTCGGCGCCGACGACAAGGCCGGCGTGGCGGAGATCATGGCGCTCATCGCCCGACTCACCGCCCATCCCGAGCTGCCGCATCCGGGTATCTCCGTCTGCTTCTGCCCCGATGAGGAGATCGGCCACGGTGCCGCCCTCCTCGACGTCCCGGCCTTCGACTGCACCTACGCCTACACCGTTGACGGCGGCCCCATCGGCGAGCTCGAGTGGGAGTGCTTCAACGCCTGCGAGGTGACCGTCGCGATCGAGGGCCGCTCGATCCACACGGGCGACGCCAAGGGCCGCATGGTCAACGCCGGGAGCCTCCTGCACGCCTACCACAGCCTGCTGCCCGCGGCCGAGTCCCCCGAGCACACGGAGGGCTACGAGGGCTTCTACCACCTTGAGAACATGTCCGCGACCGTGAGCTACGCGCAGGCCCGCTACATCATCCGCGACCACGACGCCCGCGCGTTTCAGGCGAAGATCGACCGGATGGAGCGGGCGGCCGCCTTCATCAACGCCGATCTCGACCGCGACCGCGTCCAGGTGACGGTCAAGCAGCAGTACCGCAACATGGCGGAGATCGTCCGCGAGCATCCCGAGCTCATCGAGGTCGCGAAGGAGGCCTTCCTCGCGCGCGGCATCGAGCCGAACGTGATCCCCATCCGCGGCGGCACCGACGGCGCGCAGCTCAGCTTCAGGGGCCTGCCCTGTCCGAACATCTCTACGGGCGGCTACTGCATGCACGGCGTGAACGAGTTCATTCCCGTGAGCTCGCTCGAGACGATGGTCGACGTCCTCGAGACCCTGGTCGCCCGCCTCGCCTGAGGCGCCGCGTCTCCGCATGGCAACGGCCCCCGCGAGGTTTATCGCCTCGCGGGGGCCGTTTCTCGTTCAGGCCGTATCGGATTTCGGCATCCGCTAGCTCGAGCTGGAGCTGCTCGAGCTCGAGCCGCTCGAGGCCTCGCTTTCCGAGCTCGTGGTGGCGTCGCCGTTCGCCCAGTCGTCGCTCGTGTTGTTCGCGAGGTCACCCAAGGTGGCGCCCGTCCCCTCCTTGCCTGAGGAGTTCGGGCCGCCGGGATTCTCGCCGGCCTCCATGCGCTCCATCATCTCCTGCAACGCGTCCTCATACACGAAGACGTAGCTCTTGCCGTCGATGTAGGTGGTGTCGTCCGAGTAGCTCGGGAGGTTCGCCGACCAGATGTTGGCCGTGTCCATACCCTTCATGGCCGTGATGACACCCACGATGTCGTCCACGTCCATGGTGGTGATCAGCATGTCGGAGAGTGAGCTCAGAAGCGTGGGGATCTGGGTGATATCCATGTGGTTCAGGATCTTCTGGGCAAGCGCGCCGAGGACCATGCGCTGGTGGCGCATACGGGTGTAGTCGCCGTCGGCGAACTGGTGGCGGGCACGCGAGAAGGTGAGGGCCGCCTCGCCGTCCAGGTGCTGCTGGCCCGCCTCGACCGTGACGGGGCCCGCATCCGGATCATCGACCGCGTCGCCCTCGGGGATGTAGAGGTCGATGCCGCCCACGGCGTCGACGAGGCTCTTCATGCCCGTGAAGCTCACCTCGGCGTAGTAGGCGATGTCGACCCCGCAGAGCTCCTTGACGGAGGTGACCACGGCTTCGGGTCCGCCGTAGGAGTGCGTCTCGTTGATCTTCATCGTGGTGCCCTTGTAGACTACCTTGGTGTCGCGCGGGATGGAGATCAGCGAGGCCGTCTTCTTCACCGGGTCGACGTGGGCGAGGATGATCGAGTCGGAGCGGTAGGTGTCCTCACCGGGGCGGCCGTCGGTGCCGAGCAGCAGGATGTTGAAGGGGTCCTTCGCGGTGTTCGCATCGGTGAGGATGCCCGAGAGGCCGCTCAGGTAGCCCGAGGCGCCCTGCAGGCTGCCGTTGATGATGCTCTTCGCGATGGTGAGGGCGAGCGCGCTGCCGCCCACGAGCAAAAGGATCACCAGCGTGGCGATGACGCCGCGCCGGACGCGCTTGCCGCGCTTGCGCTGACGGGCGCGCTCGGAGTAACGGCCCACGTTCTCGCGGCTGTAGATGCGGCTGCCGGCGCCTGTGGAGGGCTGGCGCATATGTTGGATGGGTTTGCTCGCCATGAGGCCTCCTGGCTAGTCGATATCGGGGTCGGGCACGCTCGCGTGCTCCACGCGGGCCCCGAGGGCGGAGAGCTTCTCGACGAAGCGCTCGTACCCGCGGGCGATGTGGTGCACAGCCGAGACCTCGGTGATGCCCTCGGCGATGAGGCCGGCCACGACGAGCGCGGCGCCGCCGCGCAGATCGGGGGAGCTCACCTGTGCGCCCGAGAACCCCTTGACGCCGTGGATCATGGCGTGATGGCTCTCGATATGGATGTCAGCGCCCATGCGCACCAGCTCGGATGCGAACATGAAGCGGTTCTCGAAGATGTTCTCGGTGATGATGGAGTTGCCGTCGGCGAGCGCGGAGAGCGTCATGGCCTGGGGCTGCATGTCGGTGGGGAAGCCCGGGAACGGCAGGGTCTGGATGTCGATGGGCTCGATGCGGCCCACGCGGCCGACCTTCAGGCCGCCTTCGGTGCGCTCGAAGGTGACGCCCATGGCCTCGAACTTGCGGATGACCATGTTGAGATGCATGGGGTTGAACCCCGTGACCTCCACGCCCGCGGGACCGGCCATGAGCGCTCCCGCCACGAGGAAGGTCCCCGCCTCGATGCGGTCGCCCACGACGCGGTGGGTGACGGGATGGAGCTCGGGGACGCCCTCGATCGTGACGACGGGCGTGCCGGCACCGCTGATCTTGGCGCCCATCTCGTTCAGCATCGTTGCGAGGTCGACGATCTCGGGCTCGCGGGCCGCGTTGTCGATGACCGTGGTGCCGGCGGCGCGGACGGAGGCCATGATGAGGTTCTCGGTGGCGCCGACGCTCGCGAACTCGAGGGTGACGTTGGTACCCACGAGGCCGGAGCCGGCATCGGCGTAGATGTAGCCATGCTCGGTGTCGAACTCGACGCCGAGCGCCTCGAGGCCGAGGATGTGCATGTCGATCTTGCGGGCCCCGAGGTTGCAGCCGCCGGGCATGGCGATCTTCGCCTTGCCGAAGCGGCCGAGGAGCGGGCCCATGACCGCCGTGCTCGCCCGCATCTTGGCCACGAGCTCGTAGGGGGCCTCCCAGGAGTCGACCGAGGAGGTGTCGATCGCGAGCGTGTGCTCATCGATCACCTCGATCTGGGCGCCCATGCGCTTGAGCACCTTGCCCATGACGTGAACGTCTGAGATGTTGGGAACGTTGGTGAGCGTGGTGGTGCCCGGGACGAGCAGTGTTGCCGCCATGAGCTTGAGCGCGGAGTTCTTGGCACCAGATACCGGTACGCTTCCCTCCAGGTGATGGCCACCCTCTACACGGATGATATCCAAACGCGGAACCTTTCAAAAAAACCGCCCGGAAGCTGGCAAGCTCCCGGGCGGACCGCTCGTCTATGTGAGATCGGGGCCTACTGCGCCCTGGCCTTCGTGAGCAGAAGCTTACACCATGTGATCTCATTATAGAGATTGCGACGGCGCGCATCGTTTTCCGACAAATTACTCAACTCGTCTTCAAAACCCTGGAGACGGGCCTCGACCTCCGGGGCGCTCACCTTAGCCATGTCCGCGGCGCGCTCGGCGAGGATGATCACGCGGTCATCGGCCACCTGGACGTACCCTGTCCCAACGGCGAACTCGCCCGTGACCTCGTCCATCTTCTCGTCGCAGACGGTCACGAAGCCCTCGTCGACCGTGAAGATCTCGCTCGCGTGCCGTCTGCCGATACCCAAGCTCCCCTCGGTGGAGGGCACCGTGAGGAAGGCGACCTCCCCCTCGTACTCAAGGTGCTCCGGACAGACGATGCGAACGCTGATGGCCATTTAGTCCACCATCTTTTCTGCGCGCTTGCGCACGTCCTCGATGGTCGAGGCGTAGCGGAAGGCCTGCTCGGGAAGGTCATCGCACTCGCCATCCACGATCGCCGCGAAAGAGCGGACGGTGTCGGCCACGCGGATGTAGACACCCGGGTTGCCGGTGAACTGCTCGGCGACGTGGAAGGACTGCGAGAGGAACTGCTGGAGCTTGCGCGCGCGGTTGACCGTGAGGCGCTGCTCCTCAGAGAGCTCGTCCATGCCGAGGATCGCGATGATGTCCTGCAGATCGGAGTACTCCTGGAGCATCTCCTGGACCTTCACGGCCACACGGTAGTGCTCGTCGCCCACGACGCTCGGATCCAGTGCGTCAGACGAGCTCGCAAGCGGGTCGATCGCGGGGTAGAGGCCGAGCTCGGCGATGGAGCGTGAGAGGACCGTGGTGGCATCGAGGTGGGTGAAGGTCGTGGCCGGCGCGGGGTCCGTGAGGTCGTCCGCGGGGACGTAGACGGCCTGAACCGAGGTGATCGAGCCCGTCTTGGTCGAGGTGATGCGCTCCTGGAGGTCGCCCATCTCGGTTGCGAGCGTGGGCTGGTAGCCGACGGCGGAGGGCATACGGCCGAGCAGTGCCGAGACCTCGGATCCCGCCTGCGAGAAGCGGAAGATGTTGTCGATGAAGAGCAGGACGTCCTGTCCGCGATCGCGGAAGTACTCAGCCTCAGTGAGGCCGGCCAGGCCGATGCGCAGACGCGCTCCGGGAGGCTCGTTCATCTGCCCGTAGACCAGGCAGGTCTTTTCGATGACGCCGGATTCGGTCATCTCGAGAAAGAGGTCGGTCCCCTCGCGGGTGCGCTCGCCGACGCCCGTGAAGACCGACGTGCCGCCGTGCTCCTGTGCGAGGTTGTTGATGAGCTCCTGGATGAGGACCGTCTTGCCGACGCCGGCACCGCCGAACAGACCCGTCTTGCCGCCACGGATGTAGGGCTCGAGCAGATCAACGGCCTTGATGCCGGTCTCGAAGATCTCGGTCTTGGTGGTCAGCTCGTCGAAGGAGGGGGCGGGGTGATGAATGGGGTACCAGTCATCGACCTCGGGCATCTCCTTGCCGTCGACGGGCTCGCCCATGACGTTCCAGATGCGGCCGAGGGTGCTCGGGCCGACCGGCATCTTCATGGGGGCGCCGGTGTCGACGACCTCGATCCCGCGCGTGAGGCCGTCCGTCGAGGTCATGGCCACGCAGCGGACCACGTTGCCCGGCAGCTGGCTCTCCACCTCGAGCACGGTCTTGATGCGGCCGACCGGCGTCTCCGCATCGATCGTGAGCGCGCTGTAGATGTCGGGCACGCCCATCTTGAACTTGACATCGACGACGGGGCCGATGATTCGGACGATGCGTCCGATCCCGGCGCCATCGCTCGGGGCGATGTCGATGGTATCAGCCATTAGTAATCCTCCAATGCTGCGGCTCCGCCCACGATCTCGTTGATCTCCGTGGTGATGGATGCCTGACGCACGCGGTTGTACGTACGGGTAAGGTCTGCGATGATCGCGCTCGCGTTCTCCGTGGCCGAGTGCATCGCCTTGCGGCGGGCACCCTGCTCGGCGGCGGCGGAGTCGATCAGCGCCTGGTGCACGACCGTGAGCACGTAGCTCGGGATCAGGCGGTCGAGAATGTGGTCCGCCGACGGGGTGTAGACGAACGGGGAGGTGAGGCGCGACGGCCCGCCCTTCTCATCGGTCCTGGGGCCGCGCGGGGCGGCGAGGACCTTCGGATCGAGCGGGAGAATGCGCTCCTCGCGCAGAACCTGCTCCACGCGGTTCTTGGCGTGGTAGTAGATGATGTCCACGCGGCCGAAGCGGCCCTCGGCGAAACCGTGCACGATGTAGTCGGCGATCTCGCGGGCTCGCTGCAACGTGGGCGCGTCGGACTCCCCCACGACGGACATGGCCACGTTTGGGTGGGAGCGGAAGTACTCAGTGGCCTTCCGGCCGCAGGTGATCAGCTCGACCTCACTCGCGCCGTGGTGCTTGAAGTGCTCGATCCGCTGCTCGGCGGTTCGCTCGACCTGAACGTTGAATCCCCCCGCCAGGCCGCGGTCGGAGTTGATCACCACGATGAGCGCGCGCTCGTACGACACGGGACTCGCCAGGAGCGGGGACTCCGATGAGACGTCCTCGGCCACCGTGAGCATCACATCGGTGATGGCGTTGCGATAGGGCTCGGAGCGCTGCTCGCGGTTGAGAGCGCGCGCGATCTTCGCCGTGGACACCATCTCCATGGTGCGCGTGATCTGCTTGGTCGTGGAGACCGAGGAGATTCGCTTCTTTATGTCACGGAGATTAGCCATGGGACCTAGTTCTCCTCAGAGGCAGTGGACTCGTCATCCGAAGCCGTCGCGGAGGAAGAACCGCGCGCGGCCACGAACTCCTCTTTGTAATCCCTGATGACGGTCTCGAGCTCGGATGCGAGCTCATCGTCGATCTTGGACTCCCCCACGCGGTCACGCAGCTTGCGGTACGCGCCGCCGATGTAGGTGATCAGGCCGTCACGGAAGGGCACGACGTCCGCGAGGTCGAGGTCGTCGATATAGCCCTTGTTTCCCGCGAACAGCGAGATGACCTGGTCGGCGACGTGCATGGGCCGGAATCGGGGCTGCTTTAGCAGCTCGGTCATGCGGGAGCCATGCGTCAGCTGGCGCTGGGTCGTCGCGTCGAGGTCGGAGCCGAACTGGGTGAAGCCGGCGAGCTCGCGGTAGGAGGCGAGGTCGAGTCGCAGGTTTCCGGCCATCTGCTTCATGGCCTTGGTCTGCGCCGAGCCACCCACGCGGGAAACGGAGATTCCGACGTCAACGGCCGGGCGCTGGCCCTGGAAGAAGAGCTCGCCCTGCAGGTAGATCTGGCCGTCGGTGATCGAGATCACGTTGGTGGGGATGTAGGCCGACACGTCGCCGTCCTGGGTCTCGATGATCGGCAGCGCCGTGAGGGAGCCCGAGCCGTTGGCGTCGGACAGCTTGCAGGCGCGCTCGAGAAGACGGGAGTGCAGGTAGAAGATGTCGCCAGGGTAGGCCTCGCGTCCAGGCGGACGGCGGAGCGTCAGCGACATCTGACGATAGGCCACGGCCTGCTTGGAGAGGTCGTCGTACACGGCGAGGACGTGCCCGCCGGGGTTCGACGCGCTCGCGGGCTTGCCGTCGCGGCCGTTGTACATGAAGTACTCGCCGATTGCGGCACCGGCCATGGGCGCGATGTACTGCAGCGGGGCCGAGGTGGACGCGTTCGCGGCGACGATGACCGTGTAGTCGAGCGCGCCGTGCTCGGCGAGCGTCTCGCGGATCGCGGCGACCGTCGAGGCCTTCTGGCCGATGGCGACGTAGACGCAGATCATGCCCTTGCCGCGCTGGTTGATGATGGCGTCGATGGCGATGGCGGTCTTGCCCGTCTTGCGGTCGCCGATGATGAGCTCACGCTGGCCGCGGCCGACCGGGATCATCGCGTCGATCGCGAGGAGGCCCGTCTGGACCGGCTCGCAGACCGGGGTGCGGTCGATGACGCCCGGCGCCTTGAACTCGATGGGGCGGCGGTGGGTCGCGCCGATGGGACCCTTGCCGTCGATCGGCTGGCCGAGCGGGTTGACGACGCGGCCGAGCATGCCCTCCCCGACGGGGATGTCCATGATGCGGCCGGTCGTGCGGCACTCGTCGCCCTCCTTGATGGAGTCGACATCGCCGAACAGAACGGCGCCGACCTCCTCGCGGTCGAGGTTCTGGGCGAGGCCGTACACGGTCTTCCCGGTGGTGGAGCTCGTGAACTCGAGCAACTCGCCGGCCATGGCCTTCTTCAGGCCGAGGACGTGCGCGATGCCGTCGCCCACCTCCGCGACATGGGAGACCTCCTGGGTGTCCACCGTCGCGGCGACATCCAGCAGGCGCTGCTGGAGGATTTCCTCGATGTTGGAGGCGCTGATAGCTTCTGCCATGTGCGCTATACCTCCGTGTTCCGATTCGAACGAGTCATGACCTTGCGCGCCGACTCGAGCTGCATGCGCACCGAGGCGTCACGTCGCTGGTCGCCGGCGGCGATCACGATGCCTCCGATGATGGAGGGGTCCACGTGCTCGATCAGGAAGACCCGGGACTCCAGGTCAGACTCGCATTTGTTCTTGATGAGCTCGCGAAGCTCGTCATCGAGCGGGATGGCCGTCGTGACGTGGACGCCGATGATATCGCGCTCGCCGTCGATCATCACGCGGTAGAGCTCGAGCACCTCGGGGAGGTGATCAAGGTCGCCGTTGTTCGCCATGGCGCTCATCACCGAGAGCACCTCGGGCGAGGCGTCCGCCTCAGCCTTCAGCGGGATGAGGTCCTCGTAGACGCGATCCTCGCTGCGCGCGGCCTCAAGCAGGGTGCGCGCGTAGGTCTCGAGCTTGCGCTGCTCGGTCCGGCTGGCACCGTTGGAGTCGCTCATCGTAGGCTACCCACTTCCGCGATGTACTTCTTGATGAGCTCGCGCTGCTTCTCTTCATCGCCCTCGAGGATGTCGCCGATGATCTTGCCCGCGACGGAGACCGACACCTTCGCGATGGAGTCCGTGGCGTTGGCGTAGATGCGGCGCTGTTCGTCGGCGGCGCGGTCGCGCGCCTTGGTGATGATCTCCTCGGCGTCGGTGTGGGCACCGGCGACGATGCGGGCGCGCTCCTTCTCGGCGTCCTCACGCGCGGCGAGGACGATCTCGGAGGCCTTGCGGCGGGCGTCGGTGACGACGGCATCCGCCTCCTTGCGCGTGGAGAGCGCGTGGGCCTTGATTTCCTCGGCCTCGTCGATGCTCTCCTTAATCGTCTGCTCACGCTTCTGAAGCATGGCGAGCACCTTCGGCCAAGCGAACTTGGCGAGAAGAAGCCAGATGATCAGGAAGACGACGAGCGCGGGGATGAACTCGGCGGGCTTCGGGAACAGGATCTCAGCGCCCGAGGACTCTTCCTCAGCAAATGCCGCGACAGGCGTGAGGAGCATGGATGCAGCTCCCGCGGCGGTGGCGATGTGAATCTTTTTCATTAGTTCTCCCTTACGGTATGGCCTCCTCCGCGCTATTTAACAACCAGAGCGACGACGAAGCCGATAAGCGCGAGCGCCTCAGCGAACGCGGCGCCCATGATGAAGACGGTGAACACGCGGTCCTGAACCTCAGGCTGACGCGCCATCGCCTGGGCGACGCCATAGGCAGCAAGGCCGATAGCAAGGCTCGCACCGATAACACCAAGACCGTAACCGATAACTCCCACGATTCCTCCTCCGCTCATGCGCCCCCTTTTAGGCGCATCCGAATGCAGACGTATCTCAAGCGCACTGGACGCCTGGTACCAATAAATAGGCAGGACCACGTCCCGCCTCGATCGGCGCGGCCGTTAGTGGCCCTCGGCCTCCGCGCCCTGAATGTAGACTGCCACCAGCACCGAGAACACGTACGCCTGAACACAGGCCACGAAGATCTCGATCACATAGATGACCAACAGGATCCCGCCAAATGCGACAGCGGGCAGGGCGCCCAGCGCATTTGCCGCGGAGAACTGCTGAAGAAGGGGTTCAGCGAACAAGGTGACCATCAGCGCGAACGAGCCCATGACGATATGCCCGGCGAACATGTTGCAGAACAGGCGCACCGCGAGCGTGATGGGGCGAAGGATGAGCGAGATGACCTCGATCACCCAAATCAGGATGTTGAGCGGAAACATGACCCCCTTGGGGGCAAGGCTCTTGATATAACCCAGAGCGCCGTGCTTTTTGACGCCCACCGCCACGAAGTAGACGAACGCCACCACAGCGAGAGCAGCCGTCGTGGAGATCGTGCCGGAACCGGGCTTCATGCCAGGGATGACACCGACCAGGTTGTTCACAAGGATGAAGAAGAACACCGTGGCGAGGAACGGAAAGTGCTTTTTCCAGTTCGGACCGATGATCTGCCGCCCCATATCCTTCGAGACGAAGTTGATGGCGGTTTCCATGGTGTTCGCGAACACGCCATGCGGAACCAATGATAGTCGCTTCACATATGCGAAGACGAGGATCAGCATGACGATCGATGACACGATGAGCCAGAACGTGTACTGCGTGAGGCCCGCGGTCAGCGTACCGAAGATTGGAATCGAGGAAAACTCCCCCACCATATGGTTGATCTCTGCTGGGAGCTTATCAAATGCTTCCACTATACAACCTTTCCCTTTCCATCACGATTCCAGAACCCCCCGGAACCTGCGATGACCGATACCGCGAGCGCAATCCAGCATGCAAAAAGGCCTACCAGCACTCCCCCCAAGAACACAAGCAGCGTAGCAGGCAGGAACAGGTAGACCACTGCGGCGCCCAATGTCATGACAACACCGGATACCGCGATCGCAAGAAAGCCCATGGCAAGGCTCGGCCTGCGACCGTGCCTGAGAACCGGAACGAGCGGAAGCATGAGGATGCCGAACGAGCCGGCACCCACAACCGCCCCCAAGAGAAGTGCCATGAGGTGAAACTCAGCGTATTGTGAGACCCCCTGCATGCGCAACCACCTCGTGCAAGTCCGCGACTCTCAGCCGCCTTGCTGTGACAGTGTATCCAAATTCAGGCGAGACGCATAGCGCTCTTCCCCCCAAACGGGCATTTAATTTAGAAGCGGCCGCTTCCCGTCATTAAGCGGCCGATTGAAAGGGGTGAACGGTATGCCGGGTAATACGCCCCCATCATATCCATATGCAATGCGCCGAAAGGGAGGGCGGCCGTTCCGCCCTCCCTCGGTGGTACTACAGCTGTAACGCAGAGCAGGCGATCGGCTGTGCTTACTTGGTGCCGAAGATGCGGTCGCCCGCGTCTCCCAAGCCCGGCACGATGTAGGCGGCCTCGTTCAGGCGCTCGTCGATCGCGCAGGTGAAGATCCGGACCTGCGGATCGGACTCGAGGACGGCCTTCAGGCCCTCGGGGGCGGCCACGAGCACGAGCAGGCGGATGTCCTGCACGCCCTGCCGGCGCAGGTACCTGATCGCGTCCATGGAGGAGCCTCCCGTGGCGAGCATCGGGTCGACCACGAGGCAGATGCGCTGCTCGATGTCGGCCGGCACCTTGGCGTAGTACTCATGCGGCTCGTGCGTGACCTCGTCGCGGTACATGCCGAGGTGCCCCACGCGGGCGGAGGGCACGAGCTCGAGGATGCCGTCGACCATGCCGAGGCCGGCGCGCAGGATGGGGATGATGGCGACCTTGCGGCCGGAGAGCCGACGGCAGGTGGTCTCGCAGATGGGCGTGGTCACGTGGACGTCCTCGAGGGGGAAGTCGCGGGTGGCCTCGTAACCCTCGAAGAGCGCGAGCTCGCGGACGAGCTCGCGGAACTGCTTGGTTCCCGTGTCCTCGCTCCGCATGATGGCGAGCTTGTGCTGGACCAGCGGGTGGTCGATCAGTGTGACGCGGGCGGAATCGTATTCGACGGCCATAGGTGCTCCTTCGCGGTGGCGGCTTTATCGGTTGATCGGCATGACGGGCGGGCGCGGGGAGGCCTCGGTCTTGCCGTTCTCATCGAGCTTCATGATCTTGGCGACGCGCTGGGCATGGCGGCCGCCCTCGAACTCGGAGGTGAGAAAGACGCGGACGATGTCGCGATTGACCTCGGGATCGACGAAGCGCCCGGAGAGGCCGATGACGTTGCCGTCGTTGTGGCGGCGGAAGAGGTCGGCGAACTCGGGACTCGTTATGGAGGAGGCGCGCACGCCGGCGACCTTATCGGCCGCGAGCGCGATGCCGATGCCCGTGCCGCAGACGGCGACGCCGCGGTCGGCCTCGCCCGAGGCGACGGCGCGGGCGACCTTCTCGCCGTAATCGGGGTAGTCGACGCGACCGTCCGTGTCGGGTCCGAGGTCGATGACCTCGTGACCGAGCTCGTTGGCGAGGTAGTCCACGAGCATCTGCTTCTGCTCGAAGCCCGCGTGATCGGAACCGATGGCGATGCGCATTGCCGTATCCTTTCAGAATGATCCGTCCCGGGGTCCCGGGACCGTCCCCACTCTACTACAGATCGAGGGCGCCGGAGGGCCGCCTCACGTCAGTGCCGTGCGCGAGCGGGCCACGGCATCGTGCCAACCCGAGAGGAGCCGGGCCGTGCGCTCGGGCGTCCCCTGGGGCGTGAAGGTCCGGCCGCGGCCGAGGTTCTGCACGAGCTCCTCGCGATCCTCCCAGTAGCCGACCGCGAGGCCCGCGAGGTAGGCGGCGCCGAGCGCCGTGGTCTCGACCGACTCCGACTTCACCACGGGAATGCCCAACAGATCGGCTTGGAACTGCATGATGAACTCGTTACGCGAGGCTGAGCCGTCAACAGAGAGCGAGCCGAGGCCGATGCCGGCGTCCGCCTCCATCGACCGCAGGACGTCGTGGGTCTGGAAGGCCATGGACTCGCATGCGGCCCGCACGAGCGAGGCGCGGTCCGAGGCGGCGGAGAGCCCGCAGATGAGCCCCCGGGCGTCCGGATCCCACCAGGGCGCGCCGAGCCCGCTGAATGCCGGCACGAGGTAGCAGCCGCCGTTGTCACCGGCGGCCGTGGCGATGTCGGAGGTCTCCTCGACGCTCCCGATGATGCCGATCTTGTCGCGGAGCCAGGTCATGATGGATCCGGCGTGGAAGATGGAGCCCTCGAGGGCGTAGCTGATGCGGCCGCCCTCGGCGATTCCGATGGTGGAGAGCAGGCCGTTCTTGGACTCCACCGGCGTCTCACCGGTGTTCATGAGCATGAAGCAGCCGGTGCCGTAGGTGTTCTTCGTGTCGCCCGCCTCAAAGCAGCAGTGCCCGAAGAGGGACGCCTGCTGATCGCCGGCGACGCCGGTGATGAGCGGCATGTGCGTCATGATCTCGCTCGACACGCGGCCGAACTCACCCGAGCTCCACCGCACGTCGGGCAGCATCGCCCGGGGGACGTTCATGAGCTCGAGGAGCTCGTCGTCCCAGTCGAGCGTGTGGATGTTGAAGAGCATGGTGCGACTGGCGTTCGTGTAGTCCGTGGCATGGACCATGCCGCCCGTGAGGTTGTAGATGAGCCAGGTGTCGACGGTGCCGAACATGAGCTGGCCCGCCGCCGCGGCCTCGCGCGCGCCGTCCACGTTGTCGAGGATCCAGGTGATCTTGGTGCCCGAGAAGTAGGCGTCGGGTTTGAGCCCCGTCTTGGCGCGGATCGTGTCCTCGTGGCCCTCGCGCACAAGGGCGTCGGCGATGGGGGCGGTGCGCCGGCACTGCCAGACGATCGCGTTGTGGATGGGCTGACCGGAGTCGCTGTCCCACACGATCGTCGTCTCACGTTGGTTGGTGATGCCGAGCGCGGCGATGCTGTCGGAGTGGATGCCGCTCTTGAACTGGACCTCCATCATGACGGCGATCTGGGCGGCGAGGATCTCCATGGGGTCCTGCTCGACCCAGCCCGACTGGGGGTAGAGCGTAGGGATCGCGCGCTGCGCCTGGGCGACGATGCACCCGTACTCGTCGACGATCACCGCGCGTGCCGAGGTGGTTCCCGAGTCGAGCGCCATGATGTACTGGCTCTTGCCCGGGGAGTACGCCTGCTCCACCAGTTTCAGGTCGTTGAATGAGAACGCCATCGTAGGTACCTCTTTATGAGTTGTCCGAGCCGGAGGCCCGGGTGGGGGTCGAATGGGAGTCGGCGCGGGCGCCGGATGCGAGCGCGCGCCGGATGAGATCGGAGGAGAGCGCGCCCTCGCGGAGGATCGCAAGCTCGCCCGTGGCGAACGAGACGATCGTCGAGGCCTCGCGGCAGGGGGTCTCCCCCGCGTCGATCGCGAGGTCCACGCCGGCGAGAATCCGCGGCTCCACTTCGGCGAAGGAGGCGGGAGCGGGCATGCCGTGGGTGTTCGCGCTCGTGACCGCGAGCGGGGAGCCGCAGGCGCGGACGAGGGAGCGGATCACCGGCGAGGCGCTCGCGCGGAGCGCCACGGTCCCGTCGGCCGCCTGCAGAAACGAGGGGACGGCCGCGGACGCCTTGACGACGATGGTCAGCGCACCCGGCCAGAACGCCTCGGCGAGGGCGCGGGCGCGGGGATCGACGTCGATCCCGTACGCATCGAGCGCTGAGGCGTCGGCCACGAGCCAGGGGACGGTCTGCACGAGGTCGCGCTGCTTGAGCGAGAAGATCCGGCGGTACCCGCTCCCCGCGTCGGGGAGGGGCGCCTCATCGGGGCGCTCGCCGGCATACGCGCTCACCGCGACGCCCACGCCGTACACCGTCTCGGTGGGCAGGAGGGAGAGGTCCCCGCGCTTGAGATCGGCTGCAGCGTGCGAGATCACGAGGCGTGGGGGGCGCGGATCAGCGCCGTCTATCCGATATATTCTTCGCATCCCCGCACCTTTCTCCCCCGCCTGGAACCTCCCAGCAGGGGTCGCTCTCGAAGATTTCGACTTTTGTTGGGCAAAACGCTGTCTGGCATTCTCGCATGCGCGACGCGGTACCGCGACCACATCGCGCGAGAAGTGGGCAAACGGGGAGCATCCTTCGGTGAAGGGGGCCGATATGCGTTGAATGCACACAATATATAGTGCGTTTGTAATGCGTGAGGTACAGGGCGGCGGAGGCTTCGGGTGGGGCGACGGGCGCTGCGGTGGGGCGACATACCCACGGCGGGCGAGGGCGCCTGCGGATGGCAGGGGCAGCGGGCCCGCGACCGCGCAGGGGGTCTGCGGGCGCGGGGCCGCCACACGGCCACCCGACGCGAGGAGCCCCGGGGCGCCCGCAGCCCCTACGCCGTGCGGGCCAAGATGAAGCGCGGCCGGCGGGTGAGGTCCTCGACGATGCGGATATCGACCAGGCCCTCGGCGCGGCAGATTCCCGCGGCGGCATCGAGCGATCCCTCGAAGAGCTCGCAGGCGAGCAGGCCACCGGGACGGAGCATATGCGGGGCGGCCTTCGCGATATGGCGGAAGAGATCGAGCCCGTCGGCTCCGCTCACGAGCGCGCGGCGCGGCTCGAAGTCGACCACCTCGGAGGGCAGCGTCGCCATGACGGCCTCGGGGATGTAGGGGGGATTGGAGACGAACACGTCGAACGCACCGCGCTCGTCATGACGAATAGGGGATGTCAGGCTCCCCTCGCGAAACTCCGCACGGGCCGGGTCGATCCCGAGGGCCTCACGGTTCTTGATGGAGAGCGCGACGGCCTGGGGGTCGATGTCCGTGGCAACCGTGCTGATGAGGCCGGGGCGCTCCGCGACGAGCGAGAGGCTGATGCAGCCCGTGCCCGAGCCGATCTCGAGCACGCGGGCCGGGCGGCCGGGGCGGGGATCGGAGGCTGGGGAGCCAGGCTCGGACGGGCCGGCGATAGGGGCCGGATTCGATTCGGCTGCGGGGGCCGGCGCGGCGGGAGCCGACAGTGAGGCGGCGTCTGCAGCCGGCTTCGCATCGGCGGTCGTCGGAGCGACCGGATCGGCGCCGGCGGTGCTCGGCCCCGCCTCGACAGCCTCTGCGGCCTCGGCCGCGCGGGCTGCCTCCTCGGCCTTGCGGGCGGCCGCCACCTCGGCGTTCCAGGGCAGCTCAATGCGGGTGCGCTCGATAGAGGGGGCCGGCAGCACCTCGGAATCGAGGAAGTTCAGCACCTCCTCCACGAGGAGCTCCGTCTCCGGTCGAGGGATGAGGACGCCGGGCTCGCAGAGCACGTTGATGGTTCGGAACTGGCTGTCGCCGGTGATGTACTGCAGGGGCTCTCCCTTCGCGCGACGCACCACGTAGCCGTGCATGCGGTCGAGCTCGGATTGAGAGAGCGGCCGATCGAGTGCGAGGAAGAGCTCCATGCGCGTGAGGCCCGTCACGGACGACAGCATCCACGCCGCCTCGTACCGTGCGCGGTCGACGCCCTTGTCTTTCAGGTACTCGCGCGTCCACTCCATGCAGCGCCCGACGGTCCATACCTCGGCCATGGTTCCATCCTCTCCCATCTCTCGCCGCGGCAACGCAGCGTCCTCACCCTCTGCCGTGGAGCGTGACTCTAGCATGCCCGCCGAACCGGCGCGAGCGGGGAAATATCCCGCGCTGGCCTTTTGGCGGAAAAAACTTCAGCAGGCAGGGGACCTGCGCGGGGATTCTGGAAAACCTACCCCGGGTCTTACGCCAACCCCCCTGATCGCTCACTCGCTCTTGAAAACGATGCCGGCGCCGAAGATGTCACCGAGCATGTTCTTGGCATCCTCCTCGGTCTGCGGGTGATCGTCTGCCACCTCGGCCGGATGCGTGGCCCAGGGCATCGCCC
The DNA here is from genome assembly GCA_034102905.1 of Collinsella sp. Classification (GTDB taxonomy): domain Bacteria; phylum Actinomycetota; class Coriobacteriia; order Coriobacteriales; family Coriobacteriaceae; genus Collinsella. The sequence goes on along the minus strand of JAXEGS010000041.1, from coordinate 17,578 downwards.
GTCCGGCCGGAGACGCGGGCGCCGGAGCGTCGGCGCGCTCGTGCGGCACGGGGACCGGAGCGGGGGCCGCCTCGGCCTCGTAGGACGCGGCCGTCGCATCGTCGTAGGGGACCTGGTCCTCCTCCCAAGCGCGCCGGTCGGTCTCGATATCGGGCTCGGGCACGACCGTGGGACCGCTCGCCGCATCGGCCGCCGGAGCCGCAGAGGGGGCGGACGACCAGGGTGGCATCTCATCGGGAGACGCGGGGGTAGCGGGGGCGGGCTGCCGGGCGGGAGTGGGCTGCGGAGAGGTCATGGACGCAGCGGATTGCGCGGCCGCCGTCGGCTGCTGGGGAGCCGCGGCTGGCTGCTGGGGCTGCGGGGCTACGGGCGGCTGCTGGGTCAGCGATACCGGCGCGACCGCGTCTCCCCGCGATGCCGCAGAGGGGGTCTGGGCCCGCGGCGCCTCGGCGGGTGCCGGGGCTTGCGGGGCCTCGGCGGGCGCCTGGCTCTGCGAGGCCGGTCGGCTCACGGGGGGAGCCGGTGCCGCGTTTGAAGCCGACCCGGCCGGAGCGGGGCCGTCCGCCGCAGCCGCAGGGGCCTGACCCCCGGCTGCGGGCGACACCGCCGGAGCCTTCGGCGCGGGGGTCGAGCCCCCGCCCATGACATATTCGACCGAGCGGGGGCCGAACACCTCGGCGACGATCGGCGCGATCACCGCGGTGGAGTCGGCGCGGGCGAGCATCTTGATCGCGAAGCCGGAGCCCGCGGGCAGGCCCACCACGAGGCGGGAGCCATCATCGGACTCCGCGCGCGAGCTCTGGAGCAGGGCGCCGCGGGACGCCTGGGCCGCCGTGACGCGCTTGACCACGTCAGACCAGCGGCGCTGGAGCTCGCCGGCATCGACCACACACGCCCCGGATGGCGCGGCGGAGGCCGACGCGGGCTCAGGCGCGGGCACCGTCCGCTGGGGGCCGACAGGCGCGGACGAGCTCGACGTGGCCGGGGCGGGCTCCGTTTGTGCGGGGGACGCCGGGCCATCGGCCGGGCGGCGCGGGGCCGCACCGGGCTCAGGCGCCTGGGCGGCGGACGTGGCCGGACGCTGCGGGGTCGGGGCGGCTACGGCTGCCATCGGATGCGCAGGCGTCGCCGCCGGCGCCGCGGCGGTCGCGGACTGCGTGCGGGGCGTCGCAGACGGGGCGGCAGGGGCCGCCTGGGGCGCTGCGGTCGGTGCCGTCGCTCCGCGGCTCACGGCCGCACGGCTTGGCGTGGGCTGCGCCGCCGCTCCGTGGACCGGCGTTGAGGCGCGCGCCCCGACAGGCTCGGTCCGATTCGGGCCGCCACCCGACGACCCCAGCCGCTCATCGAGCTCAGCCGGGGACAGCGGGCCAGCGGGAATCCCGCGCGCGATCTGCGCCTCGAGACGGTCCAGCCGCTCAGCCAGCGCCTCGAGGGTGAGGTCGCTCTCAGGGCGCGCCAGGCGCGTGAGCGCGATCTCGAGCACGAGGCGGGCGTCGGAGGCGTCGCGCATCTGGAGCGCCGCGTCGTCGAGGACCGTCAGGGTGCGGGCCAAGCGGTCGGCGCCCTCGAACAGACCCGCCTCCTCGGCGAGGGCGGCGAGCTCCTCCGGCGTGCCGTCGACGAGACCCTCCTTCGCCCCGGCGGCGCGCACGGTGTAGACGTCCCGCATGTGGCCCACGAGGTCGCGGGTCAGCTCCATGAGATCGGTTCCCTCCCCCACCTGGTCGCGCACGAGCCCGAAGAGCCCCACCACGTCGCGGCCCGCGATGCCGCGGCAGAAATCGGAGAGCACGCTCTCGGCCGTCTCCCCGAGCAGCGAGCGGGCATCGGCGACGTGTACCGACCCGTCACCGAAGACGGAGAGCTGCTCGAGCGTGGAGAGGGCGTCGCGCATGCCGCCGCGGGCGTGCTTGGCCACGATCTCCAGGGCCTCGTCGTCGTAGTCGAAGCCCTCCTGTTCGCAGATGTAGCGCATGCGGCCGATGAGGTCTCCCGTCCCGATGCGGTGGAAGTCGAAGCGCTGGCAGCGGGAGAGGATGGTCTCGAGGATCTTCTGGGGATCGGTGGTGCAGAGGATGAAGACGACGTGGCTCGGCGGCTCTTCCAGGGTCTTGAGCAGCGCGTTAAACGCCGCCGTCGTGAGCATGTGGACCTCGTCGATGATGTAGACCTTGTACTTACCGCGGACCGGGGCGAACCCGACGGAGTTGACGATCTCCTCGCGGACGTTGTCGACGCCCGTGCGGCTCGCGGCGTCGAGCTCGTAGACGTCCGGGTGGGTGCCCTCGGCGATGGCGTCGCACTCAGCGCAGGTGCCGTCGGGCATGCAGCCCGCGCCGGCGGGGGCGTCGGCCGCCCTGCCGCAGAGGAGGGCCTTCGCGAGGATGCGCGCCATGGTGGTCTTGCCGGTGCCGCGCGGACCGCAGAACAGGTAAGCGTGGCTGAGCCGGCCCTCGGTGACGGCGTTCTTGAGGGTCGAGACGATGTGCTCCTGGCCGACCACACTCTCGAAGGTGAGCGGACGGTATTTCCGGTAGAGCGATTCCATGGGACTCTCCTCGCGGGATGGGGTGAGCGGGTGCGCGGCCGTCCTGTGGTCGGCGCGTCCCGTAATGATACCGCCTCGCGCGGACGGGGCGCGATGGGGCGACCGGGGATCGAAGCGTCCCGCGCGGGGCGGCGCGGCGGTGCTCGAATGGCGTAGGCTCACTCGGAGTAACAGTGAGGGCCACAGGAACGCATGGGCGAGCACAGGTTCCGGATGAGACGATGAATCACGCGGCGCGGCGGGGATCGCTGGGGCGCGTGGGCGCGCTTCACAGGCGCCGGCGCTCCCCTTTCGCCGGCTCAGCCGGCTGCAGGTGGCAAACCTCGCCGGTTTGCTGAAGGTTTCACGGAACGCGTGACAAACCTCGGCACTTTGCTGAAGGTTTTCACGGGAGCGCCGAGTAGACGGCCGGTTTCGCTGAGCAGAACCGCTGGTAGACGGCTCGGGGGTTTTGGCGCTACTCGACGGTGCACCGAAAACCTTCAGCAAAGTGCCGAGGTTTGCCGGCGCGGGAGCAAAACCTTCAGCAAACCGGCGAGATTTGTCCGCATGCTGGCGGCCCTGCCGGATCTTTGGACCCGGAGTGCGAGGTGCGCGGCGAAAAGCAGGTGAGCGATGGGGCAGGCCCCGGGAGCGCCGAGAGGATTCGGGGCATCGGCGCGTGGCGCTGACGGACGCACCAGCATATAAGGCCGCAGGGGGCCGGCGGCGGCGAGCGGGCCGGAGGAGCATCGAACTCAAAGCGCGCAGACCGCCCTCGGCACAGGCCGCCACCGGGCGTGGGAGGCAGGTGCCGGCGGACGGAGATCGCGCATCGAGGCCCGGCGGTCGCAGGTCAGACGCGCTGCCATGCCATCTGCACCGCACACGCGAACCGCACCCACCGTGGTAAAATGCCCGCACAGCCTCATATGCACCTCAAACGAACCACGAAAGGCATCCTCGGCCATGCCCCTCTTCAGCCAGCAACGCCCGCGCCCCGCGCATCCGTCGGCGGCCCCCGCCCCGGCGCCGGATCCGGCTGGCACGGCGGCGTCGCAGCTGCTCCGCCGCTACCGGCCGCTCGAGACGCGCGCCGCGGGCGGTTTCGGCAGCGTCGAGATCTGCCTCGATTCACGGCTCCAGCGCCGCGTTGCCATCAAGCGCATGCCGCTTGCCGCCGACGGCTCGGGCGCGCCCCGCCAGAGCACCGCCGCCGCCCTCGCCGAGGCCCGTACCGCGAGCATGCTCCAGCACCCCAACATCGTCTCGGTCATCGACTTCACCTACGACGCCGCCCACGCCTACCTCGTCATGGAGTACGTGGACGGCATGAGCCTCGAAGAGTTCCTCGCCCAGGTGGACGGCCATTCCCTCACCTACGACGAGGCCGCCGCGATCGCCGACGCGCTCACCCAGGCGCTCTCCTACGCGCACGAGAACGGCGTGCTCCACCTCGATATCAAGCCCGCCAACGTGCTCATCGACCGCAGCGGCCACGTGAAGCTCACCGACTTCGGCATGGCCTCTCTCGCGAGCGCTGCCGGCTTCGGTGGGGCGCGGGGCGGCACCGTGGGCTACATGTCGCCCGAGCAGCTCGAGGGTCGCGAGGTCGACGAGCGCAGCGACCTGTTCTCGCTCGCCACCGTGCTCTACGAGGCCCTCTGCGGCACGGCGCCCTTCCGCGCCGGGACGCCCGCCGACTCGCTCAAGCGCATCGAGGAAGGCGTCGTCTATCCGGCAGACCTCCTCCCCGACCTTCCCGAATCAGCCGAGAACGCCCTGCTCGCGGCCCTCATCGCCGAAGCCGAGGGCCGTCCGCTCACCGTCCCTGAGTTCGCCGACTCCCTCCTCGCCCAGCTCGGCGACGCCCGCACCGGCCGCAAGAGCTTGGAGCGCATGGTCGCGCAGCTCACCTCCGACGAGGCGGACGGCACCGAGGAGCCCGAGGAGGATCGCCCCCGCCGCGTATGGGAACTCGACCCCGCCGAGGGCCATCTCGGGAGCCGCTGGCCCCGAGCGCGGCGCGTGGCCGCCGGCTGCATGGCCGGGGTGTCGGCCGCCCTCGTGGCCTGGTCCGTCTTGGGAACGATGGGGGTCGCGCATCCTCTCGGCCGCGCGGTCGTGGCGCTCGCCTGCGGCGCGGCGGCCGGTGCGGCGCCGCAGATCGGCTCCGCCCTCGTGATCGCCGCCCTCCTCGTGATGATCGCGAACGCCACGGCGCTCCTGCCGCTGCTGCCCGTCGCGATCCTCCTGACCGCGCTTGGCGTGGGCTGGTGGCTCGCCTGGGGCCGCACCCTCCCGGCGGCATCCGCGGTGCTCAGCGCCTCCATGGCCTGCGTCCTCGTCGGCATCGACCCCCTGCTCGCCGCTGCGCCGGTCGCGGCCATCGCGGGCTACGCGCTCCCGCCGGCGGCCGCCGCGGCCGCGCTCGGGCTCGGTCTGCCGCTCGGGGCCCTTGCCGCCGCGGCCGCGTCCGCAAGCAGGGCGCTCCCGCTCGACGCCGCGATCGGCGCCCTCGCCCACCCCGCGCTCTGGATCGCCACCCTGGGCCCGGCCGCCCTCGCTGCGGCCGTCTCCCTCCTGCTCGCCCGCGCCTGGAGCGCGCGGCGCGAGGGGCGGGGCGGGGCCCTCTACCTTGTCGCCTACCTGCTCCCCTGCCCTTCCCTGCTCCTGATCGGCGCTCTTGCAAACCGTATGGAAATTACCGCCTCGACGCCGGAGCAGACCGCGCTGGCGGTGGGTGCGGCAATCCTATCCTCTATACTCGTTTGGATATGCGTATTTTCACTCGGCATGAGAGTCGAACCGGAAGGTGATCGTTCGTGAACTTCCTGAGCGTCTTCGAGAACCGCGTCTCGGGCATCTTCGGTGCCACGCGCGCGCCGTTCTCATTCAAGAAACTCGCCAAGCAGGCGGCGAACGAGATGGAGGACCAGACCCTGGTCATCAACGGGGTCAACACCGCCCCGGCCCTGTACACCGTCCTCATCGCCAACGAAGACGATCCGCTCATGGCCCCGTTCTACCCCCAGCTCTCCCGCGAGGTGAGCGAGCTCGTGAAGGCGCAGGCCAACAAGAAGCGCTACACCTTCGTGGGCGAGCCCCTCGTGCGCTTCATGATCGACCCGTCGCTCAAGAGCGGCCGCTTCTCGGTGTTCGCCGAGAACGTGGACGCGCCGACGCTCGGCCGCCTCTACGAGGAGGAGCGCGCCTACCAGAAGGGGCTCGCTGCGGGCGCGCCCGCTCCCGCCCCCGCCGAGCAGCGCGAGAAGCCCGCCCCTGCCTGGGCTGCCCTCGCGGGCGACGCGCACCCCTCGGCCGCCCCCGGCGACCCGTTCGCGGCCGACCCCTTCGGCCCCGGGGCCGGCGAGGTGCCCGCACCCGTCCCCCAGACCATGCTCCGCGAGCAGATGCCCGGCATGGGCGGGGCCGCGGCCACCGGCGCCGCGGCGGCGAGCAGCATCGCCCAGAACATGGCGAACGCCCGCACGCCCCAGCAGCCCGCCGCCCCCTTGGCCGAGATCGTCGACGTGGTGACCGGCGAGAGCGTCCGGATCGACCAGGCCCGCGTCACCGTGGGGCGCGAGCGTGCCGCGGCCGACGTGGTGCTCCGCGACCCCAACGTCAGCCGCCGCCACGCCGAGCTCACCTACACCGGGTCGGGCTGGAGCATCGAGGACCTGAACTCCACGAACGGCACGCTCGTCAACAACCGCCGCATCACCCGCTGCCCGCTGCGCAACGGCGACCTGCTGACCTTCGGGCTCAGCACCTTCGAGTTTAGGGGCTGATCTCAGATGATCGACATCATCCTCTTCGTCGGCCGCATCTCGCTCGTCGTCCTGCTCTACATCTTCCTGTTCGCCGTCATGAAGACCGGCGTGGGCCTCGTTCGCGGCCAGCGCCGCGACGGCGGGATCTGGACCATCGACGTCGACAAGGGCCCGCGCGGCATCCGCGGCATTCACGTGGATATGCTCGGCCCCGTCATCATCGGCCGCTCCCCCAGCTCAGACATCTGCATCAACGAGCCCTTTGTCTCGGCCTCGCACGCGCGCCTCTCCCTGCAGGGGCCAGCGCTCGTGATCGAGGACCTGAACTCCCTGAACGGCACCCTGGTGAACGGCCGCCCCCTCGTGGAGCCCGCCACCCTGCGCGAAGGCGATGAGGTGCAGATCGGGGACGTCGTCATGAAGGTGAACCGCCGATGACCGACGAGGCGAACAGCTTCATGCCCCTCGAGGGCGACGCGGACGACGCCGAGATCGTCGAGGGCGCGTCCTGCCCCATCGGCGCCCACGCCGCGCCGCAGCCCGCGGACCCCGCGCCCGCTCACGCGGCCCCCGCACCAACCGGGGTCGACCAAGCCGTGGCCGATGCCCCCACCCCGGCCCACGCCACGCCGCAGCCCGCAGCCGCGGCCCCCGCAACCGATACGGCATCTGGGCCCGAGTCCGTCGCCGCCCCCGGTGACGCCGTGCCCGAGTTCCTCGCCCCGCACGCTGGCGATGCCCTCAACGACACCGCCAGCACTCCCCTCGAGGACACCGACCCCACCGGCACCCCGGTGCCCGAGGTCATGCTCGAGCCCGTCACACCCTCCCCCGCCGACACCGCGGAGATCGATGTCGAGGCCGTGGAGGCCAAGCTCAACAACCCCGGGTCGACGATGAGCTTCGAACCCGTGAGCGAGAGCCAGCTCATCGACACCGATTCCACCTACGACGCCGGCACCACGACCTCCCTCATGTGGGGCGCCCGCTCCGACGTGGGCTGCGTCCGCTCGCACAACGAGGACTCCTACCTCGTGCAGTCGCCGCTCTTCTGCGTGTGCGACGGCATGGGCGGCCACGCGGCCGGCGAGGTGGCGAGTTCGATCGCCGTGGAGACCATCGCCAAGACGGCGCCGCGTGCGGCCGACCCGGCGCTGCTCGGTGCAGCCGTCGAGGCGGCCAACGCCGCCGTGATCGAGGCGGCGCGCAACGGCCTCGGCAAGCCCGGCATGGGCTGCACCGCCACGGCCGCCTACCTCGAGAACAGCACCGTCGCCATCGCGCACGTGGGAGATTCCCGCGCCTACCTCCTGCACGAAGGCTCGCTCATCCGCATCACGCGCGACCACTCCTACGTCGAGGAGCTCGTGGACGCCGGCGAGATCACCGCCGACGAGGCCCGCGTGCACCCCAACCGCTCGGTCATCACGCGCGCGCTCGGCTCGGATCCCAACATGTACGCCGACCACTTCCAGATCGGCATCGAGACGGGCGACCGGCTCATCCTCTGCTCCGACGGGCTCTCGAGCATGATCCCCGACGGGGAGATCGAGCGCATCGCCGCGCAGTCCTCGACGGCGCAGATCTGCACCGACAACCTCGTGGACGCCGCGCTCGCCGCGGGCGGCACCGACAACGTCACCGTGGTGGTCGTCGACCTCGTGGACGACGGCAAGCTCAAGGCGGCCGCGACCAGGCGCCGTCGCCGCCTCCTCGTCGGCCTCATCGCGCTCCTCGCGGTGCTCGCGCTCGGGGGCATCATCACCTTCACCTCCATCACCGGCTCCGTCTTCCTGGGCGTCCATGACGGCGTCGTGGCGATCTACACCGGCGTCCCGGGCAACGTCATGGGGCTCGACCTCCACTGGCTCAAGGACGAGTCGACCGTGCGCCTCGCGGACCTCCCAGAGGACACCCAGAGCCGCCTGACCGAGGGCATCCCGCAGGACAGCATGGACGCCGCGATCGAGACGATCTCCAAGTACCGCAAGCAGATCTACGAGGAGCAGACCCGCGCGGCCCAGAGCGCGTCGAACGTGCGCGCCGGCGCCGCCGAGGACGCCACGGCCGACACCGCCTCCCCGACCGACTCCACCGCAACCGAAGGGGGTGCCCAGTGAGCAGCCGCCGCAACACCGAGCTCTTCCTCCTGATCGCCGCCGCGTTCCCCGTGGTGCTCCTGTACGCCATGTACGTCACCACCATCGGCGGGGCGATCTCGTTCGAGACGCTCACCGTGCCGATCGGCCTCTTCGCCGCCTTCGCCGCGGCCCATATCGCCGTGCGCATCTTCGCGCCCGGGGCCGACCCGGCCATCCTGCCCGTGGTCTTCCTGCTCTCGGGCATCGGCATCACCTTCGTGACGCGCATCGACGCCGAGCTCGCGCTCTCGCAGCTCATGATCCTCTTCGCATCCATCGCCCTCATGGCGGGGACCCTGGCGGTCGTGAGAAACCTCGACATGGTCAAGAAGTACAAGTACACCCTCGGCATCGCCGGCATCATCCTGCTCGTGCTGCCCATGTTCATCGGCACCGAGATCTACGGCTCCAAGCTCTGGATCCGCATCCCCGGGCTCGGCACCATCCAGCCCGGCGAGTTCGCGAAGGTCCTGATCGTCCTCTTCCTCGCGGGCTACCTCTCCGAGAACCGCGAGCTGCTCTCGCTCTCCAACCGCTCGATCCTCGGCTTCAAGATCCCGCGCCTGCGGCTCCTGGCCCCGCTCTTCGTGGTCTGGGGCGTCTGCATGCTCGTCGTGATCTTCGAGCGCGACCTCGGCTCGGCGCTTCTGTTCTACACGATCTTCCTCGTGATGCTCTACGTCGCGACGGGCCGCGTGTCCTACGTCATCATCGGCCTCGCGATGCTCGCCGTGGGCGCGGTGGGGGCCTACCGCTTCCTCGGCCACGTCCAGGTGCGCTTCGACATCTGGCTGAACCCCTTCGCGGACGCGCAGAACCGCGGCTACCAGCTCGTGCAGTCGCTCTACTCCCTCGCCGACGGCGGGCTCGCCGGCGTCGGGATCGGGCGCGGCATGGCGACGCTCATCCCCGTCGTGGAGTCCGACTTCATCTTCTCGGCCATCGGCGAGGAGATGGGCCTCCTCGGTGGCGCGGCCGTGCTCCTGCTCTTCATGCTCTTCGCCGTCCGCAGCCTCACCACGGCGGCGCGGGCCAAATCGGACCTCGCGGCCTTCACCGCCGCGGGCCTCACGGCAGCCATCTCCTTCCAGGCCTTCCTGATCGTCGGCGGCGTCACCCGCCTGATCCCGCTCACGGGCGTGACCCTGCCCTTCATGAGCCAGGGTGGCTCCTCCCTGCTGGCGAGCTTCATCATCGTGGCCCTGCTCCTGCGCGCGGGCGACGAGGCGACCGGCCGCGAGGCCGAGCTCACCGGTACCGGCGTCATGGCGGCCCAGCCCGCCGTGGCGGGCCCCGTGGGCCTGAGCGGTGTGGGCACGCGGATCTTCGGTGGCCAGGGGACCGGCGCCGGCGGCAGCCACGCGCGCCCCGGATCGCGCCTGCACCGGCGCCTCCTCGACACGCCCGAGTCGGGTGTGCTCGGCCGCGTCGCCCTCGCCAAGCGCCTGACCCGCGAGGTCTTCCTGTTCACGCTGCTCTTCGCCGTGCTCATCGGCAACCTCACCTACGTCATGGTCATCAAGGCGGGCGAGTACCAGAGCATGCCGGGCAACAACCACACGATCCTGAAGGCCGCCTACGTGAAGCGCGGCTCGATCATCACCTCAGACGGCGTGACGCTCGCGGAGTCCCTCCAGCAGGAGGACGGCACCTACGTGCGCTCCCACCCCAACGGCAACCTTGCGGCGCACGCGGTGGGCTACTACTCCACGCAGTACGGCACCACGGGCATCGAGGCCTCGCAAAATGATACCCTCACGGGCTCCAAGGACTACTCGAGCTGGCAGAACGCCCTGAACTCGCTCGCCGGCGCCACCCAGCCCGGCAACTCCGTGAAGCTCACCATCGACTCGCGCATCCAGCGCGCCGCCGAGGAGACGCTCTCCGGCTACACCGGCGCGATCGTGGTGCTCGACCCCAAGACCGGCGCCGTGCTGGCCTGGGCGAGCTCCCCCACCTACGACAACGGCAACGTGAAGGAGGCGCTCGCCGCGGCCCAGGACGGCTCGAACACCGGCATGTACGACCGCGCGACGCAGGCCCTCTACACCCCGGGCTCCACCTTCAAGGTCATCACGCTCGCCGCGGCCCTCGACTCGGGCACGGCCACGCTCTCGAGCACCTACTCGGCACCCGGCTCGATGGAGATCGGCGGAGCCGAGGTCACGAACATCCGCGGCATCGGCTTCGGCTCGCTCACCCTGCAGCAGGCCTTCGCCTACTCGGCGAACACCGTCTTCGGGCAGGTCGCGAACGAGGTGGGCGCCCAGAACCTCGTGCAGTACGCCCGCGCCTTCGGGTACGGCGCGGCCCTCGGCTCCGATTTCACCACCGCGGCCTCGATCATGCCCGACCCGAGCCTCATGACCGAGTGGGAGCTCGCCTGGGCGGGCGCCGGCCAGCCGGTCGGCCAGGGCCACACCCCCGGCCCCCAGACGACGGTCATGCAGAACGCCGTGATGGCCGCCGCGATCGCCAACAACGGCGTGGTCATGAACCCCTATGTGGTCTCCCAGACGCTCTCCCCCGAGGGCACCGTCGTGAAGACCACCCAGCCCCGCTCACTCGGCCAGGCCCTCTCCGAGGGCGCCGCCTCCGAGGTCAAGGACGCCATGCTCTCTGTCGTGGAGGACGGCTCGGGCAACGCCGCGTCCGTCGCGGGCGTGAAGGTGGCCGGCAAGACCGGCACCGCCGAGACCTCGAGCACCAACGTCAACTCGGCGTTCGTGGGCTTCGCGCCCTTCGATAACCCCACCGTGGCGATTTCCGTCATGGTCGAGAACTACGATCAACATGGCGTCTCAGCCGCCGCCCTCGCCTCCAAGGTGCTGGCCGCGGCCCTCGAGGCGCAGGGACTGTAAGGAGTTGGACTGATGGAAGAGCAGCACGTACTCGGAGGGCGCTACCTCCTGAAGGACCGGGTCGGCGCGGGCGGCATGGCCACCGTCTACCGGGCGCAGGACCAGGTCCTCGACCGCACGGTGGCGGTGAAGATGATGCTGCCGCAGTACGCCGGCGACGCCACCTTCGCGGCCCGCTTCAAGCAGGAGGCGCAGGCGGCGGCCGGCCTCTCCAGCCCCTACATCGTGAACGTCTACGACTGGGGCAAGGACGGCGACACCTACTACATCGTCATGGAGTACCTGCGCGGAACCGATCTCAAGAGCGGCGTGCGCAGCCACGGCGCCCTCGATCCGCAGAAGGTCGCGCAGATCGGGTCCCAGATCTGCGGCGCCCTCTCCGTGGCCCACAAGCACGAGATCATCCACCGCGACATCAAGCCGCAGAACATCATGGTGCTGCCCGACGGCAACATCAAGGTGATGGACTTCGGCATCGCGCGCGCCAAGAACAGCCACCTCACGCAGGACAACAACGTGCTCGGCACGGCGCACTACGTCTCCCCCGAGCAGACCCGCGGCCAGGAGCTCGGCCCCACCTCGGATATCTACTCCCTCGGCGTGGTCATGTACGAGTGCGCCACGGGCCAGGTGCCCTTCGACGGCGACGACGCGATCTCGGTGGCCATGAAGCAGGTCAGCGAGATCCCCGTGCCGCCCAGCCAGGTGAACCCGGGTGTCGACACCGCGCTCGAGCGCATCATCCTCAAGTGCATGGAGAAGGACCCGGCCAACCGCTTCCAGTCGGCCGACGAGCTCCGCGAGGTGCTAAACGCCTACATCGCGGGCCGCGCGGTGGACGTCCCCGAGCCCACGAGGGTCATCCCGGGGGCCACGGCCACGCGCGTCATGAGCGATCAGACCCAGGCCATGGTGCGCCCGAGCGCCCCCGGCCAGACCGCGGCCCGTGCGCAGGTTCCCGGCGCCTACCAGGCCGAGCAGGAGGAGGAGCGCGGGGGCATGGGCAAGGGGAAGGTCGCCGCGATCGTGATCGGCGTCATCGCCGTGCTCGCGATCGCCGCCTTCGCCGTCATGAACATCTTCGGCGGCGGCTCCGCCGGTGTGAACGTCCCGAACGTCATGGGCATGGTTCAGGAGCAGGCCATCAACGAGCTCGAGGACGCCGGCTTCACGGCCAAGGTCGAGGAGCAGTACTCCACGGACGACGACAATGGCAACGTCATCGACCAGACGCCAAAGGGCGGCTCCACGGCTGAGAAGGGCTCGACCGTGACCATCGTGGTGTCGCAGGGCGCAGAGCCCGTGCAGACCACGAAGGTCCCCGATCTCGACGGCATGACCGAGTCCGAGGCCGAGGCGGCGCTCAAGGCCGCAAACCTCACCGGCAAGGCCGCCGAGGAGGAGAACGACGAGGTGGACGAGGGGACCGTCTTCTGGCAGAGCCAGGACGCGGGCACCGAGGTGGACGAGGGGACCGAGATCGAGTACAAGGTCGCCAAGGCCGCCGAGACCGTGAACGTCCCGGGCGTGCTCGGCAAGAGCTTCAGCGAGGCCTCCAACGAGCTCTCGAGCGCCGGCTTCAAGGTCGTCGACGGCGGCACCGACTACAGCAGCGACTACGCCGAGGGCAAGGTCATGAGCCAGAGCGTGACCGGCAGCGCCAAGAAGGGCACCGAGGTGACGCTCGTCGTCTCCAAGGGTGCCAAGAAGGAGACCGTCGACGTCGACAGCCTCGGGCTCGAGGGCATGACGCAGGAGCAGGCCCAGCGCGCGCTCGCGAACGCCGGGCTGCGCTACTACGTGTCGAGCAACGAGGCGAGCTCGACCGTCCCGCGCGGCAGCGTGATCTCCTACTCGCCCACGGGCGAGCAGGAGGCCGGAGCCACGATCGCGCTCGTGATCTCGACGGGCGCGGGCACCGGGACCGACACGGACAGCTAAACCGATCGGCACCGAGCGCATCGAAGCCAACGGAAGGCCCCCAGCTCCTCGAGCCGGGGGCCTTCTTTGTGCGGGTCCGTGTGCTGTGGGGCCGGATGCCGGGCCGGCGCTATGGGAGCCGCAGGACCGGAACGGGAAGCGCCGCGGACCCATGGGCGGGCAGGCGGCGGTCCCGGGGCGCGAGACCGGGCGTGGTGAGCATCGTCCGGTCGGCGCGGATGATCGCGATCTCGAGGCCATGCTCGGCGGCAAGGGCGAGCGCAGCCGCCGATCCAGCCGCGAGGAGGGTCGTCGACCACCCCTCGCCGACCATCGCCTCGGGGGAGACCACGGTGACGGAGGCGATGTCGGTGACGACGGGGCGCCCGGTGGCGAGGTCGACGATGTGATGATAGGCACGGCCATCCCGCACGAAGGTGCGCTCGGTGACGCCGCTCGTGACGACCGCCGCCTCCCCCACCTCGATGATGGCCGCCACCGATCCGGGGGCGAGCGGGTCGTCGAGGGCGACCTCCCAGGGCAGACCGTCCTCCCGAGTGCCGTACATGGCGATGTTGCCGCCCAGGTTCACCATACCCGCCACGGCCCCGTTCGCGAGGAGGTGCTCCCGGACCCGGTCGGCGATATAGCCCTTGGCCGTGCCGCCGAGGGTGATCCGCGCCTCCGGGTCATCGAGCCAGGCCTCCGCTCCCTCCACGTGGACGCCGCGGTACCCCACATGCCCGAGGGCGGCTTTGATCTCGGCCTCGGAGGGGACCCGTGCCGCGTGGTAGTTCCAGAGGCGCGCGAGCTCGCCGGCCGTGATGTCGAAGCGGCCGCCGGAGACCGCGCAGTACGCGAGCGAGATGCGCAGGAGCTCGGCCGTCTCGGAGTCGACGGTGATGCGGGCGCCCGCCGCGCGGTTGAGCCGGGACACATCCGAGGTGTCGCGGGTGTGGCTGAACAGGCCCTCGTAGCGACGGCACAGCTCCTCCGCTGACGCGAGGGCGGCACGGGCCGCAGGCCCGGCGGCCACCAGGGTGCACGGGACGTCGAAAGCGAAGAACGTACGGGTTTCGAAAATCATCATGCTAAATTGCTAACTCTGAAACAGTATGTGTTAGATATGGGTTACTATAACAGAGTTACACACGGTTAACTGGGGACGGAACGTGTCCCCGAGACAGGAGGAATCATGCGCACACCCATGTCCATCAGAGGCGCGGTCGCCGCCGCTGCGATCTTCGCGGGCCTCGGCCTGCCCGCCGCCCACGCCTTCGCCGCAGAGAGCGCCCAGCCCGCTGCAGCCGCGGAGCGCGCAGCCGCTGAGAACGTGGTCTACACGATGTCGGACACCTACCCGGGCCTCTCCAGCCAGCTCGCGAGCGCCGTCTCGCAAGGGGCGAACGAGTTCAGGCTCAAGACCGACATCACCGACAAGGGAACGGTCACCATCCCGACCTCGTTCTCCCTGCTCCGCGGATGGGACGGCGGCTTCTTCACCGCCGAGGGCCCGAAGACCCGCCAGTTCGGCTACTGGAACGCCCTCAGCGTGGTCTTCCCGGCCGGCTCGAACATCACGGTCGACCACATCGACTTCTACCGCACGAGCCGGGCGGAGGCCAACGAGGGCGCGACCGTCACCGTCGATGAGGGCGCGACCGTGACCTTCTCGAACGTGAACTTCTCCAACACGCCCATCGTCAACGGGACAGCGATCTTCGAGAACTGCACCTTCGCCACGGGCAAGATCGAGAACAACGGGTCGGCCACCTACACGGGCACGACCAAGGAGCCCGAGAACATCGGCACGCCCAAGGCCGACGCCTACGCGCCGCTCGCGATCAGCGTCCAGCGGGAGTCGTTCGAGACGGTTGTGCGGGGCGCTGAGGTGAGCCAGTCCGTCGATGTGGGCATTGAGGGGACCGCGGCCGACGATGCCCTGCTCAGCGCCCATGTTGACACGGAGTCGGGGCTCACGGCCACCATCGAGGGCGGCAAGCTCGCGCTCACGGGGACAGCAGAGAAGGCCGGCTCATACGAAGTCACGCTCACCGCGTCGGCGACCAAGCCCGACGGCGAGAAGGACGTGGCGACGAAGACGTTCCGGATCGCGGTCGTCGAGCCGATCACGGCCTCGCTTTCCGGCGAGATCCAGGCGTTCGTGTCCACGACGGGCAAGACGGGGTCGCCGACCGGTGCCGCCACCGAGGGCGCCGCGCAGCCCTTCCCCGCCGAGGCGTCCGCGAGCGCCGGCTCCGCGTCGCGTCCGGCCGCGTCGTCCCAGCCCTTCGCCGCCCGCGCCTCCGCGAGCTCCGGCGGCGGCCTCACCAACACGCCGACCAACAAGCTCGAGCTCACCGTTGCCGAGGGCGAGGGCGCGCCCGTGGGCATCCTCGAGTTCCAGCGCGCGAACCCGAACGCGAAGGTCAGCTTCTCGGTGACGCCGGCCGGCAGCGGCATGAGCGCGTCGCTCGTGTACGACACGGTCTACGTGAACGGCACGCCCGACGCGCCGGGCACCTATTACGTGAGCGCGACGGTCACCGACGGCGCGCGCAGCGCCACGACCAACCAGATCCCATTCAGGATCTACAGCGGCACGGAATCCCTCAAGACGCGCTTCTCGCAGCTCGACCCCAGCGTCTCCGATTGGGATATGGAGCCCTACGAGATCCACAACACCGAGAACGCCACGGTGCCGACGCAGCTCAAGAACATCTACGGCAGCCATGAGAGCGGCGTGTACGGCCAGATCGGCAGCGGCGAGAAGGATTACGACAGCGAGACCCTGACGATCCCGGCCGGGGCCGACGTCACGATCAACAACATGAAGATCAACTCGAGCGTGCGTGTGATCGTCGAGAAGGGCGCCAAGCTCACGCTCGTCGACTCGGTGGTCTTCGGGCCGGTCGACGTCTACGGGACCATCTCCGGCACCGACGCCACGACGACCAACACCGTCACCCTGCACGACGGCTCCGCGATCGAGAACCTCGACCTCAACAGCCACGCGCACTACCTGACCGACGGCTCGCTCGATGCGCCGACCCCCACGAGCCCCGTGGTGGTCGAGGGCACGGTCGAGGTGCGCGGCACCAACACCGTGGCCGGCGATGAGGGCGCCTCGAGCCTGGCGGGCCAGAACGCGATCGAGATGAAGCCCGGAAGCGCGCTCAAGCTCGCCGAGGGCTCCAAGCTCGCCGCGAAGGGCGGCGAGGTCAGCGCCGTGTATCCGTCCAAGGGCGGGCACGGCATCGTGATGGGCGAGGGCTCGAAGATCACCGGACCTGGCGCAGCGGAGGCAGAGGGCGGCGAGTCCTACCAGCGCGACGCGGGCGACGGCATCAGCGGGTCGGGCTTCGTCGATGTCGACGAGCTCACCGCGAAGGGCGGCGACTCCGCCCCCGAGGGCTACCCGACGGTGACCGGCCGGCGCGGCACGGGCGGCGACGCCGTGGCCAAGACGGTGCTCGTGCGCGCCAACAAGCTCACGGCAACCGGCGGCGCGGGCGAGCATCCCGGATCGAGCGAGATCACACCCTATGGGGGCGAGGCGGAGGATCCAAGCGATCCGGACAACGGCAACGGGTCCGGTTCGGATTCCAGCTCGAACGGCGACACGAGCAACGCGGGCTCCGGAAACGGAAACCCGGGTTCCGGCCAGAGGAACCAGGGAAGCGGCAGCGAATCCCAGCAGCAGGGCCAGGGCGATCCCCGGGGTAACGGGGGCTCGTCGACGTCTCCGAGTACGAAGGGCGCCAGCAGGACGGCGCGCAAGACCGTGGGCAAGCGCGGCGCCCTCCCGCGGACCGGCGACACGAGCCTCGTCGCCGGTGCGGTGGCGGCCGTGGTCGGCGTGATTGCTACGGCCGCAGGCGCGCTCCACCTGCGCAAACGCCGCTAGGACGGAAAGCGGCGGGCGCTATCAGAGGGGGCTCGGCTCAGCCGAGCCCCCTCTTTTGCGCACCGGGCGCGCGCTCGGGCGCTGCGTACCAGTGGCTGGCGTCAAACCTCGGCACTTTGCTGAAGGTTTCGGGATTCTCGAAACAAACCTCGGCACTTTGCTGAAGGTTTTGCTGAGCAGCGAGCGTAGCCGCTGAAAACGTGCCTCGCTGACCAGGCATTATGTCGAACCGATATGAGCCTCTACCCGACGAAGGCCTGAAAACCTTGAGCACAGTGCCGAGGATTGCCAACGACAGCCCGAAACCTTCAGCAAAGTGGCGAGATGTGCCCGCAGCGCAACCGAACCCGTGTGGTTCGCCCACTCCGCTCCGTTTCCGCGGCGCGACATCCCGCGCTCGAACCCGTGCGCGCCAGCAGGGCGGCACCCACGCACATGACCGCGCG
>JAXEGS010000040.1:0-6270 GCA_034102905.1 Collinsella sp. | reverse complement strand
CTCATGCTCAGGTGCGGCGACTGCCAGCCCCAGCTCCCGGGTCGCCCGGTGAAGGCGAGGAAGAAGGGCGTGAAGGGAGCGAAGAGCGTTGCTGCCTAGGCTAGCCCCTTGTCACACAAACTACCGAAGCCTCAAAAATACGCGGACGACTTTAACGAGCTCCTGCGCAACGGGAAGGCGGCCGACCGTAAAACCGCCCAAAAGGATGCGATCACCGCTCTGATCTCCAATGCGAATTGGGAGGCAGAGGAGGATCCATACGGAGGAACGTTCAAAACCTATGTGGCAAACGTTCAAAACACCTCCGAGTACAATTTCTCAGATGTCAGCCTCAATATCGGCATCTATGATGCCAACAACGTCAGGACGGAAACGTTCGCGAACGTCACCACCTGGAGGAAGGGTGACACGGTCAAGGTCGAGTTCATCACAGAGGCCGACGTCCAGCGCATCGAAGCGGTGCCAGAGTATTACACCGTCGATGAGTAGCTAAGCCCACACACCTGGTTGCAGCCCCCGCCGGCCCCGTGCCGGCGGGGCTTTGTTTTGGATGCGGTACTCTACGGGTCGTAGGTGGCGCGGGCCGTGCGCGCACGCCATAATGGCTCCGGCGCGGGTGGCAGAAGCGAGCCGGCACCCGGCGCGCACGTTGCGGCGGCCGCGCAGCCATGACCCGCTCTAGGATAGGAAACCGACATGTCAGCATATATCACCGCCGATACCGTTCGCGACCTCCGTGAGCAGCGGGGGCTCACGCAGCGCGCGCTTGCCGAACGCATCGGCGTCACCGACAAGGCCGTCTCGAAATGGGAATCGGGGCGCGGCCTCCCCGACATCAGCCTGGTTGAGCCGCTCGCCTCAGCACTCGGGGTCTCCGTCGCGGAGCTCCTCACGGGGGACGTGCGCGAAAACGCCAACCGCGCCGGCAATGTCACGCGGGCGCAGTTCTACGTCTGCCCGATCTGCGGGAACGTCGTCACCGCGCTCGGGGAGGGGTCTTTCTCCTGCTGCGGAAACCCGCTGATCCCGCAGGAGGCCGAGGAGGCCGATGGCGCGCATGCCATCACGGTCGAACCCATCGAGGACGATTGGCGCGTCTCCCTCGACCATCCCATGACCAAGGAGCATTTCATCAGCTTCATCGCATATGTGACAACCGGCGGCATCGAGCTTCGGAAGCTCTATCCCGAGCAGCTCGCGGAGGCACGTTTTCGCCGCAGCCAGAGCGGGACGTTCCTCGCCTTCTGCAACCGGCACGGTCTCTTCCGCATCCGCACGCCGGAGCGCGGGCGGTCGGGCAGTTCGCTTCCGCAGCTCACATAGGAGCCCAGGGCGGCCGACGGGTCGCAGTTGCGTTTCGTGCGGCTTTGTACACCTCCCGCGCCACGCCCTGAGTATTGAACATAAATCCGCAGATCACGGCGGTTGCGTTTTTGACGGCTTTGCATGGGTCTATGCAAAGCCGTCAGTTTGTTTTGAGAAAAGGTGCAAAGCCGCAAAAAACGCAACCGGGCCGGGGGCGCGGCGCACCCGCGCCTCCTCTGAATCCGAGTTGCATTATGTGCGCCTATGCACCTTTTTCTGAAACAAGTTGACGGCTGTGCACACCGGGGTGCACAGCCGTCAAAATCGCAACCGCCGCGACCTGCGGTTTTCAGATCCATACCCGAGGTGCCCCCGAGACGATGTGCAGAGTCGCAAGAAACGCAACTCGCCACGAGCCACAACCGGGACGCAACCGGCAGCCGACGCCGAAGCGCCGGCGCCCGCCGCAAAACCCAAAACCACCCCGCCCGCTAGCGACTCAGGACCTCATAGCCGTCCTCGGTCACCACGAGCTGGACCTCCCACTGAGCAGAATCGGAGCCGTCCTTCGTCCGCACCGTCCAGCCGTTGGGGTCGTTCATATCGATCACGGGCGCGCCCGCGTTCACCATCGGTTCGATCGTGAAGCAGAACCCGGGCGTGAGAACCGTCCCCGTTCCCGGCTCGCCCACGAACCCGACGAACGGATCCTCATGGAACTCGAGCCCGATCCCGTGGCCGCCGAACTCGCGAACCACCGAGTACCCCGCCGCCTCAACGTGCTCCTGCACCGCATGGGCGACATCGCCGAGGTGCCCCCAGGGCCTCACGGCGGCAAGCCCCCGCTCGATCGACTCTCGCGTGACCTCGACCAGGCGCCACCGCTCCTCGGAGACCTCCCCCACGAGGAACATGCGCGAGGAGTCCGAGAAATACCCGTCAAGGATCGTGGAGCAGTCGACGTTCACGATGTCACCCTCCGCGAGGATCTCCTCCTCGGACGGAATGCCGTGGCAGACCACGCCGTTCACCGAGGTGCAGCAGCTCTTGGGGAAGCCCTCATAGTCGAGCGGAGCGGGGATCGCACCGCGCTCCACCGTGTAGTCGTGCACCCACCGGTCGATCTCCGCCGTGCTCACGCCCGGCCTGATGCGGCGGGCGACCTCGTCGAGCGCCCCGATGTTCACCGCGGCGCTCCGACGGATGCCCTCGATGTCCTCGGGCGATTTCAGCAGGTCGCGCGGGAGCACCTCCTCGCCCGCATCCCAAAGCTCCTGCAGGCGCTCATCGGTCGCGAGGTGACATTTCTTATATTTCTTGCCGCTGCCGCACCAGCAGGTATCGTTGCGGCCAAGCACCGGTCCGTTGTCGTACATGGTTTCGTCCTTTCTCACGCTGCCATTATGCCCCATGCGCACCGGCAGCCCGCCGTGGGCCGTTTATCGCCGTCCCGCTGTCCGATATATGTACAGATGTACTATTTCGAACGACATGTTGTTTTATTCATCATTGAATAGAACCAGATCAAACTGGTTAGAAGACGGGAAAGGGACAAGCTGGTCCCACGGACACCAAGGAGGATTCCATGGCTGACAACGGAGCATTCGACAAGGTCGCCGGCAAGGCCAAGGAGGTCGCAGGCGACATCACGGGTGATGGCGAGCTCAAGGGCGAGGGCCTGGTCGACCAGGTCGGGGGCAAGGCCAAGGAGGTCGCGTCCAACGTGAAGGAGGCCGCCGAGAACCTCGCCGACAACGCGGGCGACGTCAAGGACGCCGCCGTCGAGAAGGCGGAGGGCCTGGTCGAGGGTGCCAAGGGTGCCGCCAAGGAGGTCTCCGACCGCGTGAAGGACGCTATCGACGGCGAGTAGGCGCCGCCGCGCCATCCCCCAAGATGGGTCTACCGGGCCGCTCGCAGCCGCGCGCGGCCCTTTTTCATGCCGCTCAAGGCCTCTTGGCGCGGGCCGCTCGGATACCATATCCCCAACGCCGTGAAGGGAGCATCATGGGCAACGAGTACCTGATCGTCATCGATATGCAAAACGACTTCGTGACCGGCGCGCTCGGCACACCCGAAGCGGCCGCCATCGTCAAACCGCTCACCGCGCACGCGGATGCCTTCGACGGCACCGTCGCCTTCACCCTCGACACGCACGACGCCTCCTATGCCGAGACGCAGGAGGGCCGGAACCTACCCGTCCCCCATTGCCTGCGCGGCACCCCCGGCTGGGAGCTCGTGGCGCCCCTCGCGGCGGTGCGCGAGCGGCGGGGCGCCCCCGTCTTCGAGAAGCCCACGTTCGGCTCCCCCGCGCTTGCCGACTGGCTCGTTGCCGAGCATGCCCGGCAACCGATCGACCGCATCGAGTTCTGCGGGGTCTGCACCGACATCTGCGTGGTCAGCAACGCGCTCATCGTGAAGGCAGCCCTCCCCGAGGTGCCCGTCAGCGTGGACGCCCGCCTCTGCGCCGGCGTCACGCCCGCGGCGCACGAGGCCGCCCTCGCAACCATGGCGAGCTGCCAGGTCGAGGTCCGCGGGAGGTAACGGGGCGCGAGGCCCGAGGGCGCGGCCCGCGCCAAGCCCACCAGCGTGACGACGGCGGCCCGCCGGCGAGACACCCCGCCGACGGGCCGCCGTCCTTTTCATTCTTCAAGCGCGCCAGGCGGCGCTCACGTCACCGGCCCCGGAAGCGCGCCGGGATCAGGCGATGCCCTGGCGCTCCAGGAAGCTCAGCGCGAGCGGCAGCCACGGCCGCACCGCCTGGGCGAGCTCGGCGTTCTCGGCCTCCGTCTGGGGCGCGGCGACCGAGAGCCCGTGGCCGCCACGGTCGAAGACATGCAGCTCATGGGTGATGCCCTCCTCCGCCAGCCTCGTCGCGAACGGGTAGAGCTGGGCCACGGGTGTGGTCGCGTCATCGGCCGCCGCCCAGATGAAGGTCGGGGGAACCGCAGGGCCCACGTGCGTGGTCGGGCAAACCTCGGCGAGCCGTTCGTCGGTGGCCTCTCCCCCCACGACCATCGAGAGGAAGTCGTTCAGGAGGTCGCGGCCGGTCTTGCCGCCCGTCTTGGGAACCCTGAGATCAATTCGCGGATCGCGGGTCTTGATGGCGCGGATGTAGGAGAAGTCAATCACCGGATAGCAGAGGATGGCGGCGTCGGGGCGGATCTGCTCGGGACGGGCGGAGGCGAGCGCGGCGAAGGGGCCCGTCTTCCATCCCGCGGCGACGGACGCCGTGATGAATCCGCCCGCGGAGAAGCCCACGGCCACGACCTGATCGGGCCGGACGCGCCAGGCGGCGGCGTTCGCGCGGACCGTCGCGATCAGCCGGGCAAGGTCGGCCTCGGGATGGGGGAAGGATACGTCCCCCGTCTCGCTCGTCACGTAATCGAGGACGAACGCCTGGTAGCCGCGGGCGAGGAAGGCGAGGGCGACCGGCTCCTGCTCATGCGGGGCGATGTGCGTGAACCCGCCGCCGCCCGCGATCACCACGGCCGGGTGCGTCTCCGCGCTCGCCTTCGGCAGCTGATCGGCCAGGTAGGCCGTGAAGGTCGCAGGGTGCTCGGGCGTGGCCTCGTCGCCCCAGAGGGCATGTTTCTCGATGATCATATCTGCTCCGTTTTCGCTGTGTTCAAGATCACTCGGCCCCAAAGGATACCCGAGCCGAGGCCCGAGCACCGGCCTAGGCCGCAGGCTCCAGGTAGCGTTCACGGAGCTCGGCGATGTCGGCGGCATCGAGCCCGAGCGCTCCGGTGATGTAGCCGAGCATGCCGCCGAACTCGCGGTCTGCGGCGTCCCAGGCCGCCCCAAGGGAGCGCAGGCTCGCCGGGCCGTCCACGGTCAGCTGCCGCGGGGCGTAGATGTTGGTGGCGAGGTAATCGTTCTCGATATCCGCGCGGTCCACGCCGAGCGCCACCTCGACGAGGACGGACGCAATGCCGCAGCGGTCGCGGCCCACATAGCAATGCCAGAGCGCCGAGCCGTCCTCGAGCTCGAGGATGGAGCGGAGCAGGGAGCGATAGCCCTCGATGCCTGCAGGGTCGAGCAGGAGGTGCGGGTAGAGGAGCTCCATGAAGACGACGGGGTCGTTCGCCTCGCGGGCCCGCTCCTGCGCGCGGCGCACACGCGCAGCCTGCTCCTGCGTGATACCCGTCGTCTGCCCGTGCAGGATGTTCGCGTGCACGTAGCGGGCGCGCGGGAAAAACTCCATGGGGTCGGGGACCTCCTCAAGCTCGTTGTCGTTTCGCAGGTCGACGACGAGGCCGAGGCGGTACTCATCGCGTAGGCGGCGCAGGTCCTCCGCGGAGCCGAACCCGAGCGCGCCCGAGCGGAGGAGCGCCCCCTGCCTGACGCGGCGGCCGCCCTCCCCGATGAGGCCGCCGAGGTCACGGGTATTGGGAAGCTCCTCGAACGCTATGATCCCGTAGCCCTCGCGGCCCGACGGCCCCGGATCGTCCGGCAGCTCGATGCGCATGCTGCCGATCTCCTGTTCACGCATGTGCTCAACCTTTCCTTTCGCTCATGTTGACTCGTCTTATTCTCCCCATGAAACGCCCCCGCACACGACCCCGATGGCCGACGATGCGGAACAACAGGAAAACCGCAGGACTCAGGTGTGATGTGGAGAGAGGAGCAGGTCGGGGCGCTGGTCTGGTACGGCCGGGAGCGGGCGCGCGGCCTCAGGCACGGGACTCGGGACGCATCCGCCCCATTCCACGGCGCGCTCCGATGCCCTGAAAGAGAAGCCGCCTCCGGGTGGAAGCATTATCTCGGCGGTTTGCTGAAGGTTTCGATTCCTCGCTAACAAACCTCGGCACTTTGCTGAAGGTTTTCGAGGCTTCGGTAGTTTGTGTGACAAGGGGCTAGCCTAGGCAGCAACGCTCTTCGCTCCCTTCACGCCCTTCTTCCTCGCCTTCACCGGGCGACCCGGGAGCTGGGGCTGGCAGTCGCCGCACCTGAGCATGAGCAGGG
>JAXEGS010000039.1:0-40963 GCA_034102905.1 Collinsella sp. | reverse complement strand
ACTATACACTGAGTATCTGACTGTCCCTTACCGCGCATAGTTGCGTAACCTGCACGCTTAAAGGGGTATGAATAAATTATGAACAGACTTCAAAAACGCAGGTCAAATACTAAATAGGTAATTGAAACAGCAAATTTACTTTGTTAGCATCCGAACCGTAAGAGCGGTTGTGTAACCACTCCGTAAGAGGGTATAAAACAGTCGCTTATGTGAATTTCGAGTGTGAGGAATGCGGTATGGAACATTTCAAACGCAGTATCTATGACGACATCGACAACCCCCGGCCCATTTCGCGCGCCCCTCGTCGCGGCGCCTCGGCTTCGCGGTGACGGCTTCGGCCGCGGCCGCCCTGGTCTTCGGCGGTGCCGGCGTGGTGCCGGCGCGGGCGGAGAGCCTGAACGCGGTGCTCGCGCAGGCGGCCTCCCGTGTCGCGGGCGACGTGGCCGTGCTGCCGGCAGCCGAGGGCGAGTCCGTCACCGTCACCACAGCGCAGGAGTTCATCGACGCGCTCACGA
The DNA here is from genome assembly GCA_034102905.1 of Collinsella sp. GTDB lineage: Bacteria > Actinomycetota > Coriobacteriia > Coriobacteriales > Coriobacteriaceae > Collinsella. The sequence continues at coordinate 40,448 of JAXEGS010000039.1, read as the reverse complement.
AGGGCACGGCCCCCATCATCAAGATCGGTGCGAACATCGACCTCAACGACGTGCCGGGCGGATCGAAGACCGTTCAGAACGCGATCAACAACGCGGCGAGCAAGCGGAGCGTCGTGATCGAGTCCGCTGAGGGCGGCCGCTACACGCTGGACTTCGGCACCTACGCCTTCAACATGGGCACGGGCACGACGACCAACCAGAACGTCACCGTCACCATGAAGAACCTGGACCTCTACGGTCAGAACTACTACTCGATGGTCTCCAACGCGGGCACCTACAACTTCGAGAACGTGACCTACACGGGCTCGCAGATGGTGTATGCCACCAAGGGCGACATCAACTACTACGGCGATGTGACGGCCAAGTCGGTCGTCAGCTTCACCAACGCGGCGACGGGCAAGACCTACAACACCGCCGGCAGCGGTAACCAGCAGGTCATCGAGGGCGGCACGGCGATCTTCAAGGCCGGCAGCAACGTCACCCTGGCCACCGAGGCCGGCAACGTCCTCGAGATCAAGTCCGGCGGCTCCGGCGTCATCGTTGAGGAGGGCGCCAACGTCACGATCGCCCCGCGCTCCAAGGTGACTGCGGAGCACCCACGCCTGCCGGAGGATACTCTTACGGTATCGACCTCAACGGCTCGAACCTCGTCTTCCAGTCGGGCGCGACCCTGAACGTCGACGTCAAGCAGGAGAGTGGCGACAAGGGCCTCTCCGGTGCGATCACCATGACCGGCGGCGCGACGATCGAGGTCAGCGAGGGCGCGGCGCTCAACATCACGACCAGCGGGCAGTGGGCAAACACCGTGTCCCCGGTGACGCTGACCGGTGCCGGTGCGGCCATCAACGTCGAGGAGGGCGCGTCCTTCACCGTCGACGCCAAGAATGTGGGCACCTACAGCGGCAATATCGTCAACCTCGGTACCGGCGCCACGATCAGCGCCAACCCCTACTCGACCTTTACGGTGGCCGCCCAGGGTGCGGGCAACCTCTCCGCCATCAACGTTGGCAGCGGCGCGACGATGAACGTCGATCAGCCCGAGCTCTTCGACATCAACCTCACCCAGAACACCGGCAAAGACACCTGGCTCGTCTCGAGCGGCACGGTGAACGTCAACAACTCGCGCCAGCTCTTCGACAGCGGCCAGTGGTCCGAGCCGATCAACGAGATGACGATCACCTACGCCAGGGGCAAGGCGACGGTGAAGTCCCTCGAGTCCACAACGCAGGACGCCGAGACCGCCATCAAGGCCAACACCGACGGCAAGACCGCGAACCGCCTGACCTTCTCGAAGGCCGGTGCCGCGGTGGACATCGTCGACGATGAGCTCGCGCTCTCCGACGACAACAAGCTCACCGGCCGGGTCACGGTTGACGACGGCTCCAAGGACACCCTCGACAACCAGACCGACGGCATCCCCCAGGACGTCCACATCAGCGTCACGGTCAACACGCAGCAGGCGGCCAACGAGGTTGATCCCCGCCCGTACTGGCGCCAGACCACGACGAACTACCAGGTGAAGACTGGTGCTGACGGCACGTTCTCCGTCGATCTCTCCGAGTTCGCCGCGCTTCTCGAGGACGGCAAGACCACCATCGCCATCACGGCGACCAAGGACTTCATCGACGACACCGCCTCCAAGACGGTCGTCGAGCTGCGCGCGCAGAACAAGAAGTACGAGCCGGTCTACACCGGCATCTCGGTCGAGGAGGGCAAGTCGTCCTCCGGTGCCGCCCCCACCTTCAAACTGCACGCGGACGGCAGCGCGGCCACGCCTCCTGCCACGGTGAGCTACGCTCTGGGCTCCGGTGCCCCCGCCGCCGCCTCGATCGATGCGGGCACGGGTGCCGTGACCTTCAACGCGTCCGGCGTCGAGGCCGGGACCTACTCGGTTCCCGTGGTCGTCACCTACTCCGATGGGACGGTCGACACCGTGGACGTGGCGGTGACGGTCAGCGCTGAGCAGGCCGTGGACAAGGCCGGCCTCCAGGCCGAGATCGGCAAGGAGGACGAGGTCAAGGGCTCCGACGCCTTCAAGAACGCCTCCCAGGACGCGAAGGACGCCTACCAGGAGGCCCTCGACGCCGCCAAGAAGGTGAGCGACGACCCGGCCGCCACCCAGGCCCAGGTCGACGCCGCCGAGCGGGCCCTCGCCGACGCGGCCTCCGCGCTCGACGGCAAGGAGACGGACAAGAGCTCGCTCATCGATGCCATCACCGATGCCAACGGCGTGAAGAGCGACGACGCCTTCAAGAACGCCTCCGATGAGACCAAGCAGGCCCTCGAGGATGCCCTCGACGCCGCCGAGCAGGTCCGCGACAACCCGGATGCCACGGCAGCCGAGGTGAAGGAGGCCGAGCAGGCGCTCAAGGACGCCATCGACGCCCTTGATGGCCAGCCGACCAACACAGACGAGCTCGGCGCGGCGATCGACGATGCGAACGCTGCGAAGGACACGGACGCCTACGCCAACGCCTCCGATGGGGCGAAGGCCGCCCTCGAGGCCGCGCTCGCTGCCGCGGAGAAGGTCTACAACGACCCGACCGCCACGCAGGACCAGGTCGACACGGCGAAGGAGAACCTCGAGAACGCGAAGAACGCGCTCGACGGCAAGGAGACGGACAAGTCCGGCCTCCAGACCGCCATCACCGATGCGAACGACAGCCGTGGCACCGACGCCTACACCAATGCCTCCGATGAGGCGAAGCAGGCCCTCGAGCAGGCCCTCAGCGAGGCCCATGCCGTGAACGCGGACCCGGACGCCACGCAGGCCGAGGTCGACGCCGCGAAGCAGGAGCTCGAGGACGCGAAGAACGCGCTCGACGGCCAGCCGACCGACAAGACCGCGCTCGAGTCCTCGATCGGCGCCGCGACCGACTCCAAGGCGACCGACGCCTTCGCCAACGCCTCCGATGGGGCGAAGGCCGCCCTCGAGGCCGCGCTCGCTGCCGCGGAGAAGGTCTACAACGACCCGACCGCCACGCAGGACCAGGTCGACACCGCGAAGGCGAACCTCGACGCCGCGGTGAAGAACCTCGATGGCAAGGCGACCGACACCTCGGAGCTCGAATCCGCCATCAACGACGCCAAGGACGCCCAGGGCACCGACGCGTACAACAACGCGTCCCCAGACAAGAAGGACGCGCTCGATCAGGCGATCTCCGAGGCCGAGGAGGTGCTCGGCAACCCCGACGCCACCCAGGCCGAGGCCGACGCCGCGAAGCAGAAGCTCGAGGACGCGAAGAACGCGCTCGACGGCAAGGAGACGGACAAGTCCGGTCTCAAGGCCTCGATCGACGCCTCCGACGGCGTGAAGGCCTCCGACGGCTACAAGAACGCCTCGGATGCCGCCAAGGATGCCTACGACAAGGCCCTCGCGGAGGCCGAGGCGGTCTACGCCAAGGACGGCGCCACCCAGGCCGAGGTCGACGCGGCGAAGGCTAAGCTCGACCAGGCGGCCGGCGCGCTCGACGGCAAGGCCACCGACAAGTCCGGTCTCCAGACGGAGATCGACAACGCCGGTAAGACGAAGGACACCGACGCGTACGAGAACGCCTCCCAGGAGGCGAAGGACGCCTTCGACAAGGCCCTCGCCGACGCCGCCGCCAAGCTTGACGGCGCGTCCGGCTCGGGCACCGGCACGTCGGGCGGCAAGAAGACCTCCGGGCGCACGTCCGGCAAGGTCCTGCCCAAGACCGGCGACGAGGCGGACTGGACGATCCTGACGCCTGTTCTGGCCGCGATGGGCTCGCTCGCCCTCTTCTTCCGGAAGCGCTTCCGCGAGGACGAGGAGCAGCAGTAAGCCGCTCGATCGACATGAACCGCGTCCAGAGCTGATCTGACGTGGGAGGGGAGGGCCATCCATGCGGTGGCCCTCCCTTTTTCGTCCATGTGCGAGCGGGCGCGCGGTTCACCTCAGGGACGACACATCTATATTGCGTCCGCGTTTCAAGCGGGCGCTCGTCCGCACCCGAGATCGGGGCGGTACTACTATTCACCCCGGAAGTCGCGCGTGGGATGCCACGCGCCCAGCCGAGACATCGCGAAGGAGCACATATGGGTTACACACAGCGAATCATCAACGAGCTGAACGAGCGCTATGCGGACCAGCCGGAGTTCATCCAGGCGGCGGACGAGGTGCTCACGAGCATCGCGCCGGCGGTTGACGCGAACCCCGCCTACGAGGCCACCGGCCTCCTTGAGCGCCTCGTGGAGCCCGAGCGCGTCGTCATGTTTCGCGTGCCCTGGGTTGACGACGCGGGCCATGTGCAGGTCAACCGCGGGTACCGCATCGAGTTCAACAGCGCGATCGGCCCCTACAAGGGAGGCCTGCGCCTGCATCCGAGCGTGAACCTCTCCATCCTCAAGTTCCTCGGGTTCGAGCAGATCTTCAAGAACTCGCTCACGACGCTGCCCATCGGCGGCGGCAAAGGCGGCTCCGATTTCGATCCCAAGGGCAAGTCCGACCGCGAGGTCATGGCCTTCTGCCAGAGCTTCATGACCGAGCTCTGCCGCCATATCGGGCCCGACACCGACGTCCCGGCGGGCGACATCGGGACGGGCGCCCGCGAGATCGGGTACCTCTTCGGGCAGTACAAGCGCATCCGCAACGAGTTCACGGGCGTGCTCACCGGCAAGGGCCTCACCTGGGGCGGGTCGCTCGCGCGCACCGAGGCGACGGGGTACGGCCTCGTCTACTTCGTGGAGGAACTGCTCCGCGAGCGCGGGGAGTCCTTCGCGGGCAAGCGCGTGAACATCTCAGGTTCCGGCAACGTGGCGATCTACGCAGCCGAGAAGGCCGCGGAGCTCGGCGCCGTGGTGCAGACGATGAGCGATTCCACGGGCTGGATTTTCGAGCCCGAGGGCGTCGATCTGGCGGCGATCCACGAGCTCAAGGAGGTTCGCCGTGGACGCCTCTCCGAGTACGCCGGCATGCATCCCAGCTGCACCTACCATGAGGGCCGCGGCGTCTGGGGTGTGGCGTGCGACATCGCGCTGCCCTGCGCCACCCAGAATGAGCTGGCGCTCGAGGACGCCCAGGCCCTCGCCGCCGCGGGGTGCACGGTCGTGGGGGAGGGCGCGAACATGCCCACCACGCGCGAGGCGACGGATTACCTGATCGAGCAGGGCATCGCGTTCTGCCCGGGTAAGGCTTCCAACGCCGGCGGCGTGGCGGTGTCCGCGCTTGAGATGTCCCAGAACTCCGAGCGGCTGTCGTGGACGTTCGAGGAGGTCGACGCCAAGCTCAAGGACATCATGGTCGGCATCTACCATGCGGCGGCTGACGCGGCGAAGGAGTACGGCCATGAGGGCAACCTGGTGGTCGGCGCGAACATCGCCGGCTTCAAGAAGGTGGCCGATGCGATGATGGCCCAGGGCATCGTCTAGGTCCCGGTCGCAGCTTGCGAACAAGGGGGCGGGGCCGTGCGGCCCCGCCCCCTTTTTTGTTCGCATGGCGTATGCGGGCGCGTGGGGGATCCCCGCGCCGCTCTCCGCGCCCTCGGACCTCGATGAGACACTCGGTTTTGCTGGTTCATCTGCCCAAAACGGGTGACCTGGTTATGAATGGCGAAAATGCACTTTCTGCGCATAGCAAAGACTGGGTCCGCTCGCTGCATCAATATATATAGTTATTCGTTTTGCCCTGAGTGTCCCGACTACATGGCAAAGTGACCATATATAAATATGCTTCGAAGCCCTTCCACTCGGAGAAAAAGTGCATTTTAGCCATTCATAACCAGGTCGCTTGCTTTGGCATCAGCGGAGGTGCCGCCAAAGGCGCCACCCGAGATCGGGGCAACCGCATATGAATAATCAAAGCTGGGCGCTGTGCGCGTCAAGCCGGCGGGAGACCGCTCCCGATGCGGAGCCCGTGCAGCAGGTCATGCTGCAGCTCCCGATATCCCGCGACCGTCTGCCGGTATCGCTTTCCGGCACGCAGGTAGACGCGCTTCGCGATGCACTCGAGCGCTTGCACGTCGCGGATCTGCTCACGGTTGATCACGATGGGCTCGATGCCCATCGCGGTGAGGCCCGCGTTCCTGTTCTCGTCGTGCAGGCGGGCCCGCTCGTGGGTGTGGTATCCGCCGTTGTACTCGAAGCATGATGAGGCGGCGGGGATGTAGGCGTCGCGTATGACATAGGGCATCTTCGCGATCGCAGCCGCCTCCGGCGTGAGCTCGATGCGCCAGTTCACCTTGATCCCCGCGCGGGAGAGGTTCCCGCAGCCGAAGCCGCCGAGCGACTTCGGGGCCGCGAGCATCGCGACCATGACGGTCTCCATCGGAGACGCCGCCCCGGGGAGCGCGAAGCCCGCCGCCCGCACGAACCCGCGTGCACCCCCGCCGCCCCGCAGGAGCGTGGCGGCGCGGCGGAGGCGCCCCGCATCGAGCGCGGGGTCGCATCCGAGGTGAAGCTGAGGACCCTCAGGCTCGACGGAGACGCCGCGTTCCGCACGGGAATCCCAGGCGCGATCGGTCGCCTCGGCATCAAGGGAGTACGTTCCCATGAGCTCCATCATGAGCGCTGCGATCTCGCCCACGCGATGTGCCCGCGAGAGCTGCACGACGACGGAAAGGGGAGAGCAGCAATAGAGCCCCCGCCTGATCCTCAGCAAGGAGAGCCAGGACCTCCGCGTGCCGGCCACGTGGGATCGGATGCCGGGCCGGGTCCTCCGGCGCGAGGCCGTGCCCACAAGCACGTGGACCTCATCCGATTCGTTCCCGAGCGCGCCCGCGCGGACGAGCTCCTCGCGGTCGATGGCGCCCGCGTTCGCCACGGCGCCTTCGAGCACCCGCGCCGACGCGGCAGGGGAGAGCCGCTCCCAAGTGAGGGAGCCCCGCCGCCCACGCTCGGCGCGGATCGCCCGAAGGGCGGTCCTATGGCTTAAGATCACGGTGTCCATGAGAGGACTATACCAGCAATGTACCTGCGAAAACACCTCAAATAAGGAGGGTTAGAAAAAGGGAAGGAACCGGTAAGGTATCGTTCAGGATCGGGATAGATTCGCGGCCCGCGCGGGAAAACCGCGTCGGCCGGGGCCCGTCTGCAAGCCACCTCGCCCGCCCCAGCGTCCGCGCCTCGCCCGCCATGCAGAAGGCGTGTGACCCGCGCCTCCGTGAACGTTCGCCCGCGCGGACCCCGCTCCATCTGCTATCATGTGCAGGCTGTGACTACGCTGCGGGCGTGGCGGAATTGGTAGACGCGCCAGATTTAGGTTCTGGTGGGCTTCCCGTGAAGGTTCGAGTCCTTTCGCCCGCACCAGCGCAGCCCCGCGATCCAGTCGTCAACAGGGGTCATCGGCTCCCCCAAAACGCCGAGAGTATGAGGAGGAACGTTGAACATCTCTGCTTCTGACGTCGTCGACGCCAAGCTCACCGCCACGGTCACCATCCCGGCCGCCGAGGTCGACGCCGCCATCAAGTCGGCCTACCGCTCCGCTGCCAAGCAGTACCGCTTCCCGGGCTTCCGCGCCGGCAAGGCGCCCCGCCCCGTCGTCGACAACATGCTCGGCAAGGAGGCTGTCCTCGCCCAGGCCACCAACGAGCTCATCGGCGCCTCCGAGCCGCGCGTCCTGAACGAGCTTGACATCGTTCCCGTGAAGGACGGCAACTACCAGGACATCGACATCGTGAAGGACCGCGAGGACTACACCTACACCGTCGAGTTCACCCTCCGTCCGGCGCCGGCCCTCTCCTCCTATGAGCCCGTCGAGATCGAGATGCCGCCCGCCGAGGTCACCGAGGGCGAGATCCAGGCCCAGATCGACATGCTCATGGGCTATCACGCCACCTTCGAGGACGTCGACCGCGCGATCGAGAACGAGGACTACGTCACCGCCGATATCAAGAACATCGAGAACGCCGAGGCGCTCGCCGGCGAGGGCCGCATGCTCGCCGTCGGCGCCGGCAGCCTGCCCGCCGCCTTCGACGAGGCCCTGATCGGCATGAAGGCCGATGAGACCCGTGAGATCGCCTGGACCCCCGAGGTCGAGGGCGCTCCCGAGGCCAAGGTCGAGGTCACCGTCAAGTCCGTGCGCGAGCGCAAGATCCCCGAGCTCACCGACGAGTTCGTGAAGGAGAACTTCGGCTTCGACGACATCGCCGCCATGCGCGACGCCGTGAAGATCGAGCTCGAGGCCGACAAGACCTCCAAGCTCCCGCAGCTCAAGGAGAACCGCGCCGTCTCGAAGCTTGCCGAGCGCCTTGAGCTCGAGGAGATGGATTCCGACTACGAGCAGTCCGTCTTCCAGGAGCTCGGCCAGAACTTCCTGCAGAGCCTCTCCGCCCAGGGCATGACGCTCGACACCTGGCTCGCCGCCAACCGCCTGACCTCCGACCAGTTCGTGCACGACCTGCACCACCAGGCCGAGGACGTCGCCCGCGAGTCCCTGGCCCTCGACGCCCTCGCCCGCGAGCTCAAGCTCGAGGTCACCGATGAGGACATCGATGCCGAGTTCGACCGCGCCGGCGTGCCCGACGTGGCCGCCAGCCGCGCCCAGTTCGAGGCCGAGGGCCGCATCCCGGCCGTGCGCGACTCCATCCGCCGCTCCAAGGCCGTGGACTGGCTCGTCGAGAACGCCAAGGTCACTGAGGTCGACGAGTTCGCCAAGAACGCCTCCGATGCCGACTCCGAGGAGGACGGCGCCGCTGAGTAGCGTCCCGCCTGAGTGGGTACAGTAGCTCCGAACCAATCGGATGAATCGTACGGCGCCCCGGCCCGCGACTCCGCGGCCGGGCGCCGTTCGCCCATCTCGGGCGAACGAGAGAAAGGGAACCCCATGATATCGAGGATCGACTCCGCGCTCGTGCCCTACGTCATCGAGCAGACGCCCCGCGGCGAGCGCAGCTTCGACATCTACTCGCGCCTGTTGAACGACCGCATCGTCTTTCTGGGCGAGGAGGTCAACTCGGTGACGGCGAACCTCGTCATCGCCCAGCTGCTCCACCTGGAGAGCCAGGATGCCGAGAAGGACATCTCGCTCTACATCAACTCCCCGGGCGGCGAGGTCACCTCCGGCCTCGCGATCCTGGACACGATGAACTACATCAAGCCCGCCGTCTCCACCATCTGCGTGGGCATGGCCGCCTCCATGGCCGCGGTGCTCCTCGCCGCCGGTGAGAAGGGCAAGCGCTTCTGCCTGCCCAACTCCTCGGTCATGATCCACCAGCCCTCGGGCGGCGCCCGCGGCCAGCAGACCGAGATCGAGATCGCGGCCAAGGAGATCCGTGCCACCCGCCAGCGCCTGAACCAGATCCTGGCCGAGGCCACGGGCAAGCCGGTCGAGCAGATCCAGGCAGACACCGAGCGCGACAACTTCATGACCGCCGACGAGGCGCTCGCCTACGGGCTCGTCGACCGCATCGTCACGTCGCGCGATGAGGCCGCGAAGGGCAACGAGTAATGGCAGACAACAACGGCACCGACATCCCGCAGGGCGCCCAGCCCACCGACCCCGTGCGCTGCTCCTTCTGCGGCAAGACCCAGGATCAGGTCCGCAAGCTCGTCAAGGGGCCGAGCAACACCTTCATCTGCGACGAGTGCGTCGCGGCCTGCTCTGAGATCCTCGAGGAGTCGCTCGCCCAGGACTTCATGGCCCAGGCCCAGTACGGCATGCCCCTGCCGCATGAGCATCCCGCGATCGCCCCGGAGGAGGAGCCCGCCGAGCTCACGACCGAGGAGGTCGCCGACGAGCTGATCCGCCGCGTGCCCACCCCCCACGAGATCTACGACGAGCTCTCCCAGTACGTGATGGGCCAGGAGGACGCCAAGCGCGCCATGTCCGTGGCCGTCTACAACCACTACCGCCGCGTCCTCGAGGGCGGCGGCGCCGACCTCGACGCGAGCGATGGTGAGCCGGAGTCCCTCTCCGCCGCCGACGACCTCGCCGGCGTCGAGCTCGCGAAGTCGAACATCCTGCTCCTCGGCCCCACGGGCACGGGCAAGACCCTCCTCGCCCAGACGCTCGCGCGCATCCTGGAGGTCCCCTTCGCGATCGCGGACGCCACGGCGCTCACCGAGGCCGGCTACGTGGGCGAGGATGTCGAGAACATCCTGCTCAAGCTCATCAACGCCGCCGACGGCGACATCGAGCGGGCCCAGATCGGCATCGTCTACGTTGACGAGATCGACAAGATCGCGCGCAAGGCCGAGAACCTCTCGATCACGCGCGACGTCTCGGGCGAGGGCGTCCAGCAGGCGCTCCTGAAGATCCTCGAGGGCACGGTCGCGAGCGTCCCGCCCACCGGCGGGCGCAAGCACCCCCAGCAGGAGCTCCTGCAGATCGACACCACCAACATCCTGTTCATCTGCGGCGGCGCCTTCGTGGGCCTCGACAAGATCGTGTCCGACCGCGTGGGCAACAAGGGCGTGGGCTTCAACTCCGAGATCGCCGGGCCCACGAGCGCCGACGAGAACGAGCTGCTCCGCCAGGTCCTCCCGCAGGATCTGAACGCCTTCGGCATGATCCCCGAGTTCGTGGGCCGCACGCCGGTCATCACGCAGACCGCGGCGCTCGACGAGGACGACCTCGTGCGGATCCTCACCGAGCCCCGGAACGCCATCGTGAAGCAGTACCGCCGCATGTTCCAGCTGGAGGACTGCGAGCTCGAGTTCGAGGAGGAGGCCCTCCACGAGATCGCCGCGAAGGCGCTCGCGCGCAAGACCGGCGCCCGCGGCCTGCGCTCCATCTGCGAGGAGCTGCTGCAGCAGACGATGTTCGACCTGCCCTCCGAGGAGGGCGTGGCGAAGGTCGTGGTCACGGCTGCGGCCGCCCGCGGCGAGGAGCAGCCGGTGCGCGTGCCCCGCGCCGCGTAAAGGCCCCCATACGCCCTCCGTGAGGCGGGCCCGTCGGACGGCAGATCCGCTCCGACGGGCCCGCCTCGTCGTTTTCGCGGCTCCGTGGCCGCCCGCCAGGCCGCCCCTGAGATCAGGACGCCCCGCCCGGCGGCTCCCCCCGGTCCCGGAGGCGAGACGACGGGCGGCCGCCCGCGATGGCCCCGCTCGTCCGTGCTATTCTTATGTCCACCTGCACATCGACGATCGAGGTGTCATCTATGGCTGAAAGCCCCAAGATCTACGACCCGGCCCTCTCCGAGCCGGCCATCCTTCAGAAGTGGCTGGACGGAGGCTACTACCAGCGCCGCCCAGGCGTAGGGGACTGCACCGTCACGATCCCGCCCCCCAACGTCACCGGCAAACTCCACATGGGGCACGCCACCGACGACTCCATCCAGGACGCCATCGTGCGCATGGCGCGCATGCGCGGCCGCTCCACGCGATGGATCCTCGGCACCGACCACGCGGGCATCGCCACGCAGACCAAGGTCGACAAGAAGCTCAAGGCCGAGGGCGTGAGCCGCTTGGAGATCGGCCGCGAGAAATTCATAGACGCCTGCTGGGACTGGACGCACGAGTACGGCGGCATCATCGTCGAGCAGATCAAGCGCATGGGCTGCTCGATCGACTTCGAGCACGAGCGCTTCACGATGGACCCCGCATACGCCGAGGCCGTGCGCCGCGTCTTCGTCGACTGGTACCACGACGGCCTCATCTACCGCGGCGAGCGCATCGTCAACTGGTGCCCGAGCTGCACCACCGCGATCTCCGACGACGAGGCGGAGTACAAGAACGAGGCGGGCCACCTCTGGCACCTGCGCTACCCGCTGACCGAGCCGGTGAACGGGCAGGACTACATCGTCATCGCGACGACCCGCCCCGAGACCATGCTCGGCGACACCGGCATCGCGGTCTCCCCGAAGGACCCGGAGAAGGCCGCCTTCGTGGGCAAGACCGTGCGGCTCCCCATCGTCGACCGCGAGATCCCGATCTTCTCCGACTGGCACGTCGACGCCGACTTCGGCTCGGGTTTCGTGAAGGTCACGCCCGCGCACGACCCCAACGACTTCGCGATGGGGGAGGCCCATGGCCTGCCGCAGATCAACATCTTCGACGAGCACGCCGTCGTCGTTGACGGCTACGACGCGTTCTCGGGCCTCACGCGCGAGGAGTGCCGCGAGGCCGTCCTCGCCTGGTTCGAGGAGCACGGCCTCCTCGACCACGTGGAGGACCACGAGCACTCCGTCATGCACTGCTACCGCTGCGACTCGGTGCTCGAGCCCTGGCTCTCCGAGCAGTGGTTCGTCGCCGTCGACCGCCTGAAGGAGCCGGCCCTCGAGGCCGTCCGCGACGGGCGCGTGACCTTCCACCCCGAGCGCTGGACCCAGACCTACACCACGTGGATGGAGAACCTGAAGGACTGGTGCATCTCGCGCCAGCTCTGGTGGGGCCACCGCATCCCGGTCTTCTACTGCGAGGACTGCGGATGGGAGGATGCCTCGATGGAGGACGTCCACACCTGCCCGACCTGCGGCTCCGCCCATGTCCACCAGGATGAGAGCGTGCTCGACACCTGGTTCTCCTCGCAGCTCTGGACCTTCGCCACGCAGGGTTGGCCCCAGGACGCCGCCGAGCTCGCCGAGCACCATCCCACGACGGCCCTCGTGACCGCCCGCGACATCATCGCGCTCTGGGTGGCCCGCATGATCATGAGCTCGCTCTACTTCCTCGACGAGGTACCCTTCCACGACGTGGTGATCTACCCCACGATCCTCGCCAAGGACGGCAGCCGCATGTCCAAGTCGAAGGGCAACGGCGTCGACCCGATGGAGCTCATCGAGCGCTACGGCGCGGACGCCATGCGCTTCAACCTGCTCACGCTCTGCACCACGAACCAGGATGTGAAGTTCGACGCCGACATCGACCCCAAGACGCATGAGTTCCTGGGTTCGGCCCGCACCGAGCAGGCGCGCTCCTTCGTGACCAAGATCTGGAACGCGAGCCGTTTCCTGCTCATGAACATGGAGGGCTACACCCCCGGCGAGCCCGTGGCCGAGACGGCCGCCGACGCCTGGATGTTCTCGCGCCTCGCTCGCGCCACCAAGATGGTGACCGAGGGCATCGAGCGCTACACCTTCGGCGAGATGGCCCGCGGCGTCCAGTCCTTCTTCTGGAACGAGGTCTGCGACTGGTACATCGAGGTGACCAAGGCCCGGCTCGCAGACGACGCGGCGCTCCTCCAGGCGCAGCGGAACCTCATCTTCGTGCTCGACACGAGCCTGCGCCTCATGCACCCGCTCATGCCCTTCGTGACCGAGGCCGTCTGGGACACCATGCCCGAGAGCTGGCTCGATACCGCGCTCGCCGACGGCGCGCCCGGACGCGCCGACGCCCTGATGGTCGCCGCCTGGCCCGAGCCCGCGCGCTACGAGCGCTTCGTGGACGAGGAGGCCGAGCGCTCCTTCGAGCTCCTGCGCACCGTCGTCTCCGCGGCCCGCTCCACCCGCGCCCGCTACCGCCTGAGCCCCAAGGAGCACCTCGCGCTCACGGCGGTGATGGACGAGGCGGACACCGCGCGCTTTGCGACCCTCGACGCCCTCGCGGCCTCGCTCGCCAACGTCGAGCTCACGGTCGGGGCTGACGTCGAGAAGCCCCGGGGCAGCGTCGCCGTGGTCGAGGGCGGCGTCAAGGCCTACGTCGTGCTCGAGGGCAAGGTCGACCTCGCCGCCGAGCGGGGCCGCCTCGAGCGCGAGATCGCCAAGGACGAGAAGGAGCTCGCTGCAACCGAGCGCACCCTCGCCAACGAGGGATTCATCGCGAAGGCGGCCCCCGAGATCATCCAGAAGAAGCGCGACCGCGTCGCCGAGCTCACGGCCACGATCGCGACGCTGAACGAGCAGCTCGCCGATTTCACCTCTTAGCTGACGCATTCCCGTCGCCGGCCCGGAACGCCCGGGCCGGTGCCTCCCCATGAGGTCCCGGCGCCCGCCGGGTCCCGTCATCTTCCGCAGAAGGAGCGGCCATGATCGAGATCAGCCATGTCAGCAAGAGCTATGACGGCGGGGCGACCCTCGCCGTCAAGGACCTCACGCTCGAGATCCGCCCCGGCGAGATCTTCGGCCTGCTCGGGCACAACGGCGCCGGCAAATCCACTCTGCTCAACATGATCATCGGCGTCCTCGCGCCCACGGAGGGCACGATCACGGTCGACGGCGACGACGTGTCGGCCCAGGCGCTCTCCACCAAGCGCCGCATGAGCTTCGTGGGCGATTCCCCCGACCACCTCCTGCGCCTCAAGGGGCATGAGTTCCTCCGCTTCATCGGCGACCTCTACGAGGTGCCCACCGAGGTGCGCGCCGAGCGCATCGAGCGCCTGGCCGCCACCTACGGCATGGCCGGCGAGCTCGACAACCAGATCCAGTCCTACTCGCACGGCATGCGCCAGAAGATCATGGTCATGGGCGCGCTCCTGCCGAACCCCGACAACTGGATCCTCGATGAGCCCATGACGGGCCTCGACCCCACGGCGGCCTGGCAGCTCAAGCAGAGCATGCGCGAGCACGCGGACGCCGGCAAGACGGTGCTCTTCTCCACCCACGTGCTCGATGTGGCCGAGAAGGTCGTGGACCGGGTGGGCGTGATCTCCCACGGCGAGCTGATCTTCGTGGGCACGGTGGCCGAGATGCGCGAGCACTTCCACTCCGAGGGCTCGCTCGAGGAGATGTTCCTCGAGCTCACGGCCGACGCCTCGCCGCTCGCGAGCCTCGACGGCGCAGACGCCGGGGAGGTGCGCTAGGATGGCGACGCCCGCGCGCCCTGCCGCTGACGGCTTCACCTGGGAGCAGTTCCGCATCCTCTTCCGCGTCATGCGGAAAGGCGAGAACAACGCCGACGACCTCGGCATGACCGGGCTGGGAGGCGGCGCGCGCTCGTCGCGCCGCGTAGGCGCTCGGCGCACCATGCCGCCCGCCGTTCTCAAAGCCGTTCAGGGTCTCGCCCTTTTCGGCCTCGCCGCGGCGTTCTTCTACGCGGGCATGGGCATGGGGCCGCTCGCCCCTGCGGCGCTCCTGCGGACATCCGCCGGCATGCTCCTGCTCGTCATGCTGCTCACCGGCGTCTACGCGGCGGTGAACCTGCTCTATTTCGCCCGTGACAACCGCTACTACCTCACGCTGCCCGTGGCGCCCACGGCGGTGATGTGGGCGAAGCTCGCGAACTACATCCTGAGCGCCTCGGCGGGCAGCATGCTCATCCTGCCGCTCGGCCTCGGCGCGCTCTGGTCGCAGGCGGCCCCGCCCGACATCTGGGCCCGCTTCGTCCTCGCGTTCGCCATCTGCGCCCTGACGGCGAACCTCGCGGTCGTCGCCCTCACGATGGCGCTGATGCGCTTCTCGAGGTTCGCTCACGACAAGGACCGCTTCTCGCGCCTCTTCGGCGTCGTGGTGATGGTCCTCGCCCTCTGCTTCGGTGTGGGCATCCAGGTCATCGCCCAGTCCGAGGGGCCGGCGAGCGCCGTCGCCGGGGTGTCGGCTGCCCTTGCGACGGGACCCGCCTCGATCGCGCTCGGCATCGTGTGCCCGCCCGCCCTCCTCGCCACCCAGGCCCTCTCGGCCGATCCCCTGGAGACGCTTCTCGGCCTCGGGGCCTCGCTCGCCGGCGCGGCACTCTGGTTCGCCCTCGTCTCGGTGCTCGCGAGCCGCTGGTACCTTGAGGGCATGCGGAGCTTCACGGCCGCGGGCGGCGCCCGGCGCACCCGGACCTTCGAGGCCTCCGAGCTCGGCGCCCTCACCGGGGCGCGCTCGGCGCTCGCCGCCGCCCTCGACCGCGACTGGAAGACCATGGTGCGCACCCCGGTATTCTTCAACCAGTTCGTGCTGGGGCCGCTGCTCATGCCCGTCTACCTCATCGCGATCTTCGCGGTCGTGGGCTTCCTCCAGCTCTCGCGTGAGGGGGTCGATTTGGATGCCATGCTCGCGATGGTGACCTCGATGTCCGCGATGCTCTCCTTCGGGAGCTTCCCGCTCCTCGTGGCCGCCTTCGGCCTGCTGCTCATCCGCGTGTTCATGGGCATGGGCGGGTATGCCGCGACGCTCTCGGTGAGCCGCGACGGCGAGGACTTCTTCTTCCTGCGCGCGCTCCCGGTTGACTGGCGGACCTACCTCGTCTCGAAGCTGCTGACCTCCATACACGGCGACGCCGTCATCTTCCTTATCGTTGCGGTTCTGCTCCTCGCCGTGCAGGTGCCCCTGGCCTCGACGGCCTACCTGCTCGTCCTGCTCGCCGCCGCGTCGCTCAGCCTGAGCCTCTTCTCGATCGCGCAGGGCGCCTTCTTCCCGCGCCTGCACTGGGAGAACGAGGCGCAGGTTGTGAAGGGCGGATCGGCGTTCGTGGCCGTGTACCTCACGATGATCCTGGGCGCCCTCGCCTGCGCCCTGCCGGGGCTCGCGCTGGCCTGCCGGCTCTTCTCCTGGGTCGAGTTCCCGAACGAGGTGGCGCTCGTGGCCGCGCTCGGGCTGCAGCTCGTCGTGCTCGCGGCCCTCGCCTGGGTGGTCTTCGTCGCCGGGGCGCGGTCGCTCTCGCGCCGAGAGTCGTAACGAAAGGGGGGCGGCCGGGCGCTCGACCTCGGCGCCGGCGCCACGCGCGATCAGCCCGTCCCCCGCAGGGCGGGCGGGGCGTCTCGACGCGGCCGCGGTTTCTCGGCATACTGGATGGCAGGGACAACGGGGCCGGGAGGCCCTTGGGATGAAAGGTGACGCGAACATGGCGGACTTCAAGTCGGATATCGAGATCGCCCAGGAAGCCGAGATGCTCCCCATCTCCGAGGTTGCCCGCGGGATCGGCCTCACAGACGACCAGCTCGAGCACTATGGCAAGTACAAGGCGAAGGTCGACATCCACGCCCTTGCCGACCGCCCCGAGGCCGGCAAGCTCGTCCTCGTCACGGCGATCACGCCCACGCCGGCGGGAGAGGGCAAGACCACCACGTCCGTGGGCCTCGCCGACGGCCTGCGCAAGATCGGCAAGGACGCCGTGCTGGCGCTCCGCGAGCCCTCGCTCGGCCCGGTCTTCGGCGTGAAGGGGGGCGCCGCCGGCGGCGGGTACGCCCAGGTGGTCCCCATGGAGGACATCAACCTGCACTTCACCGGCGACTTCCACGCCATCGGCGCGGCGAACAACCTGCTCGCCGCCATGCTCGACAACCACATCAAGCAGGGCAACGAGCTCAACATAGACCCGCGCCGCATCACCTGGCGCCGCGCCGTCGACATGAACGACCGTCAGCTCCGGAACATCGTCGACGGCCTCGGCGGCGTGGCCGACGGCATGCCCCGCGAGGACGGGTTCGACATCACGGTGGCCTCCGAGGTCATGGCCGTGTTCTGTCTGGCGACCGACATCGCCGACCTGAAGGAGCGCCTGGGCCGGATGGTCGTCGCCTACACCTACGACCGCGCGCCCGTCACGGCGGGCGAGCTCGGCGCGGCGGGAGCCATGACGGCGCTCCTGAAAGACGCCATCAAGCCGAACCTCGTGCAGACCCTCGAGCACACGCCGGCCCTCGTGCACGGCGGCCCCTTCGCCAACATCGCGCACGGCTGCAACTCCGTGATCGCCACCAAGACGGCGCTCAAGCTCGGCGAGTACGTGGTCACCGAGGCGGGCTTCGGCGCCGATCTCGGCGCCGAGAAGTTCTGCGACATCAAGTGCCGCATGGCGGGCCTCGCGCCGGACGCCTGCGTGGTCGTCGCCACGGTGCGCGCCCTCAAGATGCACGGCGGCGCGGCCAAGACCGACCTCGCCCGCGAGGACCTCGCGGCCCTCGAGCGCGGCCTGCCGAACCTCCTGCAACATGTGGGGAACATGCGCGATGTCTTCGGGCTCCCAGTCGTCGTGGCCGTGAACGCCTTCCCCACGGACACCGCCGCCGAGCTCGAGCTCGTCGAGGCGAAGTGCCGCGAGCTCGGCGTCAACGTGGCCCTCTCCGAGGTGTGGGCGCGTGGCGCCGCGGGCGGCGAGGCCCTCGCCCGCGAGGTCGTCCGCCTCTGCGAGGAGGGGGAGGCCCGCTTCGCACCCTCCTATGGGCTCGACGGCACGATCCAGGAGAAGCTCGACGCGATCGCCCGGCGCATCTACCACGCCGACGGCGTGGAGCTCACGCCCGCGGCCAAGAAGCAGGCGGCCGCACTCGAGAGCCAGGGTTTCGGCGGGCTCCCCATCTGCATGGCCAAGACGCAATACTCGTTCTCCGATGACCAGGCGCTTCTCGGCGCGCCCTCGGGTTTCACGGTCACGGTCAGGAACCTCAAGGTCTCGGCCGGCGCTGGCTTCATCGTGGCGCTCACGGGCTCGATCATGACGATGCCGGGCCTGCCGAAGCGGCCCGCGGCCCTGAACATCGACGTCACGGCCGACGGGAAGATCACGGGTCTGTTCTAGGCGGACCCCGGCGCGTCCGGACGATCAAAGGAGGATACCCGCATGACCGAGACGAATCCGACCCCCGTGCTCCCCGAGCTCTCCCTCGAGGCGTTCACGCGCGGCGTGGCCGCCCGCACGCCGACGCCGGGAGGCGGCGGGGCATCGGCCCTCGTGGGCGCACTGGCCGCGTCGCTCGCGATGATGTGCGGCGGCTTCACGCGGGGGAAGAGCGACGACGCGGCGCGCGAGGAGGACATCGAGCGCATGATCGCCGAGGGGGAGCGCCTGCGCGGCGCCCTCCTCACGCTCATCGACGCCGACGCCGCAGCGTTCGAGCCGGTCGCGCGCGCCTACGCGCTCCCGAAGGAGGATCCCACCCGGCGGTCTGAGATCGACCGGGCCACGGCCGGCGCCGCCGAGGCGCCGCTCGAGATGATCCGGAGCCTCGCCTACGTCGTCATGCTGCTCGAGGAGATGGGGGAGAAGGGGAGCCGCATGCTCCTCTCCGACATCGCCTGCGGCGCCGCGCTGGCGGCGGCGGCCCTCAGGTCGGCGAGCGTCAACGTCTTCGTCAACACCACCGGGCTGGCGGATCGCGCCTTCGCGGCCGCCCTCGAGGCCGAGGCCGACGACTACCTCGGGGAGTACGTGCCCCGTGCGGAGAGGCTCGCGGAGCGGATCACCGACCTCATCAGGGGGCGGGCCTAGGATGGCCGAGCTCCTTCGCGGCGCCCCGGTGGCGGCCGCTCTGACCGAGCGCGCGGCCGAGTGCGCCGCGGCCCTCGCCGAGCGCGGGGTCGTGCCCACCCTCGCGGTCGTGCGCGTGGGTGAGCGCCCCGATGACGTCGCCTACGAGCGCGGGGCCTGCAAGCGCTGCGAGAAGGCGGGCATCGCGGTGGTGCGCCACATCCTCCCCGGCGACTGCTCCCAGACAGACCTCATGGCCGTGATCGAGCAGGTGAGCGCCGACGCGTCCGTCCACGGCTGCCTGCTCTTCCGCCCGCTCCCGGCCCATCTTGACGGGGCGGCCGCCGCTGCCGCTCTCGACCCGGCCAAGGACGTGGACGGCATCACGGCGGGATCGCTCTTCGGCGTCCTCTCGGGCGAGCGCGTGGGGTTCCCGCCCGCCACGGCCGCGGCTGTGATCGAGCTCTTGGACCACTACGGAATCGCGCTCTCGGGAGCAGAGGTTACGGTCGTCGGCCGCTCGCTCGTGATCGGCAGGCCCGTCTCCCTCATGCTGCAGGCGCGCGACGCCACCGTGACGATGTGCCACACGCGCACGCGCGACCTTGCCGCCGCCTGCCGTCGGGCCGATGTCCTCGTCGTGGCCGCCGGACGCGCAGGCGTGATCGGCGCCGAGGCGGCGCGCGCGGGGCAGGCGGTCATCGACGTCGGCATCAACTGGGATGAGGACGCCGGCGCGCTCGTGGGGGACGTCGCCTTCGACGCCGTGGAGCCCTTGGTGGCCGCCATCACGCCGGTGCCGGGCGGCATCGGCGCCGTGACGACGGCGGTCCTCGCCGCGCACGTGGTCGAGGCCGCGGAGCGGAGCCTCGCGTGACGGCGGCGGGGGAGAAGGAGGGCCTCCGGCGCCGGATGCTCCGCGTGCGCGCCGCGCTCGGGGAGGAGGCGCGCCGGGCCGCCGACGAGCGGATCTGCGCCCACACCTGCGCGCTCCCCGCCTTCCGGGAGGCCGACGCGGTCTTCACCTACCTCTCCTTCGGTCCCGAGGTGGACACGCGGGGCCTCATTGACGCCGCATGCGCGGCGGGCGCGGCGGTCGCGCTCCCGCGCGTGGCGGGGCGGCGGGCCCTCACCTGGCACATCGTCCGCGACCTCGAGGACCTCGTGCCGAGCTCCTTCGGCATGGACGAGCCCGCGGCGGCCTCTCCTGCGGCCTCGCCCGCCTCCTTCCGGGCGCCCGTCGCCCTCGTCCCCGGCCTCGCCTTCGATGCGGCCGGGTTCAGGCTGGGGTACGGCGGCGGGTTCTACGACGCCTTCCTCGCCGGTTTCCCGGGCACGGCGATCGGCCTCGTCCGCGAGGCCCAGCGCGTGGAGAGCCTCGGGGCGCTCGGTGCCCTCGAGGACCACGACCGCCCGGTCGACCTCATCGTGAGCGAGGACGGCGCGCACCCGGCCGTGAGGGGGTAGGGCCCCGTCCGCACCTGCCCGGGCCGCGCGTGCTACCATCTCACCGGCACCCGCAAACCACCTGCCGGGCGTGCGCCCCCGGTCCCCCGACTGAGCCGGGCTGCGCCGCGCGCCCGCATGAACCCGCCCGTCCGGCACCGAGGAGCTGACCGCTCGATGAGCACCGCATCCGCCCCAACCTCCACCCGCGCACCCTACCGCGTCCCCTTCGCCGTCCCCGAGCTTCCCTTCGAGGAGGCCGTCGTCCGCGCCGCCGACACCGGGACCATCCCCGGCGACGCCGGCCCGCTCCTGGAGACCGTCGTGGAGATGCTCGACGAGCTCGAGCGCCCGGACGCGCACATGGACTGCATCCAGGTCGCGGGCACGAACGGCAAGACCTCGACTGCGCGCTTCTGCGCGGCCGCCCTCGCCGGCGAGGGACTCCGCTGCGCCCTCTACACCTCGCCCCAGCTCGTGCGCTATCCCGAGCGCATGGAGGTCGACGGGGCTCCGATCGCCGACGCCGCCTTCGCGCACGGGGTCTCGGCCGCCCTCGAGGCCGGCCGGCGCGTGAACGCCCGGCGCGCGGCGGCGGGGGAGGACACCTACACGATCACCCCCTTCGACCTGCTCACTGTCGCCGCGCTCGTGGCCTTCGCCGAGGAGGCCGTCGATGTCGCCGTCCTCGAGGTGGGGCTCGGGGGACGCTGGGACGCCACGAGCGCCACGGACCCCGTGGCGGTGGCCGTCACGGGCATTGGCCTCGATCACATGCGGATCCTCGGCAGCACGCTCGCTGAGATCGCGGGCGAGAAGGCGGCGATCATCAAACCCGGCCGCGCCGTGGTGCTCGGCGAGGGTACCCATGAGCCGAGCGTCGAGGCGGTCATGGCCGCGCGCTGCCGCGAGGCGGGTGCCGCGCCGATCGTCGTCTCCCATGAGGTCCTGCACATCCCCGCGCACCTCGGCGACGAGCTCCGCATCCGCGTGCCGGGCACCCACGCCGCCTATGAGGTGGGCGCGCCAAAACCCGCCTACCAGGGGCAGAACATCGCCTGCGCGGTGCTCCTCGCCGAGGCCTACCTCGGTCGCGCCCTCGACGCCGCCTCCCTCGCCGCGCGCATCGCCTCCTGCCCCACCCCGGGGCGGTTCGACGTGCTTCGCCGCGACCCCCTGCTCCTCGTGGACGCCTGCCATAACCCCCAGAGCTGCGAGAACTTCGTAGCCTCCCTCGATGAGCTCGCGCCGGCGCGGGAGGGGCGTCCGACCGCGCTCATCGCGGCGCTCTCCGACAAGGACGTCGCCGGGATCCTGCGCGTGCTCGCTCCGGCCTTCCCCGCCTTCGCCGTCACGGCCACCGCGTCGGACCGCGCCCTCCCGGCCGATGAGCTCGCCCGCCTCCTGCGCGAGGAGCTGGCACGGGAGGGCCGCGCTGACGCGGAGGTGAGCGTCCACCCGACGGTCGCCGCCGCGCTCGACGCCTTCGCCGGCGCCGGGCGTCCGCTCGTGGCCGCCGGCACGATCACGCTCGCCGGTGAGGTCGCGGGCCTCGTGCGGGGATAGGGAGGAAGCCGATGCCCGGGAAAGGGACGGGCCCCGGAGTGTGCGAACACTCCGGGGCCCGTCCCATCGCATGACCGTTTTCTCACGAAATCGGCCTCGGCGCGGCTGAGATCTGTGACGAAGCGGGAGGGGAGGGCAGCGGCCCGCCGCCCCGGCCCGCGCGCGGGGGGGGGGTGGCTACGCCGTTCCCTCAGGCCTCCCGCGCCTCGCGGCGTATGTCGGCCCCGCGGCGGTTGTCGCCCTCGAGCCCGTGGATCCTCGTGATGTCCTGCGTGGTCTCGAGCGCGCCGAGGTAGTTCCCGTCCTCGTCGCGGACGGCGAAGTAGCGGATATAGAGGAAGGCCTCGCCCTTGTGGATCCAGAACTCGAAGGAGTCGCTCTCGCCGCTCTTGAAGCTCTCGAACACGTGACGAACCATGTCCTGGCTCTTCGGCGGGTGGCAGGCGTACACGTCACGGCCGAGGCAGCTCTTGGGCCGCGGGAAGGCGCGCGTGTCCCCGTGGGAGAAGTAGCACGTCTTGTCGTCGGCGTCCACGAAGGTGATGTCGAGCGGGATCGTGTTGAAGACGGCCTCGAGCTGGGCCACGGTGAAGGTGCCGGTTGAGAGCCGGACCGGCGCCGCCGCGTCCGGGGCGTCGCCCGCCGCGCCCGCGCCCGGCTCCCCCTCGAGCGCGGCCCGCTTCGCGCGGATGCGGTCGTTCGCGAGCTCCAGGGCGTCGGCGCGCCAGCGTGCGGGCTCGTCGATGAACGCGAAGCCGAACTCCGCGCTCTCCTCGGCGATCTGCGTCCACTCGGTCGCCGTGAGCGTCTCGAGGGAGAGCGGGATCAGCACGTTCTCCTCCTTGTCGACCATCGAGCGCGCCCCCGCCACGGCCTCATCGAGCAGCTCGGCGGCGCCTGCGAGCGCGTCCGCATCGTCCACGCCGCGGGCGAGCTGGCGGCGCGTCCCCGCGACGGCCTCGCGCACCTCGTCATCCTTGCCCCACATGACCTTGGACGGCCCGGTGACGTCGTGGTTCTCGAGGTGGGGGAAGAGGAGCTCCTCCTTGCGCTTGTAGTGGGTGAAGACGGCGGTGAAGGCGGCGGCGTCCCGATCGAGGAGTGCGGACATGTCCTCCAGGGAGGCGCCATGGGGGAGGTCCCGGGCGACGCCCGCGTGCTCGGCCACGTGGGCGAGGAAGGCGACGATCCGCTCGTTCTCCTCGCGCATCACGCGGACGGGGTGGCCCGGCTGCCCCTCGGAGGCACCTGCCGGCGCGGCGCAGGGGACGCCGCCCTCGAAGAGGGTCGCGTGCACGTCGCAGAGGCGCTGGACCTCCTCGACGGGCACGCCCCCGCGGATGAGGGCCTGCTCGGCGGCGGCGATCTCGCTGCCCGAGACGGACTCGAAGCCGCGGCGGAAGTCCTCGCGCACGTCCTCCACGCCCTCGCCGGCGCCGAGGCGCTCGAGGAGGCGCCTGATGAGCTCCTGGCGCTCCGCGGGGGTGCGGGCGGTCGGGACCGTGTCGGCCTCATCGCGCGCCTCCTCATGGGGGAGGTCCGCTCCCGTGACGGTGAAACCGGCCGCGCGGAGCGCGGCGACGACGGGAGCGAGCTCGATCTTCTTGTGCTCGCATCCCTTGGGGATCGTCATGAACCGGCCCATGGTCGCGAGCCTGCCGGGCTTGGTGATCTCGTCGAAGCCGAGGCCGGCCATGATGTCTTTGACCTCAGGATGGGTGGTGCAGATCTCGTATACCGACGCGTCGAGGTCGATGGACTTCTCGTGCATGGCGCTTCCTTTCTCGCGGCGCCCGCGGGCGCGCTTCCTACGTGGCGCGAGTATACCGAAGTGTCAAACCGTTAACTGTTGCTAGAACAACATATGGCGACCGCGCGGAATCTCGCTCCTCGGAGCTGAGGAAGGCGGGCCGACCGCTCGGCCGGAGCGCCCGCGCGAGAGGTCGAGCGGGCGCCCTCCCGCTGCTACAGGAACCGGTACCGTACCGTCCCGACGCCTACGTTCAAGAAGCCGAGGGCCCGCGCCACGGCGGGCTGCATGTCGATGACGCGGCCGTGCGCGTAGGGCCCGCGGTCGTTGACGTAGGCGATCACGGAGCGACCGCCGTAGGAGATCTCGATGCGGGTCCCGAAGGGGACGTTCAGCATCGCGATGCCCATCGAGGTCTCGGTGACGGTCTCGCCGTTGGCGGTCGTCCCGCCCATGAAGCCGTCGCCGATGCCGTAATAGGAGGCGACGCCGGTGAGCCAGCCGGCGGAGGGGGAGCTGTCGCCCGCGGATCCGCCGGTGCCGCCGGACGCCCCGCCCGACGCGGCCCCCGCATCGGCGCCGGCCTCCCCTGAGGCCCCGCTCGCAGCGCCGCCGTCCGACGCGGGCGCGCTCGGTGCCGCCTCTGCCGTGCCTCCCGCAGCCCCACCGGAGGCTCCGCCGTCCGATGCGCTCGAAGTCGATGCGGGGGCGTGCGCGGCCTCGGCCGCGGCGAGGGCGGCTGCGGCCTCCGCTGCGGCCGCGCGCGCCGCCTCCGCCTCGGCGGCGTCCTCGGAGGCGGCCCGCTCCTCCATGGCCTGCTGGGCCGAGCGCGCCCGCGCGAGCGACGCGGCCGCCGCGGCCTCCTCCTCGGCGGCCTCGTCCTTGGCGGCCGAGACCTCGGCCATCTTATCGGAGAGCTCGTCGCGCACCTGGGTGAGCTCGTCGAGGTCCGCGACGTAGGTGTCCTGGATCACCCCGAGGTACTTGGCGAAGTCAGAGAGGGCGGATAGCGTGTCGGTTGAGAGGAGGGCGGCGAGGAGGTTCGCCGAGCCGTCCTGCATCTTGTAGAGGTTCACGGCCGCCACGCCGGCGCGCTCGCGGGCGGCGGGCAGGGTCTCCTGCTCGAGCGAGATGATCTCGTCGGCGAGATCATCCACCTGGGACTGGAGCTCCTGGGCGCGCGCCATCGAGCCCGCATACGAGTCGGCGGCCTCGCGCACCTCGTCGCCGAGCTCCGCGAGCTCGGAGGCGGTCTCCGCGCTCGCGGCCCAGGCCGTGCCCGTCGGCGCCGCGGCGAGGACGAGCGCCCCGGCGAGGCCGGCCGCGCAGGCGGCGCGGGCGGTGCGGCGGAGGATGCGGGATCGAAGCGGTGATGCGTCCATAGGTGAAACCTCGAAGGTCGGAAATCGGGAGCGGGTGCCGTTCCGACCATGGTAGGGGCCGGCAATCTCAACCTCAAGTTGAACTTAAAGGTTACATAGAGGCACCATCATCGGCGGGAGGGGAGGGTTCCGGCCCCGGCCCCGCGCGGCCTCCCGCCCCTTCTATGTGCATCGCGTGTCCCGATGGGGGACACCCCCTGCACCCGCTATAATTCACAAAGTCGCCACTACCGGAAAGGTGCGAATCCCATGCAGAGGTTCCTCCAAGAGCTCATGTCGCCGCAGCTGATGGCCGTCGTGTATCTCTTCATCGCGTTCATCGTCGCCCTCTACCTGCTCGCCGTCGCCTACGTCTTCATCGACGCGCGGCGCCGCGGCGCCCAGATGTGGTGGCTCTGGGGCCTCATCGCGCTCATCCCCTTCGTGGGCCTCGTCGCCTACCTGGTGCTCCGTCCCAACTCCTACCTCGCCGACCGCGAGGAGCAGGAGCTCGACATGGCGCTCCGCGAGCGCGAGCTCGCCCAGTACGGCAGCTGCCCCCAGTGCGGCACCCCGATCGAGAAGGACTTCGTCGTCTGCCCGGTCTGCAACACCCAGGTGCGCAACGTCTGCCCGAGCTGCCACAAGCCGCTCGACGCGCACTGGAAGGTCTGCCCCTACTGCCGAACGCACATCCAATAGGCATGCCGGCGGCCCCGCCGCCCATCCCGCATGCCCGCTCCGTACCCGTTTGCCATGAGGCAGGCGGGTACGCGTTTTCCGGCGCCGGGCGCCGGGCCATCTGCACGTGATCGATCGAAAGGCTCACCCATGAAGGCACTGTACAACGACGGGACCGTGGCCGAGGTTCCCGAGGACGAGGTCACCCACGTCATCCGCCACTCCGCCGCGCACATCCTCGCCCAGGCGATCAAGCGCCTGTACCCTGAGGCCACCTTCGCCTACGGCCCGGCCAACGAGAACGGCTTCTACTACGACGTCGACCCGGGCGACGCCAAGATCTCCGACGACGACCTGCCCGCCATTGAGGCCGAGATGAAAAAGATCGCCAAGGAGAACCTCAAGTTCGAGACCTTCGAGCTGCCCCGTCCCGAGGCCATCAAGCTCATGTCCGAGCGCGGCGAGGCCTACAAGGTCGAGCACATCGACGACCTCCCCGAGGACGCCCGCATCACCTTCTACCAGCAGGGCGAGTACATCGACATGTGCGTGGGCCCGCACCTCACCTACACCAAGGGCCTCAAGGCCTTCAAGCTCACCGGCGTCTCCGGCGCCTACTGGAAGGCCGACGCCAAGAACAAGATGCTGACCCGCGTCTCCGGCACGGCCTTCGCCACCAAGGAGGAGCTCGCCGAGCACGAGCGCATGCTCGCCGAGGCCGAGAAGCGCGACCACCGCCGCATCGGCCGCGAGATGGAGCTCTTCATGATGTCCGAGGCCGGCCCGGGCTTCCCGTTCTGGCTCCCCAACGGCATGCGCGTACGCAACGCCCTCATGCAGTACTGGCAGGAGATGCAGGAGAAGTTCGGCTACGAGCAGATCCAGACGCCCGTCATCCTTTCCCGCTCGCTCTGGGAGACCTCCGGTCACTGGGACCACTACAAGGACAACATGTACACGACCCAGATCGACGAGGAGGACTACGCCGTCAAGCCGATGAACTGCCCCGGCGCCTGCCTCATCTACAAGAGCCGCCCGCGGTCCTACCGCGACCTCCCGCTCAAGCTCGCCGAGGCCGGACTCGACCATCGCCACGAGCTCAAGGGCGCTCTCCACGGCCTCTTCCGCGTGCGCGAGTTCACCCAGGACGACGCCCACCTCTTCATCCGCCCCGATCAGATCACCGAGCAGGTCACCGACACCGCCCACCTGATCACGGCCTACTACGCGCAGTTCGGCTTCCCGTACCGCGTGGAGCTCTCCACCCGTCCCGAGGACTCGATGGGCTCCGATGAGGACTGGGAGCGCGCCGAGCAGGGCCTCAAGGACGCGCTCGACGCGATGGGCCTCGAGTACACGGTGAACCCCGGCGACGGCGCCTTCTACGGCCCGAAGATCGACTTCCACCTCACCGACTGCCTGGGCCGCACCTGGCAGTGCGGCACGATCCAGCTCGACTTCCAGCTGCCGCACAACTTCGAGCTCGAGTACGTCGACTCGGATGGAGCCAAGAAGCAGCCGATCATGATCCACCGCGCCGGCTTCGGCTCCTTCGAGCGCTTCATCGGCATGCTGACCGAGCAGTACGCGGGCAAGTTCCCCACGTGGCTCTCGCCCTGCCAGGTGAAGGTCCTGCCCGTGTCCGAGAAGACCCGCGACTACGCGCGCTCGATCACCGATGAGCTCCGCGCCGCCGGCGTCCGCGTCAAGCTCGATGAGCGCGACGAGAAGATCGGCTACAAGATCCGCGAGGCCCGTGGCGTCGACCGCGTGCCCTACATGCTGATCATCGGCGAGAAGGAGGTCGAGGCGAACAACATCTCCGTTCGCGACCGCACGAACGAGACGGTCCAGCGCGAGCTGGGCGAGTTCATCGCCGACATCTCCCGGGAGATCGCCGAGCGCCTCTAAGCGCCCGCGGACGCGTCTCGGGCCGCCCCGGAGCCGGCCATGATGCACCGAGCGACCCGCCCCTTCCTGCTCGGAGGGGGCGGGTCGCGTCGTCGAGGCCCGCGCGTGGCGGCGGCGGGGCGCGGCGGCCCTCAGCCGATGCGCTTCGCGGCGGCGGTGTTCTCGGCCATCACACCCACGATCTCGTGCGGCGCGTACGGCTCCTCGAGGAACGCGATCTCCTCCGCGCTGAGCGTGAGCGCCGCCCCCTCGACCGCCCCGTCGATATGGCGCGGCTTCGTGGCGCCCACGATCGGGGCGGCTGTCTTGGTGAGGAGCCATGCGAGCGAGACGGCGGTCATCGAGGCGCCGTGCTCGGCCGCGACGCGCTCCACCCGCTCGATCACGGCCGCGTCGGCCGCCGCGGTCTTGGCGTACTTGAGGCGGGCGTAGGCGTCCTCCTCCAGGCGCTTCGTGCTGATGTCGCCCCGTCGGGAGAGGCGCCCGCTCGCGAGCGCGCTGTAGGGTGTGAGGGAGACGCCGGCTTCGGCCGCGCAGGGGAGCATCTCGCGCTCATCCTCGCGGAAGATCAGGTTCATGTGGTTCTGCACTGAGACGAACGCCGGGAGCCCCTCGCGCTCGGCGAGCACGCGGGCGCGCTCGAGCTGCCAGGCCCAGGCGTTCGCGATCCCCACCTGCCTGACCTTGCCGGCGGCCACGGCCTCCCCCAGCCCCTCCAGGATCTCGCGGAGGGGCGTGTTGTGATCCCACATGTGGTAGATGTAGAGGTCGACGTGGTCCATGCCGAGGTGCTCGAGGCTCGCGTCGAGGCTGCGCCGGATATGCTCCCGGCCGCTCACGCCCTGGGCGATCTCCTCGGCCGTGCGGGGGAGGAACTTGGTCGCCACGACCACCTCGTCGCGCGAGACGAGCTCCCTGAGCGCCTGCCCGAGGTATCGCTCGGAGGTCCCCCGCTGGTAGGCGATCGCGGTGTCGAAGAAGGTGATGCCGGCATCGAGGGCCCGCCTCACGATGTCGCGGGTCTCGTCCGCCCCGACGGTCCAGCTGTGTCGGCCGGCCTGCGGGTCGCCGAACCCCATGCATCCGAGGCAGATGCGGGAGACGGTGAGGTCGCTCGCGCCGAGGTTCACGTAGTCCATGGTTGTCCCCTTTCCGTATGGGCGGCGGGGCGGGGATCCGCCCCCGCGCCCGCCGCTCGTCTGACGTCGTGTGCTATCCTAGAAGTTGAACTTAACTTCAAGTCAAGATATGAAATCGGAAAAGGGAGGAGCGCATGCTCTACTCGATCGGGGAGGCCGCGCGGATGCTGGGGGTCAGCGCCTCGGCGCTTCGCTACTACGACCGCGAGGGGCTCCTGCCCCACGTGGGGCGCACGGACGGCGGCACCCGCCTGTTCGCGGAGGACGATCTGGAGTGGTTCCATTTCATCGAGCGCCTGAAGCGCAGCGGCATGCCGATCTGCGAGATCAAGCGCTACGTGGAGCTCTACCTCGCGGGAGACGCCACCCTGGAGGAGCGCCGCGAGCTGGTGCGCGCGCGGCGCGATGCGGTCGAGCGCGAGCTCGAGGAGCTGCGGGACACGCTCGACTTCATCACGTACAAGTGCTGGTTCTACGATACGGCCATCGAGGCGGGCACGGCCGACGCGGCGCGGAGCCTCCCGCCCGAGCAGATGCCGCCCGAGATCCGCGCGATCAAGGAGCGTTGCGGCATCCGCGTCTACTAGGAGCGCGCGGACCCTCCCGCATGCGGCGAGAGGCGCCACGCGGCCCAGAACGCGAGCTCCTCGCGCGCGGGCACGCGGTTCAGGAGGATGCCGTCGCGGACCACGGAGGCGTCCGCGATGCCCCTGATCCGCCTCACCGCCCCGCCGATGCCGCTCCCACCGCTCGTCGCGAACGGGACGATGACCTCGGTCGCGTCCGTGAGTGACTCGAGGAAGGTGTCGACGATGCGCGGCTCGACGCCCCACCAGATCGGGAAGCCGATGAAGAGGGCGCGGTGAAGCCCGGCCTCCGCGCATGTGCGCGCGAGCGCGGGCCGCGCCCGCTCGTCCTCACCCTCGCGTGAGGATCGGCTGCGCGGATCGCGCCAGTCGAGGTCGGCGGCGGTGTAGGGGAGGGCGGGCACGATCTCGAGGAGGTTGGCGCCGGCGGCCTCGGCCAGCGCCTCCGCCGGCCTTCGCGTCCTGCCGGTGGCTGAGAAGTACGCTACGAGGATGTCGCTCATGGGTGTCCTTCGGTGTCGGTTGCCGATACGGCGATTCTCGAACTTAAACCGTGGTTCAAGTCAAGCCGCCATCGGAAACCGCCCCACCGCGACACCCGGCGCGCTACAGAAGCTCGTGCTTGTGGAAGCGTATCGTCCTGATCTCGCCGTTCTCCTCCATGTTGTGGACGATCGAGTACTCGAAGGTCGTCCCGTCCGCGAGGTAGGCCGTCTGTTCGACCTCGAGCAGGGGGTAGTCGGCGGCAACCCCGAGCCAGAGGCACTCCTCCTCCGTCGGCTTCACTGCGCGGATGATGGAATGCGCGCTGTCGATGGTGAGCCCGAGCCCGTCCTCGATGTACTCGTAGATCGAGTCCTCGAGGACCTCCATCGTGATGCCGGGGATGACCGAGATCGGCATGTAGGTCTGCTCGACGTTAATGGGCTTCCCGTCAAGCAGCCTGATACGGCGGATGTTGTACACGAAGCCGTCGGTCATGCCGAGCGCCTCCGCGACGTGCGGCCCGGGGGTGTCGATGGAGAAGTGCTTGACCTCGGAGGTGACGGTGTGCCCTTCGAGGGTGAACTGGGATTTGGTGCCCCGCACCCGGGTCACCTGCGTCCAGATGCGCCGGCGGGCGAAGCCGGGGCCGGGGTCCTTGATGAAGGTGCCCGCCCCGCGCCGCCGGGTGACGAGGCCGAGTCGCTCGAGCTCGTCCATGGCCTTCTTGACGGTGATCTTGCTCACGCCGTAGTGCAGGCAGAGCTCGGGGGACGTGGGTAGGCGCTCGTTGGGCTGGTATTCACCCGACTCGATCTTCCCGAGGACGTCCTCGATGATGTACTCGTATTTCAGCATGCGTCGGTCTCCTTCTGTGCGGCGTCCATTGTAGTCGAGGCCGCGGCCTCCGTTCACGTCTCGATTCGCCCCGTTTACGGAAAGCCCGCCCGCGCCGCCCTACCCTCAACATAGGATAGGACCGTCTTATAAGACATGTCTTTTAAGTTAATAAAGACATCTCTAAAAGGAGGTCACTGTGACGACGACGTTACCGGACGACTTCTTCTTCGGCGCGGCGCTCTCCGGCCCGCAGACCGAGGGCGGATGGCGGAAGGCGGGGAAGATCGAGAGCGTCTGGGACCGTTGGTCCCAGGAGGACATCGACGCCTTCCACAACAAGGTTGGATCATATGTGGGCAACGACATGGGCAACCGCTACCGCGAGGACTACCGGCTCTTCTGCGAGCTCGGCCTCACCTCGGCGCGCACCTCGATCCAGTGGACGCGCCTCATCGACGCCACCGGCGCGCTCAACCCGGCGGGCGCGGAGCTCTACCATGAGATGCTCGCGGCGGCCCGCGAGGAGGGCATCGACCTCTTCATGAACCTCTACCACTTCGATATGCCCGCCTACCTGCTCGACCGTGGCGGTTGGGAGAAGCGCGAGACCGTCGAGGCCTTCGCCGACTACGCGCGCCAGGCGTTTCGCGAGTTCGGTCAGGAGGTCCGCTGCTGGTTCACGTTCAACGAGCCCATCTGCGAGCCCGAGAACTCCTACACCGAGGGCCGGTGGATCCCCTTCGTTCACGATTTCCAACGGGCGATGACCGTCCAGTACCATATCGCGCTCGCGCACGCCCTCGCCGTCCGTGAGTTCCGCCTTGCGAAGGAGGAGGGGGTCCTCCGTGAGGACGCGAAGATCGGCCTCATCAACTGCTTCGCGCCGCCCTACACGAAGGAGGGGGCCTCGCCTGAGGACCTGGAGGCCGTGCGCATGACCGACGGCCTCCACAACCGCTGGTGGCTCGACCTCGCGGCGGACGGGCGCCTTCCCGCCGACGTGATCGACACACTCGCGGAGCGCGGCGTCACCGTCCCCGCCCGCCCGGGCGACGGCGAGCTCATCGCCTTCGGCAAGGTCGATTGGCTGGGCTTCAACTACTACCAGCCGGTGCGCGTCCAGGCGCCCGCCGCCAACGCCGATGAGCATGGGACCCCCGTGTTCGCCGCGCCCTACCTCTGGCCGGAGCGCCGCATGAACGAGAGCCGCGGCTGGGAGATCTATCCCGAGGGCATCTACGACTTCGGGATGAAGATCAAGAACGAGCACCCCGACCTCGAGTTCTTCATCTCGGAGAACGGGATGGGCGTCGAGGGCGAGGACGCCTTCCGTGACGCCGACGGCGTCATCCAGGATGATTACCGCATCGACTTCGTCCGCGACCACCTCAGGTGGGTCGCGAAGGCCATCGAGGACGGCGCCAACTGCGTCGGCTACCACTACTGGGCCGTGATCGACAACTGGTCGTGGACGAACGCCTTCAAGAACCGCTACGGCTTCATCGGCGTCGACCTCGCGCACGGCTACGAGCGCTACCGCAAGAAGTCGGCCGATTGGCTGTGCGCGGTCGCGACCACCCATGTCGTCGAATAACCCCTGACGGGAAAGGAGCAGCAATGTCAAAGCAGGATCAAGGAGGATCCTTCCTCGACAAGTTCACGATGGTGGCCGCCCGCATCGGCAACCAGGTCCACCTGCGCTCGCTTCGCGACGCGTTCGCCACGATGATGCCCCTCTACATCCTCGCCGGCATCGCCGTCCTGGTGAACAACGTGGTGTTCCCGTTGTTCCTGGCCGACGAGGCCCTGGCGAGCGTGCAGGTGTGGGGCACCGCGCTCACCAACGGCACGCTGAACGTCGCCTCGATCGTCATCTGCGGCCTCATCGGGTACTGCCTCGCCGCGAACCGGCGGTTCGACAACCCGCTCGCCTGCGTTGTCGTCTCGCTCTCGGCGCTCCTCGCGATGATGCCGATGAGCGTCGCGAGCGCCCTTGCCGACGGCTCGGGTGACGCGGCCGAGGTCACCGGCGCGCTCATCTACGGCAACATCGGCGTGAACGGGCTCTTCGGCGGCATCATCATCGGCCTCATCGCGACCGAGGTGTTCATCCGCTTCTCGAGCATCGACCGCCTCAAGGTGAACCTCGGCGAGGGGGTGCCGCCGGCGGTCTCCAACTCGTTCAACGTGCTGATCCCGATGCTGCTCTCGCTCTCCGTCTTCGGCGTCCTCGCGGCCGTCCTCAAGGTGGGCTTCAACACCGATCTGATCGCGCTCATCAAGCTCTTCGTGCAGGAGCCCCTGAAGGCCCTCGGCACGAGCCTGCCCGCCGTGGTGCTGATCTACTCGGTCGGCAACTTCCTGTTCACCCTCGGCATCCACCAGTCCGTCATCAACGGCGTGCTGCTCGAGCCGGTGCTGACGGTCGCGATCAGCGAGAACATGCAGGCAGCCGCCGCGGGCCTGCCGATCCCGAACAACATCACGATCAACACGCTGAACTGCTTCGGCATGATGGGCGGCACCGGATGCACGATCGCCCTCATCGTGGCCGCGTTCCTGTTCTTCCGCAAGAGCAAGTCGACGACCGCGATCGCGTCGATGTCGGCGCTTCCGGGCCTCTTCAACATCAACGAGCCGGTGATCTTCGGGTTCCCCATCGTGTTCAACATCCCGATGATGATCCCGTTCGTGCTCTGCCCGGC
This sequence comes from Collinsella sp., assembly GCA_034102905.1. Taxonomy (GTDB): domain Bacteria; phylum Actinomycetota; class Coriobacteriia; order Coriobacteriales; family Coriobacteriaceae; genus Collinsella. Next base: position 7,037 of record JAXEGS010000039.1, on the reverse strand, counting down.
CGTGAACATCGTGATCACGTACTTCGCCACGGCCCTGAACCTCATCAGCCCGAGCATCGCGCTCGTGCCCTGGACGACGCCCTCGGTGCTCTCCGGCCTCATCGCCACGGGCGGCGATGTCCGCGCCGCGATCCTGCAGGTCGCCCTGCTCGCGCTCAACGTGGCCATCTACGTGCCGTTCATGAGGATCTCCGAGCGCGTCGCCGCTCAGGAGGCCGAGCTCGAGGCCGAGCGGGCCTGATGCCGGCGATGTTGACCCGACCCGTCGTATGAAGGAGGAACCATGAAGACGATCATGCTGTGCTGCAACGCGGGCATGTCCACGAGCCTGCTCGTGCAGAAGATGGAGAAGGAGGCAGCCGCCCGATCGCTCAAGGTGAGGATCGTCGCGCGCCCCATGAACGAGGCGATGGACCACATCGGCGAGGCCGACGTCGTCCTGCTCGGGCCCCAGATCGGCTACGCCCGCAACGACTACGAGCAGGCGACCGACAAGCCCGTGGCCGTGATCGCGATGGCCGACTACGGCCGCATGAACGCGGGGAAGATCATCGACGACGCCCTGGCCCTGATGGGGGAATAGGGCGGGAGGCGCGGGGCCCGTCGCCGGGCCCCGCCCGCGGGCGCCGGGCGGCGCGGGCCCTCCGCGCGATGGGTCCGCGCCCGCGCGCCCCGCGCCTTCCGCACGCGCCACATCGGTGCTCCATCATCGCGCCGCCCGCTTCGGTTACCATAGGGTTGAAACGTTACCGAAGGAGCACGAATTCATGACCATGCGCGATGTGGCGAAGCTGGCCGGCGTCTCGAGCGCTGCCGTCTCGCGGTACCTGAACGGCGGATACATTTCCAAGGAGAAGGCCGAGCGCGTGCGCGCCGCCATCGCCGAGACCGGGTACACCCCCTCCCATCAGGCCCGCGCCCTCCGCACCGGCAGCAACCGCCTCATCGGCGTCATCGTCCCCAAGATCAACTCGGAGTCCGTGAGCCGCATCACGGCGGGCATCGGGCAGGTGCTGCGCGAGCGCGGCTACCAGATGCTCCTCGCCGACACCGAGAACCACGCGGAGCGCGAGCTCATCTACCTCGACCTCTTCCAGAGCTATCCCGTCGACGGCATCGTCCTCGTCGCGACGGTCCTCACCCCGGCGCACCGCGAGGCGCTTCTCGCGGCGCGCGTGCCGGTGGTGATGGTCGGTCAGGACATGCCGGGCGTGAGCTGCGTCTCCCATGACGACTACCACGCCGCCTTCGACCTCGCCCGCGCCATCGCCCGCGGGCATGTGGGCGATGTCGGCTACATCGGAGTCCTGCGCGACGACGCCGCGGCCGGCGCCGGGCGCGAGGACGGCTTCGAGGCGGGGCTCGCCGCCGCGGGCCGGGGCCTGCCCGCGGACCTCCGCCGCGAGGGCTCCTTCACGGTCGAGTCCGGCTACGAGGCCGCCCGCGACCTCATCGCCGCCCACCCCGGGCTTGCCTTCATCGCCTGCGCGACGGACACGATGGCCGCCGGCGCCTACCGGGCCCTCGCCGAGGCGGGCGCGGCCGATGCCGCCGCCCGGCACGTGAGCGGCTTCGGCGACAACGTCTTCCTGCGCGCCATCACCGGCGGCATCCCCACCGTGCACTTCAGCTACCTCACGAGCGGCATCGAGGGCACGACCATGCTCCTCGATGCCATCGATGCGGGCGGTGCCGGGGAGCGCCACCTCCGCCTCGGCTACGAGCTGATCCTGCCTGCGCCGTTCCGCGACCGCTAGGCGCCCCGTAACCGTTCACCGCCCGGTTCGAACCGCTCACCCGCTTCTGCAAACGTTTTCATCCACGGTTTGGTGAAAACGATTACAGTATGCGTGTGGAAATTCGGACCCGGAAACGGGGGAGTCCGACGAAAGGGGAAGTCGTGGATTACCGCAAGTCTGCCCAAGAGGTGCTCGACCACATCGGAGGGGCTGAGAACGTCGTCTCGGCCGCGCACTGCGCGACGCGCCTGCGCCTCGTGATCGCCGACAACGAGAAGGTCGATGAGGCCGCCCTCGAGAACGTCGAGGGGGCCAAGGGCGTCTTCCAGGCCCAGGGCCAGCTCCAGATCATCTTCGGCACTGGCACCGTGAACAAGGTCTACGATGAGTTCACCGCTCTCGGTGGCTTCGAGACCGCCTCGAAAGACGAGGTCAAGGAGGCCGCGGCCGCGCAGCAGAACGTCTTCATGCGCGCCATCAAGCTCCTCGGCGACATCTTCGTGCCCATCATCCCGGCGATCGTCGCCTCGGGCCTGCTCCTCGGCATCATGAGCGCGCTCAACTACATGAGCGCGAACGGCATCATCGCGATTGACACCTCGAACTTCATCTACCGCATCGCCGACCTCACGGCGAGCACGTCGTTCACCTTCCTGCAGATCCTGATCGGCTTCTCGGCCGCCAAGGCGTTCGGCGCGAACCCCTATCTCGGCGCCGTCGTAGGCATGGCGATGATCCACCCCTCGCTGCAGAACGCTTACACGATGGCACAGGATGGCGTCCAGACCGTGGTCCCCGTCATCCCGGGCCTCTACGGCTTTGACTGGGTGGGCTACCAGGGCCACGTGATCCCGATCGTCATCGCCGTGGGCATCCTCGCCTTCCTCGAGAAGCGCCTGCACAAGATCGTGCCCGAGATGTTCGACCTCTTCGTGACGCCCCTCGTCTCCGTTCTCGTGACCGTGCTCGTGACCTTCGTCGCCGTCGGCCCCGTCTTCGTGTGGGCGGAGAACGCCATCCTCGGCCTCATCCAGGCCCTGCTCACGCTGCCCTTCGGCATCGGCTCGGCCATCGTCGGGCTCTTCTACGCCCCGACCGTCGTGACGGGCATCCACCAGATGTACACGGCCATCGACCTCGGCCAGCTCGCCCAGTACGGCGTGACCTACTGGCTGCCCATCGCGAGCGCGGCCAACATCGCCCAGGGCGGCGCGGCGCTCGCCGTGGCCATCAAGACTCGCGACGCCAAGATCAAGGGCCTCGCCGTCCCCTCCGCGCTCTCCGCGTTCATGGGCATCACCGAGCCGGCCATCTTCGGTGTGAACCTGCGCTTCGTAAAGCCCTTCATCGCGGGCTGCATCGGGGGCGGCGCGGGCGCGCTCGTCTGCGCCCTCACGAACCTCGCCGCCTCGGGCACCGGCGTGACGGGCATCTTCGGCATCCTGCTCTGCCTCGCCCAGCCCGTGCAGTACGCGATCATGTTCGCGGTCGCCGCCGCGGTGGCCTTCGCGATCTCCTTCGTCCTCTACAAGGACGCCGAGGACGTCGCCGCCTGAGCGAGCCCGGCACCGTGACCACCCGCCCCGCCGGTCCTCGCGACCGGCGGGGCCCGTGTCGTATCGGCCGAGAACCCTTGAACCCAAAGGAGCACCCCGTGAGCAACGCCCTCGCCCGCGACCTCTCCCGCCTCGTCGCCGAGCGCGAACGCACCGCCGCCGGCGTGCCCGCCCGCTTCCGCCAGCGCGCGCACCTCATGCCGCCGGTGGGCTGGCTGAACGACCCGAACGGGCTCAACCAGCGCGACGGCGTCTTTCACGCCTACTTCCAGTACGCGCCCTTCGATGCCGCGGGCGGGGTCAAGATGTGGGGGCACGCAACCAGCGCGGACCTCCTCACCTGGGTGTACGACCGCTGTGTCCTCTTCCCCGACGAGCCCTTCGACGTGCATGGGGTCTACTCGGGCTCCGCGCTCGTGGAGGAGGGGAGGACCGTGATGTTCTACACCGGCAACGTCAAGCAGGCGGACCTCACGGGCGACCTCGACTACGTGAACGCCGGGCGCGAGAGCAACACGGTCATGGTCGAGACCGCGGACGGCAGCACCTTCGGGCCGAAGCGCCTCCTCATGACCAACGCCGACTACCCCTCCGACCTGACCTGCCACGTGCGCGATCCCAAGGTCTGGCGGGCGGATGCGGCCGCGGGACGCTACCTCATGGTCCAGGGCGCCCGACGCCGCGTGGACGGGGCGGCGCGCCCGAGCTCGTATGCGGGCCAGCACGGCGCCGGCGCGGGGCGCGATGCGGGCGAGGTCGTCGTCTTCGCCTCCAACGACCTCGTGAGCTGGCGCGTCGTCAACCGGGTGAGCACGCCCGCGCGCTTCGGCTTCATGTGGGAGTGCCCCGACCACCTCGAGTTCGCGCGGGACGGCCACGAGGGCCCCACCCGCTTCCTTTCGGTCTCGCCCCAGGGCCTCGAGGGCGGGGACTGGGAGCGCCGGAACATCTACCAGTCGGGCTACTTCCCGCTTTCGGGCTCGATCGAGGAGGCCTGCGAGCTCGGGGCGTTCCGGCTCTGGGACGCCGGCTTCGACTTCTACGCGCCGCAGACCTTCACGGCCGAGGACGGACGGATCATCCTCATCGGCTGGCTCGGCATGCCTGACGCCCCCTACGGCAACGACCCGACGCTCGCCGAGGGCTGGCAGCACTGCCTCACGCTCCCGCGCGAGGTCACCCTCGCCGACGACGGGGGGCTCCTCCAGGCGCCCGTGCGCGAGCTCGAGGGCCGGCGCGGGCCGCTCCGCACGGCGACGGGCGCGCTGCGCGCCGAGGGCGGGGAGGCCCTTGCCTTCGACCTCGTGGTCGAGGGGATCGACGAGGCCTTCGAGCTCACCCTCGGCGGCGGGCTCACCCTCGCGCTCAGGCCCGCGGGGGAGGGCATGCCCCGCCGGCTCGAGATGCGCTTCGCCGATCCGGCGCGCGCGTCGATGGGATGCGGGCGCACGGTCCGCTGGGAGCCGGTGGACGCCCTTCGCCGCCTGCGCGCCGTCGGGGACGCCTCGTCGCTCGAGGTCTTCGCGAACGACGGCGCGCTCTGCATGAGCACGCGGTGCTATCCGGAGGAGCGCACCCTTGCCGTCGACGCGCCGGGCGCCGCGATCTCCCTCTGGCCGCTCACGGAGGTGGCGCCGTCGCGCCGGTAGGGTCCGCCGCGGGCCGCCCGCGTGCGCCCCGTGCGGGCGCCCGCCGGGGTATACTGGGCAGCACATGAGGGACGCCTGTTGGGGCGGTGGATGAGAGGATGCGCTAACATGCGAGTCGATGCCGCTGAGCTTGCCGCGCGGATAGCCGAGCGCGCCCATGCCCGTGCCTCCTGGATCGTCCCGGCGGCCCACGTCCCCGATCTCCTCGCGAAGCTCGGCCTGATCGGCCGCTCCGACCGGCTCGTCGTGTTCGCCGACGACTTCACCGACGCGTTCCTCGCGCGCTTCCCCCGCGCCTCGCTCGCCTTCGCCGCGACGCCGACGCCCGAGGACTTCCGGGCCGCCGAGGAGCGCGTCCTCGGCCTCCCCGATGTCGCCGAGGGGACTCCCGCCTCCTACGCCCACGCGCCGGGCCTCGCCGCCGAGCGGACCTTCTGGTTCGTGAACTCGATCGGCGGGCGGGGGCTGCGCGTTCCCGACCTGCGCGCCCTCGCGCGCGCCGCGGCCGCCTCGGGCACGATCCTCATGGTCGACAACACCGTCGCCTCCTTCTTCGCGTGCCGCCCGCTCGCGCTCGGCGCGCAGGTTTCCTTCGAGGCGCTCGACCGCGTGGCCGCCGGCGCCCTCTCGCAGAAGGCGGTCGCCGTGAGCGTGGCTCCCGCCGTCACCGGCCGCGGGCGCCGCCGGCGGGTCGATCCGCTCGCCGAGGAGGCCCACCGCCTGCTCACGATGCGACTCGCCGCCGGCTCCTGCGCGCTCTCCGATGAGGACCTCGCGCGGGTCGCGGAGGGGCTCGACACCCTCGACGCGCGCATGCAGGCCCATATGGACAACGCCCGCGTCATCGCCTCTTACCTCGCCTGCCATCACGGCGTCGAGGCGGTCGCCTACCCCGGCCTCGATGGCCACCCCGACCGCGCCCTCGCTGCGGGCGTCCTCGAGCACGGGTTCGGGCCCGCCGTCGACTTTACGGCCCCCGTGGCCGCCGGGCGATTCCTCACTGCCACCCCCGCCGCCGGCCGCGACGCCGTCGCGGGCGGGGTGCGCACCCGCATGTCCGCCCTCGCCGGGGACGACTCCCGCCTCATCCGGCTCTTCGCCGGCCTCGACGACCCACTCGCCATCGTCGACAGCCTCGATCAGGCACTCCGCCTCTTCTGCAACCCTCCCGAGCCCTGATGGCCCCGCGCCGTCCGCCGGCGCCTCCTCCGTTCTTACACAGCAGATTGATCGATTGCTCCATGCATCAGGGAGGGTGCCATGGGTTCCTTTGATGTCCCCAACCTCATCGAGGCGCTTCTGCTCGGTCTCGCGCTCTCGATGGACGCGATGGCCGTCACCTTGTCGAACGCGCTTTGCGAGCCGGACATGCCGCGCGGCAAGAAGCTCGCGATGCCCGCGCTCTTCGCGCTCTTCCAAGCCGCCATGCCCGTGGTGGGCTTCTTCGGCGGCGTGCTCGTCGCCGGCCTCATCGACGCCTATGCGGGGGTGGTTTCCCTCGTCATCCTGGGCGTTGTGGGCGGCAAGATGATCCTCGAGGCCGCCCGCGAGCTCCGCGAGCCCGAGGCCTGCTCGACCTCGCGCCTCACCTTCGGCGAGATCGCCCTCGAGGCCGTCGCGACCTCGATCGACGCGCTCATCGTGGGTGTGTCCCTCGCGGCGACGGGCAAGAGCATCCTGCTCTACGGGGCTGCGATCGGGCTCACCACGCTCGCGTGCTGCCTGGCCATCCTCGTTGTGGGGCGCCGGGTGGGGGAGCGCTTCGGCGCCCACGCCCAGGTGGTCGGCGGGCTCGTGCTCATCGCGATCGGCGTCCGCGCCCTCCTGTCGTAGACGACCCGCACGCGTCTGCATCCCGCCTACCCGCCGCGAGCCCCGGTCGCGCGGGGGCGGACCGTGGTGACATTGAGGGTTCAAGCCCCGTGAGGGCAAACCTCGGCACTTTGCTGAAGGTTTTGATCCTGCATCCGCAAACCTCGGCACTTTGCTGAAGGTTTTCGGCTCTTCGGTGGTTTCTGTGGGAGAGATTCCGGCATAGGCCCAGCTCAGCGGGCGAAAACAACGATCTGGAACTGAAACGGCCCCGGGAGGGG
>JAXEGS010000038.1:0-77719 GCA_034102905.1 Collinsella sp. | reverse complement strand
AAGGCATCCGGATGGGATCAGGCGCCCACAAACGTCGCCTTCGCCGTGAAGGCCCCGAGTGGTGCGGTCACCTGGCTCCAGGCGTATCGCCAGACGGATGGCTCTTGGTCGGCGACGGCCTCGGCGGCGAGCGCGTTCAAGGCATGGGGCACCTATCGGGCCACGGCGTACGCGACGTTCTCGGGCTCCACCATTCAGGTGGGTGCCGACTCCGTGCAGGTGGACGCGGGCTCCATCAAGGTCTCCGCCAGCGTCTCGAGCGCGGGTGACATCACGGCGACCGCCTCCGGTTGGAAGATCTCTCCCTCAAATGTCGCCTTCGAGGTGCGCATGGCCTCCGGCACCGTGAAGTGGTTCCAAGCGGCCCGTCAGGCTGACGGATCTTGGAAGATGGGGATCTCCGCAGCCCGCGACCTGCGGGAGTGGGGGAGCTACCGCGTCACCGCGTATGCCACCATCGCAGGCTGGACGTCCTCCTACGGCAGTGCATCCACGAGCTTCGACGTGGGCGATGTCCGCACGTCCGCAGTGGTGTCGGGGGGGGGCTCCTTCGATCTCTGGCTCGCGGGCTTCAAGGTGACGCCGTCGAACGCCGCATTTGAGGTTCTGCTGCCACAGGGCGGATCCAAATGGATCCAGGCCGTTCGCCAGGGCAACGGCTCGTGGAAGGCCACGGGATATGCGAGCCAGGGCTTCAGCGTCTACGGGACCTATCGCGTTCGCGCATATGTGACCATTCAAGGGCTTACTCTGCCCTTGGCCTCGACCTCGTTCACGTTCCCGCCCTATGTCGGGTATCAGAATCCCTCTTGGATGTATCAGGTTTCCAACCAGAGCGCGCGCATCAAGAACCAGGGCCTGAATCAGTTCGGATACGCGAGTCCCTCACGAATCCCGTATAACGCCACGAGAAACGACCTCGTCAATGCCGTCATCACCCGTGCGATGGACTATATGGGCACGCCGTACCGGTGGGATTACTCGACGGCGCCGGGTGGCGGCGTGGACTGCTCCGGTCTGGTCATGCAGGCCCTGTATGCGGTGGGTATGGACCTCACCCCGTACAACCCCTGGGATCACTACTACACCCCCGGACACGACCAGTATGCCAACCACATGTGGTCGAATCCCCGGTTCAAGCACGTCTCCTTCGGGGAGCGCCAGCCGGGCGATCTGATCTGCTATGCGGGTCATATCTCCATCTATCTGGGAAATGACCGAGTGATCGAGGCGTACCCGCCCCGTGTCATGATCTCGAGCATCTATGCCCGCCCCCAGATGCGGGGCGTGATCCGGGCGATCGCGTAGGGGGATGGAAGCTCGCCGCCGCGTGCGGTCAACGAGAGGGGCCCGCAGGGGCCCCTCTTCTGTTTGAGCACCTGCCTTCACCTGCCCGGATTGCCTGGTGCGTAAGGATATGTCCGCACCCGATGCTATACTCGACCTCATGTTGGACACGGGGAACACAGGGGGCTCACATGAGTCGAAAGAGGATCGCGGCGCTGCTTTCGCTTGCGCTGCTCGCGGGTGCGGGTTCGCTCGCCGTCCCGGCGCGTGCCGCCGCCGAGGAGACCGCACCCATCATGTTGCCGGCCGGATCGGATGCGGCCGGTCAGCCCGATGCCCTTGTAGATTCGGAGGCGTCGGGGCAGACAGACAGGAGGCCGGCAGCCGCGGTTCCGCTGACCGATCTCGCGTCGCGCCAGGAACCGCTGCTCACCGTCGCTTTTAAGGGGCTGTCCCTCCACCTCACGGTCTCCGGATTCGCGGAGTCCCCTTCCAACGTGGCGTTCGCGGTGACGCCCGCCGGGTCTTCAACCCGCTGGTTCCGGGCGAAGCCGTCAGCTGAGGGGGCATGGGAGATGACGCTTTCCGGCCCTGCCAGCCTCGGCGCGTGGGGAGCATTCAAGGTCGAGGCCTTCGCAACCGTCGGCGGTGCCACGAGAGCGGTCGGGTCGAGCAGCGGATCGCTGACAAAGCCCACAGCGCAGGTCGTTGTCACCTCAACCGGGGACACCCTTGAGGCCGCCGCTCTGCGGTGGAGCGCGGCGCCCGATAACGTCGCGTTCGCAGTGAGGAGCGCTTCAACGGGCAAGGTGGCGTGGCTGCAGGGAGTCCGGCAGGCCGATGGCTCCTGGCGCTCGACCGCATCCGTCTCCGGCGACCTGGGTGCGTGGGGGGCGTACACGGTTGAGGCGTACGCGACGTTCGGCCCGCTCACCTCGGGATTCGGATCCGCCCAGGCGCGGGCCTCAATCGGTGATGTGACCACCGGAGCGAGCGCCTCTGGAACGGCCGTTACCATCAAGGCGACGGGGTGGGCGCAGGCGCCCCAAAACGTCGCGTTCGAGATCCGGGGGTCAAAGGGCTCCGCGAGGTGGGTGCGGGCCGAGAGGCAGACTGATGGTTCATGGTCGGCGCAGGTGTCCGTCACCGACGCGCTCGGCGCCTGGGGTGCTTACCAGGTGCGCACCTGGGCGAGCCTCAATGGCATCACCGCGGCCGTCTCCGAGTCCGCGTTCACCACGAGCGCCGGCAACCCCCGTGTCTCCGCAACCGGAGACGGCGCTTCCATCCTGCTCTCCGCAGGTGGATGGTCGGTCCAACCCGCTAACGTCGCCTTCCAGGTGAGGCGTCCCAACGGCGGTGAGATCTGGGTGCAGGCGCGCCGCGGCTCAGACGGCACCTGGACGGCCTCCACCTCCGCGATGGCGGGCGGTGTCATCGATAACGGCACGTATACTGTCACGGCATGGGCGTCGCACGGAAAGCTCACCGCCGTCGCGGGGTCGGCATCCTTCAACGCGCAGACGGCGGGGCCGAGCGCGTCGGCACGCGTCGCGGGGCAGAACATCACCTTCTCCGCGAACGGCTTCACTGAGGTCCCCTCAAACGTGGCCTTTGAGGTTCGCACGCCGAGCGGTAGGACCGTCTGGCTCCAGGCACGGCGCGCGTCGGATGGAACCTGGAGCGCGGTGCTTTCCGCCGCGGCAACAACCGGCGAGCCGGGTTCGTACACGGCGGTTCTCTGGGCCACCTTCGGCTCCCGCACCGCGCCCTACTCCTCGTCGAGCGCGACGGTGGTTCCCTTGAGCGCCAGCGTGACGGTATCGAAGGAGGGCGCTGTCGTGAGGGCGCAGGCGGGCTCATGGAGCTCGAGCCCCTCGAATGTCGCCTTCGAAGTGGTCGACGGGGGCAGGTCCACCTGGATTCAGGCGGTGCGGGGCGCTAATGGCGCCTGGTCTGCGGCGATCCCGGTCTCGGGATCAACTCTTCGCCAGGTTCGCGCATGGGGCACGGTCGGCAAGATGACTTGCCTCGCTGGCACCTCCGCGATCACCCCGACCGCTCCCACGGCGGCGGTGAGCATTACCGCCGACGGCGCGAACCTCCTTCTCGAGGCTTCGGGATGGGAGGGCGCCCCGGTGAACGTCGCCTTCCAGCTGGTGACTCCCGGTGGGAAGGAGGTCTGGCTCCAGGCGGCGCCCCAGGTGGACGGAACCTGGTCCGCAAGGACCTCGGTTGCATCGACCGGCGGGCAGTGGGGCCCCTTTACGGTCCTTGCATGGGCGACCTCGAACGGGGCGACGAAGCCGGTCGGTGCCGATTCCGTCAACGTGAGCGCTGGACAGGTGAGCACGTTCGCAACCGCATCGGGAACGGCGGCGCGCCTCTCGGCCTCGGGTTGGTCCCTCTCTCCCGCTAACGTCGCGTTCAAGGTGGTCAAGCCGACGGGCGAGGTTATCTGGGTCCAGGGCGCGAGGCAGCCCGACGGCTCCTGGGTGGCCGATCTCAGCCTTTTGCGCGACCTCAAGGCGTGGGGCTCGTTCACAGCTCAGACGTTTGCGACACTTGATGGCGCCACCTACGGATTCGATACGGCCCGCTTCTCGTTCTCAGCCGGGAGCGCGCGGGTGTCGAAGAACGTCGCGGATACCTCGTTCTCGCTCTCGGTCTCGGGATGGACACGTGTCCCTTCAAACGTGGCTTTCCGAATCGATACACCGGTGGGCGAGCGCTGGCTCCAGGCGCGCCGTCAAGCCGATGGATCGTGGACGGCACAGGCGAGCCAGGGGGACGGTTTCTGGGCGCAAGGAACCTACACGGCCACTGCCTTCGCAACCATCGAGGGCATCACCTCGCCCTTCGGATCCACGAGCTTCTCGTTCCCGCGGTTCCAGAACGCGATGCACCAGCGGGCGCAGTGGTATTCGAGCAGCACGAACTGGCTGATTCTCGTGGACACCGCAGCTTGCCGGGTCGGGGTCTACAATGGGCGGCAGGGTAGCTGGAACCAGGTATTTTACTGGCTCTGCAGCCCGGGTGCGCCCGCCACGCCCACGGTCAAGGGCGAGTTCACGGTTGCTGCCCGCGGGTACGTGTTCGGTCACGGCTACAGCTGCTACTACTGGACGCAGTTCTACGGGGACTACCTGTTCCATTCGGTGCTCTACAACCAGAACAGCTCGACGATTCAGGACGGGCGCCTGGGCCAGCAGCTCTCCCATGGCTGCGTGCGTCTGGCGATCGAGAACGCCCGCTGGATCAACCAGAACATCCCCTCGGGCACCAAGGTGGTCGTCTATTAGGTGCCGATGCGGACTGTAGTAGAGTAGAGGGGGCGGTGCTCGCGTGCCGCCCTTTCATTTGCGTGTGATTTGGAGCGTCGTACATGGGCAAGCCCGACATCTCGGTGATCGTCACCGTATATAACCAGGATCTTCGTTCCATTCTCATTTCGCTCGAATCGGTCGTGCGCCAGCGCGACGTCGCATGCGAGGTCGTTATCACCGACGACCACTCCGAGGAGAGCTATGAGCGCGAGCTTGACGCGTATTTCGCCATGCGCGCGTTCTCGGCCTACCGGTACGTCCGCCAGCCTGAGAATCTTCAGACGGTGGGGAATCTCCTGGCCGCTTTGGATGCCTGCGAGGGAAGGTATGTGAAGGAGCTGGGGTCCGGCGACCTCCTGTATGACGACCACGTGCTCCATGACATCGTCGAGCACCTCGATGCCACCGGGGCCCGTGTGGGGTTTGGCGCCATGAGGCAGTACGAGCTCACGGACGGCGACGCGCCCCGCGTCTGCCGGTTCAACGCACCGCATAACGCCCGCTCCTACACGGGCGCGCGCGGTCTCGGCCCCCAGCTGTTCAAACGGCAGGTACTGCGCGCAGATTGGATCCCGGGCCCGAGCCAGTTCTATGAGAGGGAGCTCTATCGCACTCTTCTGGGCACTCTCTACCGCGATTACGCGGTGCGATTCTGCGAGGACTTCACCGCGGCCCTCGTCCTTCTCGAGGAGGATATGGCCTTCTTCGACCGTGATCTCGTCTGGTACGAGTTTGGCGTGGGCATCTCCACATCGGCGAGCGCGTCCTCCGTGGCGCGGATGTACCGGGATCACTCCGCATTCTATCGGGGCCTCGGTCGCCTGCGTCCGGGTGGGTCGTCTCACCTGCCCGCCCGGTTTTGGTACAGGGTGCGCCGATTCATCGCCCTCAAGACCCCACTCTACGCGATGCTCCATGCGCGAACGGCGCGGAGCTACCAGGCGGAGCGGGACGGGAGCGAGCCCAACGGGTTCCTGCTCGAAATCCTCGCTACCGCCGCATCGATGGAGGACCGGCGTAGCCTGGCCTGATTGACCTCGGAGGCGCCTCCGATAGGGTAGGATGGCCCTCCGCTTTCGTTTGCGAGCCCGGACCCCGGTGCGAAGAGGAGATAACGCGTGAATCAAAGTCCTTCCGACGCCGCAGCATCCGATCCCGGATCCCCCCGCGCCCTCTCGGTGCGCGCGAATCTTCTTTGGAATACCGCGGGAACCATGTTCTACCAGGGTTGCCTCTGGCTGACCACCGTTCTCGTGGTGACGCTCTCGCGCGATTATGCGAACTCGGGTGCTCTCGCCTACGGTATGGCGCTCGGGAACATCCTCTTCACGATCGCCACCTACAACATGCGGAGCGTGCAGGTGTCCGATGCGCGCGGCAGGCACACGACGGGGGAGTATATCGGGTTCCGGATCGTCACCATGGCCGTGTCCGTGATCGTGATGGGCTGCTACGCCCTCGCCACCACCCATGAGCCGTCCCTTCTGATCGCGGCGTTCTGCTTCTTCCTGTTTCGTCTCGATGAGGCGTTCTCCAGCGTGTACTTCGCGATCGAGCAGAAGGCCGAGCGTATGGATTACATCGGGAAGTCTCAGGTCCTCCGGGGCCTGCTGGTCCTCGCGCTCTTCTCAGCGGGGCTGGTGCTCACCGGAAAGACCGGTCCCGCGGTCATCGCCATGTCGCTCGGGTGCATCGCGGTCACGTTCCTTTTCGATATGCGCCGCGCCCGCCGTTTCGATGAGGTGTGGCCCGTTTTCAAGGCGCGCGTCTTCATTGACATGGCCCGGCGCTACCTGCCGGCTTTCATCTCGCTGCTCTGCTACGGCTCGGTGGTCTCGCTCGCCCGACAGATCTTCGGAAACATCTACGGGGCCGACGAACTGGGCATCTATGCCGCGGTGGCCACCCCGACGGTGATCGTCCAGCTGGCTGCCTCGTTCCTCACGGCACCCTTTGTCGTGGGGCTGTCGCGGGCCGCCGCCGCGCATGACCGGCACGCGCTCGTGCGCGGGCTCATGAGCATCGTCGGTGGCTTGGCCGTGGTGTTTGCCGTGCTGATCGCCCTTGCCGCCCTCTTCGGCGAAGGGGCGCTCACGCGGCTCTACGGCCCCTCGATCGCCGAGGCCACGCACCTGCTCGTGCCGGTCATCATCGCCACGTCGGAAGTCGCCTTCGCAGCGGTGTTCCTCGATGTGCTCGTCTCGATCGGCGAGCTCAACGGGTTGATGGTGGCGAACCTCGCTGCCCTCGCTCTCACCGCCGGCATAGCGCGGCCGCTCATGGAGGCCTTTCAGATGGCAGGGATCAACTGGACCATCATGATCTCGTTTGGTGTGGCACTCGTGATCGACGCCGCGGTCTTCACGCGGGCGCTGCGGCGCCTCTAGCGCCCTGCGGGCTCCCAGAGCCCCGAGTCCCCATTGAACCGCTTGATGACGCGTGCCGGGGCGCCTGCGGCGATGCACCCAGCCGGGATGTCACGGGTCACGACCGCGTTCGCACCCACGATTGCCCCATCGCCTATGCTCACGCCCGCGAGCACGCAGACGTTCTCTCCGAGCCAGACGTTGTCTCCGATGCTGACGGGCGCGCTCACGAGGGGACGCGTGCTCGGATCGGTGTCCGGACGGGACGCGCCGGCACCGGAGTAGGCGCCGTGCGAGCAGTCGCTGATGAACACCTTGGATGCGGCGAGGAAGTTGTCTCCGATGCGAACGGAGGTCGAGGCGACGATGTGCACGCTGTCGCCCAATTTCGCGTTGTCACCGAAGTGGAGCCTGATGCCGCGGTCGGATGGTCCCTCGCCGAACGCCTCGATGCGGCAGCGGTACCCCGTGGTTAACCCGCGGCCGAACGCGACGCGCGGTTTGCCCCTCAGGTAAAACGGGAAGCGGATGAGACGGGCGCCGGGGAAAAAGAGCCGAGTGCGGATCGTGGACGCGATCATCCCCGCGATCTCGGCGGGGGAGTAAAAGTTATCGAGCAGATACATGGCGGATCCTCAGGAGCGATCGTCGTCGTGCTCGGAGAGAGCCATCTCCTGCACGAGGGTGTTGAGCTTCGAGCGGAGCTGCGAAAGGGACATCTGCATGGTGAACTCGCGGATCAGCAGGAGCGCGATGACCACCAGGAACACGAAGTTCGAGGGGGATGCGATGCCGAGAGCGTCTGCGAGCGCGATGGGGACAGCGGGGAAGATGGCGGCGAAGAGGATGCTCAGGCTCAAAAGGAGCCAGAACAGCGTGTCCCCGACGCTGAATTGTCCCTTGCGGATGCGACGGGCCACGAAGACAGTGACCAGCAGGGCGGAGATGATGAGCAAGATTCGCAGGGTGGGGGCCATGTCTACCTCCTGAACCATTGAGCGAAGAGGATGGAGGTGAAGGCCGTCGCCATGTAGATGATCGACTTCGAGAGCGTGAGGTAGCTCTCCCCGGCCGTGCGCTCCCTCATGCTCACTTGGACCTCCTCCACATGGGCGTCCTTCTTCCTAATGAGGAACGCGAGGGTGTCGGGCTCGGGAGATAGGTCGCCGCGCGTGGCGAACTGCTCGATCATGCGCCTGTTGTAGAGCCTCATGCCAGAGGTTGGGTCGTTGATCTTCGCGCCGGTCGTCAAGGCGATGATCGCCGAGATCATGTTCGAGCCGAGCATACGGAGGGAGCGGGGCTTGCCTTCCGTGACGAACCGGGAGCCAATGACGATGTCGGCACCGCGGTCGCGCATGGTGTCAACGAGCTGGCCGATGTAGGCTGGCATATGCTGGCCGTCTGCATCGAATTGGATCGCGCACTCGTATCCGTTGCGGTGAGCGTACTTCATGCCCGTCTGGAAGGCGCCGGTGAGGCCGAGGTTCACCGGATGCGACACGATGTTGTAGCCGCGCTGCTCG
The DNA here is from genome assembly GCA_034102905.1 of Collinsella sp. Taxonomy (GTDB): domain Bacteria; phylum Actinomycetota; class Coriobacteriia; order Coriobacteriales; family Coriobacteriaceae; genus Collinsella. The sequence continues at coordinate 69,214 of JAXEGS010000038.1, read as the reverse complement.
CAGATCTGGCGGGTTCGATCGCGCGAGCCATCGTTTACCACGAGATAGTCGAGGTCAGGCGCGACGGTGATGAGCTCATCGATGGTGGCCTCGATGGAGTCCTCCTCGTTGTAGGCGGGTACGATCACAAGGGTTGACATCGGATGGGGCCTCCAACTCGCGCGGAATACGGAGAGTATTATAGCCGCTCCACTACGTTCGCCTGGAACCCTACGCTTTCTCTATGGCAGAGGGCGCTCTGTCCCCGCGCCGGGTCATCTCGGCTTATCATACGGGGGCAATCCATACGAGGAGGAACCCTGTGAAGTCAGTTCTGGTCACCGGTGCCGCTGGATACATCGGCCAGCATGTCGTGCGAGAGCTCAAGGAGCGCGGCGCCCGCGTCATCGCCCTCGACCGCAACCGTCCGGAGGGTTCAGCGGCCGATGAATTCATCGAGGCCGACCTGATGGATCCCGAGCTCTCCCTCGCGGGCCTTTTGGGGGAGACGCCGGACGCCTGCCTCCATCTCGCCTGGCGCAACGGATTCGACCATGCGAACCCCAGCCACATGCTTGACCTCTCGGCGCACTACCGCTTTCTCTCCCAGGTGATCGAGGTGGGTGTCGGCCAGATCGCCGGCATGGGAACGATGCACGAGGTCGGGTACTGGGAGGGGGCGATCGATGAAGACACCCCCTGCTCCCCACAGAACCTCTACGGCATCTCGAAGGACGCGTTGCGCCGCGCCCTGTACTTGATGGCGGACGCGGCGGGCGTCAAGGCCCAGTGGCTCCGCGGCTTCTATATCTATGGGGATGATATGGCCTCCCGTTCGATCTTCGGGAAGATCCTACGCGCCGCGGCGGCGGGCGAGGCCTCCTTCCCGTTCACGTCTGGGAAGAACGAATACGATTTCATCACGGTCGATGAGCTTGCGGCCCAGATCTCCGCCTGCGTCATGCAGGATGAGGTCCTAGGGACCATCAACTGCTGCTCTGGCGTCCCGGTCTCGCTCGGAGAACAGGTCGAGGGGTTCATCCACCGGCATGATCTGCCGATCAAGCTCGCGTACGGGGCGTATCCGGATCGCCCGTACGATTCCCCGGGCGTATGGGGGGACGCCACGAAGGTGCGCGCGGCCATGGCTGTCGCAGAGGGGGTCCGCTAGGTCTATGGGAGTCTATGGACCGGAGGACCACACCTTCGTGGTCTGCGCATACAAGGATAACCCCTATCTTGGCGAAACGATCGACCACCTCCTGAACCAGTCGGTTCGAAGCACGGTCCTCGTCTCAACGTCGACGCCGAGCGTCTACATCCGCGATGTGTGCGCGAAGCGGGGGGTGCCCCTCACGGTGAATCCGCATCCTCACTTTGCCGGAGATGATTGGAACCATGGTTACAGCCAGGCCGGAACGAGGCTCGTGACGATCGCCCATCAGGATGACGTGTACGACCCCACCTTTCTTGAATCCGTGCTCGCCGCCTACAACCGCCATCCCGCCGGATCCGTGCAGATCAGCTTCACCGACTATCGGGAGATCCGCCGTGAAGGGGATGTCCGCTCGAATGCGATGCTTCGGATCAAGCGGGTCATGAACACTCCGTTTCGCTGCGGTGCGCTGAGCGGTCTGGGATTCATCAAGAAGCTCGTGCTCGGGTTCGGCTGCCCCATCTGCTGCCCCTCTGTGACGCTCAACAAGGAGCTTCTCGGCCCCGCGCCCTTCGACACCACCTTGCGCGATAGCTGCGACTACATGACCTGGGTGAACCTCGCGTTCAAGCAGGGGAGGTTTGTCTACATCCCGCGCATCCTCATGGGCCACCGGATCTATGAGGAATCGGCCACCTCGAGAAACCTTGCCGACAACATTCGGACCGGGGAGACCGCCCAGATCATGGAGCGCATCTGGCCGCGCCCGATCGCCCGCCTCATCAACCGCGCGTATTCGAAAAGCGAGGATTTGAACGCCGTCTGACGCATCGATTCTTTATGGGAATCCGAGGGCGCCGGCGGGGGTTGCCTATACTGGTTGAATCCATGGCCCAGGAAATGAGGGAGAGACGCTATGAAGGGCATCGTGCTGGCCGGTGGATCGGGAACGCGCCTGTACCCGCTCACCCGGGTGACAAGCAAGCAGTTGCTGCCGGTGTATGACAAGCCGATGATCTACTACTCCGTGAGCATGCTGATGCTCGCCGGTATCCGGGACATCCTCGTGATCACTACCCCCCGCGACCGCGGACTCTACGAGGAGCTTCTGGGCGACGGATCCCGCTACGGCGTTCGCTTCACCTATTGTGAGCAGCCCTCCCCCGATGGTCTCGCCCAGGCCTTCCTCCTCGGCGAGGATTTCATCGACGGGGACTCCTGCGCGCTTGTCCTCGGGGACAACGTCTTCTACGGTGGCGGTCTCACGGACAAGCTCCGCCGTGCCGCATCGCGCCCGACGGGTGCCACGGTCTTCGCCTATTATGTCGAGGACCCCGAGCGGTTTGGCGTTGTGGAGTTCGATGAGCGGATGCGCGCCCTTTCCATTGAGGAAAAGCCCGTCTCGCCCCGCAGTAACTACGCGGTGACCGGCCTGTACTTCTACGATGGGCGCGTGGTCGATTTCGCCCGCCGCGTCCAGCCGTCCTCCCGCGGCGAGCTCGAGATCTCCTCCATTAACCAAATGTACCTCGAGGATGGCTCACTTGAGGTCGAGCTCCTGCATCGCGGCTCCGCCTGGTTCGATACGGGTACGATGGATAGCCTCTACCGCGCCGGGGAATTTGTCCGCACCGTCGAGATGAACCAGGGCCTGAAGATCGCCGCTCTCGAGGAGATCGCCTTTCTGAGCGGTTGGATCACGCGGGACGAGCTCCTCGCCTCGGCGGAGCTCTACGGCAAGTCAACCTACGGGGCCTATCTCACGCGCGTTGCGCAAAACACCGTGTACCGCTCCGCCGGCTTCACATCAGAACAGTAAGGGACCCATGGCTACAGACGCTTTCATGCCGAAGAACATCATCGTGACCGGGGGCTGCGGCTTCATAGGCTCCAACTTCGTGCACCATGTCGTTCGCGAGCACCCCGAGGTGCACGTGACGGTGCTCGACAAGCTCACCTACGCGGGCAATCCCGAGAACATCGCCGCCCTGCCCGCGGACCGGGTCGAGCTCGTGGTGGGCGATATCTGCGACGCGGCGCTCCTCGAGCGCCTGGTTCCAGGACACGACGCCATCGTGCACTACGCCGCGGAGAGCCACAACGACAACTCCATCGCCGATCCGGAGCCGTTCCTGCGCACCAACGTCGAGGGAACCTTCCAGCTGCTTGAGGCCGCCCGTGCGCATGGGATCCGCTACCATCACGTGAGCACCGACGAGGTCTACGGCGATCTGGCCCTCGATGACCCGGCGCGCTTCACCGAGGAGACGCCGTATCATCCCTCGAGCCCGTACTCAAGTACGAAGGCGGCGAGCGACATGCTCGTGCGCGCCTGGCACCGCACCTATGGCGTCGCTGCCACGATCTCGAACTGTTCGAACAACTACGGGCCCTACCAGCATGTCGAGAAGTTCATCCCGCGCCAGATCACGAACATCCTCACCGGCGTGCGCCCGAAGCTCTACGGCGACGGCAAGAACGTGCGCGACTGGATCCACACCGAGGATCACAGCTCCGCGGTGTGGGAGATCCTCACGCGCGGGCGCGTGGGGGAGACGTACCTCATCGGCGCAGACGGGGAGCGGAGCAACATCGACGTGCTTAGGGCCATCCTCGAGCGCATGGGCCGCGACGCGGACGACTTCGATTGGGTCCGCGACCGCCCGGGTCACGACCGGCGCTATGCGATCGATTCCGCCAAGCTCCGCCGCGAGCTCGGCTGGGTGCCGGCGCACACCGACTTCTCCGAGGGCCTCGATGCCACGATCGCATGGTACCGCGAGCACGAGGGTTGGTGGCGTCCGGTCAAGCAGGCCACGGAGGCCAAGTACGCGAAGCAGGGGCAGTAGAGGAGCGAGATGAGCGAGATCGTGTTCGGCAAGGAGCTGGCGGTCCATGAGACGGGGATCGAGGGGCTGAAAGTGGTGGATCTCACGGTCCACGGCGATGCACGCGGGTGGTTTAAGGAGAACTATCAGCGTGAGAAGATGGTGGAGCTCGGCATCCCCGATCTTCGCGCGGTGCAGAACAACATCAGTTTCAATGCCGAGCGCGGGGTGACGCGCGGGTTCCACGCCGAGCCCTGGAACAAGTTCATCTCGATCGCTTGCGGCTCCGTCTTCGGCGCATGGGTTGACCTGCGTCCCGGGCCCGGGTTCGGGAGCGTTTATACGCACGAGCTCGATCCGAGCACGGCCATCTATGTCCCCAAGGGGGTCGCGAACGCATTCCAGTCCCTCGTGGTTGGGACGGCGTACACCTATCTGGTGGACGCCCATTGGTCGGCCGAGCTCAAGAGCGAATACACCTTCGTGAATCTGGCGGATCCCGATCTCGCGGTGGCGTGGCCCATCCCGCTTGAGGAGTCGATTCGCTCCGAGGCGGACCTGCATCATCCGCTGCTTCGGGAGCTGTAGCGCGGCACCTAACGCGGCTGCAGGGGATGCCGTTCGAAACACGCGAGCTCATGGGGAGTTGCGAGCATGTGGACCACTTTCATCATCACGTTCCTGACGGCCGCTGCCGTGCTCATCGTTCCCGGCGGGCTTTTCCTCCTCTCCTCGGGAATGAGGCCGCTGAAGGCGCTTTGCTGCGCCCCGGCACTGAGCGCGGTCGTGCTCTGCGCTGAGGCGCTGCTCCTGTCTGAAGCGGGCGTGCCGGCCTCCCCGGTGTGGTTCCTCGCTCCGCCGATCATGGTGTCCGCTTTCATCGCCGTGCTGCGTGCTTTGGGGCGCACGGCGCTTGCTCACGGATCGCGCGGGGTTGCGCAAGCGGAGGCCAGTTGCACACGGCGGTCAACGCATGTGCTCGGAGCGTATCTGCTCGTGGGCGTCGTCTCCGTCTCGTTTGTGTTCGTTAAGCAGCTCGACGGTGCCGACTCGATGTTCCAGGCGATCGATAATTTCATGCACGTCGGCCTTGTCAGGTCATTCGTCGATTCTGCCGACCTCTCCTTCCTTCACGTCACGCTCTACCGCGATCTCGGCATCTCTGGCGTGTCATCGGTCCAAGGCTTCACGGGCGGTTTTTATCCCGCTGCGTGGCATATCGTCACCGCCCTCGCGGTCATGGTGACCCATGCCCCGATCACCGTCGCGGTCAACGCGGTGAACGCCGTCGTCATCGGTGTCGTCTGCCCGCTTGCGAGTTTTTACCTCATGCGCGAGCTCTTTCCGGATAAGCCCCGCCTTGTGCTCGCGGGCGCGCTCGCGACCATGTGCATCTCCGCTTCCCCCTGGGATTTCGTCATCTTTGGTCCGCTGTATCCCAACAACCTCGCGAATGTGATGGTCCCGCTCGTCTGCGGCAGCTTCATCGCATGCGTTCGCGCGGCGATGGAGGAGGGTCCTCGCGCCGCATTTGGTCCGGCCGTCCTCTTTGTCATCACCTCGGCGGGTGTGGCCCTCGCGCACCCGAGCGGCATCTTCATGGCGGCGATCTTCCTCACCCCATACTGCGTCTCGGTTGCCCACCGCATCGCACGAGATCGTTTTGGGCAGGACTCATTCAAGCGGTTTGCCGCTCCGGCGGTGGTTCTCATAGCGGTCGCCGGGATCTGGCTCCTCTGCTACAAGAGCCCCTTCTTTGCGGCGACGGTCTCTTTCAACTGGCCCGCCCGGCTCACGAAACATCAGGCGCTGATCGATGTGCTCACCTTGGGGATGTCGGGCCACTCTGCCCAGATCATCGTCGCTATCCTGATGTGGACGGGCCTCGTCGCGCTCGCCCGTGATCGTGCGCGGCGCTGGCTCTGCGCGCCGTTCCTGTTCGCCGCCCTCGCGTACATCGTGGATGTCTCCACCGAGGGGACGCTAAAGCATGTGCTTGCCGGCTTCTGGTACACCGATCCCCATCGCATCTCAGCGATGGTGGGGGCGTTCGCCGTGCCGCTTGTGGCCGTGGGCGCGGTCACGGCATGCGGATATGTCCTCAAGCGGCTTTCCACGGCCTCCCCGCTCGCCCGCTCGCGGCCGGTTGCGGCTCGCGCCCTCCTGGTTCTTGTGGGGTGCGCCGCTATCTTCTATCCCAACTACACGCTTCGCGGTTATGGTGAGATCTCCACGGGGTTCGGATTCGTCTCCTCGACGGTCGCTGAGCAGAACTCTGTTGGTGCCGCGAAGTTCCTGAGCAAGGTTGAGGAAGATTTCTGCAACCGTGTTCTCAAGGAGATACCGAAGGGGAGCCTACTGCTGAACTCCCCGAATGACGGTTCGGTGTATCTGTACGGCCTCTATGGGGCGAATATCTACTACCGCGACTTCCTAGCGGACAAAGCGCACGAGACCCCCGAGAGCGCCCTCATCCGCGAGCATCTTGCCGAGGTGGGCACGAACGCGGAGGTCCAGGAGGCTGTGAGGAAGATCGGCGCCCGCTACCTGCTCGTCCTCGACCTGAAGAACCAGGAGGACCCGACGCGGTCGTATTCCATCTCCTATTTCCCCGAGGAGTGGGCCGGCATCGATACGGTGAATGACGACACGCCTGGCTTCACGCCGGTCCTGAGCGAGGGGGACATGCGCCTCTACCGGATCGACGCCGTGGAGTGATCGAATGCGTCCGCGGCTACTTGCCGCGGACCAGCTTCGTGAAGGAGAGCGCGCAGGCGATGCGCAGGGCCGAGGCCATCCAGGCACCGGCGGGCAGGGGCGCGAGCGCGGCCATGTTCGCCCAAGGGAGCCACCAATCCATGGCATGGACGCAGTAGAGGGCCATGCTGTTCGACCCGCACCAGCGCAGACCGCGGATGATCCTCGGGACGCCCCGCCCGATCCGCACGCGATCGATCATGCGGGCCGCCGCGCATGCGAGCAGGCTGCCGGCAAGTGCGGCGACGATGGCGAGCACCGGGCTCTGGTAGGTTCTCTCGGCGAGCTCGAAGGCGGAGCGGCCCATCGCGAGGTACCACACGGGTAGGGCGATCAGGACCGCCGGCGAGGAGAGGACTCGCTCCGTCGCGGGGAGCCCCAGGCTTTCGAGGCGTGCGAGGGCGTGACCCGCCCACAGGAAGAACGTCGCCACGAGCGCGAGGTCGAGCGAGAAGGGGAGAAAGACCCGAAGACGCCCCCCGACATACACGCCGACGGCGCAGCCGATCGCGCTGCAAAGACCGGTGAGCGCCATGCCACGGCGATCTTCCCCGAACACTCCGATCAGGGTGTTCAGCATGAGGCGCGCGAAGAAGAGGCACACGAGGAACCACGACATGCCGACCGCGCTGAACCCGAAGGGCTCGACGGTCGTGCCAGAGGCGAACACGAGGGTCCCCGCGAGCTGGAAGAGCTCCCCGCCGTCGATCACCGGCGTCCAGGCGAGCTTGACCGCGACGGTCCACATCAGGAAGATCAGGAGGTAGGGGACGATGAGCCGCCTCATACCCGTGACGACGACCTCGCGTGCGCTCTTGCGTCGGAACGTCATGCCGGAGAGCATGAAGAACAGCGGCATGTGAAATGAGTAGATCACCGCCCGCGCGGTGCTTGGCGCGAGCGTGTGCCCGATGATCACCAAGAGGATCGCGATGCCCCTTGCCGTGTCGATCCAGGTGATCCGACTCTTTGATGCGCTCTCTCCCATACCGCTCCTAACCGCATGTCCCAGGGGCCCTACGGTGAGGCCCCGCCGCCGAGCGCGCAACCGGCCAGTCGATCCGCGCCCGAATCTCCATAGATGCTCCGCTAACGTGGCGAAAGCGGGTAGGACAACCGGATGAAAAACCGCATGTCGCCCACCGTGATACCATAGGTTCGAATTATCCTGAGTACCCAGCGAAAGGCCAAGGACCGCCCTATGCACGAGGCTCCATCGATCTCTTTGCTCGTCCCCATCTGCAACGTCGAGCGCTACCTGCGCGAGTGCCTCGACTCCGCGCGTGACCAGACGCTTCGAGACATCGAGGTCATCTGCATCAACGACGGCTCCACGGACAGCTCGCTCGAGATCATCAACGAGTACGCCGCGGCGGACGATCGCTTCGTCGTGATCGACAAGCCCAACTCCGGCTACGGCGACTCCATGAACATCGGCCTCGCCCGCGCCCGCGGGGAGTACATCGGCATTCTCGAGTCCGACGACTACATGGAGCTCGACGGACTGGAGACGATGTACCGCGCTGCGAAGCGGCATGACGCCGAGGTCGTGAAGACCGACTTCTACCTGTTCTGGTCCAAGCCCGCCGCGCGCAACGTCCGTTTCCAGTGGGTCGACGCCGTGCTCGAGGGGCATATCAACCCGCAGGTCGAGCGTGAGGTCTTCTACCGCAAGCCCTCCATCTGGTCGGCCATCTACCGCCGCTCCTTCCTTGAGGAGAACGACATCACCTTCCTTCCGAGCCCCGGTGCCTCCTACCAGGACGCCGGCTTCAACTTCAAGGTGTGGTCATCGTGCACGAACGCGGTCCTGATCGATCGTGCCTTCCTGCATTACCGCCAGGACAACGAGAAGTCCTCCGTGAACAACCCCGGCAAGGTCTTCTGCGTCTGCGACGAGTACGAGGAGATGAACCGCTACCTCGACACCCACTGGGCCGATCGCCCCTATCTCCGCGAGATCCTCGCGCGCATGCAGTTCGATAGCTACGAGTGGAACTACGATCGCCTGACCGACGACCTCGCGGCGACCTTCCTGCCGCGCATGCGGGAGGACCTGGCAGCCACCAGGGACCGCGGCTCGCTCAACCTCGAGATCTTCGAGCCGGGGAAGCGCGTGGGCCTGGAGCTGCTGCTCGCCCATCCGGAGCTCTACGCCCTGAAGCGCACCTCGGACGGCGCGAAGACCCGCGGCGAGCGCTTCCGGCGCCTGCTCTCCGCCGGCGGCCTCGCGAACACCCTCAAGCTCATGGCCTTCCGCGCCACCCATTAAGGAGAGGTGCATCACGTGATCACCGTCAGCATCGTCGTCCCCGTCTACAACGTAGAGCGCTACCTTCCCATGTGCCTGGACTCGCTCAGGAACCAGACGTACCGGGACATCGAGATCATCTGCGTGAACGACGGCTCGACCGACCGCTCCGCCCAGATCCTCGACCGCTACCGCCTTGTGGAGCCGCGCATTCGCGTAGTGGAGAAGGAGAACGGCGGGCTCTCATCGGCCCGCAACGCCGGTATCCGGGCCGCCGCGGGCGATGTCGTCTGTTTCGTCGACTCCGACGACCTCGTGGCGAGGAACCTCGCCGCGCGGGTGGCCGAGGTCTTCACGGCCACGAGCGCGGATGTGGTGACCTTCGGCGGAGACCCGTTCCCCTTGAACAAGCACGACGCCTGGCTCGAGCGCGTGCTGAGCCCGCGCGATGCGGTCTACACCGCCTTTACGCCCGACATCTTCACCGACGAGGCGGCCGAGCCCTTTGCTTGGCGCACGGCCTGCCGGCGCGATTTCCTCCTCGAGAACGGGCTCCTCTTCGATGAGGAGCTCCGCTACGGCGAGGATAAGATCTTCCACTACGCCGTGTATCCGCGCTCCTCGAAGACCGTGTTCATCTCCGACAAGCTCTACCTCTACCGGGTCGGCCGCGCCGGCTCGCTGATGACGACGAGAAGCGAGGATCGCTACCTGCGCCTCTACGACCACGTGCGCATCGTCGAGTGCATCTCGCGCGACTGGTTCGAGGCGGGGTTCACGGAGGCGTACGGCTCCGACCTGCTGAAGCTCATGGCCGAGTTCATCCTGATCGAGATCATGGGCGCCCCGGTTGAGTGGCGGACCCCGCTCTCCAACTACCTCGATGCGGTCTGGCGCACCTATTTCACGGAGGGCCAGCTCGCGGAGCTCATGGGCGACCGCATCTTCGGCTCGATGGCCCGCGCGGTCCTCGTCGACCGCCGCCGCGCCTTCGGTGTCCAGCGCAAGCTCGCGTTCTACCTGAACACGCTGCGCGGCAACCCCTTTGAGTTCGTGCGGCGCTTCGGCTCGCGCTTCACCTCCATCGGCCCCCTGCGCCGGGTCGCCCAGGCGGTGCGGAACCGGCTCCCCATGTCGTCGCGCCGGCTGAACGAGCGCTTCGACGACCTCGCATGGCGCTTCGAGGAGGATCACGCCCTCACCGATTCCCTCGCGCTCCTCGATATCGAGGTCGGCGCCCTCGAGGGCCGGGCGGATTCGTAGCGCCGCCCCTATCGAGACGCATGGATCCGGGTCCTTCGGGGCCCGGATTACTTGAGGAGGTCGCGCAGGCCGCGTCCAGGGGAGGTGATGGCGCGTCCCAGGCGGAAGGAAGTCGAACCCTTGAGGGCGTCGAGCTCACCGTCGCGCGCGTCGAGTGCGGATGTGAGCTCGCGTACGCGGGCGCAGCCCTCCTCGCAGGCGGCCCGCGCCGCCGCGAGCTCGCGCTCGAGGTCTGCGATCCGTCTTTCAGCGGCGCCGAGCTTCTCGTAGTTCTCCCACATCTGGCGCTCGATCACGCGCCCGCGAGCCCAGGCCGCGTTTCGCTCGACGCGCGTGTTGTGGAGCGAGGTGAACAGGAAGCGCTCGAAATCGGTTGAGAGCGCCTCCTCGAAGCGGGTGATCTGCGCGGAATCGTAGTAGTAGTCGGGCTCGTGCCCGGTGATGCCGAAGGCGGCGTCGTACTCGTGGCGCGCCTCGAAGATGGCCTGGTAGCCGGAGAAGGCGCGCTGGGAGGCCATGTTGGCCGCGAACCCGTCGAGTGCGTGGTTCACGAAGCTCCGCTCCACCTCCGGAAGCAGGCCCCGCTCCTCCAGGAACTCATGGAGCGCCTTGAACGCCTTGAAGAAGCCGAGCGGCTCGCGGTCGTTCGTTGCCTGGCTGTTGGTGAGCGTGCCGACCCGGTAATGGGTGAACGGGCGGTCGATCGTGACGATGCCTCGGGCGAGCACGAGGGCCTTGCACACGAAGAGCAGGTCGTTCGTCCTCAGGATCTCCTGGAAGCCGAGCCCGTTCCCCCGCACGAACGACGCGCGGAACACCTTGTTCCAGGGGACGTTGGCGAAGGTGTTGAAGATGCGCTCGGGCATGTCGCGGTATGAGAACGGCTCGGCGGCGGGGATGTTCTCGGCGACAAAGGTCCAGCCCGTCTCATAATCCTCCCCGCTGCCCACCTCGTAGGTGGTGGACTTCGTGACCACGAGGTCCGCGCCCGTGCGATCGAGCTTCTCGGCCGCCTCCTCCATGAAGGTCGGCTCGAAGAAGTCGTCGGCGTCGAGGAAGGCGAGGTAGGCGCCGTTCGCCGCCTCGATGCCGAGATTGCGCGCATGGCCCGCACCGCCGTTCCGGTCGCTTCGGATGAGCCGGATGCGCCCGTCTGCGGCCGCACGCGCCTCGATAAGGGGGACCGAGCCGTCGGTCGAGAGGTCGTCGACGCAGATGATCTCAAGGTCCCGCTCGGTCTGACCTTGGACGGAATCGAGGCAGGCGCCGATATGGCGCTCGGCGTTATGGAGGGGGATGATGACGGAGACGCGGGGGGCCATGGGTTTCTCCCGTCCTATCCGCGCGACCAGATGTCGCGTGTGTACACCTTATCGGAGACGTCGTCGAGTTCGGGGCTCGTCCGGTTGCAGATGATGAGGTCACATGCGTCCTTGAGTCGGGAGAGGTCCGTGGTCGTTTCCCATCCCTCGAAGTCCGCCCCGTCGAGGGTGGGCTCGTAGATGAGGATCCTGATGCCGCTCTCAGCGATGGCGCGGACGATGTCGATGATGGAGCTTGACCTGAAGTTGTCGGAACCGGCCTTCATGACCAGGCGGTAGACACCCACGGTGGCGGGACGGCGCGCGATGATCTGCTCGGCGATGAAGGATTTGCGGGTCGCGTTGGAGTCGACGATCGCCTGCATCAGGTTCTGGGGGACGGCGGAATAGTTCGCGAGCAGCTGCTTCGAGTCCTTCGGCAGGCAGTAGCCGCCGTACCCGAACGAGGGGTTGTTGTAGTGCGCGCCGATGCGATCGTCGGTGCAGACGCCCTCAATGATGCGCTCCGTCGACATCCCGCGGCTCTCGGCGTAGGTGTCGAGCTCGTTGAAGAAGGCGATACGGAGGGCCAGGTAGGTGTTGGCGAAGAGCTTGACGGACTCCGCCTCCGCGGCCCCCATGATGAGCTGCGGGATGGAATTGGGCCGCTCGTCTGATGCCTCGGCGAGGAGGGCGGCGAAGGCCTGCGCGCGCTCGGCGGCGTCGGTCTCCTCCGCGCCCGCCGGCACGCCCACGACGATCCTCGTGGGATGGAGGTTGTCCGCGAGCGCGGTGCCCTCGCGGAGGAACTCGGGCGAGAAGAGGATCGAAAGCGTGGGATGGCGCCGCGAGGCGAGGTCGGTGTAGCCGACCGGAATCGTCGATTTGATCACGACCGTTCCTCGCGCGTCCGTGCGCTCCACGGCGGCGAGCACCTCATCGACCGAGGAGGTGTCGAAGTGGTTCGCGCGGTCGTCATAGTTGGTGGGGGTGGCGATGATGATGAGGTCGGCGGCGGGGAGCAGCCGGGCGTATGCCTCCGCGCCGGCCGCGTGCGCCCGGAGCGCAGCGGGCTTCTCTGCGAGAAAGCGCTCGATGGCCTCCTCACGGAGCGGTGAGGTGCCCGCTTCGATGAGCGCGATCCGCTCCGCATCCACATCGAAGGCGTCGACGTCGTGCTGACGGGCGAGGAGGCATGAGAGCGAGAGCCCGACGTAGCCGAGACCTATGACGGCGATCCTCATGTGCTGTCCATCCCTCGAACGGCGCGGGCGCGCGGTTGACGCGAAACGCCATCAGTATATCGCTTGAGGCCACGCCACGCCTCGCCCGCCGCTGACCCCGCTCCCGATATCGCACACCTGTCCTCCTGCGTTTTGTCTGCGCTCATGCCATAATTGATGCATCTGAGACTCAACGCTCCCAAGGAGGCCCCGTGTCCGCTTACGTGCTGTCCGCCTGCTCCACCGCCGATCACCCCCGCTCGTTCTTCGAGGAGCGCGGGATCCTCTGCACGCTCTTCCACTACCAGATGGACGGCCGAACCCTCCCCGACGACCTCTATGAGAGCATCACCCCGCACGCCTTCTTCGAGCAGATCATGGCCGGCTCCGAGCCCACTACCTCCCAGCCCTCGGCGGGGGAGTACGCCGACACCTGGGAGCCGCACCTGCGGGCCGGCGAGGACATCCTGCACGTGACCCTCTCCTCGGGCATCTCGGGCGCCTACAACTCCGCCTGCATCGCCCGCGACCAGCTCGCCGCCGCCTACCCCGAGCGCACGATCGTCGTCGTCGACTCGCTCACCGCGAGCGCCGGCTACGGCATGCTCCTCGAGTACCTCGCCGACCTCCGCGACCGCGGCGCCTCGCTCGAGGAGGTCGCCGCCTGGGCCGAGGAGCGCAAGCTCGAGCTCAACGCCTGGTTCTATGTGTCAGACCTCGAGTGCCTGAAGCGTGGCGGCCGCGTCTCCAAGACGAGCGCCTTCATTGCCACGGCCCTCAAGATCTGCCCGGTCCTCGACATCGATGCCGCCGGCCACCTCATCCCGCGCGCCAAGATCCGCACGAAGAGGAAGGCCGCCGCCGAGCTCGCCCGCGTCTGCCTCGAGCGCATCCAGGACGGCGCCGCCTACACCGGCCGCTGCTGCATCTCGCATTCCGATTGCCGGGAGGACGCCGAGGAGGTGGCGCGCCTCGTGGCCGAGCGCGTGCCGGCGCTCGCGGGCAAGATCGGCATCTACGACATCGGCACCGTGATCGGCTGCCACACGGGCCCGGGTACCGTCGCGCTCTTCTTCATGGGTGAACGCCGCGCGGGCTGAGGCGGCCCCCGCGCCTTCTCAAGCCGCACGAAAAAACGACCTGCCGGCGGTTGCGCCCCGCCGGCAGGTCGTCTCATGTGAAGGGGGCGTATCGCCCGCGAGCGCTGCTACTGCTCCTTCTTCTTCGAGAAGAAGAACCCGAGCTTCTCCCGGCGTCGGGCCCGCTTCTCGCGCGCGTTGTGCACGCGGGCGATGAGCTCGTCGGGGATGGGCACGTCGGCCCGCGCGCTCTCGAGCGGGTTCACGTCGGCGGCGGTGACCGGGTCGAACACGGCCGCCGTGGGCTCGGGGCCGGGCGCCTCCTCGGCCTCGCGGTAGCGCTTCATCATGTCGGCCTGGAGCTGCTGGGCCGAGGGCGGCGTCCAGATCACGGCGTTGGCGCCGGCGGCGATCGTCTCGCGCACGGAGAGCGAGCTCCGCCCGCCCGAGGCGATGAGCGGCAGGTTGGGGTAGTGCTCGCGCAGGGCCCTCAAGACCGCCGGGGTCTCCTTGCCGGCGGCCACGTTCAGGATCTTGGCGCCCGCCGCCACCTTCGCGTGCGCGTCGGCGTCGCAGCGGAGCACGGTCGCCACGACCGGGATGTCCACCATCGACACGATCTGCTCTACGAGCTCGGGTGTCGCGGGGGAGTTCACGATGACGCCGGCGGCACCCTGCATTTCCGAGACGGCCGCGAGCTGCACCGAGCGCTTGCCGCTCGTGGTGCCGCCTCCCACGCCCACGAACACCGGGCACTCGGCGACGGTGAGCAGGGCCTGGGTGATCGCCGGCTGGCCGGTGAAGGGGTAGACCGCGAAGATGGCGTCGGCGTTGGAGTTCTTGATGACCGCGACATCGGTGGTGTAGAGGAGCGAGCGGATGCGGCGGCCGAAGAGCGTGAAGCCGCCCGACTCGGCCATCTCCTCGGGGACGCTCAGCGCGGCGCGGCGAAGCCTGCCCTCGATCGGCGCGGGTTCCAAGGGGAGCACGCCCGAGGGGGTGATGACCGCCGAGGGCTCGGCGAGCTCGTCAGCGATCTCGACCTCGGAGAAGTCGATCGAGGCGTCCACGTCGCCGGGTACCTCGGCCGGCACCGGCACCGGGGGCACGGGCCTCGGTTGGGTGGGGAACACGTCCGTGGGATCGAACAGATCGTTGCTGGCCATATCTCTCCTCCTATAGCTCGAGGGAATCTGCGCAAAATAAAACGGATTGTTTGTACCCGCGCGGTGGCGCAATAAACACGGGCGGAATGACGCTTTTGTAAGTCGGCCCCTGCCTCCCCGGCCCCCGCGGCGCGTCTGGTAAGCTGGTGTGCGTACCGACGGACAACAGAGAGGGGGCACGCATGAATATCGCAGGGGTCTTGGTGCCGGTGCTGATCTGCGTGGCCGCCATCGTCGCCGTTGCCGGTGTCTACTTCGCGGTCACCGCGCTGAAGGACCGCCGTCGAGCCCGCGAGGAGTCCCGCATGGCGGGATCGCGTGGGCACGCGACGGGCGATGGACGGCCCCGTCACGCCCGCTGATCTCGGAACGCGCGGCCGGCGACCCAAAGGGGCCGTCGGCCGTTCTCCTATCGGGGTCGGCTGATCTTCGCCAGGAAGAAGCCCTCGAAGAGCTCGCTCGGCGCGAGGCAGAGGGTCCCGTCAAGCCCCGTCTGAAGCAGGCGCGGCGCCATCTCGCCCGCCTCGCCCAGGGGCACCTTGAGGGGGACGATCTCGCAGTCGCGGTGCCGCCTCATCCCGAGGACTGCCCTGACCTGCTCCTCATTCTCCTCCGGGAGGATCGAGCAGGTTGAGTAAAGGAGCGTGCCGCCGGGCTTCAGGACCGTGAGCGCGCGGTCGAGCAGCGCGCGCTGCGCCTTCACCACGCGGGTGAGGAGCTTCTCGGTGATCCGCCCCGCGGCCCGCGCGTCGCCGGCGCGAAACGTTCCCGAGCCGGTGCAGGGGGCGTCGACGAGCACCTGGTCGAAGGAGAAGAACTCGTCGAGGGTGCGGGCGTCAGTGCGCATGACCTGGACGTTCTCGACCCCGAGTTTTGCGAGGTTGTGCCCGAGCCGCTCGGCGCGGGGCGCGTTGAGCTCGCAGGCGCAGATGTGCGCCCCGGGTGCGAGGGCCGCCATCTGCGAGGTCTTCCCGCCGGGCGCCGCGCACATGTCGAGGATGTCGGTGCCCGCGGCGGGCGCGAGGGCGAGCGGCGGCAGCATGGACGAGAGGCTCTGGAGGTAGACCTTGCCCTCCTGATAGATCGGGAGGTTCCAGAGATCGCGCTCGACGACGCCCGGTCCCATGACGAAGGCGTCGCGGTACCAGGGGACGCGCCGGTGGGCGAGGCCCGCCGCCTCGAGTGCCGCCGCAACCTCATCGGCGTCGGAGCGCAGGGTGTTGGCGCGCAGCGTGACGGGCCGCGCCGCGGCCTCGCGCCAGCCCTCGAAGACGAGCTCGGCGGACTCGGCGCCGAAGGAGGCGCTCACGCGCTCCCGGAGAAATGCGGGGATGTCTGACATGGTCCTCCTATCGCAGGCGATACGTGAGAGCTTAGCAAAAGCGGCCCGGAGCCGCCCGCGCGGCGGCGCGACCGCACGGAGGTGCCGCTCGGAGGCGGCGGAAACCGATTTGAAACACGCCACCGCTTTTCCTCCATCTTTTCCGGGCGCTGTGCTATAGTGCAGCGCAACGACTGGCCCCGAGCATCCGAAAGGAGACGCCACCATGAAGAACAGCACCGCTCTCAACAACTGGTGGTGGCGTGATGCGAACTCGATCGGTCGACGGTGAGTCCCCTCGCTCCTGCATCCAGGTAGCCACAGGCCTCCGGTTTGACCGGGGGCCTTTTCTTTTGCGTGCTGCCCCCGTGCCCGGCCGACCCCTCGATCCGCATCACGCGCCCCCGCCCCCCGACACCGCCGCAGGCACCAAAAGAAAGGAACCTCCCATGTCCAGCAACACCACCGCCTCCCAGCCCCGCACCGTCGCCGTCGTCGACCGCGGAAAGCTCGACATCAAGGCCCTCGTCCTCCTCGCCATCCTCCTCGCCGCCGGCTTCATCCTGAACTTCACCGTGGGCAAGTCCATCTACACCCTGACGGGCGGCGCGATCGGCCCCGAGTTCATCATCTCGGCCTTCTGCCTGACGATCCTGGCCGTGCGCCCCACGCTCGTCCAGGCGCTCGTGATCGGCCTCATCTCCGCCGCCGTGATTCAGCTCACCACCTCGGCGCCCGGCGTCGACTTCGTCGCCGAGGGCGTGGCGGCCGTGGTCATGGCCCTGCTCGTGAACGTCGGCATGCGCACCCCGGCCGCGAAGGCCGTCCCGCTCGTGGCCACCTTCGTCACCACCGTGCTCTCGGGCCTCATCTTCATGGTCATCAAGCTCGCGCTCGTGGGCTTCTCGCCCGAGGTCGTCTCGGTGCTCCCCGCGGCCATGATCCCGGTCATCTTCGCCACGGCCGCTTTCAACGCGGTGCTCGTGGCTGCCCTCTACCTGCCCATCCGCCGCGCCCTCAAGCTCGCCGACTAAAGGCCACACGACCCATCGACTCCGAGCCCGCACAGGCGGGCGTGAAAGGCACGCATGACCGCATCGCAATCCGGCGCCCCGGACCCGATCATCCGCCTCGCCGACGTATCATTCAGCTACGCCGCCTCCTCTCCGCGCGCGCTCGACGGCGTGAGCCTCGACATCGCCGCCGGCGAGTTCCTCGGCGTGATCGGCCCGTCGGGCGCCGGCAAGTCGACGCTCGCGGCGGCGCTTTCGGGCGCCATCCCGCACCACTACCGCGGCGAGCTCTACGGATCCGTGCTCGTGGAGGGGCGGGACACCTGCGAGGTCAGTCTCACCGACATCTCCCGCACGGTCGGCAGCGTCCTGCAGGACATCGACACGCAGATGGTCGCCTCCGTGGTCGAGGACGAGCTGCTCTTCGGGTTGGAGAACTTCGGTGTCCCGCACGACGAGATCGAGGGGCGGCTCGCCCGGGCGCTCGAGACCGTGGGCATCGCCGACCTGCGCGACCGCGAGATCGCCACGCTCTCGGGCGGGCAGAAGCAGAAGGTCGCGATCGCGGCCATCCTGGCGCTCGAGCCCCGGGTCCTCGTGATGGACGAGCCCACGGCGGCACTCGACCCGGAGTCTTCGCGCATGGTGTTCGAGACGCTCAGGCAGGTGAACGAGGGCTCCGGCGTGACGGTCGTGGTGATCGAGCAGAAGGTCGCCTTGCTGTCACGCTACTGCAGCCGGATCGCCGTGATAGGGGAGGGCTCCATCCAGATCGAGGGAACGCCCCACGAGGTCTTCGGCAGAAGCGATGAGCTCCGCCGCCTCGGCGTGGACAGCCCGCGCACGGTCCGCATCTCGAACAGCCTCGCCGCGCGCGGGCTCGTCCCCCCGGCCACCCCGCCGTGCCTGGATGTCGCCGAGGCCCGCGCCCTGATCGGCGGCCTCGTGCCCGAGAGCGCCCGCACCGATGCGTTGGCTCTCGCGCCCGGGACCTCGCCCCATGTCCCCGCGGCCCGCCCGCACGCGGCGGGCGCCGAGCCGGTGGTCGAGCTCGCGGGCGCGACCTTCTCCTACGGTCCGGGCGCCGCGGCCGTGACCGAGCTCGACCTCACGGTCTTCCCGGGCGAGCTCGTGGGCGTGGTCGGGCAGAACGGCGCCGGCAAGACGACCCTCACGAAGCTCCTCTGCGGCCTCTTGCGCCCGAGCGCGGGCGCGGTGAGGATCGCCGGCATCGACACGTCCGCGGTCCCCACGAGCAAGATCGCGGCGCACGTGGCGACCCTCTTCCAGAACCCCGATCGCCAGATCTGCAAGGACACCGTGATCGAGGAGGTCGCCTTCGGCTTGGAGCTCACCGGCGTTGACGCCGCCGAGGCACGCGAGCGGGCCCGCGTGGTCGCCGGACGCTTCGGGCTGCCGCTCGAGGAGTCGCCGTTCTCGCTCTCCCGCGGGCAGCGCCAGATGGTCGCCCTCGCGAGCGTCGTCGTCATGGAGCCCGAGGTGGTCCTGCTCGACGAGCCCACGAGCGGGCTGGACTACCGCGAGTGCATGACGGTCATGGAGACGGTGCGCGAGATGGCCGAGCGCGGCTGCGCGGTCATCATGGTCTGCCACGACATGGAGGTGGTCTCCGACTTCGCGGAGCGCGTCGTCGTCATGGCGCACGGGCGCATCCTGCGTCGCGGCGCGACGGCCGAGATCTTCGCCGACGAGGCCCTCATGCGCGAGGCGAGCGTCGAGGCGCCGCAGGTCACCCGGCTCTCCCGCGTGCTCGCCGCCGAGGTCTCGCCGGCCTTCGCCGGGGTGAGCGAGGTCTCCGACATCGTCCGCATCACCGAGGAGGTGGCCCAGCGTGGTTAACGTCATCGACTACTGCCCGGGGGAGAGCCTGCTGCACCGGCTGAACCCCGTCGTGAAGCTCGCCCTCGCCGCCGGCATCATCGCGGCGACCTTCCTCGCCGACTCCTACCTCCTGCTCGTGGGGCTCATGGCGCTCTCGCTCGCCCTCGCTGCCTGGGCGGGCGTCGCGGCGCGCATGCTCCGGCTCCTCAGGCTCCTCGTGCCGATCGCGCTCTTCATGCTCCTTGTGCAGGTGCTCCTCGTGCATGATGGCACCCCTATCCTCGGCCCCGTCACCGATGAGGGGCTCTACACAGGCGGGAAGGCGTGCCTGCGCCTGCTCGGGATCGCGCTGCCGCTCGTGCTCATGCTCATGGTGACCAAGTTGAACGACCTCGCGAACGCCTGTGTCGAGCACCTGCACATCCCGTACCGCTACGCGTTCACCTTCACGACGGCCTTGCGCTTCGTGCCGGTCTTCTCGCAGGAGATGGATTCGATCATCGAGGCCCAGACGGCTCGCGGCGTGGAGTATGACTCGAGAAATCCCATGAAGCGGCTGCGGCTCATGCTGCCGCTCTGCATCCCGCTGCTGATCTCGTCGGTGGGCAAGGCCGATGCCACCGCCCTCGCCGCCGAGCAGCGGGGTTTCTACCTGCGCACGCGGGGGAGCAGCTATAAGCGTTACCCCTTCGCGGCCGCAGACGTCGCGGTCCTCGCTGCGGCAGCCCTCCTCGTGGTGGCCGGTATCCTGTTCTAGTCGGCATCAGCCCGCCTGCCGTCGCCACACGACCTGGTGGGGCGGTCGCTCTCGACGGCACTCGCGGCCCTGCGGCCCCGGCGCCCCGGAGACCGGGGCGCCGGGGCCGTGCCGTGCGGGCTCGTTGGCTTGGATCCCCGCGGCGCTGCCGACGTTTCCGCGGCATCAGGTGCAAATCTCGGTACTTTGCTGAAGGTTTTTCGGCACCGGCGAAGTAGCCCGGAATCCTCCGACGTCTGTACCTTGGGTTTTCATCGCGCAGGGAACCTGTGTACATGGCTGTCCCGCGAAAACCTTCAGCAAAGTGCCGAGGTTTGTTCCCTGATCCCAGAAACCTTCAGCAAAGTGTCCAAGTTTGGCCCATGCTCTTGCATTCCCGGCGGCATCTCGGGGTCGACCGGCAGCGAGGTCCTATCGTGCGGGCATCGCGCCGCCTGCCCAGGCGCACCTGGGGCCGCGGCGGCCGCCTGAGGACGGGTCGCCGCGGGCTCCGGGCGGCCCACCGTCACGCGAGCTTCGAGAACCCGTCCACGATGAGGTCGAGGCACTGGGGGAGGGCGCGGGCCGAGAAGGACCCGGGTTTGCCGGGGATGAGCTCCCCGTCGAACTCCATGCCGAGGGAGGGGGTCGCCGTCACGCGGGCCTCGCGCGCCTGGAAGAGCTTGAACTGCGGGCGGCCGAGGATCCCCTTGCCCGCCGGGTCGAGGACGCCCGCGATCACCGTGGGCAGCAGCTCCACGGTCCTCGCCGGCTCGATCACCGCGATGTCGATGAGGCCGTCGTCCATGCGGCAGTTGGGGAAGAGGTTGATCTCGTTCTGGATCAGCGCGGTGTTGCCCACCATGCATCCGATCCCGTCGAGCTCGTCCACCTCGCCGTCGTGCTCGATCACGAAGTGCGCCACGGGCGGCGCCGGCGAGGTGATCGCCGCGAGCACGTAGGCGATCTCGCCGAACTCGCCGTGGCTCGACTCGGCGCGGCGCATGATGTCGGCGTCGAAGCCCGTCCCCGCGATGATGATGAACCCGTGGCGCCGCTCGACGCCTTCCTCGTCGGTCCACGTGAGCTCGCCCATATCGACCTTCGCCGTGCGCCCGGCCCGGCACGCCTGGGCGAGCGCCGCGGGCTCGGGGGCGTTGCCGATGTTGTTGAAGAAGAGGTTGGCCGTGCCCGAGGGGAAGACCAGCACGGGCACGCCGGTGCCGCGCAGGCGATCGAGGAGGTTCGAGACCGTGCCGTCGCCGCCTGAGACCACCACGCGGTCGAACGAGGTGGCGTCGGACGTCGCCTCGTCGGCCTCCATCCCCTCGCCGAGGAACCGGAAGACGACCTCGTCGCCGGCGCTCGACAGCGCATGGGCGAAGGCGAAGACCTCATCGGACCGGGGCCCGGAGGCGGGGTTGTGGATGATGAGGCAGCGCATGCGGGATTTCCTATCTGAGCGGAGCCGAGTATAGTTATGCTGACCATAATCCCACCCGCCCGCGCGCGGGGCAAGCCCGCTCAAGGTGACGCATGTACATTTCCACACTGACCGATCTCACGGCGTTCTGCGAGCGCGCCGCGGCGCATGCCGCCATCGCGGTCGACACCGAGTTCCTCCGCGAGCGCACCTACCATCCCCGGCTCTGCCTCGTGCAGGTGGCCACGCCCGAGGAGTGCGCGGTCATAGACCCGCTCGAGCTCGAGGACACGGCGCCCCTGGCGGCGCTCCTCACCGATCCCGCGGTGATGAAAGTCTTCCATGCCTGCACCCAGGACATGGAGGTCATCCACCATGCCCTCGGCGTCCTGCCCGCGCCGATCTTTGACACGCAGGTCGCCGCCGCCTTCCTCGGCGAGCGCCTTCAGATCTCCTACAGCGGGCTCGTGCACGCCTTCTGCGGGGTCGACCTACCGAAGAGCGAGTCGCTGACCGATTGGAGCCGCCGCCCGCTCACGCCCGAGCAGGTTGAGTACGCCCTCGACGACGTCCGCTACCTCATCGAGGCCTACGCGGTGATCGAGGGGCGCCTCGCCGCCCAGGGGCGCATGGGGTGGGTCGCCGACGAGATCGCCCCGCTCACCCGGCTCGACCACTACGTCACCGACCCGCGCGACGCCTACCGCCGCGTCAAGCGCGTGAATTCGCTCACCCGCCGCCAGCAGGCCGTGGCCCGCGAGCTCGCCGCCTGGCGCGAGGGGCGCGCCGCCGCGCTCGACATCCCCCGCAAGTGGGTCATCTCCGACGAGGTGCTCATCGCGCTTGCGCGGCGCCCGCCCAAGACGGCCGCGGAGCTCAAGCGCGTGCGCGGCACCGAGCAGCTCACCGACCGCGACATCGAGGTCGCGCTCGCCGCCGTCGCGCGCGGCGCCCGCTGCCCGGCCGCGAACCTGCCGAACATGGCCCGTGTCCGCCGCTCCTCCTCGCCCGAGCTCGAGAGCGTGACGGACCTCATGTTCGCCCTGCTGCGTCTCGTCTCGGAGCGCTCGGGCGTGGCGACCGCCATCATCGCATCCCGCGACGACCTCCTGGACTACATCGACCATCCCGAGCGGAGCCCGCTGCGCGACGGCTGGCGCTTCGAACTCGTGGGCACCCTCATCGACGACCTCCTGGCCGGCGACATCGGCCTCACCGTGAAGGACGGCAAGCTCGAGATGCTGTAGGGGCCCTCTGGACTTCGCGGCCCCCCGCGCTCGCCCGCCCGCGCGTGGGTACAAGGGCGGACATACGGTTGTTTGATCGATCAAGGGAGCTTCGATGTTCGGTTACGGAATGGGCTACATGGGCTACGGCTACGGCATCGACCCGGCCTACCTGCTGCTGGTCGCGGTCTCGCTCGTGCTGGGCCTCGCCACGCAGGCGTACATCAACAGGACCTACAGGGTTTGGGCCAACGTCCCCTCGGACGGCGACACCGGCGCCGACGTGGCTCGTCGCATGCTGGATCAGAACGGCTGCGCGGGCGTGGGCATCAAGTCGGTGGCGGGGACCCTCACCGACCACTACGACCCGCGGGACAACAGCCTCTACCTCTCGTCGGCGAACCGCACGGGCGGCTCGGTGGCGAGCGTGGCCGTCGCCTGCCATGAGGCGGGCCATGCGATCCAGCGCGAGAGCGGTTACCTCATGATGAGGGTTCGCCACGCCCTCGTGCCGGTTGTCAATTTCTCCCAGAACGCCTGGATGCTCATCTTCATCCTCGGCGTGGCGATGAACCTCGCGGGCCTCACCCTCGTGGCGATCGCCCTCTTCGCCTTCTCGGTCCTCTTCCAGCTTGTGACCCTCCCCGTCGAGTTCGACGCGAGCCGCCGCGCCGTGGCCTACATCGAGGCCTCGGGCATGAGCGAGGTGAACGCCCGGGGCGCCCGCCGCGTGCTCACGGCTGCCGCCCTCACCTACGTCGCCGCGGCGCTCACGAGCATCCTCCAGCTCGTCTACCTGCTCTCGCGCACGCGATCGAGCAGGGACTGAGGTCGACCGCGCCGCAGCGGGACTTCTGTCCGGACGACGCGCTAGACTGAATCGGTACGAAGCGAAGAGAAAGGAGGGCGCGATGAGCGGATGGGATCTGACCGGAACCGCCGGCTCCACCCCCGCTGAGGCAGAGGACGGCTCCCTCTCGGTCTCACGGGCAGTGGGGATCGCCGCGGGTGCGCTCGACGCTCTGCCCGAGATGACGGTCTTAGGTGAGGTCACGGGCTTCCGCGGGCCCAACGCCCGCAGCGGCCACTGCTATTTCCAGGTGAAGGATGAGTCCGCGGCCATGGACTGCGTCATCTGGAAGTTCTCCTACGCCAAGCGCGGCTTCGACCTGCGCGACGGCATGAAGCTGAACCTCACGGGCCGCTTCAACATCTACAAGCCCACGGGCAAGATGAGCTTCATCGTGCAGTCCTTCTCCCTGGCAGGGGAGGGCCTGCTGCGCCAACAGGTGGCCGAGCTCGCGGAGCGCCTGCGCCGCGAGGGGCTCATGGAGGCCTCGCGCAAGCGCCACATCCCGGTGTTCTGCACCCACGTCGCGGTGGTCACGTCACTTTCGGGCGCCGTCATCGACGACGTCAAGCGCACCCTGCGGCGCCGGAACCCTCTGGTTGAGCTTATCTGCGTGGGCGCGAAGGTGCAGGGCGAGGGCGCTCCCGCCGAGCTCATCGAGGGCCTGGCCCGTGCTGCCGCCATCACGCCCGCGCCCGACTGCATCCTCCTCGTGCGCGGCGGCGGCTCCTTCGAGGACCTCATGACCTTCAACGACGAGTCCCTGGCCCGCGCCGTGGCCGCCTCGCCCGTTCCCGTCGTCACCGGCATCGGGCACGAGCCCGACACCTCCATCTGCGACATGGTGAGCGACCGGCGCTGCTCCACGCCCACGGCGGCCGCCGAGTCGGTGGCCCCGGCTGCGAGCGATCTCGCCGACAAGCTCGCCGAGCGCGAGGCACGCCTCGTGAAGTCGCTCTCCTCGACGCTCCGCACGGGGGAGTCGGACGCCGCGGGCCTCGGTGGCCGTCTCGCGCGCTCGATGGACACGATCCTCTCACGCGCCCGCGCGGAGCTCGCCTCGGCCGCCTCGCACGCCGTCCTCACCCGGCCCACGGCCACGCTCGAGCGGCGGGCCGTCGAGCTCGATCAGACCGCCGAGCGCCTGGCCTCGGCGGGCGCGCGCATCGAGGAACGCCACGCCGCCGCCCTGGGGCGGCAGGTCGAGCGCCTCTCGGCGGCGGGCACGGGGATCATCCGCTCCCGCTCCCACGCGCTCGCCCTCCTTGGCTCGAGCCTGCGCTCGGGGGCCGCCTCCATCACCCGCGCGCCGGCCGCCGAGCTGGCCGCGGCCGCCGCCAAGCTCGATGCGCTCTCACCCCTCCAAGTGCTCGCCCGCGGCTACTCCATCGCCTACAGCGAGGGCAGGGTGGCCACCTCGGCGAGCTCGTTCAAACCCGGCTCCGAGCTGCGCGTGCGGCTCGCCGACGGCGACATCTTCGGTACGGTAACCAACGTGCGGCCGCACGCGCGCTGACACCAACAAGAAAGGATCCACCATGGCAGAGAACAAGAACATCGAGTCCCTGAGCTACAAGGAGGCCTCCCAGGAGCTCGAGCTCATCATCCGCAACCTCGAGTCCGGCGACCTCGAGCTCGAGGACTCGCTCGCGAGCTACACCCGCGGCGTCGAGCTCCTGAAGAGCCTGCGTGAGCGCCTCACGGCCGCGGAGCAGAAGGTCTCCCTCCTCGTGAAGGATGTCGACGGCACAGATGCCCTCGTCGCCGGCGAGGCCGCCGACACGAGCGACGACCTGCCCTTCTAGCGCTTGGAGAAAGGAGCTCCCATGTGCAAGGACCCCGATTGCATCTTCTGCAAGATCGCCGACCACGAGATCCCCTCCACGGTCGTCTACGAGGACGATCAGGTCATCGCGTTCGATGACCTGAGCCCGCAGGCCCCCGTGCACACCCTCGTGGTCCCGAAGGCCCACTACCGCGACATCACCGACGACATCCCGGCCGAGACGCTGGCCTCCATCGCGAAGGGCATCCGCGAGGTGGCCGAGGCGAAGGGCATGGGGGACGGCTTCCGCGTGATCTCCAACAAGGGCGAGCACGCGGGCCAGACCGTCATGCACCTCCACTTCCACGTCCTCGGCGGCAAACCCCTCGGCGAAGGTCTCCTCTAACCCCCGGGATCCGTCCCAGGAGCCCCCAAGTAACCCCCAGGGACCACCCCCGGCCTCACCTCCACGTGTGCGCCGAGGTACCCCCGCCCCTTCTGTTTCCTCGGATCGGTATGCGGAGATGTCCGTTGCGTTACCTAGGCGTAATGACCCCTTTTCGGCGCCTCCGCAGCGAAGCGAGGACCGCGCCGAAAGGGGGTCATTACGCCAAGCCCGGGATCGGGTCTGCGAGCCGCCCCACTGTCGGTGGAGGTAGTAGAATGGAGGGGTTCTGTACCGAGAGCGCAAAGGAGCCTCATGAATGTACTTGTTGTGAACGCCGGCAGTTCGACCCTGAAGTACCAGCTCATCGACACCGAGACGCACGAGGTCTTCGCCAAGGGCTCTTGCGAGCGCGTCGGGTTCACCGGGGGCACCTTCACCCATGCCGCGGCAGGGGAGAAGAAGGTCACCGATAAGATCGAGTTCCCCGACCACAAGCGCGCGATCGAGGTCGTCCTCGCCGACCTCACCAAGCACGATGCGAAGATCGACGGCATCGGCCACCGCATCGTGCAGGGCGGTTGGTATTTCGGCGACTCCACCCTCGTCGACGCCGACATCCTCGCCAAGATCCGCGAGGTCGCCCCGCTCGCCCCGCTTCACAACAACCCCGAGGCGGACGTCATCGAGTACTGCCTCTCCGAGTACCCCGACCTGCCGAACGTCACCGTGTACGACACGGCCTTCCACTTTGATATGCCCGAGGTCGCCCGCACCTACGCGCTACCGAAGGACGTCTGCGACAAGCTGCACATCCGCAAGTACGGCGCCCACGGCACGAGCTACCGCTACATCGCCGGCAAGGTCGCCGAGATGACCGGGGGCGCCGCGCGCCGGGTGGTCGTCTGCCATATCGGCTCGGGCGCCTCGCTCGCCGCAATCATGGACGGCAAGTGCATGGACACCACGATGGGGCTCACCCCGCTCGACGGCATTATGATGGGCACCCGCTGCGGCTCCATCGACCCGGCAACGGTCGTCTACCTGCAGCGCGAGGGAGGTTACTCCTTCGACGAGGTCGACGAGATGATGAACAAGCGCTCCGGGCTCCTCGCCGTCACCGGCGAGACCAACGACGTGCGCGACGTCGAGGCCGGCGCCGCCGCCGGCGAGCCCGCCTACGTCCTCGCCTTCGACATGTTCGTCTACAAGATCGCGGCGAAGGCCGCCGAGATGGCGACCGCGATGGGCGGCATGGACGCCCTCGTCTTCACCGCCGGCATCGGCGAGCACGCCCCGGCCGTCCGCGCCGGTGTCGCCGACCGCCTCGCCTGGCTCGGGGTCCACATGGACCACGCCCGCAACGCCCTGCGCGCCGAGGGCGCCTGGAAGCTCTCGCGCGAGGACTCCCCGGTCGCGATCTACGTGATCCCCACCGACGAGGAGTACATGATCGCCTCCGACGTCGAGCGCATCCTCGCCGAGCGCGCCTAACCCGTCCCAGCCGCACTGTCGCACGCTGCAACGATTGGAGCCCCATGAACGTATTGGTCGTCAACGCCGGAAGCTCGAGCCTCAAGTACCAGCTCATGGACACCGCCACCCGCAAGGTTTTCGCGAAGGGAAACTGCGAGCGCATCGGGCTCGACCGCGGCATCTTCGGCCATATGGTGGCCGGTGAGGAGAAGGTCACCGAGGACACCCTCTTCCCCGATCACCGCACGGCGATCAAGGCGGTCCTCGACCACCTCGCCGCCCTCGAGATCCCCTTCGAGGGCATTGGCCACCGCATCGTGCAGGGCGGCTGGTACTTCGACGACTCCGCCCTCGTCGACGACGAGGTCCTGAAGAAGATCCTCGAGGTGGCGCCCCTCGCGCCGCTCCACAACTACGGAGAGGCCGCGATCATCGAGTACTGCCGCGAGCGTTACCCCGAGCTCCCGAACGTCGCGGTCTTCGACACCTCCTTCCACATGACGATGCCGGAGGTCGCCTACACCTACGCGCTGCCCCGCGACGTCGTGGACAAGTACCACGTGCGCAAGTACGGCGCGCACGGCACGAGCCACCGCTACGAGTGGATGCGCGCCAAGGAGCTCCTCGGCGACTCCTGCCATCGCCTGCTCTCCTGCCACCTCGGCAACGGCGCCTCGCTCTGCGCGATCGAGGACGGCACCTGCCGCGACACCACGATGGGCCTCACGCCGCTCGACGGCCTCATGATGGGCACCCGCTGCGGTTCCATCGACCCGGCGACCGTCTGCTACCTGCAGCGCGAGGGCGGCTACTCCTTTGACGAGGTCGATGAGATGATGAACAAGCGCTCCGGTATGCTCGCGGTCTCGGGCATCTCGAGCGATGCGCGTGACATCCGCAACGGCGCCTCCCGCGGCGACGAGCGCTGCCTGCTCGCCTTCGACATGTTCGCCTACAAGGCCATGACGCAGGCCGCGGCCATGATCGCGAGCATGGCCGGTGTGGACACCATCACGTTCACGGCCGGCATCGGCGAGAACGACTGGTCGATCCGCAAGGCATTCTGCGAGTGCTTCGAATGGCTCGGCGTGCGCATCGACAACGAGCGCAACCGCGCCGACGAGCACGGCGATCGCGTGATCTCCGCGGCGGGCTCGGCGGTGACCGTCATGGTCCTGCCCACCGACGAGGAGTTCATGATCGCCTCCGACGTGGAGCGCCTCGCCCGGTAAGGCCGGCTTCCAAGCCCGTTTCCCTGCCGGCCGCCCCGCCCTGCCCGTTCTCGTCGAGCGGGAGGGGAGGGGCGGCCGGCATCGCCTCTGAAAGGTCTCCGCATGCCTGCCGACAAGCGCCTCATCGTGATGGACATCGATTCGACCCTGATCAACGAGGAGGTCATCGATCTGCTCGGGGAGGAGGCCGGGATCGGTGCGCGCGTGGCTGAGATCACCGGGCGCGCGATGCGCGGAGAGCTGGATTTCAAAGAGGCCCTCGCCGAGCGCGTGGGGCTGCTTCGGGGGCTTTCTGTCTCCGTCTTCGACCGGGTCCTCGCGCGGGTGACCTTCACCCCGGGCGCCCATGAGCTCATCGGGGAGGCGCATCGCCGCGGCTGGACGGTGGGCGTGGTGTCCGGCGGCTTCCATGAGGTGGCGGACCGGATCGTCGAGCGGGCGGGGATCGATCGGTGCCTGGCGAACCGGCTCGAGGTGCGGGACGGGGTGCTCACGGGTCGCACCCGCGGGGCGATCGTGACCCGCGAGCTCAAACGCGAGACCCTCTGCCGCTGGGCGGAGGCGTGCGGGATCGACCTCTCGCGCACCGTGGCGATCGGCGACGGCGCAAACGACATCCCGATGATCCAGGCCGCCGGCATCGGCATCGCCTTCTGCGCCAAACCGGCAACCCAAGCCGCGGCCCCCCACAGCATCGCAGAGCGAGACCTCCGAGCCGTTCTCCCCCTGATCGACAGCATTAACGAGCGCTGACAACGAGCGCCAACTAGAACCCGGGACGGCCATCCAGCACCAGCAGAACGGCCCGGAACAGACTCCCTCCCCAAGAGCAACCGCCCCGCGGTAGGGCGACCAAGGACTCCCGCAGGCGCCTCCGCAGGCGGAATCGGGGCAACATGCGGTGACGGCCCCAAGAAAAGCCAAGCAAGAAGCATCCGGGACGGCTCGCCCCCGGCGCCAGCAGAACGGCCTGGAATAGACTCTCTCCCCAAGAGCAACCGCCCCCGCAGTAGAGCGATCGGGGGCTCCCGCAGGCGCCTCCGCAGCGAAGCGAGGACAGCGCCGAAGGGAACCCCCGATCGACCGTAAGCGAAGCGCGGGCGATCGCTCGACATCGCGCCGAAGGGAACCCCCGATCGCCCGTAAGTGAAGCGGAGGGTTACTCCGCCATCTGTGCTTGGACCGCCGTGATCGCCACGACGCCCACGATGTCATCGGCGGAGCAGCCGCGCGAGAGGTCGTTCACCGGCTTGGCGATGCCCTGCAGGATCGGGCCGTAGGCCTCGGCCCCGCCGAAGCGCTGCACGAGCTTGTAGCCGATGTTGCCGGCCTCGAGGTCGGGGAATACGAGCACGTTCGCGGCGCCCGCGACGGTGCTCTCAGGCGCCTTGAGCGAGGCCACGCTGCCCACGATGGCGGCGTCGAGCTGGAGGTCGCCGTCGATGGCGAGCTCGGGCGCGCGGTCCTTCGCGAAGGCCGTGGCCTCCTGGACCTTCTTGGCGATCTCGCCGCCGGCAGAGCCCATCGTGGAGTAGGAGAGCATGGCCACGCGCGGCTCGATGTCGCCCATGAAGGTCTTCCAGGAGCGGGCGCTCGCGAGCGCGATCTCGGCGAGCTCGTCGGCGGTGGGGGCGATATTCAGCGCGCAGTCCGCGAAGATCAGCGTGCCGTCGGCGCCGAACTCGGGCGTCTTGGTGCACATGACGAGGAAGCCGGAGACGAGCTTGGTGCCCGGGGCCGTCTTCAGGATCTGGAGCGCGGGACGCAGGGTGTCGGCCGTGGAGTGGCAGGCGCCCGACACGAGGCCGTCGGCGTCGCCCATCTTGACCATCATGGTGCCGAAGTAGGTGGCGTCCATCACCTGGGCGCGCGCCTGCTCGATCGTCACGCCCTTCTTGGCGCGGAGCTCTGCGAACTTCTGGGCGTAGGCCTCGTGCTGCTCGGCCTGGCGCGGGTCGATCACGGTGGCGCCCGGGACGTCGATGGTGGCGGGGTCGCCGAGGATGACGAGGTTCGCGAGGCCCTCCGCGATGATCTTCCTCGCGGCCTCGATGGTGCGCGGATCCTCGCCCTCGGGGAGGACGATCGTCTTCTTGTCGGCGCGCGCGGCGTCCTTCATACGGGTCAGAAAATCACTCATGCTGCTCCTTGTGGTCGCGCCCCTCCCGCCCCGTCCGCGCCGGGCCGCGGTGCACGGCAGCCGGGCGCTCGGCGTGACACTTTCGTCACAGTGGGGGTGTGATGAGCATTCCTTGTGTGGCGCCCCTCATTATACGGCGCGAAACGATATAATCGAGGCGGATATTCGTCATGCACGGCCTATCCGTCACCACGTCACGAGGAGCACCGATGGCAGTCAGCTCTGGTTTACCGCAGGGCTTCAACGCGCATGCATACGACGCGATCGTCGTGGGCGCGAGCTTCGCGGGCTCGGTCGTCGCCCGCCGCCTCGCCGAGGCGCTGGGGTATCGGGTCGCGGTGCTCGAGGCGCGCTCCCATGTGGCGGGGAACCCCGGTGACTACCTCGATCTCGAGGGCCACGATCCCACCGACTGCCTCCTGCGCGCGAGCACGCCGCGTGTGAGCTGCTTCCTCGCCCGCTTCGCCGACCAGGTCGACCCCACAAAGGACGCTCCCCAGGCGCTCCCGAGCTCGGCGTGCGCGCCCCTGTTCGCGGCCATGCTCGACCACGACCTGATCGACGTCTTCTGCGGCGTGGACGCCCGCGGGCTCATCAGCTTCGATGACACGCATGTCCTCGTCTGCGGCGGCGTCTATGGCGGGGAGGTCATCTACACCGGGGCGCTCGACGCGCTGTTCTCATACGATCTGGGGCGTCTCTCCTATCCCGTGCCCGGGCACGAGCCCGAGGGCGACCGTGGCGCGCTCGCCGCGGATTGCGCTATCATCGATCCGGCGAGCCGCGACCTCTACGAGCGCTACCTCGAGCGCATCGAGGGGGTCACGAACTTCCACCCCGCCGGCCGCGTGGCCGAGTACCGAACCTACGATATGGACGCGGCCGTCGAGTCCGCGCTGGAGCTTTCCGATGAACTCATCGCCATTCATGCCTGATTCCGTCGCCCCCGAGCCCAAGGTCATCACCTTCGGCATCCCGAGCTACAACGCGGAGAAGGACCTCGACCGCTGCGTGACCTCGATCCTCGAGGGGAGCGATTTCTCCCGCGACATCGAGATCATCATCGTCGACGACGGATCGAAGGATTCCACGCCCGAGATCGCGGACGCCTGGGCGGCGCGCCATCCGGGCATCGTGCGCGCCGTGCACCAGGAGAACGGCGGCCACGGCATGGCGGTTCTCGCCGGCCTCCGCGAGGCCCGGGGCGGCTACTACAAGGTGGTCGACTCAGACGACTGGCTCGACGCCGCGGCCCTCACGGGCATGCTCGAGACCCTGCGCGCCTTCATCGGCCGCGGGGAGCAGCTCGACCTCCTCATCTCGAACTACGTCTACGAGAAGGTCTGCGAGGGGAAGAGCAAGACGGTCAACTACCGGCGCGTGCTTCCGCAGGGGCGCGTCTTCACCTGGGCGGAGATCGGGCGCTTCCTGCCGAGCCAGAACCTGCTCATGCACAGCCTCTGCTACCGCACCGAGCTTTTGCGCGAGGCGGAGCTCCCGATGCCGGCGCACACCTTCTACGTCGACAACATCTACGCGTACGTGCCCCTGCCGCGCTGCCAGACGATCTACTACGCGGATATCGACCTCTATCGCTACTTCATCGGCCGCGAGGGCCAGAGCGTGAACGAGGCCACGATGGTCCGCCGCCTCGACCAGCAGTTCCGCATCACTCGCATCATGATGGGCGCCTACCACCTGTTCGATGACGTCGCCGAGCCCCGGTTGCGCCGCTACATGATGGGCTACTTCACGATGATGATGGCGATCTGCAGCGTGTTCACGAAGCTCTCGCCCGATCCCGCGAAACCCGGTGAGCTCGCGGGGCTCTGGGAGGAGCTCAAGGCGTACGACCTGCGCATGTACCACCGCGCGCGGTTCGGCATGATCGGCTTGGGCACGAACATCCCCACGCCGATGGGTCGTCGCATGACGCTCGGCCTCTACCATCTGGCCGGCCGGGTTATGAAGTTCAACTAGGCAGTTGCCCCGCGGCCACCCCGCGCCCCTACGTCCGACGCGATCCCCCCAGGAGATCCTATGACCGAACCGTCCGCCCCCGGACGCCCCGGCCTCGCCGCCGCGCGCCCGGGAATCAGCCTGATCGGCCTCGTCGCCCTCGTCATCAGCTCGTCGATCGGCTCGGGCGTGTTCGCCCTCCAATCCGACATCGCCGCCGCGTCCGCCCCCGGCGCGGCGCTTGTCGCCTGGGCCGTCACCGGCATCGGCTTCATGGGGCTCGCCACCACCTTCGGCCGCCTCTCGATTGAGAAACCTGAGCTCAACGGCCTCGTCGCCTACGCCAAGGAGGGGTTCGGCCCCTTCGTGGGGTTCATCTCGGGGTGGGGATACTGGCTCTCCATCTGGATCGGCAACGTCGCCTTCAGCGTGATGTTCATCTCCGCGCTGGGGTACTTCGTCCCGCTCTTTGCCGACGGCCTCTCCCCGGTGTCGGTGGCGCTCAACTCGGTCATCACCTGGGCGGTCATCGGCCTGGTGAACCGGGGCGTGGAGCGCGCGAGCGTCATCAACGCGGTCGTGATGGTCTGCAAGCTCGTGCCGATCTTCGCGTTCATCGCCGTCATGGCCGTCGTGTTCGATCCGGCGGTCTTCTCCGTCGACGTGTGGGGGATCCGCGTCGCCGCCGGCCTCCAGTCGGGCGCGGGGGCGGTGCCCGGGCAGATCGTCAACTGCCTGATGGTCATGATGTGGGTGTTCGTCGGCATGGAGGGCGCGGCCGTGCTCGGGCACCGCGCCCGCCGCCGCGCCGACGTCTCCCGGGCGACGGTTCTCGGCACGGTGGCGCTCGTTGCCATCTACATCGCGGCCTCGATCCTGCCCTACGGGTTCATCGGTCGCGCTGAGATCGCGGCGGCATCCGCGCCGTCGATGGCCTTCATCTTTCAGGCCGCGGTGGGCCCCTGGGGAGGCGCGTTCATCACGGCGGGCCTGATCGTGTCGATCTTCGGCGCCTGGCTCTCCTACGTGATGCTCGCCTCGGAGACCCTGAACGAGATGGCGCGGATCGAGCTCATGCCGCGCGTCTTCGCCGGGCAGAACGAGCAGGGCGCCCCCACGAGCTGCCTCATCGCCACGGGCGTGATGATCCAGGCCCTCTCGGTCGTGATGCTCTTCTCCGCGGAGGCGTACCGTTTCGCCTACTCCCTCTGCACGGCGGCGATCGTCATCAGCTGGTCGCTCGCGGCGGGCTACCAGGTGCTCCTCGCCTGGCGGCAGCGCCGGTGGGGTGTGTTCGCCTCAGCGGCCTTCACCTGCGCGTTCCTGGTGGCGGCCGTGCTCCTGTCCGGCGTGAGCCTGCTCATGCTCTGCTGCATCGCCTATGTACCGGGGCTGCTCTTCTACCTTTGGGCCCGGCGCGAGAGCGGGGCCGCGCGGGCCTTCGCGGGTTGGGAGGCCATCCTCGCCGTGGGCATCGGAACCGTGGCCGCGACGGCCGTGGCGATGCTCGCCACCGGGGGCATCGCGATCTAGGGGCGGGGACCTCACCGCCCTGCCGCGGCGCTACGCCCGTCCTGCGAGGTCCCGTGCCGCGGGGACGCCGTGGCCGCCGTGGGCCTCGCGCGCGCCGGCGACGATGGCCGCCTCGAGGGCGCGGGTCGCGATAAGGCCGAGGAGGTCGAGGGGGATCTCGGGCGCGGTCACGTCGATCTCGCCCGAGGCGAGGACGAAGACGGCGTCCCCGTCGTTGGTCGTGTGCGTGGGGCGGATCGTGTGGGCGTAGGCGTCGGCCGCCATCTGCGCCACCTTCGTGGCCTGGGCCTTCGTGAGCCGCGCGTTCGTGATGACGCAGGAGATCGTCGTGTTCGCGCGCTCCTGGCCGAGCGGCAGGGCCATCTGCGCCCCGGAGGCGAGCATGGCCTCCTCCATGTCAAGCATGCCCGAGCCGTCCTCGGTGAGGAGCCCGGCGACGATCTCGCCGGTTTCCGGATCGACCACGCCGCCACAGGCGTTGACCGCGGCGACGGCCCCCACCTGGAGCGCCCCGAGCGCGAAGGCCCGCGCGCCGAGCCCGCCCTTCATGAGGCGGCCCGGGCCGAGGAGCTTGCCCACCGTCGCCCCGCAGCCGGCCCCCACGGTGCCCTCCGCCCCCGCGTGCGCGCCGTCGAGGGCGTCCGTCACGGCGGCGGCGCCGGCCGCGAGGTCGGGGCGGGCGGAGGCGTCGCCGAAGAGCAGGTCGAACAGGCAGGCTCCCGCGACGATCGGCACGCGCACGGGTCCCACGGGAAGGCCGATGCCACGCCGCTCGAGCTCGCGCGCCGCGCCCGAGGCCGCCTCGAGCCCGAAGGCGGAACCGCCCGAGAGCATGACGGCGTGGACCGCCTCCACGGTCTCCTCGGGGCGGAGAAGGTCCGTCTCGCGGGTGGCGGGGGCGCCGCCGCGCACGTCGACCCCGCCCGTCGCGCCCGCCTCGCAGACGATGGCCGTGCAGCCCGTGCCGCCCCCCTCGTGCGTCCAGTGCCCGACGCCGAATCCCGCGACCGCGGAGAGGGGGATGGGGGTGAGGATGGCGCTCGACATTGGGGTTCCTTTCGACGGCGACGGGTTGTACGGGATGCGCCCTCAGGCCCCGTGGGCGCGGAGCAGGCGATGGACCCGCGCGATGGGCAGGCCGACGACCGTGTAGAAGTCGCCGTGGATGGAGCGGACGAGCAAGCGCCCGCCCCGTCCCTGGATGCCGTAGGCCCCCGCCTTGTCGGCGGGCTCGCCGCTCGCCACGTAGGCGTCGATCTCGTCATCCGTGAGCTCGTGGAAGCTGACCTCGCAGGTGTCCGTGAAGCGCGCGAGCACCTCGGGCGCGGCCCCGGCGCGCACGAGCGCCACGCCGGTGGCGACCGCATGGGTGCGGCCGGAGAGGGAGGCGAGCATGGACCGGGCCGCATCGTCGTCCGCCGGCTTCCCGAGGATGCGCCCGTCGAGGGTGACCACGGTGTCGGCGGCGAGCACGAGCTCGCCTGCGCGCGCCCCGGCGGCGACATGCTCCGCCTTCTCCACCGCGAGCCGTTCCACGAGGGTGAAGGGGCCCTCGCCGGGGTGCGCGGACTCGTCGATGTCGGCCGGCCGCACCGTGAAGGCGCGCCCGGTCTCGCGCAGGAGCTCGATACGGCGGGGTGATTGCGATGCCAGGATCACGGATGCTCCTCAAGACGTCGCCCGGCGACACCGGGCCATCAGGGAGACGCCGGGCGCGGGCGGACCGGGCTCCCGAGGCAGGAGGGACCGGTTCGCGCGCACCCGGCGCCAGGGGGACGGGGCGGGATTCAGAGCTGGATGCCCTCGCGGACCTTCTCGACGGCCTTCTCGCCGGCGATGTCCCCGAGGACGGCGAGGGCGAAGGGCAGGGCCTGCCCCATGGCGCTCGCGGTGATGATGTTGCCGTCGGTGACGACGGTCTTGCCCCCGGCGTAGGTGCCCGCGGGGAGGCTCTCCTCGAATCCGGGGAAGCAGGTGGCGCGGCGCCCCACCAGGAGCCCGAGCTCGCCGAGGATGCTCGGGGCGGCGCAGATGGCGGCCACGTGGCGGTTGATCGCGAACTCGCGCACGAGGTCGCAGACGCGCGGGTCGCGGCGCAGGTGCGTGGTGCCCGGCATGCCGCCCGGGAGCACGAGGTAGTCGTAATCGTCGGCATCGATCTCATCGAGCGTGAAGTCGCAGGTGATGTTCACCTGCTGGGCGCTCACCACGTCGCGCGTGTCCATGATGGAGACGAGCGACGTGCGCACCCCGCCGCGGCGGAGCACATCGAGGATCGTGAGGCCCTCGATGGTCTCGAAGCCATCGGCGGCGAGTATGGCAACGGCTGACATGGTCATCCTCTCAGACGTGGTTCAGATGATGCGGTTATACCCAGATGGGAGGCCGCGCGTCACCTCAGCGCGAGCTGCCGCGCCGCGTGAGATGCACGACGGTCTCGGCGTGGAAGGTCTGGGGGAAGAGGTCGACGGGCGTGGCCGCGACGGGGGCGAAGACGCCCTCCTCGACGAAGCGCCTGAGGTCGCGGGCGAGGGTCGCCGGGTCGCAGGAGACGTAGGCCACGTCGCGGGCGGCCGTGCGGGAGATGAGCCGCACGGCCTCGGGCGCGAGGCCGGCGCGCGGCGGATCGACGACGAGCACGTCGGCCTCCTCGTCGGGGAACTCGCGCACGGCGTCGCCGCCGATCACGTCGACGTTGTCGAGGCCGGCGATCTCGAGGTTCCGGCGCAGGTCGCGCACGGCGGGGCCGTAGGCCTCCACGGCGGCCACCCAGGAGGCGCGCCGCGCGAGCGGGAGAGTGAAGGTGCCCGCGCCGCTGTAGAGGTCGACGGCGACCTCGTGCTCTGCCGGGGCGAGCGCGTCCATGACGAGCTCGATCAAGATCTCGGCGGCAGCGGTGTTGACCTGGAAGAACGAGGGGGCCGAGAGCCGCATGGCCTCGCTTCCGATCCGCTCGGTCCACGAGCCCTCGCCTGCGAGGGCCTCCACGCCCGAGACGCGGCGGGCACGGCGGTCTCCCTTGCTCATCACGCGCACCACGCTCGTGGGCTTGAGCGCGTCGGTGAGTACGCGGCTCACCTGGGCCCGCGGGAAGCCGCCCGTGGGGGTCCAGAGCGCCACCTCGAGGGCGCCCGTGCGCCGTGAGGCCCGGATCCCCACGCGCTCGAGCTCGAGGTCGCGAGAGTTGCCGAGGTAGCCGAGGGCGCCCACGACGCCCTTCACGGCCTTGGAGAACTTACGCTCGAAGAGCGGGCAGGCGTCGACGAGGACGATGTCCTCGCCCCCGCGCCCGTGCATGCCGAGGCGGAAGCGCCCCCCCACCTGGGTGGGGGCGAGCTCGATCTTGTTACGGTAGCCCCAGGCGTCCTTCGCGTGGCGGATGGGCCGCACGAGGGCCTCCACCTCGTCGCGGCTGAACTTGCCGATCCGCTCGAGGCTGGATCGCAGGTTCTCCTCCTTGGCCGCGAGCTGCGCGGGCCGGGAGAGGCGCGCCCAGGGGCAGCCGCCGCAGACGTCGACGAGGGGGCAGGGGGGCTCCACGCGGTCGGGCGAGGGCGCGAGCACCGAGCGGACCCGCGCCCGCGAGAAGGAGGTGCCCTCCTCAATGATCTCGGCCTCGACCGTGTCGCCGGCAAGGCCGCCCGCGACGAAGACGGCCTTGCCCGCGTCGTCGTGGGCGAGGCCGTCCGGGCCGTACATCATGGATTCGATCGTGAGCTGCATCTGGTCCCCTCAGGGTCGGTTCCGGTGGAACCAGTGTAGCGCGAAGCCGGCGGGGATCGGGGCGCGGCGGACGGGTTCGCGCTAACCGCGCCGCGCCCCCGCGCGCCCGAAGATGGTCTTGACGCCGAGGCCGATGAGGGCGAGCCCGCGGATGAGGCGGCTCGGCTGCCGGCGGGCGAGGGCGCCGGCTCCGGGCGCGCCCGCGCCAGGCGCATCGGTCGCGGCCTCGATGACCGTCGCCTCCACGCGCTCGGCGACCGGCTCCGCCGCGGAGCCCCTCCCCGCGTGGGAGGCGGCGCGCACCGCGGGGCGGCGGCCCGGGTCGCGTGCGGGGGCCGCGTCCGCGGCGGCGGCCTGCTCCACGGCGACCGCCATCATCGTCTCCTGCGCGTTCAACGCCGCCTCGCCCTCCGCGCGCCCGATGCGCTCCCAGGTCCCCTCCGGGGTGAGGCGCCGGGCCTTCACGTTGTCGCGGAGCTGCGCGTCCATGAAGGCGCGCACCTGGTCGCGCAGGGCGGGGTCGAGCACGGGGAAGGCGATTTCCACGCGGTGCTCGGTGTTCCTGGTCATCATGTCGGCGCTCGAGAGATAGAGCATGTCGGCGTCGGCGCCGAAGCCGTACACGCGCGCGTGCTCGAGGAACCGCCCGACGATCCCGCGCACCTCCACGCGGTCGGTCTTGCCGGGGATGCCGGGCAGGATGCAGGAGATGCCGCGGATGATCATCTGCACATCCACGCCTGCCTGGCTCGCCTCGGAGATCTTGTCGATGACCTCGCGGTCGGTGAGCGAGTTCAGCTTGAAGAAGACCCGCGCGGGCTCGCCCGACCGCGCCCGCTCGATCTCGCGGTCCAGGCCCTCGATGATGAGCGGCTTGAGGCCGGCGGGGGCCACGCCGAGGTAGCGGTAGGTCCCGCGGAGGTTGCCGAGGGAGAGGTTCCGGAAGAAGGCGTTCGCGTCCTCGCCGATCCCCTCATGTGCCGTGAGGAGCATGAAGTCGGAGTACACCCGCGCCGTCTTCTCGTTGAAGTTGCCCGTGCCCAAAAGCGTCAGGCGCGTGAGCTTGGAGCCGGTCCGGTAGGTGATCTGGCAGATCTTCGAATGGCATTTGAAACCCTCCGAGCCGTAGATCACCGTGCACCCGGCCTCGTCGAGCCGCTCGGCCCATTCGATGTTGTTCTGCTCGTCGAAGCGCGCCCGGAGCTCCATGAGGACCGTCACCTCCTTGCCGCTCTCGGCGGCGGCGATGAGGGACTCGCAGAGGCGTGACTGCTTGGCGACGCGGTAGAGGGTGATCCTGATCGAGAGGCAGCTCTCATCGGACGCGGCCTCGTGCACGAGGCGCAGGAACGGCGCCATGGACTCATAGGGGTAGAACAGGAGTTTGTCGCCGGCGATGACCTGCTGGGCCATGGGCCGCTCGGGGTCGATCTCGGGATCGGGCTGCGGCGTGAAGGGCTCGAAGAGGAGGCGGCGGCCGAGGGCGTCGGGAAGGCGCCCCTCGACGGCGAAGACGTAGCTGAGGTCGAGCGGGATCGACACGGTGTCGACGGCCGACCCGGCAAGCCCGAGGGCGCGGCGGATGACCTTGCGCGTCGGCTTGGCGAGCTCGCCTCTGAGCTGGAGGCGCACGGGCTTCAAACGCAGCCGTCTCTTCAGGATCTTCTTCATGTGGAGGCGGTAGTCATCCTCCTCTTCCACGCCCTCACCGTCCGGGTCGATGTCGGCGTTGCGCACGACGCGGATCATGGCGTGGTCGAGCGGGGAGAAGCTCCCGAAGCAGCTCCCAAGGCACGCCGTGATGACGTCCTCGAGCAGGATATAGGCGAGCTCGCCCGCGGCCGCAGGGAGCTCGAGCACGCGCGGGAGCGCGGGCGGGATCTCGATCAGCCCCACGAGACCCTCCTCGTCGTCGCTCTTGAGGGAACAGACGAGGTAGAGGGCGCCCCCGCGCAGGTTCGGGAAGGGGTGGCGCGGGTCGATCACGAGCGGCGAGATGATGGGGGAGACCGTCTCGGCGAAGAAGCGCTCGACGAAGGCGCGCTCCTCCGCGGAGAGGCCGTCCGCCTCGAGGCGCCGCACGCCGGTCCGGGCGAGCGCGGACTCGATCGCAGTGAAGGCCTCCCCGGCGCGTTCGAGCAGGGGAGGCAGGGCGGCGCGGATGGCCTCGACCTGCTCGGAGGGGGTGAGGTCGCTCTTGTTGTCGCGGGGCTGGCGCTTCAGGGTGGCGAGGTCGGCGAGGCCCCCGACGCGCACCATGAAGAACTCGTCGAGGTTGCTCTCGAAGATCGCCACGAACTTCAGGCGCTCGAAGAGCGGGACGGTCTCGTCGAAGGCCTCGTCGAGGACGCGCTCGTCGAAGCGGAGCCAGGAGAGCTCGCGGTTCTGGGTGTATGAGAAGTCCCGGCCGCCGTGCCCGCCCTCCGACGGCTTGGCGCCCGCCTGCACCTCGATCTGATCCTGCTTCGCCATGGGGCCTCCCGAGCCTGCGTTTGCTAGAGCCATATAGGTCAACTATATGGCGGGGCGGCCCCCGGTGAGGGGTGAATCGCCATCCTTGACCGTCCGTTTACGGTGAACGGTAGGAGGAAGGCGCGCACCGGTTGCGGGAGAAGTTTCCCACACATAACATATTTGGATAGGATTTCAAGAGAAGTGAATATAAGGCGATCTGAGAACGTTTCCGCCCAGAAGTCTCTTTTATTCAGGACATGAGAACTTATATTCAAGCGAGGTTGTCACACTCCTCGATTTCTGGAAAAACGCGTTCAACTCGTTTTTAAAAAACAGCATGTCAGTGCTTTATCTTATCAGAGTGTAATGCGGAGCTCTTCACACCGATATACCGTTCCCATCCTATTTGGTACCGTTTGCCGGAATGGGGCACCGTCTGTTCCAGAATGGATAAAATGGGAGCTGTCCGAAAGGAACCCCTAACCCATGCACAGGGGTCTCGGTTAGCCAGCGGGCCGCGTCGCGGTCCCGGAACAGAAAGGTAGGAGGCAATGACGAAAGGTCTGCACGTCCCCTCTGAGATTGGCGCCCTGAAAAAGGTGTGCTTGCATCGCCCTGGCGAGGAGCTGCTGAACCTGCCGCCCTTCGAGCTCGAGCGTCTTCTCTTCGACGACGTCCCGTTCCTCGAGGTCGCTCAGGAGGAGCACGATGCCTTCGCGCAGATCCTGCGCGATGAGGGCGTCGAGGTCCTGTACCTCGAGAAGCTCGTGGCCGAGGTCTTCGACACGGTTCCGGGCGCCCGCGCTGAGTTCCTGGATCAGTACATCGCCGAGGCCGGCATCAAGGGCCAGCTCATGCCCAAGGTCGTCCGCGAGAAGCTCGAGTCCATCACGGACAACTACGAGTTTGTCATGAAGACCATGGCCGGTCTGACCAAGGCCGAGATCGACATGCCGCTCTCCTCCGCCCAGACGCTCGACTCCATCGTCAACTCCGAGGGCGAGTCCGACCTCATCATCGACCCGATGCCGAACCTCTACTTCACCCGCGACCCGTTCGCGGTGGTCGGCAACGGCGTCTGCCTGAACCGCATGTACTCGGTCACCCGCAACCGCGAGACCCTGTACGGCAAGTACATCTTCAAGTATCACCCCGATTACAAGGATGTCTCGCTGTACTTCCGCCGCGACGCCGCGTTCCACACCGAGGGCGGCGACGTGCTGAACATCAACGAGAAGACCCTCGCCGTCGGCATCTCGCAGCGCACCCAGGCTGCCGCGATCGACGTCATGGCCCAGAACATCTTCTGGAACTCTGATTCCAAGATCGAGCGCATCCTCGCCTTCAACATCCCGAACAACCGCGCGATGATGCACCTCGACACGGTCTTCACCCAGATCGACGTCGACAAGTTCACCATCCACCCGGCGATCATGGGCACCCTGCAGGTCTTCGAGCTCACCCCGGGCAAGAACGCCGGCGAGGTCCAGATCAAGGAGCTGAACGACACCCTGGAGCACATCCTCGAGGATGCCACGGGCGTCGATCAGATCAAGCTGATCCCCTGCGGCGGT
This sequence comes from Collinsella sp., assembly GCA_034102905.1. Taxonomy (GTDB): domain Bacteria; phylum Actinomycetota; class Coriobacteriia; order Coriobacteriales; family Coriobacteriaceae; genus Collinsella. Next base: position 27,559 of record JAXEGS010000038.1, on the reverse strand, counting down.
GGCGATCCCATCGCGGCTGCCCGCGAGCAGTGGAACGACGGCTCCAACACGCTGGCCGTCGCCCCCGGCAAGATCGTGGTGTACGCGCGCAACACCGTCACCAACGACGTCCTCTACAAGGAGGGCCTGGACCTTCTGGTCATGCCTTCCGCCGAGCTCTCCCGCGGCCGTGGCGGCCCGCGCTGCATGAGCATGCCGTTCTGGCGCGAGGACCTCTAAAACTAGGGACTCTAGTGGTGCGTCACTTGCTGGCGCACCACTATACTGAGGGGGAGGGGAATGCTCCCCCTCAGGTCTTGTCGTGTTCGCACGAATGTGAATGCACGGTTCATATCGACGAAAGGAATCACCATGGGAGTCAATCTCTCCGGCCGCAGCTTCCTGCGCCTCCTCGACTTCACCACCGAGGAGATCGAGTACATGCTCAACCTCGCCCGCGACTTCAAGAACCTGAAGCGCACCGGCACCCCTCACCGCTACCTCGAGGGCAAGAACATCGTCCTGCTGTTCCAGAAGACCTCCACGCGCACCCGCTGCGCCTTCGAGGTCGGCGGCATGGACCTCGGCATGGGCGTGACCTACCTCGATCCGGGTTCCTCGCAGATGGGCAAGAAGGAGTCCATCGAGGACACCGCTCGCGTGCTCGGCCGCATGTATGACGGCATCGAGTTCCGCGGCTTCGCCCAGGAGGACGTCGAGGAGCTCGCCGCCAAGGCCGGCGTGCCCGTCTGGAACGGCCTCACCGATCTGTGGCACCCCACCCAGATGCTCGCCGACATCCTGACTGTCCAGGAGAACTTCAACTACGACATCAAGGGCAAGACCCTCGTGTTCATGGGCGACGCCAAGAACAACGTGGCCCGCTCCCTCATGGTCGTCTGCGCCAAGCTCGGCATGAACTTCGTGGCCTGCGGCCCGAAGGAGTGCATGCCCACCGACGACGTCATCGAGGCCTGCCGCCCCATCGCCGAGGAGAACGGCTGCACCATCAAGCTGACTGAGGATCCGAAGGAGGCCTGCACCGGCGCCCACGTCATCTACACCGACGTCTGGGTCTCCATGGGCGAGCCCGATGAGGTCTGGACCGAGCGCATCAAGCAGCTCGAGCCCTACCGCGTCACCACCGAGCTCATGGCGCTCGGCGACCCCTCCGCGATCTTCCTGCACTGCCTGCCCGCCTTCCACGACACCAACACCACCACCGGTGCCGAGATCGCCGAGAAGTTCGGCGTCACCGAGATGGAGGTCGAGGACGCCGTCTTCGAGTCCAAGCAGTCCAAGGTCTTCGACGAGGCCGAGAACCGCATGCACACGATCAAGGCGGTCATGTACGCGACCCTGAAGTAACCTCGCTTCGCCACGGGGTGGGTGCCCTGCCCGGCACCCACCCCTTCGCTTCTACTCACTTACTTGCAGCTTCCCCATACGCGGCGCACCAGGGCACGGAACCGCAGATGCTCCGCGCGGGGAATCGACAAAAGAAGGGAGGATGAGATCCCATGTCAGAGACCACCAAGAAAAAGCGTGGCATGCTGTCATCGTTCACCATTCTTCTCATCCTGTTGGCGCTCGTCGCCATCGTAACCGTCATCGTGTCCGGCTTCACCGATGAGGTCACCGCGGCAACCCTGCCCGACTTCTTCATGGCGCCGGTGCGCGGCTTCTCCGATGCGCTCCCCGTATGCCTGTTCGTGCTCATCCTGGGCGGCTTCCTCGGCATGATGACCGAGACCGGCGCCCTTGATAACGGCATCGCCGTCCTGGTGAAGAAGCTCAAGGGCAACGAGCTCATGCTCATCCCCGTCCTGATGTTCATCTTCTCCCTCGGCGGCACCACCTACGGCATGTGCGAGGAGACCGTCCCGTTCTACGCGCTGCTCGCCGCCACCATGATGGCCGCCGGCTTCGATCCGCTGGTCGGCGCCGCCACGGTGCTGCTCGGCGCCGGTGCGGGCTGCCTCGGCTCCACGGTGAACCCGTTCGCCGTCGGTGCCGCCGTCGACGCCCTCACGAGCGCCGGCATCGAGGTCAACCAGACCATCATCATCGGTCTCGGCGCGGTCCTCTGGATCGTCTCCACCGCCATCTCGATCTTCTTCGTGATGAGCTACGCCAAGAAGGTCAAGGCCGACAAGGGCTCCACGCTGCTCTCCCTCCAGGAGCAGAAGGAGGCCGAGGAGGCCCACGGCGCCGCCGCGGCCGACGTCAACAAGGACATCGTCCTCACCGGCCGCCAGAAGGGCGTCCTCGTCATCTTCGCCCTCACCTTCGTCGTCATGATCGTCGGCTTCATCCCGCTGGCCGACCTCAACCAGGGCGTCGCCGACGCGTTCAACGCCGGCGCCACCTATGAGGAGGTCACCGCCGACGTGACCGGCGCCGACCTCGTGAGCGCCTATAAGGACGCCAACAAGGACTCCTCCGTCGACATCACCGACACCGCCCTCGAGGGCGAGACCGTGGGCACCTCCGTCACCGAGAAGCGGACCAGCCTCGGCTGGAGCGCCTATATCACCGGCACTCCGCTGGGCGGCTGGTACTTCGACGAGGCTTCCACCTGGTTCTTCCTCATGGCCATCATCATCGGCATCGTGGGCGGCCTCTCCGAGAAGCAGATCGTGAACACCTTCATCGCCGGCGCCGCCGACATGATGAGCGTCGTGCTCATCATCGCCCTCGCCCGCGGCGTCTCCGTGCTCATGAGCGCCACCGGTCTGGACCTCTTCGTGCTCAACCGTGCGGCCGAGGCGCTGTCGGGTCTGTCCGGCATCATCTTCGCCCCGATGAGCTACATCGTGTACTTCTTCCTGTCCTTCCTGATCCCCTCGACCTCCGGTATGGCCACGGTGTCCATGCCCATCATGGGCCCGCTCGCCGTCAAGCTCGGCTTCTCGCCTGAGGTCATGGTCATGATCTACTCCGCCGCCATCGGCGTGGTGAACCTCTTCACCCCGACCTCCGGCGCCATCATGGGCGGCCTCGCGCTCGCCCGCGTGGAGTGGACGACCTGGCTCAAGTTCGCGATGAAGGTCATCGTCGCGATCACCATCGCCTCGGTCATCATCCTGACCATCGCCTGCGTGCTGATCGTTCCGGCTGCCTAACGCGGGCACTCCCATCGTCGTCCCACCGATCGGGGACCCCGCATCGGTGCGACCTACCTTTCAGCCCCTCCCGTTCCGTGCGCGGGAGGGGCGCTTTTGTGTCAAGGGGCAGGGGCTCGGCGCCCGCGCCCCCGGGCCCCCGGCCCGCCCCGCCCGCGCCCACGGGGCTCCCATCCTCGTTGCCTTCCGGCGCGAATCTGGTTCAATGGAGGGAAGGCCCCGCTTCGGAGGGCCGCGGGAGATACGGAGGGGCGATGGGACCGCTCGATCAGATCACGGTGCGCGGCGCGCGCGAGAATAACCTCAAGGGCGTGGATGCGGACATCCCGAAAAACGCGCTCACGGTCTTCACCGGCCTCTCGGGTTCAGGCAAGTCCTCGCTCGTGCACGACACGATCGCCGCTGAGGCGACCCGACAGCTGAACGCCACGCACACGGCCTTCATCCAGGGATTCCTCTCGACGCCGCCGAGCCCCGACGTCGATGTGCTCGAGGGGCTCACGGCGACCATCACCGTCGGGCAGGAGCCGATGGGCGCGAACCCGCGCTCCACGGTGGGCACCGCCACCGACATAGACGCGATGCTCCGCGTCCTCTTCTCCCGCCTCGCCGTCCCGAACATCGGCGGCCCCCAGGCCTACTCCTTCAACACGCCGACGTCCTCGGGCGCCGGCGTCTTCAAAGCCGAGAAGGGCGGCCGCACGGTCACGATGCGCAAGAGCTTCAAGCGCGTGGGCGGCATGTGCCCGCACTGCGAGGGCCGCGGCCAGGTGTCTGACATCGACCTCGCGGCCCTCATCGATCGGGAGCGCTCGCTGAACGAGGGCGCGATCCTCGCCCCCGGCTACAAGGTGGGCGGCTGGATGGTCAAGCAGTACGCGGAATCCGGCCTCTTCCCGGCTGATGTCCCTATCAAGGACTTCACGCCCCGACAGCTCGACGACTTCCTCTACGCGGAGCCGCGAAAGATCGCCATGGCCGACATGAACGTCACCTACCAGGGGCTCGTGACCAAGATCAAGACATCGCTCCTCTCGAAGGACCCCGAATCGTTCCAGCCCCACGTGCGCGCCTTCGTGGACCGGCTCGCGACCTTCACCGTCTGCCCTGCCTGCGAGGGGACGCGCCTCACGCCCGAGGCCCGCGCGTCGCGAATCGACGGCGTCTCGATCGCAGACGCCGCCGCGATGGAGGTGTCGAAGCTCGCCGACTGGGTGCGCACGCTCAGCGCGCCCGAGATCGCCCCGCTCATCGCCCGCCTCTCGGGGGCGCTCGACGCCATGGTCACGATCGGGCTGGGCTACCTCTCGCTCAACCGCGCGACCGGGACCCTCTCCGGCGGCGAGTCGCAGCGCGTTCGCCTGGTGCGGCACATGGGCTCGGCCCTCTCGGACATCACCTACGTCTTCGATGAGCCCACCACCGGCCTGCACCCGCATGACGTGGCGCGAATGAACGAGCTCCTCTGCGGCCTGCGCGACCGGGGGAACACCGTCCTCGTGATCGAGCACGACCCCGCGACGATCGCCGTCGCTGACCATGTGGTCGACATGGGGCCGGGTGCGGGCGCGGGCGGCGGCGAGGTGGTCTTCGAGGGCGACGTCGCGGGGCTCCTCGCGTCGGGGACCGTGACGGGCCGCGAGATGGCCTCGGGCGCCGCGCTGAAACCCGCCTCGCGCCTTCGCGAGGCCCGCGGCCGCATTCAGATCCGCGGCGCCCATGAGAACAACCTGCGGGATGTCGACGTCGACATCCCCCTGGGCATGCTCGTGGCCGTGACGGGCGTGGCCGGCTCGGGCAAGTCAACGCTCATCCCCGGCTGCCTGCCGGCCTCCGTCCCCGGCGGCGTCGAGGTTGTTGACCAGACCGCCATCAAGGGATCCTCCCGTTCGAGCGCGGCCACGTGGACGGGCATGCTCGACCCGATCCGTCAGGCGTTCGCGAAGGCGCACGGGGTGAAGCCCGCGCTCTTCTCGGCGAACTCGGAGGGCGCCTGTCCCGTCTGCCACGGGCTCGGGGAGGTCGTGACCGAGCTCAGTTTCATGGAGACCGTCAGGACCCCCTGCGAGGCCTGCGGCGGGAGGCGCTTCAGCGACGAGGTCCTCACCTATGAGCTCGGCGGCGCCTCCATCGCCGACGTGCTCGAGATGAGCGCCGAGGAGGCCGCGGCGTTTCTCGCCCGTCCCGAGGTGGGGGTGCGCCGTGCGGCGGCGATCGCGCGGGACCTCGTCGACGTGGGCCTCGGCTACCTCGGGATCGGCCAGTCCCTCTCCACGCTTTCGGGCGGCGAGCGCCAGCGCCTGAAGCTCGCCCAGCACCTGCACGAGGGCGAGGGCGTGCTCGTGTTGGACGAGCCGACCACGGGCCTTCACACCGCCGACGTCGACGTGCTGGTGGGGCTGTTCGAGCGGATCGTCGACACCGGGCGCACGCTCATCGTGATCGAGCACGACCCCGCGGTCATCGCCCGGTGCGACTGGGTGATCGACCTCGGCCCGCGCGCCGGATCCGACGGCGGCGCCGTGGTCTTCGAGGGCCGCCCCGTCGATCTCGCGGCCGCGGGCACGCTCACGGGGCTTCACCTCGCCGAGGCGCTCCGCCGGGGCGTCGCGGCGCGATGAGCCCGGCCCCATAGGTATCAAGGGGGCCCATCCCGGGTAGAGGGGGTAGAGCAGCATCTCGTTGGGAGGGAGATCCCCATGGCACGTTCCCCGCGCCGCATCGGCCTTGCGGCCTTCGTCATCGTCGCCGTGCTCGGCATCGCGCTCGGCATCTTCGGCACCTCCTCGGTGCAGCGCTTCCTCACGCCGTCGGTGCGCCTCGACACCACGACGGTCACCGAGCAGCTCGTGCGCGTGCAGGAGCTCGCCACCGCGAAGCTCTCCTATCGCGGCCTCGTGAAGTACGAGGAGGGCGACATCGACTTCATCAACAAGAAGGGCTTCACGATGATCTACGACGCGGAGGTCCGCGCCGGTGTGGACCTCTCGAAGGCGCGGGTCGAGGTGAGCGGGAAGGACGTGCGGGTCACGCTGCCGGCGGCCACGGTGCAGTCCATCTCGATCGACCCTGACTCCATCCAGTTCTACGACGAGAAGTTCGCGCTCTTCAACTGGCAGAACCGCACAGATGCCGCCGAGGCGCTCAAGCTCGCGCAGGAGAACGCGAACGCCAAGGTGGACGCCTCGAAGCTCATCACCGAGGCGAACGACCAAGCCATCGAGGCCGTGAAGGCGCTCCTCTCACCCTTCGCCGGCGATGGCGGCTACACGCTCGCGGTGTAGATCGACTCCACCGCCGCGACCGCCGAGGCGGGCTCCGCCGCCGGATCCGCCGCGGCCTGAGTCCGCACCCGGCGCGTCGGCTACCCGCCCCGTCGCGTGCCCGGCGGTCGCTCCCCGCGCCCCGCAAGCCCGCACCCCTCGGCTATACTGAATCGGTTAGCGAACGAGGGGCCGCGGGCACGCGGCGGTGAGGAGCGGCGAAGATGCGTCACGGATTCGACAACGAGAAGTACCTGGAGCTGCAGGCGGCGCGCATCAAGGAGCGCATCGCCCAGTTCGGTGGCAAGCTCTACCTCGAGTTCGGCGGCAAGCTCCTCGACGACAACCACGCGAGCCGCGTGCTCCCCGGCTTCGAGCCTGACACCAAGTTCCGGATGCTCAAGACCCTCGCCGACGACGTCGAGGTGATCTTCTCCATCAACGCGAACCACATCGAGAAGAGCAAGGCCCGCGGCGACCTCGGCATCACCTACGACGAGGACGTCCTGCGCCTCGCCGACATCTTCCGCAGCAACGGCTTCGCGATCGCGGCCGTGGTCATCACCCAGTATGCGGGCCAGCCCGCGGCCGACGCCTTCCGCGCCCGCCTTGACATGCTCGAGATCCCCTGCCGCCTCCATTACCCCATCGAGGGCTACCCCCACGACATCGACCTCATCGTCTCCGAGGAGGGCTACGGCAAGAACGAGTTCGTGGAGACGACCCGCCCGCTCGTGGTGGTCACGGCGCCCGGTCCTGGCTCGGGCAAGCTCGCGACCTGCCTCTCCCAGCTCTATCACGAGCACCTGCGGGGCACCGCGGCCGGCTACGCCAAGTTCGAGACCTTCCCCGTGTGGAACCTGCCGCTCAAGCACCCGGTGAACATCGCCTACGAGGCGGCCACGGTCGATCTGGACGACGCGAACATCATCGACTCCTTCCACCTCGAGGCCCATGGAGAGACGACGGTGAACTACAACCGCGACGTCGAGGCCTTCCCGGTGGTCAAGGCCCTCATGGAGAAGATCATGGGGGAGAGCCCCTATCAGAGCCCCACCGACATGGGCGTGAACATGGTGGGCTTCGCGATCTCCGACGACGAGGCCTGCGCCGACGCCTCGCGCGCCGAGATCGTGCGCCGCTACTTCACCGCGGTCGTCGACGTGAAGCGCACCGGCGTCGGGCAGGAGCAGGTGAGCCGGCTCAAGGCCATCATGCAGAAGGCGGGGGTCGATAAGAACTACCTGCCCACGCGCGCCGCCGCGCTCGCGCGCGAGGAGGAGACGGGGGCGCCCGCCGGCGCGATGATGCTCGCCGACGGCACGGTCATCACCGGCAAGACCTCGGAGCGCCTGGGCGCGGCGAGCTCGCTGCTCATGAACGCGCTCAAGACCGTGACCGGGGTGGACATCGAGAAGAACGTCATCGACGACACCGCGATCAACCCCATCTGCGACCTCAAGACCGAGCACCTGGCGAGCAAGAACCACCGCCTGCACTCCGACGAGACCCTGATCGCGCTCTCGATCACGAGCGGCTCGAGCGAGACGGCCCGCCGCGTGGTGGCGGGCCTCCCGCTCCTGCGCGGCTGCGACGCCTTCTTCAGCGTGATCATCTCTGCCACCGACGAGCAGGTCTACCGCAAGCTCGGCATCAACGTGTGCTGCGAGCCCAAGTACGAGCGTCATACCTATTTCCACGGCTGAGGCCCGGGGCCTCACGCGACACGTGCCCGGCGGGGCCGCGGGGGAGCGCCTCTCGCGGCCCCGCGTCCCGTTTGCGCGGTCCCGGCCGGCTCCGGTAGGGATGCTCCGCCGGCCGGGGCCCCTCGGCTCCGCCCGCCCCAGCCCCGTCCGCCCCGAATGTTAAGAAAACGCGAAGGCGTGCCGGCCCGTACGCGCGGGCGTACAATGAAGACCCGTGAAGACCAAGTCATCGCGGGAAAGCGTAGGTAACTCAATATGACCAAGCACATCTTCGTCACCGGTGGCGTCGTGTCGTCCCTGGGCAAGGGCATCACGGCCGCGAGCCTCGGCCGCCTCCTCAAGAGCCGCGGCTACAAGGTCACGATGCAGAAGGCCGACCCCTATCTGAACGTTGACCCCGGCACGATGAGCCCCTTCCAGCACGGCGAGGTCTTCGTGACCGAGGACGGCTACGAGTCCGACCTTGACCTCGGCCACTACGAGCGCTTCATCGACGAGAACCTCACGCGCGACTCCAACTTCACCACCGGCGCCATCTACCAGGGCCTCATCGCCCGCGAGCGCCGCGGCGACTTCCTCGGCGGCACCGTACAGGTCATCCCCCATGTGACGAACGCGATCAAGGAGCGCTTCCGCCGCATCGAGGAGCAGACCGGCTCCGACGTGGTCATCACCGAGCTCGGCGGCACGATTGGCGACATCGAGGGCCAGCCGTTCGTGGAGGCCATGCGGCAGTACCGCAAGGACGCGGGCCCCGAGAACGTCTGCTTCATCCACGTGAGCCTCGTGCCCTACATCGCGGCGGCCCACGAGGTCAAGACCAAGCCAACCCAGCACTCGGTGAAGGAACTCCGGAGCTTCGGCATCCAACCCGACATCATCGTGCTTCGGAGCGACCACGAGATCGACGACTCGATCCGCGCGAAGATCGCGAGCTTCTGCGATGTGGACACCGAGGACGTCTTCACGAACGAAGACTGCGCGAGCATTTACGACGTGGTTCCCATGATGGCCGATCAAGGGTTCGACCTGCGCATCTGCGAGCGCCTGGGTCTTGAGCCGCGCGAGCGCGACCTCTCGTCGTGGACGAGCTTCCTCGCGAAGCAGGACCATGCGAACCGCCATGCCGATGAGGTGTCGATCGCGATCGTCGGCAAGTACACGCAGCTGCCGGACGCCTACCTCTCGGTGATCGAGGCGCTGCACCACGCGGGCGTCTACTTCGACCGCCACGTGGACGTGCGGCTCGTCGACGGCGAGGCGCTCGAGGCGTCCACGGTGGACGAGGTGCTCTCCGGGGTCTCGGGCATCCTCGTACCGGGCGGATTCGGCAAGCGCGCCTTCGAGGGGAAGATCCTCGCGGCCACGTTCGCGCGGACGCATCGCATCCCCTACCTGGGGATCTGCCTCGGCATGCAGGTGGCGGTCTGCGAGTTCGCCCGCCACGTGGCGGGGATGGCGGACGCGGGCTCCTCGGAGTTCGACGACGATCTCGCCTTCCCGGTGATCGACCTCATGAGCAGCCAGGAGGACGTGACGGAGAAGGGCGGCACGATGCGCCTCGGCGCCTACCCGGCGCGCCTCGCCCCGGGCACCCTCACGCGCGAGGCATACGCGGGTGAGGAGCTCGTCTACGAACGGCACCGCCACCGCTTCGAGTTCAACAACGCCTACCGCGACCGCCTCACGCAGGCCGGGCTCGTGATCTCGGGCGTCTCGCCCGACGAGCGCCTGGTGGAGATGATCGAGCTGCCCGAGGACGCCCACCCCTGGTTCGTGGCGACGCAGGCGCACCCCGAGTTCAAGAGCCGTCCGACCAAGCCCGCGCCGCTCTTCCGCGAGTTCGTCCGCGCGGCCGCGGCCTCGCATGAGGGCGTGGGGAGGCTCGAGGTCACACCGGTGAACCCCGTGGATTAGGCGATGCGGCCGACCGGCCCTGCGGATGCGTCCGCAGGGCCGGTTTTTTCATGGGCCGAGCGAGCGCCATCGGGGCCGGCGCCCGCCGCACCCGGATGCGCGTCAGGCCCGGGGGTGCGCGGCGAGGTACTCCTCGGTGATCTGCGTGCGGTCCACGTGCGTGTAGATCTGCGTGGTCGAGATGTCGGAGTGACCCAGGATCTCCTGGAGCACGCGCAGGTCGGCGCCGCCCGCGAGCAGGTGGGTCGCGAACGAGTGGCGGAGCGTGTGCGGGTGGAGCCCCTCGATCCCGACGGCGCGCCCGTAGCGCTCGCAGATGGCGTGGACGCTCTGGCGCGAGAGGGTGCCGCCGCGGGCGTTGAGGAAGACCGCCCCGCTCGCCCCGCGCCGGGCGTGGGCCGCGAGGGCGCCGCGCGGCCCGGTGAGGTAGGCGGCGAGCGCGTCTCTCGCCGTGCCCATGAGGGGGACGAGCCGCTCCTTCGACCCCTTGCCGACCACGCGCAGGAACTCGTCGTCGAGGTAGAGGTCGCGCTCGGTGAGGCCGCAGAGCTCGCTCGCGCGCAGGCCGCAGCCGTAGAGGACCTCGAGGACCGCGCGGTCGCGCGCCCCGGCGGCGGTGGTGGGGAAGGCCTGGTCGAGCAGGGCGGCGGCTTGGTCGATCGTGAGGTAGTCGGGGAGGGGGGCGTCCTTTTTCGGTAGGCGGAGCGCCGAGGTGGGGTGCGCGGCGCTCATTCCCTCGCGCACGAGGAAGCGGTGCATGCCCTTGGCGGCCGAGAGCGCGCGGGCGACGGAGCTCGCGGCGTAGCCTGCCCCGCGCTTGGCGGTGGCGAAGTCTTCGACGTCGCGGCGGGTGACGGCATCCGGGCCGGCGATGCCGCGGGCGATGAGGAAGGCCAGGTACTCATTCAGGTCGCGGCGGTAGCCGGCGATGGTGTTCGCCGAGAGGTTGCGCTCCAGGGAGAGGTGGGAGAGGTACTCGTCGCGGCAGCGCTCGAGCGCGGTCGAGCCGGTGAGCGGCGCGGTCGGAAGCTCCCCGCGGCGCGGCTGTCCGCCCCGGCGGCCGGTGTTGCCCATGCCCGCTCCTTCCCTCGATCGGCTCCTGCCAGTATAGTGCCCCGCCCGCCGCGGCGCGGGGAGCGCCCCCGCATCCCCCGCGCCCCACCCCATGCCCCACCGCCTCCCACCGCCGATACCAGCCCGTTCACCGCCCCGCCACAAATCCACCCGCGCCCTCCAAAAATCGCTTCAACCTCAGGTGGAAGGTTGCCTCGGCCCCGATCCCATCGACCGGTTGACTCCTCTCTCAAACCAAAACACAACATCTTGTGTCGCCTCCTCAGCAGACGACAGATCGTCACATATTGCGCGGTGTCGCGGTGGGGGAAGGTGGGGGAGAAAGTGGGAAAGAATGTTGCGAAGGGGAGCGACTGCCCATAGAATATGAAGCGTCGACAGCGAGGTGGCTCCTCGCACCTGCCCGCACCCGAGCAGCCGAGAGGAGGGGGCACGCGGTGATACTGACCGGAACATACGAGCGCAATCTCGATGCGAAAGGTCGCCTGTCCCTGCCTGCACCCGTCCGCCGCGAGCTCAGCGAGCATGTGTACGTGCTGCCCGCCCTCGATGCCGACGCCCTGTACGTCTTCTCCGACAAGGGATTCGAGACGTGGGTCATGGGGCTCTTCGAGAAGCGCGGCGGGTTCGACGCCCGCAAGCGCGAGGACCAGGAGCTGATGCGCAGGCTCACCTCCATGGCGGTGCCGATGGACATCGACGCCGCGGCGAGGATCGGCCTGCCCGAGCAGCTGCGCCAGAAGAAGCACCTCACACGTGAGGTCACGGTCGTGGGCAACTTCGACCATCTGGAGATCTGGGACCGCGCGACCTGGGAGGAGACCCAGGCGCAGCAGACCGATGAGGACCTGGCCGACATCTTCTTCTCGTAAGGGGCGACATACATGGCAGCAGAGACGTTGACAACCGAATATCGGCATGAACCCGTCATGCTCCAGGAAGTGCTCGAAGCGCTTCAGGTGGGCAGGGACTCCGTCGTGTGCGATTGCACGCTCGGCGGCGCGGGCCACTCGCTTGCGATGGCCGCCCGCATCGGCGAGGACGGCTTGCTCATCGGGATCGATCAGGATGATATGGCGCTCAGCGCCGCGGGGGAGCGACTCGACACCTCTTTTCCCGCGACGCCCCATCGGCTCCTCAAAGGCAACTTCGGGGACCTCGATGAACTCCTCTGCACCGCGGAGGTGCCCGGCGTCGACGCCTTCCTCTTCGATCTCGGCGTCTCGAGCCCGCAACTCGATATCCCCGGACGGGGCTTCTCCTACAACGAGGACGCCCCCCTCGATATGCGCATGGACCCGGGCAAACACACCCGAAACGCAGCTGAGGTCTTGAACACCTACACCGAAGCCGACCTCGCCCGTGTCCTCCGCGTCTATGGTGAGGAGCGGTTCGCCCACCAGATCGCACGAGAGATCGTGCGTCGGCGGGCGACCGCTCCGATGCGAACCACGGGTGACTTCGTCGAGGCCATCAAGGCGGGCATCCCCGCCGCGGCGCGCCGACACGGGGGCCACCCGGCGAAGCGGAGCTTCCAGGCCATCCGCATCGAGGTCAACCACGAGCTCGACGTTCTCGAACGCGGGCTCGAGGCCGCGATCCGCTGGCTGAACCCGCAGGGTCGCATCTGCGTGATCTCGTATCACTCGCTCGAGGACCGGATCGTCAAGCGCATCTTCCACGACATGAGCCAGGGCTGCACCTGCCCGCCGGACATCCCGGTGTGCGTCTGCGGCAACGTGCCGATACTCAAGGTCATCACCCGCAAGCCGCTCGTCGCCTCAGCCGAGGAGGTCGAGCGCAACCCGCGGTCGCGATCGGCGAAGATCCGCGTCGCCTGCCGGCTGGAGCCGGACGGCAGCGCGCTCGCGCCCACCGCCTCCGCACGAACCGTCACCGATCACCTCTGAAGGGAGGTTGCATATCATGGGGTACACCTCAGGAAACGCAGCCTTTGCCTATGATATGCAGCCCGAAGCCGTCCGCTGGGAGGGCAACCTCGCACCTGAGGTCCGCACCCCCGCCGCGCCCGCGCGCCCGCGCCTTGACGTCCTCACGGGCGCCGGTCGCGAGGCGGACCAGGCCGTCAGCCCCGCCTTCATGAGCGTCATCAAGCTCTTCTGCGCCCTCGCGCTCGTCTTCTGCGCCGTGGGCGCCGTCCGCGTCACGATCGCGAGCATGACGACCGCGTCGCTGAACGCCAACGCCCAGCTCAACAACGAGATCGAGCAGGCCGCCTCCGACTCCACCGACCTCGAGGTCAAGCGCTCCGTCTTCGGGTCAACCACCCGCATCCGCGATTTCGCGACGATGCGCGGGATGGTCGACTCCTCCGCCGACAGCGTGACCATCGACGTGAGCACGCCGGCCGACGACGCCACCTCGGCGCCCGCCTCCTCCGCCGCCGCGAACTAGCGCCATGGCCGATCGCAGGAACCAGGGGCGCCGGCCGGCGTCCCCCGATGCGTCCCGCCGTCTCCGCACCACGCAGAACCAGCGCCCCGCCCCCGCGCGGTCGGCGCGCGACCGCGACCGCGATGAGCGGGAGAGCGAGCGCACCTACCTCTCGCGCCGCAAGCTCATCTTCTCCGTGTTCGGCCTGGGCGCGCTGCTCGCCACCGCCAAGCTCGCCGACTACCAGCTCCTGAACGCGGAGCGCTACCGGGCCGAGGCCGATGTCAGGCGCCTGCTCAAGCAGACCCTCTTCGCGAAGCGCGGCACCATCTACGACCGCAAGGGCAACGTCCTCGCCATGAGCGAGGAGTGCCAGAACGTCTACGTGAACCCGCAGCTCATCAAGGACGTCGACAAGGCCGTCAAGGCCATCGTGGACGTGCTCGGGCTCGACGCGAAGGAGGTCCGCGCCCTCTGCACCGAGGACACGACCTTCAACTACATCGAGCGCAAGGTCGACCAGGAGGACGCCGACCGCCTCGCCGAGAAGCAGATCGCCGGCATCGAGTTCGAGCAGGCGACCAAGCGCGTCTACCCCTACGGCAACCTCGCCTCCCAGGTGCTCGGCGTGGTGAACACCGACAACGAGGGCGTCTCGGGCCTCGAGCACTACTACGACGAGATCCTCTCAGGCGAGAACGGCTCGATCATCCGCGAGCGCGCCCGCGACGGCAGCTACATCGCCGGCGGGGCCTACGAGAAGACCCCGGCGAAGGACGGCGTCGACCTCGTGCTCGCGATCGACGCCGACATCCAGACCGCGGCCGAGCAGGCGATGGCCCAGGCCGTCGCGGACTCGGGCGCCAAATACGGCTCGGCCATCGTCTGCGACCCCACGACCGGCGAGATCCTCGCCTGCTGCTCGAGCCCCACCTACGACCAGACCGATCTGGCGAACGCGCGCACCGAGGACATGAACCTCCGCGTGGTGACCGACGCCTACGAGCCGGGGTCGGTCTTCAAGACCCTCGTCGCCGGCATGGGCATCGACCTCGGCGTCATGACCCCCGACACCGCCTTCACCGTGCCCGCCGTGGTCAAGGCCGGCGACGACGACGTCCGCGACGTCGACAAGCGCGACTACACCGAGGGCATGACGCTCCGCGAGATCCTCCGGCGCTCCTCGAACACGGGCATGATCCTCGTGGGCCAGAAGATCGGCGAGGACGAGTTCGCCACCTACCTCAAGCGCTACGGGATCGGCACGCGGACGGGCATCGACTTCGCGGGCGAGTCCACGGGCATCATCAAGGACCGCTCCGAGTACGACGGCGCGAGCCTCGCGGCGATGTCCTTCGGCCAGTCCCTCGCGGTCTCGCCGATCGAGATCCTCCGCGCCGAGACCGGCATCGCCAACGGCGGCGTCATGAGCGTCCCGCACTTCCTCACCTCGAAGCAGGGGGAGGAGGTCGACTGGGCCTCCAAGCAGGAGCGCTGCATCTCGAAGGAAGCCGCCGACGCGGTCGTGTCGATGATGGAGACGGTCGTGGCCGAGGGCACGGGCGCGGCGGCCCAAATCGAAGGCTACACGATCGCCGGCAAGACGGGCACCGCCGAGCGCGCCGGCGCGAACGGCTACGAGGCGGGCAACAACATGGCGTCCTTCCTCGGATTCGTCTCCCCAGCGTCGCCGAAGGCGATGGTCTACATCACGCTCGACGGGACGGCGAACATGTCCTCGTTCGCGATCACCCCGTTCAAAACCATCATGCAGGCGGCCATCGAGGCGCTCGGGATCCCCCGCGATGCGTGAGGGGCCCGCGCGGCGGGCGGTTCTGCTCCCCCTGTGCAAATGCCCCAGGCAGGTTCGCCCCACGCGCCCAGGCGCTAAAATGGATGGCTGCGACATCGTCAAGGAAGGTCAGGCATGATAGAGATCGCTGTCAGGTACCTGGAGAAGGTGACCGGCGCCGTCCCGTGGACGGGCAACGCCGACCGCGTCTGCCGGGGCGTCGTGATCGATTCCCGTAAGGTCGGCGAGGACGCCATCTTCGTCGCCTTCGCGGGCGAGCGGGTCAACGGCAACGCGTTCGCGCCCGCGGCCATCGAGGCCGGGGCCGCCGCGGTCATCCTCACCGAGGAGCCCTCGCGCGACCTCATCCGCCTGGCCGACGCGCATGAGTGCGCGGTCTTCACCTGCGATGACCCGGAGGAGTTCCTGCTCCGCCTCGCGCAGGGCTACCGCGCCCGTATGCGCGCGACCGTCGTGGCCGTGACGGGCTCGATCGGAAAGACCACCACCAAGGACGTCCTCGCGCGCCTGCTCTCCACGCGCTATCGCGTGCATGTGACCGAGGGGAACCTCAACAACCTGATCGGCATGCCGCTCACGATCCTCTCCGCCCCGCGCGACACCGAGGTCATGGTCCTCGAGATGGGGATGGACGGCCCCGGGCAGATCGAGCGGCTCTCGCGCTGCGCCCAGCCCACCTACGCGGTGATCACCAAGGTCGGCACCTCGCATATCGGCCGCCTCGGGAGCCGGGAGAACATCGCCCGGGCCAAGGCCGAGGTCCTCGTCGGGATGCCGCGCTCGGAGGAGAACTTCGAGGGGCACCACGCCCGCCTCGTGCTCTCGGGGGAGGACGACTTCACGCCCTTCATCATCGAGAACTTCGCGAAGCCCGCCGGTGTGGAGGTGCTCCTCTGCGGCACTTCGGCCGACGACGACATCTCCGTCTCCCACATCGAGCTCGATGAGGAAGCGCACCCGAGCTTCGATATCACCTTCGCCGACGGGGCGAGCTTCCGCTCGAAGCTTGCGCTCACCGGCGAGCAGTCCGTGGTGAATGCGCTCTTCGCCGCCGCCGTGGCCGCCGAGCTCGGGGTCGCCCGCTACGAGATCAACGAGGTGTTCGCGAACCTCTCGATCACCGGGCGCCGCCAGGAGATCCGTCGCGCCGCGACGGGCTCCCGCATCATCGACGACTCCTACAACGCGAGCCCTGAGTCCATGGCGGCCGGCCTCCGCCTCCTCGCGACCCTGCCCTGCTCGGGCGCGCGCGTGGCCGTCCTCGGCGAGATGGGCGAGCTCGGAGGGGAGGCCGCGCGCCTCCACGAGCTCACCGGCGCCTTCGCCGCGGCCATCCGCCCCGACCTCCTGATCTGCGTCGGCGGCGAGAACGCGGCGGCCATGGCCTCGGCGGCCCGGCTCATGGGGCTCGATGAGTCCTCCGTCATCCAGGTTCCCACCTGCGAGCGCCTGACGACGCGCTACGCGAAGAGCTTCGGCCCCCGCGACCTCGTGCTCGTCAAGGCGTCGCGCTTCGTGGGCCTCGACCGTTTCGTTGAAGAGGTGTGCTCATGATCGGCAACCCCGCCTACCCGACCTACCAGGCCTTTCTGGCCCTCGGTATCGCCGCGATCATCACGGCGGCCCTCATGCCGCTCTGGATCCGCCTCCTCAAGTTCGAGGGCATCGGCCAGCAGGTCCGCGCCGACGGCCCGAGCCGCCACCTCGTGAAGCAGGGGACCCCCACCATGGGCGGCCTGGTCATCCTCGTCGGCATCCTCGGTGCCTGCCTCCTCGTGGGCCGGCCCACCTTCCAGATGATCCTTGCGATCGGCGCCACCGTGGCCACGGGCGCGCTCGGCCTCTTCGACGACATCTCGAGCGTGGCCCACGGCCGCTCCCTCGGCCTCACGCCGCGGGCGAAGATGTTCGGCCTCACCCTCATCGTGGTCGTCTTCTTCACGCTCGCGGTGAACTTCTGCGGCGTGCGGCCGGTGATCGGGTTCCCGGGGGGCTTCGAGATCGATCTCGGCGTCCTCACCACGACCTTCATGGTGGGCGAGACCCCGATCCAGGTTCCCTGGCTCTACTTCGTCTTCGTCTTCCTCTTGCTCGCGGGTATGTCGAACGCCGTGAACCTCACGGACGGCCTCGACGGGCTCGCCGGTGGCACGTCCATGATGGCGATGCTCATCATGGCCGCCGTCTGCTTCCTGTCCGGTGACGCGAACCTCGCGGTGTTCTGCGCCGCGGCGGCGGGCGCCTGTATCGGCTTCCTCTGGTTCAACGCCTACCCCGCGAGCATCTTCATGGGCGACACCGGCTCGCTCGCCCTCGGCGGCGGCTTCGCAGCCGTCGCGATCCTCACCAACACGGAGTTCATCTCCCTGGTGGTCGGCGGCCTCTTCATCATCGAGGCCCTCTCCGTCATGATCCAGGTCCTGAGCTTCAAGTCCACGGGGAAGCGCGTCTTCCTCATGGCCCCGATCCACCATCATTTCGAGAAGCTCGGCTGGGCCGAGACGAAGGTCGTGATCCGGTTCTGGATCGTCTCCGCCGCCTTCGGCGCGCTCGGGCTCGCTCTGTTCTTCCAGGGATAGTGAGACCCCATGCCGCTTCCTGACAGCTTCTCCCTGCTCATCTTGGGGCAGGGGACCACCGGCCTCGCCGTCGCGCGCTGGGCGCTCGGCCATATGCCCGGCCGCGTGAGCTCGATCACCGTCTACGGCGGCGCCTCCTCGGCGCCCACGGACCGCACCCGCGAGCTCGAGCGCGCGGGCGTCGCCTTCGTGTACGGCACGGAGGAGGTCGCGGGGCCGTTCGACATCTGCGTGGCGAGCCCCGGGATCTCCGAGTTCAGCGACTTCTTCCGCTCGGCCGCGGCCGCCGCCGGGGAGATCATGGGCGAGCCCGAGCTCGCCTGGCGCCTCTCGCCCGAGCGCTGGTGCGCCGTCACGGGCACGAACGGCAAGACGACCACGACCTCCCTCATCGACCACCTGCTCGCGGCCGCGCGGATCCCCTGCACGGCCGTGGGGAACATCGGCGACGCCTGCATCTGCGAGGTGGACGCCCGCGAGCCCGGCTCATGGTTCGCGGCCGAGCTCTCGAGCTACCAGCTGGCGACCACGCGCGAGCTCGCCCCGCGAATCGCCGTGCTCCTGAACATCACCCCCGACCACCTGGCCTGGCACGGGTCCCTCGAGGCCTACGCCGCCGCCAAGCTCAAGATCTTCGCGAACCTGGGCGAAGACGGCTTGGCGATCGTGGACGCCGAGGACCCGGGCATCGCCCGCGTCGCCGAAGAGGTCTACGTCCCCGGTCGCCGCGTCTGCCGGGTCGCCCTCGCCGACGCCGGCACGCCCGAGGCCGCCTTCGTGCGCGACGGCGTCCTCACCGTGCGCGCCCGCGGCGCCGAGCACGCGCTCGCCCGCGTGGACGAGCTCCGCATCGCCGGGCACCACAACGTCATCAACGCGCTCGCCGCCTCCGCCGCCGCGATCGAGGCGGGGGCCGCATCCGGGTGCGTGGCGGCCGCCCTCACCGACTTCGCCCCGCTCGAGCACCGCGTCGAGCCCTGCGGTACCGTGGGCGGCGTCCGCTACGTGAACGACTCGAAGGCCACGAACACCGACGCCGTCCTGAAGGCGCTGACGGCCTTCCCGCACGACCGCGTGATCCTGCTCGTGGGCGGTCACGACAAGGGCACCCCGCTCGCCGGCTTCGCCGCCGCCGTCGCCGACCAGGCGGTGGCCGTCGTCACCTTCGGGGAGGCCGGCGAGCGCTTCCACGCCGCCCTTGCGGCCCCCGCGGCCGCCGCGGGCACCGTGCTCGAGCGGGCGGCCCACCTCCGCTCCGCCGTCGACGCCGCCCGCGCCCTCGCCCGTCCGGGCGACGTGGTCCTCCTCTCGCCGGCCTGTTCCTCCTTCGACGAGTTCTCCGGCTTCGAGGAGCGCGGGCGCGCGTTCAAGGCGTACGTGGGCGAGCTCGCCGCCGCGGAGGTGCGCGATGGCCAGGAGTGATGCCACCGAGCAGGATCCGGGCTCCGCGCGCCGCGAGCGAGCCCGCCGGTCCGCCGCCGCGAAGGCGAGCCTCACCGAGCAGCTGATCGCCGGCGTCCCGGCGCGCATCATGCGCCCCCGGCTCGTCTTCCTCGCCTCCCTCGCCGCGATCGTCCTCTTCGGCCTGCTCATGGTCTACTCCGCCTCGTCGGTCGAGGCCCTCGCCGAGGAGGGGAGCTCGACGTACTTCCTCTTCCGCCAGCTCGGCTTCGCTGTCGCGGGCGTGATCGCGGCCGCCTTCATCGCGCGCTTCCCGCCCTGGTCGCTCACCTGGTACCGCGAGCGCGGCACGAAGGGGCTCCTGGTGCTCGCCGTCGTGCTCCTGATCGTCGTCTTCGCGGCCGGCGCCGTCCGCGGCGGCGCGCGCCGGTGGTTCGCGCTCGGCTTCTTCACGCTCCAGCCCTCGGAGTTCGCGAAGCCCGTCATCATCCTGGCGGCGGCGGACGCCCTCGCCCGCTTCTTCGAGGAGCGCTCGATCGACAAAAGGGGGCTCGCCGCCTCGCTCATCGTCGGGGTGGCGCTGCCGCTTTCCCTCATCGTCATCGAGCCCGACACGGGCAGCACCCTCATCATCGCCGGCACGGTGGTGGGCATGGCGGTCCTCGCGGGGATGCCGCTCAAGTACCTCCTCGTCGCCGCCGCGGCGGGCGTGGCGGCCCTCGGCCTCCTCGTCCTCGCCGAGCCCTACCGAGCGACCCGCTTCATGGTGGCCAACGACCCCTGGGCCGACCCCTACGGCGCGGGCTACCAGGCGACGCTCGCCATCATGGCGTTCGCGTCGGGCGGCCTCACCGGGCGCGGCATCGGCGGGTCCACGATGAAGTACAGCTACCTTCCCGAGGCGCACAACGACTATATCCTCGCGATCATCGGCGAGGAGCTCGGCTTCATCGGGACGCTCATCTTCATCGCCGTGTTCCTGCTCATGCTCTACGCGGTCTTCAAGATCGCCCGACAGGGGGCGGGCCTCTACGAGCGGCTCGTGGCCTCCGGCTGCGCGATCATCCTTGGGCTCCAGTTCTTCGTGAACGTGCTCGGCATCGTGGGCGTGACCCCCATGACCGGCAAGACCCTGCCGTTCATCAGCTACGGCGGATCCTCGATGATCGCCTGCTTCATCCTCGTGGGGCTCGTGCTGCGCGTGTCGCGCGAGAGCGTGACCGCGAGCCCGTACCGCGCCCGCCGCGAGCGCTTCGCCGTGATGGGCGAGGGCGAGGAGGATGAGGCGGCCGACGTCTCGAGCCACCTCGGCCGGAGCACGGCCGGCGCGCCGCACCGCCGCGGCGACGCGGCCGCGCGCGGCTTCAACGTGTACGATGGTGGGGCCGCCGCGAGCGCGCCGGGCTCACGCCCCGCCCCCGCGCGGCCGCGCCGTACCCCGCCCGCGGGTGGATGGGGGCGCGTGGACCTGAACGCCGACCCCGCCGACCGCCTGCGCGAGCGCGGGGGCACCCGGGGCACGGACGCCGGCTCGGATGGCCGGCGGGGGAGAGGAAGCCGCTATGACCGATAAGCTGAACGTCGCGATCGCCGCCGGCGGCACCGCCGGGCACGTGAATCCGGCGCTCGCCCTCGCCGAGGAGCTGCGCCGCCGCGGGCACGCGGTCCGTTTCTTCGGGGAGACCCGCCGCCTCGAGGGGACCCTCGTCCCGGAGGCGGGCTTCGATTTCTTCCCGGTGAAGGTCACGGGCTTCGACCGCGCCCGCCCCTGGACGATCCTGACCGCGCTCGCGCACCTCACCCGCGAGGAGGGCCGTCTCGTGAAGGCCTTCCGGTCCGACCCCTCCCTGCGGCCCGACGTGGCCATCGGCTTCGGAGCCTACGTGGAGCTTCCGCTCGTCCGGGCCGCCGCGCGCCTCAAGATCCCCGTTGCCCTCCATGAGCAGAACTCGGTGCCCGGCCTCGCGAACAAGCGCTCGGCGAAGCGCGCCTCGCTCATCGCCGTCGCCCAGCCCGCGGTCGCGCCCGTCTTCGAGCGCGCGGGGGCGCACCCCGGGGCCATCAGGTTCACGGGCAACCCCGTCAGGTCCTCGGTCCTCGCCGGCGACCGCGCCCGCGGCCGCGCCGCGCTCGGGGTGCGCGAGGGCGAGACGGCGCTCCTCGTCTTCGGCGGCTCGCTCGGCGCGCGCCACCTGAACGAGCGCCTGGCCTCGCTCAAGGGCGAGCTCATGGCCATCGACGGCCTGCGCGTGATCCACTCCACGGGTGCGGCCGACTTCGAGGCGACGCGCGACGCGCTCGCGCTCTCGGACGCCGAGGCGGCCCGCTGGGACGTGCGCCCCTACATCACGGAGATGGGAGACACCCTCGCCGCGGCCGACCTCGTCCTGTCGCGTTCCGGCGCCTCCTCGATCGCCGAGATCGCGGCCCTCGCCGCGCCCTCGATCCTCGTGCCCTACCCGCTCGCGACGGCCGACCACCAGACCACGAACGCCCGCTACCTCGTGGACGCCGGCGCCGCCGTGATGTTCGCCGACGCGGAGATCGACGGTGACGCCTTCGCTGATGAGCTCGTCGCGCTCATCTCGGACGGCGCGCGGCGGGAGCGGATGCGCGCGGCCGCCCGCGGCCTCAGGCAGGACCGCGCGGCCGAGGCGCTCGCCGACGCCGTCGAGGCGCTGCCGCGCTGAGCGCCCCTGGCCTTCCCGTGTGCCCCGCCGCCGCACCCGGCCGTGTCCGCGCGCCGCGCTACAATGAGCCCTGATCGAACCTGAGATCCCTGGAGGAACCATGCTTGCCACGCCCGATTACACCGTCACCGCGACGCCCGATTTCAAGCGGGCCCACTTCATCGGCATCGGCGGGGCCGGCATGAGCGGGATCGCGCTCGTGCTCCATGAGCGCGGCTACACCGTCACCGGCTCCGACCTCAAGACCTCGCGCTACATCCGCCAACTCGAGCGCGCCGGCCTCACGGTGCGGATCGGGCACGAGGCCCGCACCATCGACGAGCTCGCCCCCGACGTCGTGGTCGTCTCCACGGCGATCCCCGAGTCCAACCCCGAGCTCGTGCGCGCCCGCGAGCTCGGCATCCCCGTCTGGCCCCGCGCCAAGATGCTCTCCGTCCTCTCGCAGGGCCGCACCACCGTGGCCGTGGCGGGCACGCACGGCAAGACCACCACGTCCTCCATGTGCGCCACCATGCTCGACCGCATGGGGCTCGACCCGAGCTTCCTCATCGGCGGCATCGTCGAGGGCTACGACACCAACGGCAAGAACGGGGAGAGCCCCTACTTCGTCTGCGAGGCAGACGAATCGGACAGCTCCTTCCTCTACCTGCACCCCGACGTGGTCGTCGTCACCAACGTCGAGGCCGACCACCTGGACCACTACGGCTCGCTCGAGGCGATCGAGGAGACGTTCTGCCAGTTCATGGGCCTCGTGGGGGAGGAGGGCACGGTCATCGTCTGCGGGGATGACGCCCGCCTTGCCGAGCTCGCAGCGAGCACGGGCCGCACGGTCGTCACCTACGGCTTCGGGGAGGGCAACGACGTGCGCCTCGCCGAGGCGGCCCATGCCGGCGGGATCTCGTCCTCCTTCACCGTTACGCTCGCCGACGGCTCCGAGCGCGCCGTCTCCATCAAAAGCAACCCGGGCCGCCACAACATGCTGAACGCCGCGGCCTCCCTCATCGTCGCCGACGTACTGGGCCTCGACACCGAGGACGCCGCCCGCGCGCTCTCGAGCTTCGACGGCGTGCGCCGCCGCTTCACGCACGTGGGCGATGTGGACGGGGTCACCGTCGTGGATGATTACGGCCATCACCCCACGGAGATCAAGGCCACGCTCCACGCCGCCAAGGGTCTCGACTTCAAGCACGTCTGCGTGGTCTTCCAGCCGCACCGCTACTCGCGTCTGCAGGCGCTCGCCGAGGACTTCGCCGACGCCTTCGCCGAGGCGGACCGCCTGATCCTCATCGACGTCTTCCCGGCGGGCGAGATGCCCATCCCGGGCGTCACCTCGAAGATGCTCACCGACACCGTCGCCGCCCGCCATCCGGGCAAGGACGTCGCCTACGTGGGCGGCCGCGAGGGGCTCATGGAGGCCATCGCCGCGCGCACCGAGCCCGGCGACATCCTCATCACCATGGGCGCCGGCGATGTCACGCAGGTGGGGCCCGAGTACCTCGAGTGGGCCCGCGAGGCCGCCTCCGAGCGGGACGCGCGCTAGGCGATGGGGCTCTTCAACGCCACCTACCGGCTCTCCGAGCAGATCGACACCGACGTGGTCGAGGGGGAGCGGCTCGCGCGCCACACGAGCTACCGCATCGGCGGTCCGGCGGCGCTGTTCATCACCTGCCACAGCTACCATGCGCTCCGCCGCACCATGGAGGTCCTGACGCGCGAGGAGGTGCCCTGGGTCGTGCTCGGCAAGGGGTCGAACGTCCTCGTGGCCGATGAGGGCTACGAGGGCGCCGTCGTGGTGCTCGGAAGCGAGTTCGCGCGCTTCACCCTCGCCGAGGACGGCGCCACGATCACCGCCGGCGCCGGCGCGATGCTGCCGCGGCTCACGAACGAGGCGCTCACGCGCGGGCTCTCCGGCCTCGAGTTCGCCGTGGGCATCCCCGGGACGGTGGGCGGCGCGGTGTCCATGAACGCCGGGACCCGCGATGAGTGGATCGGCCAGCGCGTCCGCGACGTGGTGACCTACAGGCCCGGCGAGGGCATCCGCCACTACGCCCACGACGACGTGACGTGGAGCTACCGGGGCACGTCGCTGCCGCACGACGAGATCGTGCTCGAGGCGAGCTTCGAGCTCGCGCCCGCGCCCAAGGCCGAGGTGCGCGAGCGCATGGAGCGGCTCCTCACCCGGCGGCGCAAGGGCCAGCCCCTGGGTTCGGCCACCTGCGGGTCGATCTTCAAGAACCCGGTGGGGGAGCGGGCCGGCGCGCTCATCGAGGACTGTGGATTGAAGGGTTTTTCCGTGGGCGGTGCCGAGGTGTCATCGGTTCACGCTAACTTTATCGTCAACAAGGGGACGGCGCGTGCCCACGATGTGCTGGAGGTCATTCGGCACGTGCACGGAAAGGTGAAGGAACGCCATGGCATCGAGCTTCAGACAGAAGTCAAGTTCCTCGGCTTCTAACAGCCCGAAGCCGACGTTTCGGCGCGCCCCGTCGAAGGGCGTCCGGCCGAGCGTCCCCGCACCGGCACCCGCCTCCGCGCCTGCCGCGGCGCCGTCCGCGAGGAAGGCGGCGAGCTACCGCGCCGGGGTGCGCCCCGGCGGCCCCGCGCGGCCGGCCTCCGCTCCCACGCCGGGCAAGGCCGCCCCTTCGGTCGCGAAGGCGCCGAGCGCGACCGGACGCGGCAAGGCAAAGGCCGCCCTGCCGTCCGCGAGCGCACCCGCCCGCGCCGCGCTGCCCGCGGGCTCTGCGAGCGCGGTGCGGCCTGTGAGACCCCAGAAGCCCGCCAAGCCGACGAAGCGAAAGCCCGCGCCCGCCGCCCGCCCGCAGCAGGCAGCCCCGTCGAGCTCCGGCGCCCGCCGTCGTCCGGGCGCCCCCGCCTCCCGCCCGCGCGTGACCGTGAGCGTCCCGCCCGCCCGGCCAGCCGTGCAGCCGCAGCTCCACGGCGCCGCCACCGCTCCCCGGCGCCGCCTCTCCACCCTCTTGGGCGGTCTCGGCTCCGTGCTCGCCGCACCTGCCCGGCTCCTCGCCGCGCGCCCCGGCGCCGCGAGCGCCGATGCCGCGCGCCCGCGCCGACGCTGGGGCCGGATCGCGCTCATCGCCCTCGCCCTCGTGGTCGCCCTCGCCGGCGGCTTCATCGCGGTGGCGAACTCGAGCATCTTCGCGGCGACCGACATCCAGATCCAGGGCGGCGTCCGCGTCACGAAGGAGGAGGTCGAGGCCGTGCTCTCGGTGCCCGACAACACGACCCTCCTGAATGTCGACACCGCCGCGATCTCCGCGAGCGCTCAGAAGATCCCCTGGGTCTCGGGAGTGCGGATCGAGCGGCGCTTCCCGCACACGCTTGTGATCACGCCCGAGGAGCGCACGGTCGCCGCGATCGTCTACATCGCGTCCGACGACGTCGCCTGGGCCATCAGCGACGATGGGACCTGGATCGCGCCGCTCACGGTCGCGGCGACGGTCGATGCCGACGGCAACCCGGTGAAGGACCCCTCTTCGGTTCCCGAGGGGACGCAGCTGACTTCGCTCACGGGGGCCGACGCCGCCCTCGAGCTCGCCCGCGAGGCCGGGGCGGTGCTCATCACCGATGTCGCCTCCGGCGTCGCCCCGGTGAGCGGGCAGGCCGTCGACTCCGACGTCATCAAGGCGGGCCTTGCCTACGCGACAGGTTTCTCGGCCGACTTCCTGAAGCAGGTGAAGGACATCTCGGTGCCCTCGGTCGAGGCCATCTCGATCCACCTGACCTCCGGCGTTGAGGTCTCCCTCGGCGCGCCGGAGAACATCGAGACGAAGGAGCGGGTCGTGACGAAGCTCCTCGCCCAGGAGGAGAACGTCACCTACATCAACGTGCGCACGCCGGACGCCTACACGTTTCGCTCGGCGCAGACGGGATAAGGCGGGCTGGGGCCTGGGCGCGGGTCCCCTCGGGCTCCCGGTCGCGCGGCCCTTCGGGGGCCGTCCTCTGATGGGATGGCCGTCTAGCGGGACGTTAACGTGTGCCGGGCCGCGCCGCCCGTCTGTGCGGCCTCGCCGTATGCATGCATGGCGCCGGTGCTGCCCGCACGCGCCCGAGCACCGCGGGATCCGCCCGCTGAGCGGTCGGATTGTGTCGCAAAACGGCCATTTTGCGAAGAATGGTGACCGCTCGGCCTATCCAGTTTGACTTGATGTGGGTTTTTGTGCAAAGATACCGTGATTTACCTCGATGTTTAATCTCAACTTGAAGGTTAACGTCGCGAATCGCCCGCATCCGCATCATGCGAAACCCCGACGTTCGGAGGACCGACACATGCACGAGAACGAGATCAACAACTATCTTGCCGTCATCAAGGTGGTAGGCGTCGGCGGCGGCGGCACCAACGCGGTCAACCGCATGATCGAGGAGAACATCCGCGGGGTCGAGTTCGTGGCCATCAACACCGATGCCCAGGCGCTCGCGATCTCCGACGCCGACATCAAGGTCCACATCGGCACCGATCTCACGCGCGGCCTCGGCGCCGGCGCGAACCCCGAGGTCGGTCGCAAGGCCGCCGACGAGTCCCGTGACGACATCGCCGAGGCGCTCGCCGGCGCCGACATGGTCTTCATCACCGCGGGCGAGGGCGGCGGCACCGGCACCGGCGCGGCCCCCATCGTCGCCGATATCGCCATGAACGAGGTGGGCGCGCTCACCGTGGCCGTCGTCACCAAGCCGTTCACCTTCGAGGGCCGCAAGCGCAAGGGCGCGGCCGAGGAGGGCATCAAGGCCCTGTCCGAGAGCGTCGACACCCTGATCGTCATCCCGAACGACAAGCTGCTCGACATCGCGGAGAAGAAGACCTCCATGCTCGAGGCCTTCTCGATGGCCGACGGCGTCCTCTCCCAGGGCACCCAGGGCATCACCGACCTCATCACCGTCCCGGGCGTCATCAACCTCGACTTCGCCGACGTGAAGACGATCATGCGCCAGGCCGGCACCGCCATGATGGGCATCGGTGTGGCCTCCGGTGACACCCGTGCTGTGGACGCCGCCCAGCAGGCCATCTCGAGCCGCCTGCTCGAGAGCTCCATCGACGGCGCCACCCGCGTGCTGCTCTCCATCGCCGGCAGCAAGGACCTCGGCATCCAGGAGATCAACGACGCCGCCGACCTCGTGGCCAACGCCGTCGACTCCGAGGCGAACATCATCTTCGGTACCGTGGTGGACGAGTCCCTCGGCGACCAGGTGCGCATCACCGTCATCGCGACGGGCTTCACCGACTCCAACGTGAACCGTCAGGACGACCTCTTCGGCCAGGGTCGCGCACGCAGCCAGGCCGCGGACTCCGCACCGGCGAGCGCCCGCGACGCGAGCGCCCCGGCGCCCCGCACGGCCGGCGGCACCGAGCTCCCGAGCTTCGGCAACGAGCAGTTCGAGCTCCCCGACTTCCTGAAGCGCGGCAGCTTCTAGGATCTCTTTCCCGCGTTCGCATCGAGCCCCCGGCGCCTCGGCTGCTGGGGGCTTTTTTGGAGGCTTCGGTAGTTTGTGTGACAAGGGGCTAGCCTAGGCAGCAACGCTCTTCGCTCCCTTCACGCCCTTCTTCCTCGCCTTCACCGGGCGACCCGGGAGCTGGGGCTGGCAGTCGCCGCACCTGAGCATGAGCA
>JAXEGS010000037.1:0-179808 GCA_034102905.1 Collinsella sp. | reverse complement strand
AATTTGGCTTAGCAATCATAGGCGGATGACGCGGAAACGGCCCCTCCCGGGGCCGTTTCAGTTCCAGATCGTTGTTTTCGCCCGCTGAGCTGGGCCTATGCCGGAATCTCTCCCACAGAAACCACCGAAGAGCCCTTTTTTATCGCGGTCTCCGCGCCCTCCAGCGCCCCGCCTACTCCCAGCTCCACTGGCCGTTCACGAACACCGGCACCTCGCTCCCGTCCGCGCAGATACCGGTGATGTCCAGGTCGTCCGTGCCAATCATGAAGTCAACGTGCGTGCTCGACGTGTTCACCCCGCGCTCGCGCAGCTCCTCGGCGCTCAACTCGAACCCGCCCTCGTAGCACTCGGGGAACCCGATCCCCAGCGCCAGGTGGCAGCTCGCGTTCTCATCGTAAAGCGTCGAGTAGAACAGCGTGTCACTCTCGCGGATCGGCGTGTTCTTCGAGATCAGCGCGATCTCCCCCAGGCGCTTGGCGCCCTCGTCCGTGTCGAGGATGCTCTTCAGCGTGTCGCGCCCCACCTCGGCATCGAACTCCACCACGCGGCCCGCCTCGAAGCGCAGCCAGAACCGATCGACCTTCGTCCCGTGGTGAATGAGCGGCAGCGCCGAGTGCACGATCCCATCCACGCGCCTGCAGTCGGGCGAGGTGAAGACCTCCTCGGTGGGCATGTTGGGGAAGAACGGGTGCCCCTTGACCGTCTCACCCTTGCCGCCGGCCCAGACATGGCGGTCGGTGAGGCCCACCACGAGGTCCGTCCCGTTATCGGCCTTGTAGTGAAGCCGGTCGAAATGGCGCCCGTTGAGGAAATGCAGGTTCTTCTCGAAGGTCGCGTCGTGCAGCTCCCAATCGCTCTCCGGGTCCTCCCCCGCCGCGCGCGCCACCGAGAGGATCGCGAGCCACAGGCGGTACACCGCGACCTCGTCATCGCAGCCGGGGAACACGTGGCGCGCCCACGACGCCACCGGCGCGCCGGCGATGCACCAGGCGTTCTCGTTGAAGTCGAGGCCGTGGCGGAATGCCTTGCACTGGAGGTTCCGCGCCTTGGAGGCCGCCGCGGGCTTGGCCGGGTCGATCCCCTTGAGCGCCTCGGGGTCGCTCCCCTCGATGAAGACGAAGCACGCGCCCGCCTGCGCGAGGCTGTCGAGCTGCTCGCGCTTCCATGAGGGCACGTTCTCGAACCACGCGGTCGCCACGTGCTCGTATTCGAGGCGCGCGATCTCGTCGTCGGCCCAGATAACCGTCACGTGCCCGGCGCCGGCGGCGTAAGCGCGGGCGACGACCATGCGGCAGAAGTCGGCACGCTCGACCGGGCACTGCACGACGACCTCCTGGCCGGCGGACACGTTCACACCCTTGCGCACGATGAGGTCGGCGTAGCGCTCGATCTGCGGCGCGAGGGACCGCATGCCCATGCGCGCGTCCTCGGGGGTCAGCTCCGCCTTGATCATGGTGTTCCTTTCATATTATCGGCCGGCACGCGCGGCGTCCCTGCCGCCACCCGCCGCCGCGCCGCGCACCGAAGCGCACGGCGGCCTTAACCGGCCCCTATAGGCGAATCGCGACCGCCCGGCGCGCCATACGCTGCCGAGCGCTCGCGATTCCCGCGTACCTCTGTTAGAAAGACCGGATCACGCGCGTCCGGCGCGCTTGCCGGCAGACGAGCCCGCATCCTGCTCCGAGCCCTTGCCGCCGTCCTTGCCCTTCGCGGCGCGGCGGGCGCGCTTGGCCTCCTCGGCCTTGGCACCGCGCTCGAGCACGGCGTTCAGCCGGCTGTCCGTCATACCCTCGGCCTTGCTCCGCGCCTCGTTGCGAATGGGG
Source organism: Collinsella sp. (assembly GCA_034102905.1). Lineage (GTDB taxonomy): Bacteria > Actinomycetota > Coriobacteriia > Coriobacteriales > Coriobacteriaceae > Collinsella. Next base: position 177,985 of record JAXEGS010000037.1, on the reverse strand, counting down.
CGGATCTTGATGAAATCGAAGATGAACCCGCCGATGATCGCCACGTACGACACGCCCACAGCACCGTACTGCGCCAGCTGGAGCATGCCGTTCGCACGCTCGCCGACGATCGCCAGCAGGGCGAACGCGATCAGGATGAAGAACACGCCCACCACCATGAACGCGTACCAGATCATGCGCTGCTTCGCGTAGGCGGGGTTCTCGCGCATGAGGATGTTCGATGCCGCGTAGACGCGGTCCTCGTGGGCGCGGATCTGCTGCTTGCGGGCGCGCTTCTCCTCACGGGAGAGACCGGCCAGGGACTCGCCGCGCTCGGCCTGCTTGCGGCGGGCCTTGGAGCTGGCGGGGACCACGCGCACGGAGCTGGCGGCGGCACGGGCGGGCTTGGCGGCCGCGGCGGACTTCCGCGCCATGCCGCTCCTTCCCTCGCGGAGCTGCTCCTGGGTGCGCTTGTTCATGGGGCTGCGGGTGCTCACTTACTCGTGCTCCTTCATGGACTCAAAATCGGAACCGGTGATGATGGAGAACGCCTCGCGGTAGCGCGCGGACGTGCCCTCGATGACGTCGGCGGGGAGCTCGGGCGCCTCGCCCTTGAAATCCCAGTTGGCCTTCAGCCAGTCGCGCACGTACTGCTTGTCGTAGCTCGGCTGGACCTTGCCCTCCTCGTAGGAGTCGGCCGGCCAGAAGCGGCTGGAATCGGGCGTCAGGCACTCGTCGATGAGCGTGACCTTGCCGTCGATCACGCCGAACTCGAACTTGGTGTCGGCGATGATGATGCCGCGCGTGGCCGCGTACTCGGCGGCGGCGGTGTAGATCTTGAGCGAGAGGTCGCGGATCTGGGAGGCGATGTCCTCGCCCACGATCTCGACCGTGCGCTCATAGGAGATGTTCTCGTCGTGCTCGCCGATCGCCGCCTTCGTAGAGGGGGTGAACAGCGGCTCGGGCAGCTTGGATGCCTCGGTCAGGCCCTCGGGCAGCTTGATGCCGCAGACGGTGCCGTCCTGGTCGTAGGTCTTCTTGCCGGAGCCCGTGAGGTAGCCGCGGACAATGCACTCGATGGGAATCGTCTGGGCCTTCTTCACGAGCATGGAGCGGCCGGCCAGGTAGCCGCGGTACTCCTGGAACTCGGCAGGGAAATCGGCCGGGTCGATCGAGATCAGGTGGTTGGGGACGAGGTCGGCGAACTTCTTGAACCAGAACTCGGAGATGCGGTTCAGGACCTCGCCCTTGAAGGGAATCTCGTCGGGAAGGATGAAGTCGAAGGCGGAGATGCGATCCGTGGCGACCATCAGCAGGGAATCACCCGTATCGTAGATGTCGCGAACCTTGCCGTGCGAATCGGGACGACGCTCCATCGTTGTCACTTGAGACCAGCTCCTTTGTGCTCGTGGCGGTATCGGCTGCCGCGGTGTCGGCGGGTCGCCGGCCCTTCGCAGCCCGGTTTCCCATTGTAGTGTATGGCCCCCTGCCCCATGCGGACTTTTCAGCCGACGGCCCGGGGCGGGCGCCCGCGCCTAGTGCTCGGGAGCCGGCTCGGCGGTCCGCTCGCGGGGGAGGTTGATCGTGAAGGTGGTGCCGCGCCCCAGCTCGGAATCGACCGAGATGAAGCCCTGGTGCCGCTCGATGATCTGCTTGGTCACGGCGAGGCCCACGCCGAGGCCGCCGGCCACGCGGGCGCGGCTCGCGTCGGCGCGCCAGAAGCGCCCGAAGATCCGCGAGAGGTCCTCCTTGGCGATGCCCACGCCCGTATCGGACACGGAGATCATCACGTCGCGGCGGTCGCAGGTGACCGAGACGACGACCCACCCGCCCTCGGGCGTGTAGCGCATGGCGTTGCTCATGATGTTGATGACCGCCTGCGTGATCATGTCGGGGTCCACCTCGATCGTGGTGGCGCGGCCCTGGGTCTCATCGTTGAAGCGCAGGTGCAGGTCGCGCTGGAGGAAGAGCTGCTCCTGGCTGCTCACGATCACGCGCACGAGCCCGGCGACGTCGACGGGCTTGAGGTTCAGGGGCGCGGTCTGCGTCTCCATGCGCGAGAGGTCGAGCATCTGCTGGACGAGGCGGGCGAGGCGGCGCGTCTCGGAGGCGACCGTCTCGAGGTGCTCGGAGTCGGTGGGGTAGACGCCGTCCTGCATGGCCTCGACGGTCGCGAGCATCGCCATGAGCGGCGTGCGCAGCTCATGGGCCACATCGGAGGTGAGACGGCGCTCGTGCTTGAGGTCCTTCTCGAGGGAGATGGCCATCTCGTCGAAGGTCTCGCCGAGGCGGTCGATCTCGTCGTCTCCGCGCATCCCGGTGCGCGCCGTGAGGTCGCCGTCGCGGATCTGCTTGGCCGTGCCGGTGATCCGGCGGATGGGGTTCGTGAGCATGCGGGACACGAGGAGGCCGATGAACACGGAGATGATGACCGCTACCAGGGCCGCGAGCCCCATGGCGTTGAAGGTCTTCTCGCGGAAGGCCGCGTCGGCCTTGGTGAGCAGGGCGTCGCTGCCGAGCACCCACATGCGCAGCGTTCCCACCACGCGGCCGGAGTCGGTGACGATCTCCTGGGAGACGGCCCCCTCCTGGTCGGTGGGCGCCTGGGAGACGAGGCCGTGCGTGGCCGAATCGGGGGCGGTGTCGCGGGCGGAGGCAGCGGAGCCGAGGTCGATGGTCACCTCGGCGGCGGAGGAGGTGGGCGCGGCCGTGGCAGCGGAGGACGAACTCGACGCCACGCTGGAGGCTGAGGCTGAGCTCGACGCCGCGCTGCCCCCCTCCTCGCGCTTGATCTCGGCCGCGATGGAGGCGGCGGGCCAGGTGTCGTCGTAGAGGACCGTGCCGTCGGTGTCCACCACCTGCATGCCGATGTCCTCGGAGATCACGCCGGACTTCGCCATGTCATCGAGGAGCTTGGTGGTCCAGCGGCCCTCCTCCTCGTAGCTGTCGGCCAGCTTGATGGCCGTGAGCCGGGCGATCTCGGCCACGTTGGCGCGGGTGTACTCGGAGAACGCCCCGCCCCACACCACCGTGACCACGAGGGCCATGATGAGCACCGTCATGAACGAGGTCAGGGCGAACGACGACGCCATTCGCGTGCCGTAGCTGACACCCGAGCGAGAATCGGGATGAGGCGTGTTCCAGCTCGCGCGAGAACTCGCCTCATCCTCCTTCTTATGCTTTTGACCGATGATGAACCTGGCAGGCGGCATTACTTCGCGCTGCCCTCGGCATTCTCAGCGGGCTTGGCCGGCGCCTCGAAGCGGTAGCCCACGCCGTGGACCGTGTAGAGCCACTTGGGGTGCTTCGGGTCGTCGCCCAGCTTGGCACGGAGGTTCTTGACGTGGCTGTCGATGGTGCGCTCGTAGCCCTCGAAATCGTAACCGAGGACCTTCTCGACGAGCTCCATGCGGTTGTACACGCGGCCCGGGTGACGGGCGAGGGTCGTGAGCAGCTTGAACTCGGAGGCCGTGAGATCGACCTCCTTGCCGTCCACGAGGATCTTGTGGCCGGAGATGTCGATCACGAGGTCGCCGAAGTCGAGCACCTCGATCTGCGGCTCGTCTGCCACGTGGGTGCGGCGGAAGAGGGCGCGCACGCGGGCAACGAGCTCGCGCGGGGAGAACGGCTTGATGAGGTAGTCGTCAGCGCCGAGCTCGAGGCCGATGATGCGGTCCTCGACCTCGCCCTTGGCGGTGAGCATGATGATGGGCACATCGGAGGTGTCGCGGATGGCGCGGCAGACGCGCTCGCCGGAGAGCTTGGGGAGCATGAGGTCGAGCACGATGAGGTCGAACTGGTGCTTCTCGAACTCCTCGACGGCGGACTGGCCGTCTCCGACGCCCACGACCCAGTACCCCTCGCGCTCGAGGTAGGCGGCAACCGCGTCGCGAATGGCCTTCTCGTCCTCAACGAGCAAAATCTTTCGTGCGTCCGAAGCCATGGCTCGGCCTCCTTACCTGTTACATCCATAGGCATCATCCATATTAGCGCAGGATGGTCTTGAACTTCTACCCCAAGGGTTTCAGGGGCAAACGAGGTGGGGTCAATCGCAAGAATTTGTTAATGATTGGGCACGTTTTGCGGAGCGGGCGCCGTGGTTATTGAGGTCGGGGGTGGCGCGGGCGCTCGGCGGCGGCGCGGGCCCTCGGGGGCCCAGGTCAGGACCGTCATATTTTTCGGCTTGGGAGCAGGCGGGTCCCCACCCCGATTTTGATGACGTTTCGCGGTCCCAGCCTCGAAATACCTACGCTCGCTGCGGGCCGCCCGCCGTCCCGCGCAGGAAATTCGAGCTTGGGACCCGCGGCGGCGGCTCGGGCCATCGGGGCCCCAGGTCAGGGCCGTCATGTTTTTCAAGCTCGGGAGCAGGCGGGTCCCTACCCCGATTTTGATGGCGTTTCGCGGTCCCAACCTCAAAAAACCTGCGCTCGCTGCGGGCGCCCCGCGCAGGAAATTCGAGCTTGGGACCCGCGCGGCCGACGGCGCAGAGTGGGGATTTGAAAACCTGCGCTCGCCGCGGACCGGCGACGCAAAGCGCGGCAAACCCGCTGCTAGATGGTGAGCAACCGGGCCGTCACGCTCGCGGGTACGCCCTTCGCGTCGCGCACGGTGGCGAACACGAGCGGCGTGGCCGTGCTCCCCTCGCTCGCCGGGAAGTCGCCAAGGCCAATCGAGCGGTCGGCGGACGAGAAGCCCTGGAGCTGCTCCGTCTCCGTGTCGATGAGGTAGTGCGCGGACTGCGTCTTGATGAGGAAGCGCGACCCCGAGAACATGATCTGCGCGGCGGGCTCGCGGCTGAAGTAGACGTAGGTGCCGCCCTCGCGGCCGATGAACGTGCCCATCTGGCCGAGGCTCCCGCCCGAGTCGTAGCTCGCCTCGATGGAGAAGGCGAAGACCGACCCGGTGTAGACCGCCTCGAAGGGCCTGATGGAGGCCGGGAGCACGAGCTGATCGACCTGTTTGGGCTCGGCGTCGGCGAGATCGAGGGCCGTCATGCCGTAATAGGTTCCCTCGTCGTTGCGCACGCGCGGCGCGATGGTGAGGATGGTCCCCGCCACGCGCGGGTGCGTGGCGAAGCGACCCGTCGACTCCCAGATGCCGGTGCCCTCGGCCTCGCCGACGTTCCAGCGGTAGCAGGTGGAGGTCTCGGAGCTCTTGGTGCCCGTCGCCATCGGCATCTTCTGCCAGATCACCGAGGAGCCGGTGCAGGTGAAGGGCGCGGGCTCCCAGTCGGCGTCGCCGGAGTCGAGCTGGACGGCCTGACCGGTGAGCGCGCCGCCGGAGAGCCCCTGGCCGAAGAGTGCCCAGTCGCCGGTGGCGTAGTTGATCTCGATCCAGGCGAACACGCCGTCCGCGCAGCGCAGGTCGAAGAAGGAGTAGCCGCGGCCGCGCGTGGGCGTCTCCATGATGGTGGTGACGGCGCCGCTCGAGAGGGAGAGGAGGCCGAGCGTGTTGGGGCTCACGGCCGACTCGGGCGCGAGCATGGCGGCGGCCCACGACCCCTCGCAGTGGAAGAGCATGGTGCCCACGGCGAGCGACCAGGTCTGGGTCGCGGCGATGCCGAGGTCGGCCTCGGCGTATTCGGAGAGGGCGTCGATGATCTTGGAGGAGTCGGTCACGACCTCGGGCTCACCTGAGGTGGAGCGCTTCTCATCGCTGTTCGAGCAGCCCACGAGGGTGATGGCCGCGATGGCGGCACCCGTGGCGAGTGTGCCCTTGGCGAAGCCGCGGCGCGTGATACCGCCGGCCCGATCGAAGAGGCCGGCCAGGATGCCGCGCTCCTGCGGTTGCTCAACCCGCTTCCCCGTGCCGCCGTTCCCATGCTCGCCCATGGCCCTCCTGTCATCGTGTCTCGGTCACGCCATTATACGGAACCGGCATGGAGGGTTCTGGGAAGGCCGCGAGCGTCGCACACATCGGATCGCAGCCAAACGCTTCGAAACAAAGAACCCGCCGGAGGGTCTCCCCACCGGCGGGCTCTCAATCTCAATCCGAGCCGGCTCCTACGCCGTGGCCTCGGTTCCCTTCGTCAGGCTCGCCTGGAAGTACTGGGGGATCGTCCAGCCCTTGGGCGCCGCCGTGGTGGTGCCGTCCTCGAGCTTGTACTCCGTCCAGCCGTCCGGCACCGGCGTGTACTCGCCGAAGCTGTGGCAGCTCGCGCAGGTGAACACGCTTTGGTCGTGCATCAGGTGGCAGCTGTTGCACTGCTGCACCCCGTGTTGCGTGCTGTGCGGGTCGAAGGTCCAGTCTGCCGTTGAGGACTCCGTGGCCCCCGGCATGACGCCCGCGCCCACGTGGCAGCCGCTCTGCAGGCAGAAGTCGTTGGTGAACTCCACCTTCTTGAACGGCAGCTCATAATCGCCCGTCACGGTCATCTGGATCTCGTGCAGCATCTGGGGCAGGGTCGCCTCGTGGCAGCTCAGGCACTGGTTGTTGGCGACGCCGCGGTGCTTGGACACCAGGGTCGTGGTGTCGTTCACCAGCGTGTCGTAATACTTGCCCATGGTGGTGTGGCAGATCACGTCGCAGCACTCGGGCGTGGCGTGCCAAGCCCAGCCGGCCACGCCGATGACCGTCGCCACGACCACGAGGGCCGCGATGATCGGAAGGCGGCGGCGCTTCCAATCGATCTTCTTCTTCGGGGTCTCCTCGGAGGCCTGCTCCTCGGCGACGTCCTTGATCTCATCAGCCATGCTCTACTCCCTTCCGATTGCTCTAGGCGCTGAGCGCCGGGTTGTCACCGCAGTACTTCTCGAGGATGCGGTCGTACGTGCGCGTGCGATCATCATAGCCCGCGCCGTCCTTGCCGAGAAGCCCGAGCTTGTCGAGATCGTCGGCGACATCCTTCATGTTGAGGTCCTCGAGGCAGCGGCGCGTGGGGCAGCCGAGCTCCTCATCCCAACCGAAGCGCTTGTACAGCAGGGAGAGCGACTTCTTCCAGTCCTCGCGGTCCATCTTCGTGGTGCCGGCGGTGAAGACCTCGATCTCGGGATCCTGCGTGAAGACCCACTCGGTGATCACGTCATGCACGTTGCGCATGTCGTTGCAGCCCACCTTGCCGTCCTTGTCGCGCATGCCGCGCACGGTGGCGGCGCGCTGGAGGGTCATGATGCGCTCGGCGGACTTGTACAGCTCGTCGATCGTGACCTTGTGGCCCGTCACCGCGGTGTAGAACTGCGCCTCGAGGTCGAGGTCGCCGCGGTAGCTGCGCTCCTTGGCGGGCGCCATGGCCATCGGCCACACCCAGTTGCAGAGCGTGAGCGAGTCGTGCAGGACGTCGGTGATGACGCTCCACCAGGCGAACTCGACCTTGGCCTCGTTGATGGGGGTGTAGTCCTTGTCGGCGTCAACCGAGCCCTCGCCCCACATCTCCTTGCCCATCTCCTGCTTGAGCTCGATGGGCAGGCCGCAGCCCTGGAAGTTCACCGCGGAGTGGATCATGTCGTCGCGGTTGAACAGCATGTTGTAGAGGCCGCCCACCTGGCCGAAGCACTCGACGGAGTGGTGCACGGGCCAGCCGCGGTAGTTGATGAGCGCCGAGCGCTTGTCGTCGAACCAGTCCTCGTTCTTCCACTGCTTCGTCCAGACCTCGGGGCCGTGGCCGAGCCAGGAGATCGGCTTGTTCTTCGTGTCGTTCGAGGCGATGTCCGAGAGGATCTTGATGAACGGGGTGCCGTCGCCGGTCATGATCTGGTCGAAGCCGTACTCGGCGAACTGGTCGCCGAGCTCGCGCTCGAGGATGCCGTCCACGTAGGTGTGGGCGATGTCGCGGTAGAGCTGGGCGTAGTTGCACCACAGGCCGAGGTCGTCCACCGTGGCCTGGATCAGCAGGTTGTACACGACGGCCTGCTCAGTGAGCTTGCCGTCCTCGGTGGCGGTGCCAGGGACCTTCATCATGGACTGCATGTACGCGGAGAACGGGAAGTTCGGCACGCAGGTGTTGCCCATGCCCTCGTAGCCCGTCTTCTCGATGACGGTGGGGTGCTTGACCTGCGCGTAGCAGCGCACGGGGCAGCCGTGGCAGCCGGCCATCTTGACGGTGTACTTCTCGGCCTCGGGACCGAGGTCCTTCGTGGCCTTCATGCAGCGGTAGCCCATGGTGTTGGGCTCGAACGGCTTGGGCTCGCCCGTCTCGATGGGGCCACCCTCTGCCGCAGCCCAGTACAGGCCCTTCTTGGCGGTCCAGCGGGAGCCCTTGTCGTAGTACTCGGCCCAGGACTGCTGGGTGCTCGGGACCACATGGTTGTTGTTGGAGCCGAGGACCTGGGCGATCATGTAGTCGGAGAGGTCGGCGACCATCTGCGGGTCGGCCACGTTCACGGCCTTGGTGCCGCGCACGACGACGGCCTTCACGTTCTTGGAGCCGAGCACCGCGCCCAGGCCCGCGCCCGCGGAGTGCGAGCGGGAGTTGATGACGCAGGCGTAGGGCAGCAGGTTCTCGCCGGCGGGGCCGATGGCCGCCACGCAGCAGTCGAGGCCGTGCTTCTTCACGAGGGCCTCGGTGGTCTCGCGGGTGCCCTTGCCCCAGAGCGCGGAGGCATCCTCGATCGTGATCTTGTCGTCATCGATGTTGATGTAGACGGGCTTGGCGGCCTTGCCCTCGATGATCAGGCCGTCGTGGCCCGAGAACTTGAGCTTCGCGCCGAGCTGGCCGCCGCAGTGGCAGTCGACCACGAGGTGGTCGGTCGTGAAGGTGGAGAGGGTCGCCCAGGTGGAGCGGCCGGCGAGCGGCACGCCCGCGCCCGTCAGGGGACCGACGGCGAGGACGGCCTTGTTCTCCTCGTCCATCCAGTCGGTGCCGGCGGGCACCTCGTCGTACATGATCTTGTTCGCGAAGCCCATGCCACCGATGTAGTCCTGCTGCAGCTCGGCATCGGACTCCTCGGTGATGCTCCCCGTGGAAAGGTTGACGCGCGCGATGTAGCCCGCCCAGCCGTATGAAATATCTGCCATAGTTGCCTCCTCCGCCTTACGCAAGCTTGCCGCCGGCGATGAAATCCTGCTGCTCGCTCACGAGCGGCAGCGGGTTCTCCTGGCGGGTCGGACCGGAGGAATGGTTGACATCCTCCCACTTGACGAGCTCCAGCGCGCCGTTGGGGCACTGGTCGGCGCAGCGGCCGCACGCGATGCACTTGGTGGACTTGCCGGTGACGGTGTTCACCACGGGCATGTGCCACGGGCAGGCCGCCACGCAGGTGCCGCATCCCACGCACTTCTCGGGGTCGACGTCGCGCACGCCGCTCTCGTTCGTTTTGATGGCGCCGTAGGGGCAGGCCGTCTGGCAGAGCGCGGTCTTGCACATGTGGCAGGTGCGGACGTTCCACTCCATCGAGTAGTAGATGCCGTCACCGGAGCCCAGCTCGGAGCCGTAGTAGAAGCCGTCGTTCACATGGATGCGGGCGGCCGCCGGCTGCGACGTGCCGTCGTTCTTGAGCGTGCAGCTCATCTCGCAGCGCTGGCATCCGGTGCAGCGCGCGCGGTTGACCTTGAGCACATGGCTCGGGGTCGCGTAGAAATCGACCTTCCCCTTCGAGTTCGCGGGAGCGGCCACAGCCGTCTCGGGCAGCAACCCGAGCGCTGCCATGCTCGCGACGAACGCGCCTGAGACCTTCACAAACCCGCGACGGGTGAAGAAGGGGTCGAGGCGATCCGCGCCGGAGCCGACATGCTCCAAAGCGGTGTTCTCTTTCATAGTTCCCTCCCCTAACTGCTCTGCGCCTCGGCGGGGCGCATCTTCCGTGCCGAATCGGCGCGCGGCGAACGCGCCCATTTCGTCAGCATCTATTCTGGGTTGTTCTCCCGCGCGCCCGTCCCCTGCTTGGTGGTAACTTTGGGAGCGTTTTTCAGTTGGCTGAGAATACGAGCAGGTCAGAGCTATCACCTGTTATAGGTGACCTGTCCCGGGCGCGCCTATGCCCGCCGCATTTCCTTTGTGCCGCCTTCCGCTCGGCCGCGCGAAGGTTCACAATGTACGGACGCTGATCGGAGGAACATCGATGCTGTCAGAACGCTTGCTCTCCAAGACCATCGGCATGGGCGCCGTGAACCTGTTCAAGTCCAAGACCGTGGCCGAGTCCACGCTCCCCGCGCCCGTTCCCGGCCACGAGTACATGCTCTATGTGCACATCCCCTTCTGCGACGTGCTCTGCCCCTACTGCTCCTTCACGCGTTTCCCCTTCAAGGAGGAGCTGGGCCGCCGCTACTTCAAGGCCCTGCGCGCCGAGCTCAAGATGATCAAGGAGCTCGGCTACGAGCCGCCGAGCGCCTATATCGGCGGCGGCACGCCCACGATCATGATGGACGAGCTCGAGCGCACGATCGACTACATGCGCGAGCTCTTCCCCACCATCACCGAGGTCTCGAGCGAGACCAACCCTCCCCATCTCGACCGCGAGCGCCTGGGGCGCCTCTCCCGTATGGTCCAGCGCTTCTCCGTGGGCGTGCAGAGCTTCGACGACGGCCTGCTCAAGCGCATGGACCGCTACAACAAGTACGGGAGCTCCGCCGAGATCGTCCGCCGTATCCAGGACGTGCACGACATGTTCCAGACCTTCAACGTGGATATGATCTTCAACTTCCCCGGGCAGACCCCCGAGATGGTCCTCCGCGACATCGAGACCTTCAGGACCACCGGGGCGAACCAGATCACCTACTACCCCCTCATGGCCTCGCCGGGCTCGGAGCACCTGATGCAGACCTGCTTCCATGGGCAGGTTGACTACAAGAACGAGCGCGAGCTCTACAACACGCTGTTCGACCAGATGACGGCACCCGTCGAGGAGGGCGGCGCGGGCTTCTGGGCTACCGACGTGTACACCTTCGCCAAGGACCGCGACGCCATGATCGACGAGTACGTGGTCGACTTCGGCGAATTCGTGGCAGCGGGCTGCGGCGGCTACTCCTTCCTGGGGAGCGTCATCCATAACAACGACTCCTCGCTCTCGGGGTACTGCGAGCGCGTGGAGCGCGGGGACCTCTCCGTGGCGAGCAAGATCGACATGGGCGCCGCCAACGCCAAGCGCTACCGCATGGGCCGCGAGCTCTTCGGACTGCGCCTCGACAACCGTCAGTGGCGGCGCGACTTCGGCCGCTACATCCAGTACGATTTGCCGGTCGAATACGGCTACCTGGCCGCGAACGGGGCGTTCGCCACGAACAACGCCGAGGAGCTGACGCTCACCCGCAAGGGGCGCTACCTGGTCATGGTCATGATGCGGCAGATCTTCATCGGCATGAACACCGAGCGCGACCGCCTGCGGACGCTGCTGCCCACCGAGGAGCGCAGCTGGTTCGAGGATTCCGCGGCGAAGCAGATCGCCGCCGCGCGGGAGGCCGACGGCCTCGCCTGATCGGGGGCGTGCGGGGAGCGGTTGCGCGGCTGGGCTGGCCCCGGGCGCCGAGGCACGGTCTGAGACCGGTGCGGGCCGCCCCGACGTGGGATTTGAGGGTCGCGGCGGGGGCTAGGCGCGGCCGCCGTACTCGCTGATGTAGTCGAGGATCTCCTGGCGGGAGTGCAGGTCCGTCTTCTCGTAGATGCGCTTGATGTGCGTGTGCACCGTGTTGGTGGAGAGCTGGAGCTCCTCGCTGACGCGGGCCTGCGTGTGGCCGAGCGCGTAGAGCGTGAGCACCTCCACCTCGCGGCCCGTGAGGCCGAACCGCTGCCCGATCTCGAGCACCGAGGTGGCGATGTGCACGTCGGGCGTCTTGCTCGGAAGGGGCGTCTCAGCTTGAGGCGAGATCGCGAGCACGCCCATGAGCGGGATGCGGCGCACGTCGTCCTCCGTGATGTGGCCGGGCCCCTCGGCGCCCGCCGCGGCCGCCTTCGCGGCGGCGAGGTCGGCGGCGGCCTGGACCTCGCCCTGCTCGCTCGGGGCCGCGAGGAGGCGCGTGAACACCACCTGGGCGCCCACCAGCACGAAGAACCCCATGAACGCGATGATCACCGCCACGTTGGAGGGGACCAGCCGCGTGATGAGGGCGTCCACATGCATGCCCGCGACCGTGAGCAGGTTCATGGCGATCCAGGCGGCGCAGGCGTAGTAGTACGGGTCGCGCCAGCCGAAGCTGATGAAGGCGATGGTCATGTACCAGACGAAGGCCTGCAGCACCAGGGAGGAGGCGAGCACCAGGGCGGCGCCCGGAGAGGGGTCGGTGGGAAGCAGCGCGAAGAGGATGGTGCCGGCCCCGAGCAGGAGCTCCATCACGACCCAGATGCTCGTGGTGAGCGCCCGCATGCGGGAGGCCAGCGCGAAGCGCACCCAGAGCGCGGAGACGACAGTCACCGCCGCGAGCACCAGGGCACGCGGAAGCAGGTCGAGGTGGACGGGCTGCCCGGTGGAAAACCCGCGCCCCATGCCGATGGGGATCGAGATGAGCCAGATGCCGAGGGCGGCCACCACGAGGAAGCTCCGGTTGGAGAAGTGGTTCTCGTCCGTGCCGAAGTAGCTCTCGGAGACCGCGGGGAAGGAGTCGCTCGGCAAGCCGAGGGACCGGGACGCGCGCACGGGGGCGAACTGCAGGAACATGAGGGCGACGCAGGTGAGGTGACGGGCACCCACCGGCGCGAAGCTCAGCGCGAAGGTGATGAACTCCGAGGCGGCGAGCGCCGCGAACACCACCACGACCACAGCCTGCGCCGAGGTGCCGCGGAGCTTGCGCAGCCAGTAGAACTGCAGCAGGGTGGCGCCCATCGTGACGCCCGCTTGCAAGAGGAGATCGACCGGGGCGGCGAGGGGGATGACGGCCGCGTCGGCGGCGCCGAGCACGAGCGCAGAGAGCCCGCCGATGTGGATCGAGAGGAACACGCCGAGCGAGATGGCGGCCTTGGGAAAGCGCTTCACGAAGATCGTCGAGAGGAAGATAGCGCCCACCACGATGGAGGCGGCCACGAGGGACCAGCCGTCGTAGGTGGAGACGCCCGTGGTGCCGTGCGCCTGCTGGATGGTGAGGTTCACCGCGGCCGCAGCGAGGGCTATGCCCGCGATCGAGGGGAGCAGCACGCGGTAGGACTCGAAGCAAAACGGCGGCATGCCTGTGGTTTCATCTGCGGTTTTACCTGCGCTCTGCGCCATCGTCACCTCTCCCTTTCCCAGCGGGGTACCCTCATCCAGGTGATAGGTTAGTATACCTTGTACTACACTGAGAAGGACGTTCCAGAGGTTTTCGGGTGTCAGGGGGAGGCGCCATGACCGATCAGGAGAGCGACGCTCATATGGTCGCCGCGGATAGCGTTGAGATGGCCGAAGCGGCGGACGGCGCAGCGGGCGTGGGCTCGTCCTCGTCCGCCCAAGCGACTGCCCCCACAGAAGAGGAACTCGCCGCCGTCCGCGCCCGCAACGAGCTCATCCGCGCCTGGGACCGCGCCCTCACCGATCTCCGCCAGCGTTCCTACGAGGGGAAGCTCACCACACCCGCCCGCTGGCGCAAGCTCGCGCTCGCGCCCGCCGGTTTTGATGCCGCGGCCTTTGAGGAGTCGCTCGTCTCCTACATCGAGGATCACGAGCACGCTGAGGACTCCCCTGCCCTGAACGAGCCGCCCGCCCCCGTCCCGCTCGATGTGCAGCTTGAGGGGGTTGAGCTTGCCGAGAGCGACCCGTTGCCCGAGCCCGCGGTGACCGACATCGTGATGCTCTTCGGCAAGAAGGCCACCTACCTCTACTCGAAGCCCCTGCTCTCGCACAGCTTCGCGCATGCGCTCTTCCTCACCGCCGAGGACGACGATCTCGCCACCTTCATCGACGTCGTGCGTACCGAGTCGCGTGTGTACCCGCGCCCCGTCGCGCGCGATTCGTTCATGAACGCGCCATACCTCTGGTCTCCGGCGAAGACCGCCCGGGTGTTCGAGCAGGTCGCCGCCGACGGATCGTTTGAGGACATCCGCTCTGTCGCCGCGAGCAACGGCGCCGTCAACTATTACTCGACGCTCTACCTAAGCGATGCCCAGGCCCGGGCCCTCGCCGAATGGTACGAGGTCGAGAAGCCGAGCAATCCCTAACGCGAGCCGCCCGCGTTGTGGCGGGCCCGTCCTTCCCGTCGCCGAAAGGAACCCCATGGCAAAGCAGCATCTCACCGAGGACACCCCGCTCCTGCGGACCCCCGACATGTACCAGATCGAGAACGACGCGCCCATCACGGAGTACGCCGACCAGACGCTCGACCTCATCGCCGATGCGCGCACGAGCGGCGTCCCCGAGGGGGCCAACGCCTTCTGCAGTGTGGGCAAGGAGAAGCGTGGCACGGTGCAGATGCAGCTGTTCGCGCGCGTCGATCCGGCAACGGACACGTTTGAGCAGGTGGGGTTCAGGAGCCATGGGTGCCTGGCTGCCATCGCCTGCGCCGCCGCGCTCTCGCAGATGCTTCCCGGCAAAAGCCTTGAGGAGGCGCTCGCCATCACGCAGGATGACATCGAGGCCGTCACCGGACCCATCCCCAAGGGTCGCGACTACACGCTCTTCTACGGCGTCGAGGCGGTCAAGGCGCTGGTGGGCGACTATGTGCTGCGGGAGAAGGGGGCTGACCTCGCTGCGCTCGACCGCGTGGTCCGCTGCGAGCGCATGTCGATGGAGTGCCTGCTCACGGAGAACTGCTCGCTTCGCGACAGCCGCGTTGACGTGGAGCTCGGCGACAACTGGTAGGCCGCGGGGTCTGCCGCGGGAGATGCCGCGTTCCCGTCGCAGCTCTCCCGGGTTCGCCGCAGAGTCAGCCGCGTTCACGCTGCAATTATTCCAAGCTCGCCCCGACTCAGCGTGGCTTGCTGCGCTATAGCCGGTTTTGTTGCCCCGCTTGCCGCCGAGACGGGCAACCTGGTAGCGAATGGCTAAAATGCACTTTCCTCATGCCATGCACAGTCCGTCAAAACAAAATGAGCTGTTCGTATTGAGCTCCGTGGGGCACGTCCCGAGCGAAAACGGCCCAAGATCGCGGTCTGCGGGCCGGATGCGGCGCGGAGAAAAGTGCATTTTAGCCATTCGCTACCACATCACCCGTGCTGCAATCTGATTGCATCTGATAGTGAGTATATACAGAGTATATCTTCAATCAGAATTTCTAATTTACGTATATATATCTAATGCCTGTCCAGCGTGGACAAGCCCTTGCCGCCGTGGAACCCGCTTGTACACTCAAGTCTGTCATCTCGATAGCCACCGTTCGGCGAAGCCCGACGAACGCTGCCAAACAAAAGGCCGGGCGGCCCGCAGGGCCGCCCGGCCTTCGCAACGCAGCACGTCGCAACTTAGAACGACAGCCCCTCAAGCCGCTCAAACACCACGTTCACGCGCGTGAGGAAGTCCCACGGATCGAAGATCTCGTCGAGCTTCTCGCTCGAGACGGTGCACTCCGGGTCCGCCTCAAGCCGCTCGCGCAGGCCCGGACCCTCAACGGCGTTGTGCACGTCGTCCCACACGGCCATGGAGTTGCGCTGCACGATCTTATAGGCGTCCTCGCGCGTGATGCCGGTGTCGACGAGCGCCAGCAACACCTTCGAGGAGAAGATCAGCCCGCGCGTCTTGTTGAGGTTGGCCTCCATCCGGGCCGGATAGAGAATCAACCCGTCGATCACGCGGATGAGGCACTGGAACATGTGGTCGAGCGCGATGAAGCTGTCCGCCTGGGCCACGCGCTCAGCCGAGCTGTGCGAGATGTCGCGCTCGTGCCAGAGCGCCACGTTATCAAAGGCAACCTGCGCGTTCGCCTTGACCACACGCGAGAGGCCGCAGACCTTCTCCATCGTGATGGGGTTGCGCTTGTGAGGCATCGCCGAGCTGCCCTTCTGCCCCTTCCTGAAGGGTTCCTCGGCCTCGAGCGTGTCCGTCTTCTGCAGGCTGCGGACCTCGGTGGCGATGCGCTCGAGGGTCGCGGCGACGGTGGCCATCACGCCCGCAAGATACGCGTGGTGGTCGCGGCTGATGACCTGCGTGGAGAGCGGATCGTGAACGAGACCGAGATGCTCGCAGACGTACTCCTCCACGAAGGGGTCGATTGAGCTGTAGGTGCCCACCGCGCCCGAGATGGCGCCGAACGCGACGTTCTTGCGGGCATCTATCAGGCGGTCGAGGTCGCGGCGGAGCTCCCAGGCCCAGCTCCCGAACTTCATGCCGAAGGTCATCGGCTCGGCGTGGATGCCGTGCGTGCGTCCAACGCACAGGGTCTCGCGCTCCTCGAAGGCGCGGCGCAGGCAGATCTCGCCGAGGGCGCGGCAGTCCTCGATGAGGAGGTCGCAGGCCTGGGTGAGCTGATAGCAGAGGGCGGTATCACCCAGATCGGAGCTGGTCATGCCGTAGTGAACCCAGCGGCTCGGCTTGGGCTCGCCCTCGGGCACCTCGGCGTCGATGTAGGAACCCATGTTGGTGAGGAAGGCGATGACGTCGTGGTTTGTGACGGCCTCGATCTCGTCCACCTCGGCGCGGTTGAACGCGGCGTGCGCGCGGATCCACGCGGCCTCCTCGCGCGTGATGCCGCTCTTCCCGAGCTCGGCCTGGGCCTCGCAGGCGAGCACCTCGATCTCCTGCCAGACGGCGTACTTGTTCTCAAGCGAGAAGATGTGGCCCATCTCGGGACGGGTGTACCGATCGATCATGCAGATTCCTCCTGCGTGAGGCCGCGGTGCGGCGAGGTTAGAGTCATCGCTATTGTACACGGGGCGCAGGGCGGCACACGCATGGTGGACGCCGTGAATGGGGCCCTCATCTTTGGGAAATAAGACGTGCAGTCAAACCGCTGCGAGAGGAGCGCCCATGAAGGAGAAGATCAAGGTCACCGACTACGCGAACCAGATCACGAAGGCCCTGCCGCGAGGCATCCTGCTCAACACCAACAACGAGAAGTTCAACAGCATGGTCATCGGGTGGGGTGGCCTCGGCACCACCTGGGGCAAGCCCACCTTCACCGTACTTGTGCGCGAGCACCGCTACACGAAGGCCCAGCTGGACGCCACCGGTGAGTTCACCATCAGCGTCCCGCTCGAGAAGCCGGTGCCGCAGATCGCCAAGGTCTGCGGATCACAGTCGGGCAGCAACGTGGACAAGGTCGAAGCCGCGGGCATGACGCTCGTGGAGCCCGAGGTCATCAGCACGCCCGGCATCCAGGAGTACCCGCTCACCCTCGAGTGCCGCGTGCTCTATGCGCAGCCGCAGGACCTGAGTCTGCTGCCCGAGGACATCCGTACCAAGATGTACCCGCAGGAAGTGGACGGCTCATATCCCATGGCGAACCGCGACGCGCACACCATGTACATCGGCGAGATCGTGGCTGCGTACATCAACCGATAAGCCATGGCGCCGAGCCCTGACGGGGCTCCCACCGAGAACTCAAGCCCACATCCAGGGATGGCTGGATGCGGGCTTTTCCCTCTCTTAGGACGGTGCGCATCCAGCTCGGCACAGGCAGGTGAGCGCACGGCTCAACCGCATGAAAAACGCCGGCCCCGAAAGGACCGGCGTTGCTCTCACTGGAGCGGGTGACGGGACTCGAACCCGCGCATATCAGCTTGGGAAGCTGATGCCTTACCACTTGGCGACACCCGCGTGCTTCACTGCACGAACAGCGTGAGGCCAAGTATACCGCTCTGCCCTTTACCAAACAAGAGAATTGCGCGAGCAAGAGCTGGAGCAGATCGCCCCCTCCCAAACAGGACGGGGCCCGCATCTGCTCGATGCGGGCCCCGTTCCCTAACGCCTGTCAGCGTGGCTATCCGTTACTCGCCCTTCCGGCGGCGGAGGACGATGGCCGCGCCGAGGGTCCCGGCGGAGGCCAGGGCGCCGGCGGCCACGAAGGCGAGGGTCGCGTCGCCCGTCTTGGGCAGGTTCCCCTTCTTGTCGCCCTTGCCGGTCACGGTTTTGCCAGCGTTACCCGTGCCGTCGGCCTTGCTGCCCTTGGAGCCGGTGTTGCCCGTGTCGTCGGTCTTGCCGCCCGTGCTCGGATCGGTGCCGGAATCGGGATCCGTGCCCGGGTCCGTGGGATCCGTGGGGTTGGTGGGGTCGGTGGGATCCGTGCCCGGATCCTCGTCCTTCTTGAACACGGCCGTGAGGGTCAGGTCCCCCGTCACCGGCGTCGAGAAGTCGTACGCAGCGGGCTCGTCGGCCGCGAGGGCGGCCGCGCGGAACGCCACCGTGCGCTCGGCGGTCCAGTGCTTGAAGGTGTACCCGTCCTTCACCGGGTCGGCCGGCTTGGCGACGGTCTCGCCATCCTTGACCTTGATGGTCGAGACCACCGAGCCGTCCACGACGAAGCTCACGCTGTGCTCGACGGGCTCAGGGTCGACGGGCGCCTCGATCTCCACCGGCTCGAGCTTGAGCATCGCTGCCGTGAGGCCGTCGAGGGCCGCCACGACATCTTCCACCACAGGCTCCTCAGCGCCGGCGGCCGCCCCTGCGGTCTTCAGCGCCTTGGCGAGCGCCTCCCAGCTCTCGGGCGTGTAGGCATCCTCGTCCAGACCCTTCGCCTGCTCGATCAGGACCTTGAGGCCATCGAGGTCCATGCTGTCCTCAACCGTGCGCACGCGCACCTCAGCAGCAGAGGCGAACCGGTTCTCACCCATCGACTTGGTGGAGATCAGGCGCACGTTCGTGGCGCCCTCCACCGCATCGAACGAGATCGTGCTCGGCTTGGAGGCGTCCGCCACCGCACCCTCGGCGACCTTCGTGTAGGTCTGGCCACCGTCGGTGCTGACCTCGACGCGATACTCCTGGATGCGGCCGTTCGTGCCGGTCTCGCGGGGCACGTACACGAGGCCGTCCACCGTGGCCGGGGTCTCGAGCTTGAGGTCGATCCAATGCGTGGGGCCGTTGTCGGGGTTCGCCGACCAGCGCGTGTGCCACATGGTCCCCGTGTCGCCGTCAATGGCGGCGGAGGCCGGCGTGTTCTCGGCGGCCGTCTCCTCGCTCGAGGCCGTCACCGAGGCGATCCCGGCGAAGGTCTCCTCCGCGGACTTCGGCGTGAGGCCGCTCATGGCCGCCGTGATGCGGTCGCGGTAGCCGTCGACCTGGTCCTGCATGCCGCTCGGCAGGTCGCGGACGACCGCGCCCACCGCCGCCTGCAGGGCCGCGGCGCTCTCGTCGGTGAAGCGCGAGAGGTCCGCGGGGACCGCCGCGATGAGGGCATCCACCTGGCTGTAGTCGGCCTTCTTGAAGTCGAGCTCGGCGACGCGGGCGTTGATCGCGTCGAGGGCCGCCTGGATCGCGGCAGCGTCCGGGTTCACGGACTCGATGATCGCCTGGGCGTCCTTGACCAGGCCGGCGAGCGTGTCGTCCTTGACGTCCTCGAGCACGGCCGTCGCCTTGATGACGGCTGCGTCGAGCGGCATCGTGGTGGCGAACGCCGCGTCCGTCGTGATGCGCAGGTCCTCGACGAAGCCCGTGAAGCCGTTCTCGGACGCGCCGATGCGGTCGACCGGGAACATACCGGTGGCCTTGAGCTTGCCGTTGCCGGCGATACCGAGCGTCTCGACCTTGGTGCCGTTCACATAGAGGGTCGTGAAGTCCTTGACGTTCTTGAACTCGAGCTCGACCCACTCGCCCACCGGGAGCGTGTAGTTGAAGGAGTAGTCGCGGCCCTCGCGGGAGAAGCCCACCTGGCCGGTGCCCGTCTGGACCGCCTTGATCGCGCCGTACTCGCTCTCGAAGAGGATCTGCTCGTCGGTGGAGGCGTCCATGCGCTTCACCTTGACGCGCAGGTCGTTGCCGAGCCCGACCGTGCCGATGCCGGTGGCGGCCGTCGCGCCCTCGGTCAGCTCGAGGGCCTTCTTGCCGTCCACCTCGGAGATCTTGGCACCGCCCTCGAGCTTGAGGTCGTCGGCGACGCCGGCGGCGTCCGTGAGGTCGTTCATCCGGTAGTGCGCGGCGACGCCGTCCTCGTTCTTCTCGACCTCGTAGCCGAAGTTCGTGTTGGGGGCATCGCCCAGCTTGGAGGCGGCCTCCTGGGCCTGGGCCAGTGTCATGCCGCCCTTGCCCCAGCTCGCCGCCGAGTAGAGGCCCGCGGAGGTGCGGATGCGATCGTAGATGTCGTACTCGGACATGCCGTTCTCGCGGCGGTCGGTCATGTCGTTCCAGACCGCGAATGAGCCGCCGACCATCTGCTCGTCGCCGGCGGGGATCGTGGTGCCGCCGATCGAGTTGATCGCGCTGTTGTACACCGTGCTCGGGCTCAGGTAGTCATAGTAGTAGCCTGCGTTCGGAACCATGTAATAGGTGCCGTCGTTGCTGTTGATGAGCTCGAAGCTGAGGTTGTACATCTCCTTCATGTTGGCCCAGCCGCTGTTCCAGAGGTTCATCTCACGGCGCTTGCCGGTCTCGGAGACGCCGCTCACGGCCACGCTGCCGTCGCCCTTGATCTGCGTGAGGCTGCCCCACACGCGGGCGGTGCGGCCCGAGTCCTCAACGTACTTGAAGAGGTCGTTCACGAAACGGCGGTACGCGTTGCCGTTCGCCTCGAACTCGTCGGAGCCGATATGCAGCGTCGTGTCCGTGTCGAAGACGGGGTTCGCGCCCGTGGTGTACTCGTCCCAGACGGAGAGCGCGAAGGACAGCGACTCGTCGTACTTGGTGGCGATGTTCAGGTGGTCGTTGCCGCGGTGCGTCATGCTCGTGGGCGTGCGCAGGTCGGGGCGGACCTTCGTGAAGGCGAGCGAGTGGGCCGGCATGTCGAACTCGGGGACGATGTTCATGCCAAGCTCGCGGGACTCCTTGATGAACGCGCGGAAGTCGTCCTTGGAATACCACATGTCCTTGCTCGTGAGATCGGCCTTGTTGAGGCCATTGTTGCCGCCGGCCTTGATGTCGGACTCGAGCCGGAATCCGGAGTAGGCCTGGTCGACGGTCTCGTTGGTGTACTGCTCGACCCAGATGTAGTTGTCGTTCAGGTGCACTTGGAAGTCATTCAGCTTGTACCAGGAGAGCTCCTTGACCATCTGCTTCAGGAAGTCGAGGGAGAAGGTCTTGCGGCCCACGTCGAGGATGAGGCCGCGGACCTTGTAGAGCGGGTAGTCGCGGGCCGTGCCCTGGGCGATCGTGCCGTCGCCAGAGAGCTTCAGGGCCTGGAGGATCGTGCGGGTCGACCAGTACGCGCCCTGCTTGCCGCCGGCCTTGACGGTGATGCCGTCGGCGATCTCCATGTGGTAGCCCTCGTCGCCGAGGCCGGGCGTCGAGGCGTCGGCGGCGGCGAGGAGGATGTCGCTCGCGCCGGCGGAGGTCCCCTGCGCGACGGTCAGCTTGGATCCGAAGAGGTCCTCGTAGTCGGCGGCGAGCTCCTCGGCCGCAGCCTTGAAGGACTCGTCGGCGTAGAGCACGCGCGTCGCGGCGGTCGCCGTGAAGACGCCCGCGCCGCCCTTCCACTCGCGGAGCTCGGGCAAGATCGCGGGGGCGATGTTGTCGCCCTCCTCCTTCTGGAAGGCGCCCGGAACGGTCACGGGGATCTCGCGGAAGGTGTACTTGCTCGGGTCGGACTTGCTCGTCACCTTGAAGGAGACCTTGACCGTGGTGTCGACCACGGGCTGGTAGATCGTCAGATCATTGCCGATGACCTGCTCGTAATCGGTGCCGTTGTAGACCGCCTCGAAGTTCTCGGACTCCGGCAGGGTGACGGAAAGCTTCGCGTCGCCCTTCTTCGGAGCGGCCACGGCGATGCCGGCTGCGACGTCCTCGAGGCTCTCGGCGGGCGTGCCGCCGTAGACCTCGATCTCATAGAGGCTGACGTTGCCCCAGGCGGTTCCGCCGTCGGGGTCGGCGTAGGTGTTGTGGTCGATGTAGAGGCGCACGAAGCGGGCCTTCTGAACCTCATCGAGCTTGATGGTGTCCGTGAGCGTGGCGGGGTGGCCGTCGTTGGCGTAGACCGTCTTCCAGTCGGCGCTGTCAACGGCGGGGGCGGCGTCGCCCGTGGCCACCTGGATCTTGTAGCCCTTGGCCTTGCGCATGCCCCAGAAGATGCGGACGGTCTTGACGTCGCGCTCCTGGCCGAAGTCGAGGTAGATCCAGTGGGGGCCGCCATCGCGGGTGTCCGTCGCGTCGACGGAGCTCGACCAGCGCGACGCGCGCGAGGACGTGTCGCCGTCGACAGCCTTGTCGGCCGACAGGCTGGAGACCTCAACCGAGTCGGCGCGGGCCGTGGAGCCCAGCGCGATGTTCGCCTCGGGATTCTGGGTGCCCTCGGAACCGGTCGAGCCGAAGACCTCCATCTCGAAGATGGAGACGGTGCCCCAGGCGACTCCGCCATCGGGGTCGTTATAGGAGTTGTGGTCGATGTAGAGGCGCACGAAGCGGGCCGTGGCGGCCTCGGCGAGCTGGATGTCGTCGGTGAGCTTCGTCGGACGGCCGGCGTTGGTGTACACCGTCTTCCAGTCGGCGCTGTCGGCAGCAGGGGCGGCGTCGCCGGTGGCCACCTGGATCTTGTAGCCGTTGGCCTTGCGCTGCTCCCAGGTCAGCCGGACGGAGCTGACGCTCTGCTCGGAGCCCAGGTCAACGTAGATCCAGTGCGGGCCGCCGTCCTGGGACGCCGAAGCGTCCGCGCCGCTCGCCCACCGCGAGCCGCGCGTGGTGGTGTCGCCGTCGAAGGCTTTGGCGGCGCCGAGGCTCCCGGCCTCCTCACTGTCAGCCCGGGCGGCCTTGTTGAGCGCCAGGTTCGTCTCAGCCGCATAGGCTGAGGTCGACGGCAGCAGGGCCGTCAAGACGATGGCGCAGGCCAGCAGAAGCACGATGCGAATCCCACGCATCGCACGGCTGGTCGGTCGCATGCTTTGAAGTTCCACAGGCTCCCCCGATCTTCTAATAGGTATGACCATTGTTTCGGAACCCGGTATCAACCAGCAGACCTGTGGTTCATGAATCGGTAAACGGCCGCCCAGGTTGCGCAAACGGCGTGGATTGGTACTGGATTTACAAACAGGTATGTATTTCCAGATACAAGATTTCAAGCTCGGAGGGCCCTTTCCCCGGCACCGCACACGGGGACGGGATAGGTAAACGGTCTGGGGGGCCGGGGCACCTCCCCACCATGACGGGCGGGGTGGTAGCGAATGGCGATTCTGCACTTTCCCGATGCCCATGCACCAGGCGTGCGAGCCCATACACCAGGCTCACGAATATATCTAAGTGGGCATCTCTGGCTCATGCCCCTCGATGGGGTGCGATTCGGTTGGGAATCAGCTGGTTTTCGCCCGCGAAAACGTGCAAAAACGCCATCCGCTGCCACCTCGCTTGCGACGGCCGAATGGTTTGGCGTGGTGCACAAATTAGATGCAACGCCTTTCCTCATATATATGTATAGCAAGCCGACCGGCCGCCCGAATGCGACCGCGCTCCGCGCCCGCCAGCCCGATAGGACGCGGCAAGCGCCCCTCCCCCGTATTTCAAGTTCGCAACATGTGCGGCAATCAGGCGGAATCTGTTGACAACCGGAACGTCGGCTGTGTATCGTGATAATCCCTATAAATCACTAACTTTTATAGGTAATTAGAAACGCGACCAGGGCGAGGGAGGGACCATGAACGAGATCGCGGCGTACTTCGCCACCCATAGCAGCGAGTTCCTGCAGATGCTGGCCGAGCACATCGAGGTCAGCGCCATCGCCCTCGCACTGGCCAGCGTCATCGCGCTTCCGCTCGGGGTCATCTGCTCGAACCACCCGCTCATCGAGCGCATCTCGGTGGGCGCGTCGGGCATCCTGCGCATCATCCCGAGCCTCGCGATCCTCATCTTCCTGGTTCCCATCTTGGGGACGGGCGCCACCCCGGCCGTGGTCGCCCTCGCCGTCCTCGCCGTCCCGCCCATCCTCATCAACACCGCCCTCGCCTTCCGCGAGGTCCCCGCCGAGGTGATCGAGGCGGCGCTCGGTATGGGCATGGGCCCCGCGCGCACGTTCTGGACCGTCCGCGTACCCCTCGCCTTCCCGGCGGCCTTCGCGGGTTTCCGCACCGCGGCAACCGAGGTCGTCGCCAGCGCCACCCTCGCCTCCTACATCGGGGGCGGTGGCCTCGGCGAGATCATCTTCACCGGCATGGGGCTCATGCGCACCGACCTTCTCTGGATCGGCGGCGTCTCCGTGGCGGCCCTCTCCCTCACCGTCAGCTTCCTGCTCGCCTGCATCGACCGGCGAATGCGGCGGTACGAGCGCGCCTAGCGCGGCCCCTGGCCCACCCGCGCTCGTACGGAGCCCACCTTACCTCGCAACCCACCTTTGAAAGGACACGCCATGACCACCTCCCTCTCCCGCCGCCAGTTCAGCGCCACCCTCCTCGCCGGCCTCGGCGCCATCACCCTGCCCGCAAGCCTCGCCGCCTGCTCCAGCAACAACGACACCTCGGCCGGAAGCGCGGGCGCGGGCACCGCGTCGGGCACCGTCACGGTCGGCTCCAAGGATTTCACCGAGGGCGAGATCCTCTCCGAGCTCTATGCCCTCGCCCTCGAGAAGGCCGGCTTCACTGTCAACCGCAAGTTCGACATCTCGAGCTCCGTCGTGCACACGGCGCTCACCTCCGGCGACATCGACCTCTATCCCGAGTACACGGGCACCGCGCTCCTGAGCATCCTGAAGCAGCCCGTCGAGACCGATCCCCAAAAGGTCTACGACACCGTAAAGGAGGAGTACAAGAAGGAGTTCGATCTCGAGGTGCTCAACCAGGCGGAGGCGGCTGACTCCCAGGGCCTCGTCATCACCACGAAGGCCGCGAAGCAGTACGGCATCAAGACCATCTCCGACCTTCAGCAGCACGCCGCAGAGCTCCGCTTCGCATCCCAGGGCGAGTTCGATGAGCGCGAGGACGGCCTGCCCGCTCTCGAGAAGACCTACGGCGCCTTCGATTGGAAGTCCAGCCGCGTGTACGACAACAGCCTGAAGTACGAGGTCCTGAAGAACGACGAGGCGGACGTCGCGCCCGCCTACACGACCGAGGGGCAGCTCACCGACACGGACACCTACACTCTGCTCGAGGACGACAAGAAGGTCTGGCCTCCCTACAACGTGATCCCCGTGGTGCGCGGGAGCGTGCTCGAGGAGCACCCCGAGATCGCCGACGCGCTGAACGCCGTCTCAGCCAAGCTCACCACCGCTGAGCTCACCAAGCTGAACGCCGAGGTGGACCTCGACAAGGAGGACTACGAGGACGTGGCCGAGGACTACTTCGAGGACAACCTCGAGGGAACGAACTAAGGACCGCACATGACCACCGCATCCAACCTCGATACGCGCGACGGGCTCGGCGGCTTCCTCGTTCGCTTCGGGATCCCCGCGCCGGCCGTGCCCTACCTCGATGTCTTCTTCTCCCCCACCGAGCTCGCCTTCGGCGCGCGCGTCGGGGAGGAGCCCTTCACGCGTGTCGAGGTTGGCTCCCTGCTCGCCGAGGCCGCCCAGGAGGATGGGCGCGTCGAGACCGATCCCGATGCCTTCATCGCCGGCGCCTACCGCCGCGGCTTCATCGACCTCGTCGATGCCGAGGCGGAGCCCGCGACCTACCGGCTCGGCAGCTTCTACGGCCGCCTCGACGTCTTCGCCATCACCCAGCAGCAGGATTGGCTCACCGTGCCCGAGGAGGCGCGCCGCGCGCTCGATGCCTGGTACTTCGATGCCTACATCGAGAGCCTCGACGCCGACCCCGCGACACCGCCCACCGGCGACACGGTCCTCTCCCTCGAGGAGACGCTCTCGTTCATCGACGAGCAGGAGCGGCCCATCTACCTCAACACCTGCGACTGCCGCAGCCTCTCCGGCGACTGCGGCTCGCCCACCCGCACCTGCCTGACCTACAAGAGCGGTCCCAACACCTTCTGCGGTCGGGGGCTCTCCGAGGCCCTCACCAAGGAGCAGGCGAAGGACGTGGTCCGCATGGCCGACAAGGCCGGGCTCATGCACACCGTGAACCACAACGGGATCTGCAACTGCTGCAGCGACTGCTGCTACCTCTTCCGCGGGGAGCGGGCGCGGCAGAGCCACGGTGTGTGGCCCATCGCCCCGCACATCATCGAGCTCGACCAGGACGCCTGCATCGGATGCGGCCGCTGCACCAAGCGCTGCC
Source organism: Collinsella sp. (assembly GCA_034102905.1). GTDB lineage: Bacteria > Actinomycetota > Coriobacteriia > Coriobacteriales > Coriobacteriaceae > Collinsella. Next base: position 152,010 of record JAXEGS010000037.1, on the reverse strand, counting down.
ACTTCGACGTGTTCACGCTCCAGAACACCGAGGGCGCGACGGGCGGGCGGCGACGCTTCGTCACCGCCAACACGGACACCTGCGTGGGCTGCGGCATCTGCGCGAACACCTGCCCGGTTGACGCGCTCACCCTGGTGGAGAGGACGCGCTCATGACCGCCGCCGTCGAGTTCAAGAACGTCTCCAAGCGCTTCCCTGGCATGAGCCATCCGGCCCTCGACCGAGTGAGCCTCTCGATCGAGGCAGGGGAGCTCGTGACCGTGCTCGGCACCTCGGGCGGCGGCAAGACGACCTTCATCAAGCTCATCAACCGTCTGCACGATCCCGATAGCGGCCAGGTCCTCGTGGCCGGCGCCGACGTGCAGGGCGTCGACCCGGTCCAGCTCCGCCGCGGCATCGGCTACGTCATCCAGCAGACGGGCCTCTTCCCGCACATGACCGTCCGCAACAACATCGCCACGGTGCCGAAGATCCAGAAATGGGATCGCGAGCGCATCGACGCGCGCGTGGACGAGCTGCTGGGCCTTGTGGGACTCGACCCGGATGAGTTCCGCGACCGCTACCCCGCGCAGCTCTCCGGCGGACAGCAGCAGCGCGTGGGCCTCGCCCGCGCCCTCGCCGTGGAGCCGGAGGTCATGCTCTTCGACGAGCCGTTCGGCGCCATCGACGCCATCACCCGCGCCACCCTCCAAGACGAGCTGCTCCGCATCCACCGCGGATCGGGCAAGACCTTCGTCTTCGTCACCCACGACGTCGCGGAGGCGATGAAGCTCGGCACCAAGGTCCTCATCATCGACCAGGGCGCGATCCAGCAGTACGACACGCCCGAGCGCATCCAGCTCCAACCGGCCAACGACTTCGTGCGCGCGCTCCTCTCCACGGGCGGTTGGATGGCTGAGCGCGGCTTCGTCACCGACGGGGCGGCGATCTGATGGGCGCCTACCTCGCCTATTGGGCCGACCACGCCGACAAGTTCGCGGAGGCGACCCTCGAGCACCTGGCGCTCGTGGGCACGGTCCTCGCCTACTCGCTCGTGATCGCCGTCGCGATCACGCTGCTCATGCGCAGGTCGGAGCGGGTGGGGCAGGTTGTCGTCGCGCTTCTCGGGGCCGTCTACTCCGTGCCGAGCCTCGCGCTGTTCTCCTTGCTCATCCCCATCACCGGGCTCGGATTCTCCACCGCCGTGGTGGTGATGGTGGCCTACAACCAGTTCCTTCTCGTGAGGAACTTCACCGAGGGCCTGGCCGGGGTGAACCCCGACATCATCGAGGCGGCACGCGGTATGGGTATGAGTGAGGGGCAGGTCCTCCTGAAGATCCAGCTCCCCCTCGCCCTCCCGATGATCCTCGCCGGCATCCGCCTCGCCGCGATCTCCACGATCGGCATCTCAACGATCGCGGCCACGATCAACGCCGGCGGGCTCGGGGAGATCCTCTTCAGCGGCCTCCGCACCATGAACGAATATAAGATCGTCGGCGGAACGCTGCTCTGCGCCCTCGTCGCCCTCATCGCGCATGCGGGGCTCTCGGGCGTGGAGGCGCTCCTCCGGAAAGGAACGGTACATCAATGAGCTACGAGGCCTTCGACGACGCGACCCTCGGTTTCACCACCCGACAGCTCCACGCGGGCTACGATCCGGCTGAGCACAACCGTTCGAAGGCGGTGCCCATCTACCAGACAGCCGCCTTCGAGCTCGGCGACTACGACCGCTGCGTGCGCCTGTTCGACTACTCCGAGGAGGGCCACTCCTACGTTCGCTTCTCCAACCCCACCAACACGGTCCTCGAGCGCCGCATCGCATCGCTCGAGGGCGGCACCGCCGCCGTCTCCTTCGCGAGCGGCATGGCAGCCATCTCGGGGACGCTCTTCAACATCTGCCAGCAGGGTGATGAGATCGTCGCGGTGAAGACCCTCTACGGCGGCTCGACCTCCCTGCTCGAGAGCGTGCTCCCCGACTACGGCATCACCTGCCGCTGGGTTGAGGACGAGGACGACCCTGCCTCCTTCGAGGCGGCCATCACGGATCGCACCCGCGCCGTCTACATCGAGTGCCTGGGCAATCCCGGCATGAACATCATCGACATCCAGGCCGTGGCCGACATCGCTCACGCGCACGGCGTCCCCCTTGTCATCGACAACACCTTCGCGACCCCCTACCTGCTGCGGCCCTTCGAGTTCGGCGCGGACATCGTCTGCTACTCGGCCACGAAGTACCTGGCCGGACACGGGACCATCATCGCCGGCCTCGTGGTCGAGGACGGCGGCTTCGACTGGCTGAACGGAAAGTTCCCGGCGTTTACCCGCTTCCATGAGGAGATGCGGGGGTCGATCGGCGAGGAAACCCTTGGGCGGGAGATGTTCACCAAGCGGCTTCGCATGCGGAGCCTCACCGACTTCGGCGGGCACATGAGCCCAATGAACGCGTTCTTCCTGCTGCAGGGCATGGAGACGCTGTCGCTGCGCATGGAGCGGCACGTCGCGAACGCGCAGTGCGTCGCGGAGTTCCTCGAGGCGCATCCCTTGGTTGAGCGCGTGAACTACCCCGGTCTCGCGTCCAGCCGCTACCACGGGCTCGCCGAGCGCTACTTCCCCAAGGGCGCGGGAGCGATCCTCTCTGCGGACATCGCCGGGGGCAAGCGGGCGGCGCTCGCCCTCCTCGAACATCTGCGCGTCTTCGATTACATGGTCAATGTGGGCGATGCGAAGTCGCTCGCGGTGCACCCGGCATCGTCCACGCACTTCTCCCAGTCGGCGGAGGAGCAGGCGGCGGCGGGCGTGCACGAGAACACGCTGCGGTTCTCCGTGGGCATCGAGGATGTCGAGGACCTCGTGGGCGACCTCGAGCAGGCGCTCGATCATATCAAGTGACGCAGAGCCCCATCGAGCTAAAAGACGCTGCCTTCGGGCGGCGCCTTTTTTCTTGGCGCGTTCTTGTTTTAACCGCGGATGCCCTCACCTGCCGCATAGCACGGACGAAGACGGGCATGAGGTGCTGTAGAGACGCCGGACGCCCGTTCGGCCGCACCCGGGCTCGCGCCGGCGCGACCCCGTCTGATTGGAGACTGCTATGAGCACCATCTACGATTTCACCGTGAAGGACCGCGAGGGCAAGGACGTGAGCCTGTCCGATTACCAGGGCAAGGTCCTGCTCGTGGTGAACACCGCGACCGAGTGCGGCTTCACGCCCACCTATGCCGACCTGCAGAAGCTCTACGAGGAGCTGGGAGACAAGGGCCTTGAGATCATCGACCTGCCCTGCAACCAGTTCGGCGAGCAGGCGCCGGGCAGCGCGGAGGATATCCACACCTTCTGCACCGGTCGCTTCGGCGTGACCTTCCCGCAGTTCGGGAAGGTGGAGGTCAACGGCGAGGGCGAGAGCCCGCTCTACACCTGGCTCAAGGGCGAGCGCGGGTTCGCCGGGTTCGACCCGAACCACGAAATCACGCCGATCCTCGTAGACATCCTCGGCAAGGCTGATCCCGAGTGGGAGAAGAAGGCCGACATCAAGTGGAACTTCACCAAGTTCCTGATCGACCGCGAGGGTAACGTCGTCGAGCGCTTCGAGCCCATGGCCGACGTTGAGACCGTCGTGAAGCCCGCGGTGGAGAAGCTTCTCTAGACGCGCTTCACACGCAGCCGCGTTCATGGCAGGCGCCGTCCCAGCAGGGGCGGCGCCTTTTTCGTGCGGGGTCAGGGGCGCGATCGGGTCTGTGCCCTTTGCATCCAGATCTGATGACGGCTATACGAAGAAGGAGCTCAGCAGCCTCATGACCCCACGACTCCCACCTCGCCTTGTAAGACGTCGACGGGTGCGCTGTCAGGGATCCGTTGGAATCCGGCAGAGAACATATCCCTGCCGTAAGATTGCTCCCCTTATGCTCGCCTCTCCGACACCGCCGACGGAGGGAGCGCTATGGTCTGGAAACGAATACCAACAGCAGCACTGGTGGCCTTGGCGGCCCTTTTGGCCGTGATCGGACTGCTTGACCCCGGGAGGGCACACGGTGAGCTCCCCCGGCAGGCCACGGTCGCCTCGAGTCAGAAGATCGACCACGGAGGACAGGGCGAGCTCAGCTCGTTCAGGCTGGATGCGGGAACGACGGGCAATATCGCGTACTGCGCCCAGGGGTACCTCATCAGCCCCCGACAGGGGCAGACGGTCTCCCGTTATGGCAACCCCGGCATCCCCGAGCTCGATTACGTCCTCTACCATGGCTACGACGGAGAGGTCATCACCTCCCTCTCGGGGCTCTCGGCAGAGAAGTCGGAGCACGCGACGGCGCTCGCCGTCTGGCTCGCCATCGGTGAGCAGCGGCCCGACATCCTCACCTTCCACGGGAGCAGCAGCTCCTTCCACGGCAACCGCCTCTACCGGGAGCGCTGGGAATCGCGGTCGGACGCCTCCGTGCGCCAAGCCGCCTGGGATCTGTACCAAGCCGGACTCGCCTACAAAAACGCGGGCAGGGGCGGCATCGAGGAGGGCTGCGCCGTCCTCTGGCTGAACGGAACCAAGGGGTCCGAGAGCGGCACGGCTGACTTTCAGGCGCTCGTCACGGTGGCGAAACAGGTGAGGGTCACGTTCGAGAAGAAATCGGCGCAGGCCGAACTCACCAGGGGCAACGCGAGCTACGGCCTCGCGGGGGCCGTCTACGAGGTCTTCCGCGCAGGCACCGACGAGCGGGCCGCGAGCTTCACCACGGATGCCGAGGGAAGGGCGGCGCTCGATCTCGCACCCGGCACCTCATATTACGCCATCGAGAAGACGGCACCTCGGGGCTACCGTCTCAGCAAGGAGCGCGTGACGTTCACCACGAAGGACGCGGGCTCAAGCGTCTCGATGAGCGACGCACCGGGCACCGTCACCCTCACCATCGGCAAGCGCGATGCGGCGACCAAGGGGTCCGCCCAGCGCGGGGCATCTCTCAAGGGAGCCGAGTTCCGCATCACCTCGCAATCGACACCGGGATGGGAGACGACCGCGAAGACGGATGCCGAGGGCACGGCGCTCGTGAAAGGGATCCCCCTCGGCACCATTAACGTGGTTGAGACGAAGGCGCCCACCGGATACCGGCTCGACCCCACCGTTCGGACCTATCGTATGGGCGCAGACGGCCTGACCGATGCGGGGACCGTCGAGCTCATCCCCGAGGGGGACTTCCTTGAGCATCCCATCGCCTTCGACCTCGAGATCGCCAAGTTCCTGAACAGCACCGGCGAGAGCGCCTCCGGCCTTGAGCCTGCGGGAGCCGGTATCGTCTTCGAGATCGTCTCGAAGACCACGAACGAGGTGGTGGGGAGCATCACCACCGGAGCCGACGGGCATGCCACGACAGCAGGCCTCTGGTTCGGCGACGGAGCGCGTGCGGACGGCATCAAGGGAGCCCTCCCCTTCGACCGCAAGGGGTACATCGTGCGCGAGGTCGCGGGCACCGCCCCCGCGGGGTACCGACCTGCCGATGACTGGGAGATCGCGCCCTCCCAAATGACCGACGGGTCGACCCTCAGGTATGTCGTGAATAACACCGTCATCACCAGCCACCTTCAGATCGTCAAGACCGATGCGGCGAACGGCCAGGTGATTCCCTTGGCTGGTTTCACCTTCCAGGTTCTCGATCGCACCGGAAAACCCGTCACACAGGAGGACTGGTATCCGACGAAGGTCACCTTGAGCGAGTTCACCACCGACGCATCGGGCACCGTGACCCTTCCTGGTCGCCTGCGCGCGGGATCCTACCGGATCCGCGAGATCGCGACGATGGCACCCTATGTGCTGCGCACCGAGAACCTCCCCGTCGAGATTCCTGACAGCGAGGCGCATCCGATCGCCGTGGTGAAGGTTCCCAACGATCAGGCAACCGGTGCGGCCGAGCTCAAGAAGACCTGCGAGGCAGACGGAAAGGCGCTCGCCGGGGCGGAATACGACGTGGTTGCGCAAGATGAGATCGTATCCCCCGACGGCACCCTGCAGGCGAGCTCCGGTCAGATCATGCAGCACGTGATCACCGATGGGCGGGGGTTGGCGCGGGTGGAGGGTCTACCGCTCGGCTCCGGGGAGGCCCGCTACGTTTTCATCGAGACCGCGCCGCCCGCCGGCCATGCCGCAGATGCCACGCCCGTGCCCTTCACCCTCCGCTATCAGGATGGTAAGACCCCGGTGGTCGCAGCCAAGGTCGAAGCCACCAATGCACCCACGACCCTCACGCTCTCGAAGGAAGTCCTCGGTTCCGATCACCCCCTGCCAGGCGCCTCCTTCCAGCTCTGGAACACCGCAGACGAGCTCGGACTCACCCCTGAACGCGGGTTCGCGGGCGCGGCCATCCGCCTCGGCGAAGAGCGCACGGCGGGTGCCGTGACCCTTGCCCCCGAGGCCCAGCGCCCGTGGGTCGAAGTTGAAGCGAAGGCGGGCGCGAGCATCATCGCGCGCGGCGAGGGCGGAATCGAGATCGAACTCGGGCCGGGCTCCTTCATCGATGAGGGAGCCTACGAGCTCCACGCGCGCACCGCGGAAGGCGATCTCGAGAGGGGCAACGCGCGCTTCGAAAAGGACCGCACCTACCGCGTGGCGATCCAAGAGGGTTTGCTGGGGCGCAGTATCGCGGTTGAGGAGGGCGAGGGCGGAGCCCAGCCGCATAGCCTCTCTTACGATGAGGGGCGAGACGCTTGGGCCGCAACGAACCTGCCCACGGGATCCTACCGGGTGGCCGTTGACGGAACGCCGTGCGGATCGATCGCGCTCGAGACGGGATCCATCTCATACGGAAGCATTGAGGACGGATCCGTGCAGCGCCTCCCCGTGCTCCTGATGCCAGGTGCCGACCCCCTCAAGAAGACAACCAACCAGAAGGGGATCCTCTCCTTCTCACACATGAATCCGGGATCCTACCGGCTCGCCGAGCTCAAAGCACCCGCCGGCTATCTCACGAGCGATGATGTGCATGAGATAGTCGTCGATGCCCAAGGGCGCATCGACGGGGAGGCGAGCCAACTCATCGAGCTCAAGAACGACCACACCAAGGTGGAGATCTCAAAACGCGACATCACGAACGAGGAGGAGATCGAGGGAGCTGAGCTCGCGATCACCGATGAGAAGGGTGTGGAGGTCGCGTCCTGGGTGAGCGGGACCTCGCCCCACCGCATCGACGCGCTGCCTGCCGGCACCTACACCCTGACCGAGCGCGTGAGTCCCCGCACGCACGACCTGGCCTCCTCCGTTGACTTCACCGTCCTCCCCACCGGGGAGGTGCAGACCGTGACGCTCTACGATGAGCCGGTCTCCATCACCGGTGAGATCGACAAGCGCCAGGAGGTCGCCGACCCCACCGCGAAGGGCACCAAGCCCGCGATGTCCGAGAACCGCGCACCGGTGACCGCCTCCCCCGAGGGGCTCTACGCCTACTCCCTCGATTTCAGGAGCGCCAGCAGCACCTGGACCGATGAGTTCACCGTCGACGACGATCTCGCCGCCGTGAGCCGGGGTTTGGCGCACCTGAGGTCAATCACCACACCCCAGGCGTGGCAGGACTTCGACGGAAAGCTGAACGTATGGTTCCAGACGAACCGGCCGTCGCACGGCTCCGATTCCGGCGCAGCTAACGCAACCATGGAGGACGGCCATGACAACCCCTGGCTCGCACATGAATCAACCCAGGGGAGCCTGGGTGATGACGGCCGGGTGATCGATTACCGGGGATGGAGACTGTGGGCGAGGGACGTGGATACGGCGGCGGGGGCAACCCTTGAGGTCAGCGATCTCGATTTGGAGGAAGGGGAGGAGGTTGTGGCGGTCCGCTTTGAGTTTGGCCGGGTCGAAACGGGGTTCACCACGCGGCCCGATGGCTGGGAGCGCTCCGACCTGAAGGACGCGCACGACGATCTTGAAAGCATCGCGGACACCCATCGGCAGACCTTCGACGATCCCGAGCGCGGTGAGACCCCCTTCGCGCCCGCCATCCTCCGTATGCAGGTGACTGATGCCTATACCGAGGGAACCTCCCTGGAGAACAGGGGCCGGGTGAGGCTCTACCGCAACGGCGGAGGGCCCGATCTCGAAGACGCCGATGAGGACCAGGTGACGCAGCGACCCGTGAGCACCGTGAAAAGGCTCGCCCAAACCGGCATCCTCTCTCCGCAACCCGCGCTGATGGGGGCGGTGGTCGCAACGGTTTGCGGCGCGGTCGCGATCTGGCGCCGACGCGGTTCCCTGCGGCCGCGGGCGCCAAGCCGATGCGAGAAACCGCGAGGAAGAACTATCCGCCCCCTGAGGCGCGGCGAGACACGCCATGGGCCTCGATGATCGGCGTCTGGAGCGAGAGCGCAAGAGGGGCGGCCTCCTCACACGGCATGGGAGACGAGCTCCCGGTGCGGCGAGCCCCCTCGATCGACGGAATCTGATCCGCCTCTTCGCCATGCTGGCAGGTGCGGGAGCCATGGTGGGAGCTGGGATCCATGCGGCCCGCCCCCGCCCCTCCCCCGCGCCCGGCGAGACGCAGGGCACTGGCCCGGTGCGGGGTGGGGCGAGCATCGACTGGCAGAGGCTCATCGCCCTGAACCCTGACACCGTTGGATGGCTCGCGGTGGGCGGGACGCCGATCGAATGTCCCATCGTGCAGCCGCGCTCTGCAGGCGAGGAGGACTTCTACCTCGCCCACGGCTTCGATCGAAGGCCAGCGCTCGAGGGGACCCCGTATCTCGACATCAGATCAGAGGTCGGTGGCCATCACCTGCTCCTTTTCGGGCATCACGTGATCCTCGATCGAAATGTTCAGTTCAGCCCCATCTACCAGGCATTCAACCAGGAGGTGTTCGATGGCATCGCACATGCGCTCTGGCTCGCCCCTCAGGCGGCACCTGAGGTCTTCCAGCCGCTCATGGCCCTCAAGGTCCCAGAGACGTTCGCACCCATTCAGCGCTTTCGATTTGAGGGTGATGAGGATCTACGGTCTTGGCTCCGGAGCCTACTCGATCAAGCCGGGAGCTGTGCCCAGAACAGGGATGAGCTCATCGCCGGGGCCACGCGGGCCCTCACCCTCTGCACGTGCTCAGAAGAGCGGGCCGGGGGATCCGATCGGACCCTCATGCTCTTCATTCGCTAGACGTGAAGGAGGCGGGTAGCTTCCGCGCTACGCCGCGGAGCTGCTCCCGGCCACCGCGGTGTCAGACGGGCTCTCATATCCGTCATTCAAGGTTCCCTGCTGCTGCTCTGCGGCGATGCGCTGCTGGCGCACGTCCTCGGGTGTCGAGGCCTTGATTCCCACGATATAGGCGGCGAGGGCGCCCACCGCGATGGCAATGACCACCCCGATGAGATAGGCGAGCCAATGTCTCCTGATGAAATCCCTCACAGCCCCTCCGTTGCCGTCTGCACCCTACCAGTATCCTACCAGCTTCCTCGCATGTCATACAGGCCGATAGAACGGTGGCCAGCACCCGTGGGGGAACCGGCCACATCAAACTCATATGTACACGGAGCCGCCCACGCGCCCTTACGAGCGCCGAATGACCTCCGTGACCACATCCGCGACCGCCTGGACGTTCTCGGCGTCCACGTTGTACGGCTGATCCTCCTCGCTGTGCGAGCAGGCGAGATGAGTGGCGTCCACGCCGGCGAGCGTCAGGGACCGCAGACTCATCTCCATAGCCGCGTGGGCATCGGTGTCCATGAACGGCAGATCGACCGTGCCGAAACTCCTGTGGAAGTCCTGGGAGACGCGGTTGACCAGGTTCATGATGCGCCGGTCGCCCTTGAGCACGCGGGACTCGCCCTCCGTGGAGACGATGGACACGTTGCCCGCACCGATCGACTCGAGGTTGATCAGGAACACGCCGCGGAGCTTGTCGCGATGGGTCTCCAGGAACGCCTTGATGCCGGCGTTGCCGGACTCGGAGGCGCCGGTCGCCACGAACCAGATGTCGTGGCCGAGCAGCTCGTCGTCACCCAAGGATGCGATGGCGTCGCGGAGCTCATCGTCGGTCGCGTCGTCGGAGCCGGTCGCGCCGCCCTTCCAGCTGTCGTCATCGGAGCTGAAGTTGTCCCAACTGCCAATCTCACCGCCGGTCTTCTTGGCGTCGAACTCATCGTCGACCCCGAGCCAATCGCTCATGCTGTCCTGCTGCTTCTTCTTTTTCTTGCGGCCGAAGAAGCGGGCAAGGCCGCGAAGGGGCTTCTCCTCCTGCTCCTCGGAAGCGGCGGGCGCGGGCTCCGGGGCGGGGGCGGCGGGCGCCTCCTCATGCTCGGTGGGCTCGACCGGGATCGGGTCGTTCGGGCCGATCACCGTGAACCCCTTGCGCGTGGGCGATTCGGACGCGGACGCGAACGGATCGTTCGGCGTCGCCGACGGATCGGGGACGTCGAAGAGGGAGGAGCGGTTGCCCGTGCCGCGCCCCTGCAGGGCAGAGGCGTCGGGGACCACCGGGGGGATCTGACGGGCAGTCGGCTTCACACGGCCGGGGACCTTCGCATCGATCTGTGCCATCAGGGAGTCAACGGTCTCGACCGGGCGGTACACCTGCGTGGAACCGAGTTCGCCGATCTCTCGGGTAGACGACGGCTCGTCGGCCGCCGGCATGGTGAAGACCTGCGTGCCGCCATCATCGGAAACGGGCGCGTCGCCCTCGGGAGCGGCGTCATCGGCCTCATCCTCAACGGGATCCACCTCGGACTCCATCGGATCAACGACGGCCTCCTCAGCCAGCTCCAGCTCAGCCTCGGCCTCCTCCTCAAGTGGGGCCTCCTCAACGGGCTCCGATGCGAGGTCGGCGATGGCCGCCGGGACCGCGAGGTCGTCCTCAGCGGACGGGGCCTCGTCATCCTCCCATGCGTCCTCGATCTCCTCCACGGGAGCAGGCTCATCGACTGGCTGCGCGGACTCAGGGGCCACTGGGGTGCTGAAGGGGTCGGAGGCGGGCTCCTCCTCGTACTCGATCTTGCACGAGGGGGCCACCATGCCGAGGGAGCGGATGACGTCGGCACCGTAGCGCAGGTTGCCGGCCGCGTTCACCGGAAGCTCAGAGGCGGGATCGGCGTTCGCGTCGGACTCGGGCGCGTCCTCGTCCGCCTCCTGCAGGTCCTCGGCGGCCATCGCGCGCGTGGACCCGGCGTCGCCGTTGCGGGTGGGCAGGGAAGCGTCCTCGGCCTCTTCGGGGGCGTCCTCCCGATGAAGGGCGCCGTCGATCTCATCGGCATCCATGGCATGCGTCTCGGAGGGCGCGGGGAGGACCGAGGGAGCGACCTCGCCATCGGCCACGTCAAGAAGATCCCCCTCAAGGCCCTCCTCGCCCGCGGCGAAGGCGGGCTCCTCGGGCGCGGAGGCCGCAGCGGCGATCTCCGCCTGGGCAGCCATGTACTCATCGAACGGCTGGTCGCCTGGGAACTCATCCTCCCCCTCGAACGGGGAGACGGCATCCATGACGCCCAGAAGCGACGCCACGGAGGACTTGTTGCAGACCGAGCCGGTGGTGTAGGGGAGCACGAAGCGATTGGCGATGATCGCCGCGGCCGAGGCCAGCGGCACCAGGGAGGCGACAAGCGAGAGGAGCCACAGGATGATCTTGAACGCGCCGGGCAGCGGAAGGAGGCTGATCACGGCGACGATGGCCGGAGCGACCATCGCGTACGGGAGCGCCTTGGCGAGGAGCGGTCGATACGGGGCGAACGGCATCTGGGAGAGGAGGTCGGCGCGGGGCGAATCGTAATGAGCGACCACGACGACAGGGCGGTTCCGCGGCGATGCCATGGGGCCGGCGGCCTTGTGGTAGGCGATCACGTTCTGGGAGAGCCCGCCGTTGCCCATCTGGGAGAAGACCGGGCGCCCGTTGCGCTCGAGGGTGAAGATGACGGCCGCGGCCACGGTGAGCAGGAAGCCCACGACGCCCACGGCGCCGCCGATCCCGATGAGGATCACACCGAGGAACAGGGCGATGCCCAGCCCCGCCTGGACGAGCTTCGGCATGGAGCTCGCACTGAACTCCTGGATCTGCGGTTCGAACCCATGGTTCCTGAAGATGGACGCGATGAGCTCGGCAGCGGTGCGCTCCTCCTCACTGCAGGCGGGGGTGATGCCCACGCGCTGCAGGAGGTGGTTGAGATACTTCTGGGTACTGGCCATACGGGCTCCACATCGGCATATCGGTTCAAGGGGCACACCGCTCGCGCAGCATGCCTATATATAGCCAAAAGTATACCCTTAGTACGAGGTACCTGCATCAATCTGCGTACGCTGTCGACAATACGGCGGGGTCGGGCGGCGGGGCCTTGGATTAAAATGAGGCAACGTATCCATGTGCACCCCCTGTATCCTGCAGAAAGGGGTTCATCCCTTGCATGTCGACGATCACCGTCCCAAGCCGGGTCCCACCCGCGACGATCACGCGGCCCGCCGCATCCTGAATCTGCTGTTCCTCCTCAACGTCTCGCGCTCGCCGCTCACCACCGAGCAGATCCTCTCGGCCGAGGAGCTCGGCTACGGGGGCGGAAACCGCGACTCCGCCCTCAAGAAGTTCCGCCGCGACCGTGAGAAGCTGGCAGAGCAAGGCGTCATCGTGCGGGAGATCCACCCGGAGGGCACCCCTGAGACAGAGTCGAGCCTCTGGGCCATCGACCGTGAGGCCACCCATGCCGATAGGGGACTCATCCTCCAAGAGGATGCGGAGACCTTGGTGGACATCATCGACGACCACCTCATGCGGGCTGACATTCCCTATCGCGGCGTGCTCAGCCGCATTCGCACGAAGGTCCTCGAGGCCGCGGGGCGCCTCGACCCCGGAACCGATGACGCAGGCGGCGGCGCGAGCGCCATGAGGGCGGAGGGCGATCCCGTTCTGGAGACCATCTGGGCTGCCTTCGCCCTGCGGCGGCGCCTGCCCATGACCTATCAGGACGCCGAGGGTCATGAGAGCCAGCGTACCGTGGCGATCTTCGGGATCTTCACCCTCGAGGGACGCTGCTACTTCGTTGGGGAGGACGAGGAGGGTCGACGCCGCACCTTCCGCGCGGACCGTGTCCTCCGCGCGAAGCGGCCACGGGGCCCCTACGCGATCCCCGCCGACTTCGACGTTGACGACTACCTCTTCCTGCCCTTCGACTTCGCGCCGGGGACGGGGACCGAGGTGACCTTCTCCCTCGATCTCGGGGCGACCGACGAGGAGATCAAAACCGCGACCCGTGGCCGCGGCGCCGTGGAGGAGCAGGAGGGCCGCCGGATCTGGCGTGTCCGCGCCCGCGACGTGCGGGCGGCGGCCGCCTGGGGACTCTCCCATCATGCACCCCTCACCGTGCGCCCGGTCGACCCTCCGGAGCTCGTCGAGGCGTGGAACGACCTCGTTCGGAAGGCGGTGGGCGCCCATGCCTAACCATGCGCAGCCAAAGGGGAGAAGCAGTGCGGATCGCCAGGTCTCCCAGGCCATCGAACTGCTCGCGATGATCACCTCCGCACCGCAGGGGAGAATCACCCGCGAGCGGGCCATGCGAGCGCTCAGCATCGACCCGGAAGCCCTCACCGCCCTCTGCGACCTCATCGGAAGCCTGGTCGATGAGGCGACCGGCGTCCGCGCCGTCATCATCGAGGAGGAGGACGATCTCGTGATCGTAGGGGACGGGGCCACGCTCAGACCACTCCGCCTCTCGCTCGAGGAGGGCCTCGTGCTCTCCCATGTCTTGAACGCGGCGCACATGGACACCGAGGCCCGGAACCGAATCGCGCGCGCGATCCTCCCGCTCGGCGCCGGCGGCGAGGAGCTCGAGGCCATCGGGGACACGGCCGAATACGGCGGCTCCTACCCCGCCCTCGCGGAGGCCGTGCGCATCGGGATCCGCTGCCGCCTGCTCTACCGCTCCGCCGATGACGCCGCGGCGACCTGGCGGCTCATCGACCCCGGTGAAACCGTCACCGAGCAAGGCGTCCCCTACCTCATCGCCTGGGATGTCGAGGCGGATGCCGAGCGGCGCTATCGGCTCGACCGCGTGGCAGACCTCGTCTACACCGACGACTCGGTACTTCCCCATCGCTACTCGAGAGCGACGGCCGCCGAGAGCATCCACTCAGGGGGAGCGCAGGCCATCGTCGCCTTCTCATCCCGCGCCCTCGCGGAGCGAGCCTCATGGGCGGGGCTCGGAGCCCTCTCCCCCGCCGCAGGCGGCGGGCGGGTGCTCGCACCCCTCTCTTACACCTCCGAGTCCTGGCTCTTCGACCAGGTCGCGGCGGCCGGCGGCGACATCGAGATCGTCGAGCCCGCGCCCCTCAGGGACCGCTTCCGCGCCCGGGCGGCAGGCCTCATCGTCAGCTGAAGCGCCCCCCATCCCGGCCCGGGCTACTCGTGGGTGCGCCGCCAGATCTCAAGGTAGCGGCTCACCTGCGCGGTGTCGATCCGCTGGAAGTCGACGGGGAGCGAGGAGAGGAACTTCTTCCCGTATCCCTTGCTCACGAGCCGCGAGTCGGCGAGGACGAGCACACCGGAGTCCGTTGACGAGCGGATCAGGCGACCCGCCGCCTGCTTGACCTCGAGCACGGCATCGGGAAGGGCGTAGCGGGCCCAAGCGCGGTCCTCGCGGGCGCTGCGCTCGCAAGCGAGCGGGTCCGTGGGACTCGCGAACGGGAGCTTGGGGATGACCACGCACCGCAGGGTGTCCCCTGAGGCGTCGAAGCCCTCCCAAAACGCCTTGAGCGCGAAGAGCGACGAGGTGCGGTTCGAGATGAAGGAGTCGCGCAGCCGCTTGGTGCTCGTTCCTTTCATCTGACACTCGAGGGCCAGCCCCGCACGGCTGAGCACCGGTCTCACCCGCCCGTAGAGCTCCTCCATATCACGTCTGTTCGTGAACAGCGTGAGGACCGAGCCGCCCATCGCCGTGTGTACATCGACCAGGAGCCGCTCCAGGCCGTCGAGATAGGCCTCGCGGTTGCGCGGGTCGGGCAGGTCGCCGGCAACCACCACAGCCATGTTGCGTTCGAAATCGTAGCTCGACTCGAGGTGCAGCGACCTCACCTGCCCCGACGGGAGCCGGTCGAGCCCCACCGAGCGGTTGAAGTGCTCGAAGGAGCCGGACACCGTCATCGTCGCCGAGGTGAAGAGCACGCTTTTCATCTCCGGGTACCATCCCTCGGCGAGGGCGGCACCGATGTCCATCCGCTCGGCGGTGATCGTCTCACCGCCGGCCTTGATCCGGCGGTTCACCTGGAGCGAGTACACGTAGCGCTCGTCGGTCCCCGCGAGGATGAGCGCGAGGGTCTCCTTCATCTCGTGCACGCGTCTGCCCGCGTCGGCGACATCGGTCACGAGCTCGGGCTTCTCCTCCCCGATGGTCTTCACCACCGCGGCGAGGTTCTTGTCGGCCTGCTCGAGCGCATCGAGGGCGACGCCCGCCACCTCGGCGAACGCGGCCCACGAGTGGGAGGCCCGAAGCTCCGGGCCGATCCACACGTTCGCATTGTCGTACCCGCCCGAACGCTGCTCGCGGGACAGCTCGCGCACGCCCTCGAAGAGCTCGGCCGCCGCAAGCGAGGCCCGCTGCACCGCCGCGACCGCCTTCACCGTGATGCCCATGAAGAGCGTCGCCGCATCCGAGCCCGCCAGTTCGCGCGTCAGATGCCCCAGGGCACCCGACTTCTCACCGCCGAGGTGCTCGAACAGCGCACGGGACTCATCGGCCGATACCGCGAGCGCCCACTGGCGGCGCGCCTCGTCCTCAACCGAATGGGCCTCGTCGAGCACCCAATGGCGGATCGGCGGGAGGATCTTCCCCTCGGCCGCCACGTTCCGGAAGAGCAGCGAGTGGTTCGTGACCACCACATCGGCCTGCGCGGCGCGGCGGCGCGCGCCGTGCACGAGGCACTTGTCGGGGAAGAACGGGCAGAGGCGGCGGGCGCACTCCCGCGAGGTGCTCGTCAGGTCCGGGCGGCTCACGCTCCGCCATCGAATGCCCAGGCCATCGAGGTCGCCCACGGGCGACTGGCACACGTAGGCGTAGATCACGGCCATCGCCGTCAGGGTGTCGGCCGGGTCCCGTGTGGTCCTGATCTCGCCACCCCGCGCCAACCTCTCGAGTTTCCGCAGGCAGGGATAATGGTCGTATCCCTTCAGGGCGCAGTAGGAGAGCCCGCCCTCAAGCCCGCGGGAGAGACGCGGCAGCTCGTGGTACATCAGCTGATCGGCGAGGTTGTTCGATTTCGTGGCGATGCCCACGGTGACGCGGTTTCTCCGCGCCGCCTCGGCGAGCGGCACCAGGTACGCCACCGACTTGCCGACACCCGTTCCCGCCTCGATCACCCGATGCGTGGAGGTCGCGAGCGCGTCACGCACCTCGGTGGCCATCTCAACCTGCTCGGCGCGGGGCTCATACCCCGGGTACATGCGGCTCACGAGCCCACCGGGTGAGAACGCCGCCTCGATCTGATCGGTGCGTGGCATCTCGAGGCGCTCGAAGCCGTCGGCATCGGCCTTGTCCTCGCCGCCCGCGGCCTCGAGCACCGAGGAGCGGGCCGCTGAGAGCGAGAACACCGCGGTGGGGTCCTCCCCCGCCAGATAGGAGAAGATCGGCCGATAGGACCACGCGACATCCGGGTGCATGTCGGCGAGGAGTCGCATGAGGCCAGCCGGGAGGTCGGTGAGGGCCGTGAGCAGCACGCGCCACACGCCCGCGAGGGCATCCACGTCGTCACCCGCTCGATGCGAGACGGCCGCGCACCCGAAGAGCTCCGCCATGTACGAGAGCTTGTGCGAGGCCAGGCGCGGCAGGGCGATCCGCGAGAGGGCGAGGGAGTCGATCCAGATGCCGCTCACGCGGGACCCACCCGGCACCTGCTCGATGAAGCCCCGGTCGAACGCCGCGTTGTGGACGATCACCGGGCTACCGCCCACGAAGGCCTCGAGCGCCGCCACCGCCTCCGGGGCCGAGGGCGCCTGGGCCACGTCGGCGTTCGTGATGCCCGTGAGCGCGGTGATCTCAGCCGGGATCGGACCCGTCGGATGAACGAACGTGCTGAAGCGGTCCACGATCTCGCGCCCGCTCATGCGCGCGGCGGCGATCTCGATCAGCTCGTTGTCGCGGTGCGAGAGGCCGGTCGTCTCGGTGTCGAGGACGATGACATCGTCCTCGATCAGCCCGAAGGTGCGGGTCCGTGCCCGGTCGGCGAGGGTCGCGTAGGCCTCCACGATGGAGTGCGGGGTGCCCGGAAGCACCGCCGCGTCAAAGCTCAGGTTGTTTTCGCTCAAAACTCGCTCACTTCTGCGCCCGGGCGATCCCCATCTCCACCAAGGCCGCGCAGACCTCAGAAAAGACCAGGTCATCGGTATGGGCGATCTCATCGGGGTAGAGGGAGCTGTCCGTCATCCCCGGAATCGTGTTCGTTTCCAAAATCACCGGACCGCGCTCGGTCACGATGAAGTCGCTGCGGGAGATGCCATGGCAGCCGAGGGCGCGGTGGGCCGCGCAGGCGAGCTCCTGAACGCGGGCGTAGCTGTCCTCATCCAGGCGCGCGGGGATGCGGTGGATCTTCTCGGGATCGATGTACTTCACCCTAAGATCGTAGAACTCCGCCCCCTCGTTCTCGCAGCACACCTCGACGACGGGCAGGGCGCGCAGGTCGTCGTCACCAAAGACGCCGACGGTGACCTCAGTCCCCACCAGGCGTTCCTCGATGAGGACCTTCGATCCGTACCGGAAGGCCTCCTCGATGGCGCCCGTGAGCTCTGAGGCCGCCTTCACCAGGCTGATACCGTAACTCGACCCGTTCTCAGCCGGCTTGACGAAGCACTCCTCCCCCACCACCGCGCGGATCGCCTCACCGTCAACCTCGTCGGAGGCCGTGAGTGCGACGCCCGCCGCCACGGGGATCCCGGCGCGGACGTAGGCGAGCTTGGCGAGCTCCTTGTCGGACGCGACGGCGCTCGCGCAGACGCCAGATCCGGTGAAGGGGATGCCCAGGAACGTGAGGAACCCCTGTATGACGCCATCCTCTCCGCCCGCGCCGTGCAGCGCGAGGAACGCCGCATCCCAGGCCTCCCCCGTGATGCGGGCCACGAAGGAGTCGGCGGCGGTGTCGAGGAGCTCAACGGTCCCAAAACCCGCCGCCTCGAGCGCCGCAGCGGCGTTCGCACCGGATGCGAGCGAGATCTCGCGCTCGCTCGACCGACCGCCGGCGAGCACGGCGACGCGCATATCCTGACGATCCATCTGAGCCATGCCCTACCTCCCTGTGCGGCGGGCGCGGGGCACCCGCTGTCGGCGGATTCTGCTGTTTCGGCCCATCGCGCTTGCGCACGGAGCACCTGCGATACCCTATTGTAGAGGGTATGCGCCGTTTTTTCCTGAAAGGAATACCATGCAACGATCCACCACGCGCAGGGACATCCGCTCCCTTTCCGCCGACGACCTCCAGGAGCTCACCGAGAACCTCGGGCAACCGGCGTTTCGAGCAAAGCAGCTGCGCGAATGGCTTTTCAATAAGAACGTATGTTCGTTTGACGAGATGACCAACCTCCCGAAGGCCTTTCGCGAGCAGCTCGCCGAGAACTACGGGTTCAACGTGCCCGAAGAGCTCACCAAGCAGATCTCCCGTGACGGATCCCGGAAGTACCTCCTCCAGTTCAGCGACGGCGTCTCCATCGAGACCGTCGGCATGCCGAACCGCAACAAACTCGCCGTCTGCATCTCGACGCAGGCCGGCTGCGCCATGGGGTGCGCCTTTTGCGCCACGGGCATGAACGGGCTCACGCGCTCGCTCACTGCCCGCGAGATGGTCGATCAGGTGCTCCACGTCGCCGCTGACTTCAACGAGCGCGTCACGAGCGTCGTGTTCATGGGCCAGGGCGAGCCCCTCGCGAACTTCGACGAGACCGTCAAGGCACTCCGCATGCTCAACGATCCGAACGGCCTCGGGATCGGCGCGCGGCACCTCACGGTGAGCACCTGCGGGATCATCCCCAGCATCAAGCGGTTCGCCGAGCTCGACGAGCAGTTCACGCTTGCGATCTCGCTCCATTCCGCGATTCAGTCAACCCGCAACCAGCTCATGCCCGGTGTGAAGAAGTTCACCCTCCTCCGCCTCCATGAGGCCCTGCAGGCCTACACCGAGAAGACCGGACGGAGGCCGAGCTATGAGTACGCGATGATCGACGGCGTGAACGACACAAACCCCGAGATGGAGGCCTTGATCAACTTCTGCCAGGGGACGCTCTGCCACGTCAACCTCATTCAGCTGAACGACATCGCCGACAGCCCGCTCAAACCCTCTCCGATCGAGAAGGTCGAGGCCCTGCAGCGCCGTCTCATCATGCACGGCGTCGAGACCACCATCCGCAACTCGCGCGGCGGTGACATCGATGCCGCCTGCGGCCAGCTGAAACAGCGCTTCTCCATTCCCAAGGGCGGGAAGTAGGATCTGATTCGAATTCGTTTCACATGAAACGGGAGGGCGATGAGACCCTCCCGTTTTCATATCCATATTTTATTAGGTACCTTAGTTGTTGAGGGCTTCCCACTGATTCTCAACCCAGTCACGGTTGATCTGCGGATTCCTTGTCAGCTGCGCGCGCTTCACCGCGACATCCTCACTCATTCCACTCAACTGCTCTTTGGAGACCGCAAAGACCCCCGCAACCTTCTCCTGGATCTTCTCTCGGAGCTCCGGATCGGTTGCCACCTTGTATCCCACGAACGATCCGGCTGCAACAACAGCACCGAGAATCCCAAACCCGATGATGCGCTTGAACATGGTTCCTCCTCTGCTTACATCGGAACGATCGTTTCAAGGATGTGGGAGAGCTCCTCTTCATCCTTGAACTCGATCTCGATCTT
The DNA here is from genome assembly GCA_034102905.1 of Collinsella sp. Taxonomy (GTDB): domain Bacteria; phylum Actinomycetota; class Coriobacteriia; order Coriobacteriales; family Coriobacteriaceae; genus Collinsella. Next base: position 132,225 of record JAXEGS010000037.1, on the reverse strand, counting down.
ATTCTTGCCTCGCAAGGTCTTCACACGAACATTGGTGTTGAAGACCTGTCGAAGCACGCGGGCAGCCTTCTTATAGGATTGCGGTGTGACCGGTCGAGATGTCCGAGGCTCATCCCCGACTGAGAACAACGGAGCGAGGTTCTCAGTCGCTCGAACCGACAGACCTTCCTGTACGACTTTCTCCGCTAGCTTGACACGCTGCTCCTCAAAGGGAACCGCTAGGATCGCACGAGCATGACCTGCTGTGAGCTTTCCCTCGAAAAGATACGCTTGCACCTCTTCCGGGAGATCCAGCAACCTCAGCGCGTTCGTGATCGAGGAACGCGATTTTGAGACCGCTTTTGAAAGCGCCTCCTGTGTCATACCGCTCTTTGAGATGAGCTGCTTATAGCCTTTGGCTTCTTCGATCGGATTCAGATCCGAGCGTTGCAGATTCTCGATCAGAGCGAGCTCAAGCATCTTGTTGTCATCGACTTCCTTGATGATGACGGGAACCTCATCAAGGCCGACGATCTTCGAAGCCTGGTATCTGCGCTCTCCGGCGATGATCTCGTATGTCGACCCCTGCTTGCGCACCAGAAGGGGTTGCAGCACACCGTTCTCGCGGATGGAGTCAGCAAGCTCCTGAAGGGGAGCCTCTTCAAAATGAGTGCGCGGCTGATTGGGATTCGGCTTCACATCCTTCAACGGCACCTTGATGCCTTCTGAGCTCCCCGAGAACCCTGTCTCAGTTTGCGCTTCGCCCATCAACGAGCCCAAACCACGACCCAAAGCGCTTTTCTTCTTCGGACTAGGCACGCTTGATCACCTCTTTCGCAAGATTCACGTAGGCGCGTGAGCCCTTATTGCTTGGTGCATATTTGATGACGGGAAGACCGTATGACGGAGCCTCTGACACCTTTACCGAACGGGGAATGACTGTCTTGAACGCCAGGTTCCCAAAATAGGATCTGACCTCCTCAACAACTTGCTTCGAAAGTGAGGTGCGTGTATCGAACATCGTCATAAGTACACCGTAGGTATCGAGACTCCTGTTGATTCGACCTTTTACCATTCTCATGGATTCGAGTAGCTTCGTCACACCTTCAAGTGCGTAATACTCGCATTGAATCGGTATGAGCACGCTATCAGCTGCTGCCAGCGCGTTGATCGTAAGCAGTCCCAACGAGGGCGGACAGTCGATGAAGATGAAATCAAATTCATCGATGATCGGTGCGATCAGGTCCTTGAGCCGCGTTTCTCGCGCCATGGCGGATACCAGCTCGATCTCCGCACCAGCCAGCTGAATGGTCGCAGGAATCACAAACACCTTCTTGCAGACCGTCTCAGTGATGAGCTCCTCGGCGGGCACATCATGGAGAAGAGCGTCATACACGCAATGTGTGAGCTCCTCTTTATCGATTCCAAATCCGCTCGTGCTGTTTCCCTGCGGGTCAAAGTCAATAATGAGCGTCTTTCTATTCTGCTCACCAAGTGCAGCAGCGAGGTTCACCGCTGTCGTTGACTTTCCTACGCCGCCTTTTTGATTGATAATCGCGATAACGCGTGTTGCCTTCTCGCTTTTCGAGCGAGGGACGTCCCGGTATCCCACGATCCCTCCTTCTTGCGCGTTTGAGTGCTTATTTTCTCGAGCGGCTTATGTTTCACGTGAAACACTGGAAGCCGCAACCTCATTATGTTTCACGTGAAACATTCAAGCAAGGGGCTTCTTGCGAGCCAAGCCATTCGCACGAGGCAGTTTAACCTGCGAGGGTCGCGTCACGCGGTACAACATCACGGTACGATGACCGGCATCAACAGGAAGCTCGAACTCATCATGCCGATCAAGCACATAGCCTAGGATCTTCGCAGCTTCAGCTGAGGAACTCAGCTCATCTTCATCAGGGCAACCTTTTGAAACCAGAAGAAAGCCACCCACATGCAGGAAAGGTCGAGCATATTCGAGAAGGACGGAGAGAGGGGCAAGGGCACGGGCAACAACGAGATCAAATTCCTGCTTATGATGAGCGGCGAACGACTCAATGCGATCATGGTAGGCATCAACATTCCGTAACCCGAGAATAGAACTGAATGCTTGAACGGCCTTTATCTTCTTTCCAACAGAATCAAGAAGCATCCAGGATGAATCTGAGACGGCAGCCAGAGGAATCCCTGGAAATCCAGCACCCGTCCCCATATCAAGCGCTCGTGAGGTTTCAACAGGCATATAGGGCAGGAGTGTGAGCGAGTCCAGGATATGAAGGATCAGAGCCTCATCAAAGTCGGTGATTCGTGTCAGGTTCATGTACTCATTGACCTGAATGACATAGAGCAGATGCTCAACACATACACGAAGCTGCTGCGCGTCAGCCTTGATCCCCATGGTATGACAAAACGACTGGAGCCTACTCACCCCATATTCAATTAGCGTCTCCTCATCAAGAGGCATAAGGGTTATTGAACGCTCATCCAGTGACATGCTGCACCTACTTTCTTGGATTTCTGCCTGAGGTCAGTGTAACAAGAACTTGAGACAAAAAGAGGGGCGCCAGAGCGCCCCTCGGATCACAGCATATGAACGAGGAATCTAGAGGACCTCGATCACAACATGACGATCGGTATCGGATCCCTCAGAATGCGTCTCAACCTCATGGTTGTCACGCAATGCAATATGAACGAGGCGACGCTCGTAAGCACTCATGGGAGGAAGCTTGACTGAACGACCCTGGCGGACGGCGCGGGCAGCCGCGTTCTCTGCCATACCCACGACCTTGTCGCGCCGACGATTCTTGTATCCCTCGATATCGACGACCACAGGGTAACGGAAGCCGAGCTTCCTGCTCACCAGGAGAGAGAAGAGGGTCTGCAGAGACTCGAGCGTGCGTCCGTGGCGGCCGATCAGCACAGCGAGATTGCCCTCAGTCACGTCGAGGATCAACTCTCCCTCGTCGCCCTCGAACTCCTCGATGGGGGAGTCGCCGGCATCGAAATGACCAAGCAGCGCGCGAAGCACCGAAAGGGCGACATCCGCGATCGTATCAAGCTCCTCGTCGCTCAGAGCCTCACCGGCCTTGTACTTCGCAGCGATCTCAGGGTACTCACCAGCCGGAGCGGGGGCGGCCTCAATCGTCTCCACGATTTCCTCTTCCATGATCTCCTCCAATAATAAGGTACCTAAATAATAGGTTCCCTCACCTAGTTCTTCTTATGGGGACGCGCCTTGCGCTCACGGCGAACCACATCGACCTCGATGGGCGCGGCAGCCATGCGCTCCTCCTCGTCGGCCTTGGCCTTCTCGAGGACCTTCTTGGTGACGAGCTGCTGCTGCACCACCTGCCAGAGCGATGAGACGTCATAGTAGAGAAGGACGCCCGCGGGGAGGCCCCAGCCCATCCAGAGCATCATGATGGTCATGACGACCGCCATCATGCGCATGCTCTGCGCCTGGGCGCCCGTCTGGTTACGAGACTGCATGAGGGTCGGGATGAGCGTCAGCACCGCGAAGAGCACGAGGGCCACCAGATAGGGGATGGCCGTGACGATACCCTCAGCGAAGGCCTGCGAGGGGACCATCGTGAGGTCGGGGAGGATGTTGAAGAACGAGAACTCGGAGACGTTCACGCCGGGGAAGTAGGAGGGGAGGTTCCGCAGGAGCGTGAACAGCGCGAACAGGATGGGCATCTGGATCAGCAGGGGCAGGCAGCCGCCGAGCGGGTTGAACTTGTTCTCGCTGTAGAACTTCTGCATCATCTCCTGCTGCTTCTGGGGATCGTCGGCGTACTTCTCCTGAATCTCCTGAAGCTTGGGCTGGAGCACCTGCATTCGCGCCATCGAGCGCGTCGACTTTAGCATGAGGGGCGTCAGGAGCAGGCGGATGATCAGCACCAAGATGATGATCGAGAGGCCCCAGTCGATCGCGAAGCCCTGGATGAGCTTCAGGATCTGAAAGAGAATGTTAACGATCCAGTCCCACATGAGAGTCCTTCCAAATGGTCAGCGTGCCGTCAGGGCACGGGGTCGTACCCACCGGGATGCAGCGGGCTGCACCGAAGAATGCGACGGAGGGCGAGCCAGCCGCCCTTGAGGGCGCCGTATCGCGATATAGCCTCAACAGCATACTGTGAACAGGTGGGGATGTATATACAGCTATCCGGTAAAAGGGGTGAAATCGCCCGCCGATAGAGGCCAACGAGGGAGATCATGAGCCGAGCGGCGGGACCCGGGCGCGATTCAGCCATGCAGGCCCGCCCGCCTCATCAGCCGCGCGAGGGCCGCGGACATGTCCTCCGGCGAGGACGTCCGCGTCGCGGGGGTTGCGAACAGGATGATGTCGCGGGCGGGAGCGGGGAGATCGGCCGCGCGCGCCGCCTCGCGGAGCACCCGTTTCGATCGATTGCGGATGACGGCGCAACCCAGGCGCTTAGCAGCGACGAAGGCGACCCGACCCGGATCGCCTTCGTCTGCTGCATCGCATACAACCATGCGCAGAAGAGGATGGTTGTAGCGTTTTCCCTGTGTGAACGCGCGCTCGAAATCCTGCCGAGACTTGAGGGTCCTCATGCGCAGGGGGACGGCTACTTCTCGTCGCTCACCGTGAGACGCTTGCGGCCCTTGGCACGGCGGCGGGCGAGGACGGCGCGGCCGCCCTTGGTGGCCATGCGGGCGCGGAAGCCGTGGGTCTTGGCACGCTTACGCTTGTTCGGCTGGTACGTACGCTTCATGGGTGAATCCTCCTGCTGCATTTCGAATGCCCACGGGTGCGACCTGTGGACCTTTTAGGCACGTGAGCTTTCAGATTGTAGGGAAAAGCCCCAGCTCATGTCAATCAGCCTGCGGAAATTGGCCACAAATCACCCGCAGCCATCCCCCGATCCCCTCTGCCAAGAGAATCTTTTCATAACCTTTCAGAGACTTTTCCACAGGTGTCGTTGAGAGTGTGGATAACTTTTCATCCGTTTTCTTCACTTTTCAACGGAGCGGGAAAACTTGTTGAAAACTTTCAGCGGCGGGCGGGACGCGGTATCCTAGACGGGAACCCAGACAGAATGAGACCGCGATGGCAGATGATTTCTACCCGTTCGTCGACTCCGGCGACCCGGCACCCGACAACACACACCTCCTGACCACGGATTTAACACCGGAGGCTGCCTCCGGTGAGGATGCGGCCGCGGCAGGGGTCGGGGAGGCCGTCCGCTACGCCACCCGCATCGCCGTCTACGACGACATGCTCTCCACCCCGCGCATCATCGTGATCAGCCCCCATGACGTCCGCTCCTATCTCGAGGAGATCACGAACACGGTCTATCGCTGTATGAAGGAGCAGGGCGGGCACATCTCGCTCATGGTCATCCGCGAGATCGTGGAGAACTTCATCCACGCCCACTTCGTCGAGCCCATCATCTCCGTCCTGGACGGCGGCAACACGATCCGCTTCGCCGACCAGGGGCCGGGAATCAGGAACAAGGAGCGGGCCTTCGAGTTCGGCGTGACCTCGGCGGACCGCGAGCAGAAGCGCTACATCCGCGGGACGGGCGCGGGCTTCCCGATGGTCCAGCAGTACCTCGAGAACGCCGGCGGGGCCGTCTCGATCGAGGACAACCTCGGCCAGGGCACGGTCGTGACCGTGACGGTCGACGCCGCGCGTGTGGCCGAGGTGGAGGCTGCGGCGCGGCGCGGGGCGGCGGTGCGCGGGGCGCACGGCGCGGGCGACCTCGCGACAGCAGCCCCCCTGGCCCCGGCCTCCGGAACGGTGGGGACGCCCGTCCAGGCCTATCAGCAGGCGGGATGGACCAGAGGGGTGGCGCCCGCCGGCGGCGCCTACCCCACCCCCTCGAACGCCGCATGGGTCCCCCAGCAGATGCAGCAGGCGCAGCAGATGGCCCAGGGGGCGCCCTATCCGGGAACAGGGTGGCCCTATGGGATGCCCGCCGCTTACCCCGTCCCTCAGCCCGTCGCCTGGCAGGTGCCGGCGGCGCAGCCCGGGATGGCACCGATGCCGGCTCAGGCCGCGGGGGCGGCACCCATCGCCGAGGCCCAGCCCGCGCCCGTCCCCGCAGCCGGACCCTACATCACCGACCGCGGCAGGCAGGCCCTCGCCCTCCTCGCCGAGCGCGGGACCTGCGGCCCCACCGACCTCGCCGCCGCCTTCGGCGCCTCGAACGCCACCTGGTCGCGCGAGCTCGAAGCGCTCACGCTCGCCGGGCTCGTCACCAAAGTGGGGCAGAAGCGCGTCCTCACCGACATGGGGCGTCTCTGGATCCAGCAGAACGCACCGCAGCAGTAACGACAGCGAAGGGTTGCCATGGAAAGCGAAGCCAAGATCCTCCTCGCCGATGTAGCGGCCTACCTCCAGCGCGATGGGGGAGACGCCCGCCTCGTCCAGATGCTCCTGCAGTCCGACGGGCGCGAGCTCACCGAGGACACCCTGACCGTCACCGCCCCGAGCCGGTTCGCGATCGCCTACCTCGAGCGGAACCGGGCACTCATCGAGGAGTACCTCGAGCAGATCGCCTTCGCACCGATCGCGATCGAGATCCTCTCGCCGACGGACGTCGTCCTGCCGGAGACCGCGCGGCCGGCCGGCAGCGCGGCCGGCGCTCCCGTCGCGCCGGTGGGCACCCCCGGCCCGGCGGTGCCCACTCCCGCCCCCGCGGTAATCCCCGCCGCGCCCGCCGCAGCCGAGCCGCGCGAGGCCGGGTCCATCCGCGTCAAGAACACCCTCTCCAAGCACGAGCTCCGCGAGATGATGGGGCGCATGGGCACCACCGCCGCCGCACCGTCCACGGCCGGAGCCGCACCGGCCACCCCGCAGGAGCCCGCGATCGAGCCCGAGGTCTTCCCTCAGACGCCCATCAGCTCGAAGTTCACCTTCGCTACCTTCGTCTTCGGAGACGAGAACAAGCACGCCTACTACTCGGCCCAGCGCTTCGCCGCCTTCGCCGACGAGCCGGGCCAGAGCAACTCACTCTTTATATATGGTGGATCGGGCCTCGGTAAGACGCACCTGCTGCTCGCCATCAAGAACTACCTCGCCGAGAACAAGCCCCACATCCGCGTTAAGTACGCGAACTCCCAGGCTTACATCGACGACTTCATCAGCGAGATCGCGAGCCAGAAGACCGAGAGCCGCGCGATCCTGCGCGAGTACCACGACGCCAACATCCTGATCATCGACGACATCCAGAACATCATCGGCAAGCAGGCCTCGATCGAGTACTTCTTCAGCCTCATCGACGAGTTCATCCGTGAGAACAAGAAGGTCGTGATCGCGTCCGACCGCGCCCCGAAGAAGCTCGGCATGGACGAGCGCCTCACGAGCCGGTTCAACGCCGGCATGCTCTGCCTCGTCTCAGAGCCCGGGTTCGAGATGAAGTACACGATCCTCAAGCGCTACTACGAGACGATCATCTGCGGCGGCGAGGGCGCGGCCGAGATGAACGTCGACGCGACGCTGCTCGGGGCCTTCCAGTCCCACGAGGGGCGGCTCACCGACGAGCAGCTCCGCCACATGGCCGAGATCTCCGGCAACAACATCCGCGAGCTCGAGAGCTTCTGCGAGCGGTGCGCGAGCCTCTCCTACGAGCGCGAGCAGGCGGGAGGCGAGCTCGACGCCGCGGACATCGAGAAGGTCGCGGACGAGTACTTCGACACGGCGCACAAGGTCATCCATATCGACACGATCCAGGACGTCGTCGAGGAGTTCTACCACGTGAGCCACGAGGATCTGATCGGACCCAAGCGCTCGCGCGACATCGCTTTCGCCCGCCACGTCGCGGTCTACCTCGCCAACAGCCTCTGCGACCTCTCGGCCACAGCCGTGGGCGAGCAGTTCGGCGGGCGCGACCACTCCACGGTCATCAACTCACTCAAGGTGGTGGAGAAGAAGATCAAAGAGGACCGCCGCATCTGCGAGGACCTGCAGCAGCTCAAGAACAAGATCACGCTGCGCTCGTGAGCGGGATGGGGAGCTGTTGAAAACCGCGGGAGATCGTCGGGAAAACGGGTGAGGTAATGGGTCTCTGGAGTGGAAAACGAACGCGGGTCACGACCCCTGTTGACAACCGCTCACGTTTCCCACGGCCGAGCGGGAGAAGATTTCCGGCTTCCAACTTGGGAAACGAGGGTTATACACAGCATCCACGCCCTTATTATTGTTATTAGATTTATTTAAGGTAGGAAGGAATAGATAGAGATGAAGTTCACCGTCAGCCAGGCCTCCCTCACGAGCGCGCTCGCCACCGTCATGAAGGGCGTCGCGGGAACCTCCACGCTGCCCATCCTCGCCGGTGTGCTCATCCGCGCCGAGGACGGGGTCATCGAGTTCCAGACCTCGAACTACACGATCGCCATCCGCCACCGCGTCGCGGCGCGGGTGGATGAGGAGGGCGCGATGGTCGTGCCCTGCAAGATGCTCTTCAACATCACCAAGACCCTCCCCGACGCGCCGGTCTCCTTCGAGACCGAGGACCGCCAGGTGCGGATCGCCTGCGAGAAGAGCTCCTTCCGCCTGAACACCCTCGACGTGGGGGACTTCCCCGAGTTCCCCTCCTACGCGCTCGTGAACTCCGTCGAGCTCCCCGCCGACATCCTCTCCGAGATGGTCTCCCGCGTCTGGCGCGTGACCTCCACGGACAAGAACCGCCCGGTCCTGAACGGCGTGTTCATGACCGTCGAGAACAACACCGTCCGCCTCGTGGCCACCGACTCCTACCGCCTCGCCGTGTGCGACACGCACGTCGAGACCTCCTCGCTTGAGGGGAGCTTCGAGCTGAACGTCCCCTCCGAGGCCCTGAACGACGCCCTGCAGATCACCGGCGGCCAGGGTTCGATCCTCGTCGGTGCGACCGACACCCAGGTGGTCTTCGTCGCCGAAAACACCACCTACGTCGCCCGCCGCATCGAGGGAACCTACCCCAACTACAAGGCCCTCCTGCCGCCATCCTGCACCACGACGGTCAAGATCGACGTCGAGGCCTTCAACGCTGCGCTCAAGCGCGTGGCCGTCATCGCCCAGAACAACTCGGCGGTCAAGTTCGAGATCGATGCCGAGCTCGGCACCCTCGGGCTCTCGGCCATCTCGAACGACCAGGACGCGGCCAACGAGTCGATCGACGTCGAGGTCGAGGGTGAGACCGGCGTGATCGCCTTCAACTACCACTACATCTTCGGCTGCCTGAACGTGCTCGGCCGCGAGAAGGAGATCACCCTCGAGCTCCAGAGCTATCAGCAGGCGGGCGTCTTCAAGTGCGCCGATGCGATCAACTACCTCTACCTCGTGATGCCGGTGCGCATCTAGCCGATGGCCATCTTCGCCCACGCCCTCGCGGTCAGCGGCTACCGGAGCTACGACCTGTTCGACCTCGATCTCGCCGACGGGGTCAACGTGCTCGTGGGCCCGAACGCCGCCGGCAAGACGAATCTCATCGAGGCGGTTCAGCTCCTCACCGCCGGGCAGTCCTTCCGCCGCCCCGCCCCGCGCGATCTCGTGCGGGAGGGGGCCGGGCGCGCGCGGATCGCGCTCCGGCTCGAGGGCGAGGGTCGCATCGTCGACATGGCCTGCGAGATCGAGGCGGGGAAGCGCCGGTTCACGAGGAACGGCAAGCACGTGAGTGCGGGTGGCGTCCGGGGCATCCTGCCGAGCGTGCTCTTCTGCCCCGACCACCTCGATATGGTGAAGCGCTCCGCCGGGGTGCGCCGGCAGGCGCTCGACGACTTCGGCTGCCAGCTGAACGAGGCATACGCCGCGCTCGTCGCGGGCTACGAGCGCACCCTTGAGCAGCGGAACAGCCTCCTGCGCGACGGCACCGCCACGCCCGCGCTCCTCGCCGCCTGGGACGAGGCGCTGGCCTCCGCCGGTGCCGCCCTCGTGCTCCACCGCAAGGCGCTCCTCGCCCGGCTGGGTGAGCGCCTTGCCGCGGTCTACGCCGCGATCGCCCCGCATGAGGAGGCGCGGGCATCCTACGTCTCGACCCTTGAGGTGGAGGGGGAGGAGCTGCCCCGCGAGCGCGGCGCGCTGACCGAGCGCTTCCTCGCCCTCCTCGACGATCACCGCGCCGAGGAGCTCCGCCGCGGCACGACCGTGGTCGGCCCCCATCGCGACGAGGTCCTCCTTGAGATCGACCGCCGCCCGGCGCGCGCCTTCGGAAGCCAGGGCCAGCAGCGCTCCCTCGTCCTCGCCTGGAAGATCGCCGAGGTCGAGGTCACCCACGACATCCTCGGCCGCTACCCCATCCTCCTCCTCGACGATGTGATGAGCGAGCTCGACGCCGCCCGCCGCGATGCGATCGTCCGCTTCATCGAGGGCGAGATCCAGACCGTCATCACGACCACGAACCTCGGGTACTTCGGCGAGGACGTCCTGGGGCCCGCGAAGGTGGTGAGGATCGGTGCGGAGACGCGATGACTCCGAGCGCCTGGGCGCCCCGCGCGGGCTCGGCGAGTACGCGACGCGCCTGCGCACCCAGCTCTTCGATGGCGCATCCCCCGAGCGCCAGGGGCAGCTCCGCGCCGCCGAACGGCGATCGCGGGTGTTCGCGGCCTTCAACGCCGTCATGGCCGGCACCCGCGAGGGAGCGCACGTGACGGGCCTCCACTTCATCGCCGAGGAAGCGAAGCTCATCGTCTACGTGGACGGCGCCTCGTGGACGCAGGAGCTCACGATGCTCCGCGAGATCATCCGCGCCCGGATGGACGCCGCCGGCGAGGCCCCCGACTCGATCGTCTTCCTCACCTCGAAGCGCCCCGCCACCCGCGCCCGCAAGAAGCCCGCCGCGCCCCCGAACCGCCTCGCGACCGCCTCGGCCCCCCTCACCCGCGACGAGGACGCGGCGATCACCGCCGCCACCGGGGGAGTGGGTGACCCGAGGCTGCGTGAGGCCCTGAGGAAGGCCATGAAGGCGAGCTTTGAGTGGAAAAAGGGTGTCGAGGGCGAAAACGCGCGATAGAGCGGCTTGTGTTGCCTTCTAGGGGTATCTGGTTGCCCTTATCAGAGGGCTTCCGAATCAGGTAAAATGTATCGGTTACTCAGATAACGGAACACGCAAGGGGCGCGGTGAGCGCCAGGGAGGATGAGAGCGTGGCGAAAAAGAACGAGTACGACGGCAACGAGATCAAGATTCTCGAGGGTCTCGACGCCGTCCGCAAGCGCCCAGGCATGTACATCGGCTCCACGAGCGCGAGCGGCCTGCACCACCTCGTCTACGAGATCGTCGACAACTCGGTCGACGAGGCGATGGCGGGGTTCTGCACGAAGATCAGCGTCACCATCCATGCCGACAACTCCATCACCGTCGTGGACAACGGTCGCGGCATTCCGGTGGACAAGCACCCGGTGAAGAAGATCCCGACGCTCGAGGTCGTCATGACGATCCTCCACGCGGGCGGCAAGTTCGACAACTCGGCCTACAAGGTCTCCGGCGGCCTGCACGGCGTGGGCGTCTCCGTGGTGAACGCCCTCTCCAAGCGCATGGTCGTCCAGGTCAAGCGCGACGGCAAGATCCATGAGATGGAGTTCTCGCGCGGCCACACCACCCAGAAGATGAAGACCGTCGGCGAGGCCAAGACCACCGGCACCACGACGACCTTCTGGCCCGACGAGGAGATCTTCGAGACCACCGTCTACGACTACGACACCCTGCGCGACCGCCTGCAGGAGACGGCCTTCCTGAACAAGAACCTGAAGATCACGATCACCGACGAGCGCGAGCTCGCCCCGCGCGTGGAGGAGTTCTGCTACGCGGGCGGCATCGTCGACTTCGTGAAGTTTCTGAACGACGGCAAGACCGTCCCCGACGGCCTCAAGCGCCCGATCTACCTCGCGGGCGCCTCCGAGCCCGACGCGCCCAACGAGCGCACCGGCGAGGTGGAGGTGGCCATGCAATGGAACACCTCCTACTCCGAGACGGTCATGAGCTTCGCGAACGACATCCACACCCCCGAGGGCGGCATGCATCTTGAGGGGTTCCGCACGGCGCTCACGAAGGTCATCAACGACTATGCCCGCCGGCAGAACATCCTGAAGGAGAAGGACGCCAAGCTCACCGGCGACGACGTCCGCGAGGGGCTCACGGCCGTGATCTCCGTCAAGCTCGCCGATCCGCAGTTCGAGGGCCAGACGAAGGCCAAGCTCGGTAGTTCCTTCATGCGCACCCTCGTGCTCAAGATCGTGACCGAGGGCCTCACCGACTACCTCGAGGAGCATCCCAAGCAGGCCCGTGAGATCGTGAAGAAGGCGCAGCAGGCGAGCAAGGCCCGCAACGCCGCGCGCAAGGCCCGCGAGGCCACCCGCCGCAAGAGCCTGCTCGAGACCGCGAGCCTGCCCGGCAAGCTCGCCGACTGCTCGGTGCGCGACGCCGAGATGACCGAGCTCTTCATCGTCGAGGGCGACTCCGCCGGCGGCTCGGCCAAGGACGGCCGCCGCCGCGACATCCAGGCGATCCTTCCGCTGCGCGGCAAGATCCTGAACGTGGAGCGCGTGGGCGACCACCGCGCCTTCTCCTCCGACACGATCCAGTCGCTCATCACCGCGATCGGCACCGGCGTGACGACGGGCCTGGGCGACGGCGGCGATTTCGACATCACGAAGGCCCGCTACCACAAGATCATCATCATGACCGACGCCGACGTCGACGGCGCTCACATCCGCATCCTCCTGCTCACCTTCTTCTACAAGTACATGCGCCCGCTCATCGATGCCGGCTACGTGTACGTGGCCTGCCCGCCGATCTTCGGCGTGGAGGTGCGCAACAAGATCCACTACGTCTACCCCAACGGTCGCCAGCCCGAGGAGGAGATCCTGCGCGACACGATCCGCGAGCTCGGCCTCAACCCCGATGAGGGGGAGGACGACGCGGACGCCAAGGGCGGCAAGGTGACCAAGAAGCGCCGCGGTTACACCGTCCAGCGCTACAAGGGCCTGGGTGAGATGGATCCCAAGCAGCTCGCATCCACGACGATGGACCCGAAGACGCGCATCCTGCAGCGGGTCACGATCGAGGACGCCGCCGTCGCCGAGCGCGCCGTGCGCGAGCTCATGGGCAGCGAGGTCAGCTACCGCCGCGACTACATCGAGAAGCACGCGCACGACGCGCGCTTCCTGGACGCGTAGGCGCAGCCCCAGGCGACCCGCACCGAATCTTGAGATGTTGAGGAGTTTGACGTGGCAGATGATATGAACAACGACGTGACCGCGAGCGGGGACGAGGCGTCCCTGCCCGAGGACCTGCGCCGCCTGCTCGCCCGCGCCGATGAGGACGAGGGGGCCGACACCTACGATCCCGACGCCGTCGGCGAGGATGAGGAGAACGAGGACGAGGAGGTCGAGGAGAGCTTCGGCGCCGTGGACCGCGGCGAGGCCGCGGGCGAGGACGTCAACGGCGGCCAGCTCCAGGTCTCCGAGTTCGGCCATGAGATGAAGCAGAGCTTCATCGAGTACTCGATGTCGGTCATCACGGCCCGCGCCCTGCCCGATGTGCGTGACGGCCTGAAGCCGGTGCATCGCCGCATCCTCTACGCGATGAACGAGAGCGGCATCTTCCCGAACCGCCCGCACAAGAAGAGCGCGTGGACGGTCGGCGAGGTCATCGGCAAGTACCACCCCCACGGCGACTCCGCGGTCTACGACACGATGGTCCGCCTCGCCCAGTGGTTCTCCATGCGCACCCCGCTGGTCGACGGCCACGGCAACTTCGGTAACATCGACGGCGACTCCGCCGCCGCCATGCGCTACACCGAGAGCCGCCTCGCCCGTCCGGCGATGGAGCTCCTGCGCGACCTGCAGAAGGACACCGTTGACTGGCAGCCGAACTACGACGAGTCGCTGGCCGAGCCCCAGGTGCTCCCCGCGCGCTTCCCGAACCTCCTGGTGAACGGCTCGAACGGCATCGCCGTCGGCATGGCCACGAACATCCCTCCGCACAACCTCGGTGAGGCGGTCGAGGCCACCTGCCACTTCATCGACAACCCCGAGTCAACCGTCGACGAGCTCATGCGCTTCATGCCGGGTCCCGACTTCCCCACGGGCGCGCTCATCATGGGCACCGACGGCATCCGCCAGGCCTACGAGACCGGACGCGGATCCATCACGATCCGCGCGAAGGCCCATGTGGAGTCCACGAAGACCGGTAAGAACCGCCTGGTCTTCACCGAGATCCCCTATCAGGTGAACAAGGGTACGCTCCAGGAGAAGATCGCCCAGCTCGTCAACGAGAAGCGCCTCGAGGGCATCTCCGACATGCGCGATGAGTCCACGAGCAAGGGCATCCGCCTCGTGATCGAGCTCAAGAAGGGCATCATCCCGCAGGTCGTCCTCAACAACCTGTACAAGTTCACCTCGCTGCAGACGACCTTCGGCGTGAACAACCTCGCGCTCGTGGACGGCGTGCCGAAGCTGCTCTCACTGCCTGAGATCCTGCGTCATTACGTCGCTCACCAGGTTGACGTCGTCACCCGGCGGACCCAGTTCGACCTGAAGAAGGCCCAGGCCCGCGCGCACATCCTCGAAGGCTACCTCATGGCCCTCGACCATATCGACGAGGTCATCTCCATCATCCGCTCCTCGCAGACGGACACCGAGGCGAGCGCCCGCCTGACCGAGCGCTTCGGCTTCTCGCCTGAGCAGACGGCCGCCATCCTCGAGATGCGCCTGCGCCGCCTGACCGGCCTCGAGCGCGACAAGATCGAGGACGAGCTCGACGGCCTCCGCCGCGCGATCGCCTACTACGAGGACCTGCTCGCGCACGAGGAGAAGGTGCTCGCGGTGATCAAAGAGGAGATGCGCGAGATCGCCAAGAAGTTCGGCAACCCCCGCCGGACCGAGATCACCCAGGCCGAGCGCGACCTCGACGTCGAGGACCTGATCGCCGACGAGGACATGGTCGTCACGATCACGCACACGGGCTACGTGAAGCGCATCCCCGTGGCCACCTACCGAAGCCAGAAGCGCGGCGGCAAGGGCGTGTCGGGGGCGTCCCTCAAGGAGGACGACGTCATCGACGAGATGTTCATCGCGAGCACCCATGAGTTCGTGCTGTTCTTCTCGAACCGCGGCAAGGTGTACCGCCTGAAGGTGCATGAGCTGCCGATCGGCTCGCGCCAGGCGCGCGGCACGGCCATCGTGAACCTGCTGCCGTTCGAGGACGGCGAGAAGATCGCGAGCGTGATCTCCTGCCGTGAGTTCCCCGATACCGACTACCTCATGTTCGCCACGGCCGGCGGCATGGTGAAGAAGACGGTCATGAGCGCCTACGGTCGCGTGCGCCGCGACGGCATCATCGCGATCAACCTGCGCTCCGGCGACCGCCTGCTCGGTGTGCGCCGCGTGGCCGAGGGTGACCGCGTCATCCTCGCCACCACGGCGGGCAAGGCCATCATGTTCGAGAGCTCCGATGTGCGCGCCACCGGGCGCGACACCTCGGGTGTCCGCGGCATCACGATGAAGGGCGATGCCGAGGTGCTCGGAATGGAGATCACGAACGGCAAGGGCGACCTCGTGGTGGTCACCGAGCGCGGCTACGGCAAGCGCACCCCGATCGGGGACTACCCGACCCAGGGCCGCGGCGGCCAGGGCGTCTACACGATCCAGATGACCTCCCGCAAGGGCAACCTCGCGGCGATGAAGGTGGTGGGCCCGCAGCATGAGCTCTTCATCATCACCGAGGGGGCCACGGTCATCCGCGTGAAGACCGAGGAGATCTCCCAGACCGGTCGCGCCACCCAGGGCGTGAAGATGATGAGCGTGGGCGCGGACGATCGCGTGGTCGCCGTCGCCCGCATGACGAGCGCGAAGAAGAAGGCCAAGGCCCCGGCGGTGGCCGAGGGTCAGGATGCGCTCGACTTCGCGGCCGCGGGCGGCGACGGGACGCCCGAGGACGAGCGGATCGACATCGGCAGCGGTGACGAGGCCCTCGAGGACCTGATGGACGAGTAGCCGTCCGGGTTCTGAAAGGTTTTGAGAACGGGGTGGGCCGCACGCGGCCCACCCCGTTCTTGTAGGAGGACAGCGCGCGGGCAAATCTCGCCGGTTTGCTGAAGGTTTCGAGAATGGGGATGCAAACCTCGGCACTTTGCTGAAGGTTTTCTCCTTTCGCTCAAGTAGAGGGCCATATACCGATGACAACGCCGCAGGTAGGAAGCGTGCTGTCGGGAGGTGTACTTCGCCGGCCGCGAAAAACCTTCAGCAAAGTGCCGAGGTTTGCACACAGATTACCTCTCAGAATCCTACTCCGCACTCCTTGCGGGGGAATCGCCGCTCTATGGGGGCGTGCGCCTGCGAGGCAACCCAGGTGCACATGCCCATATCAGGCGCGGCCAACCCGAGAGGCCCGCGTCAAAACATGCGGCACGGCGGAAACCGATTGCTGAAGAAAAGAGCCCGACGGCCTCGGCGATGCAATTGTTGAAGAGAAGGAAGATGGTGGAGGTTAGGGGGATCGAACCCCTGACCTCAGGCTTGCAAAGCCCGCGCTCTCCCAGCTGAGCTAAACCCCCACGCTAGTAATAAACACCCCAGCGGCGACTCGGCTCTCGCTGGGGTGTTTATTGCGAAAGAAGTGGTGGACCTGACAAGATTCGAACTTGTGACCTCCCGGTTATCAGCCGGACGCTCTAACCAACTGAGCTACAGGTCCATCGCTCGAACGATATTAGCCTAGAGGTTATCGGCAAGTCAACACTTTTTTCCGAGACTTCGGTCTAAACCAGTAAAAGAGGGTACTATAGCGTATCGACTCGTTACGACCGCACACAGCACAGGGAGGTACAGCATGATCCGCGTCGACATCGAGACCATCATCATGGCGGGCGGCCCTATGCCTTCCGTCATCGTCCTCCGCGAGCGCGGGGACAAATCGGCCTCCGAGGCCCCGCTCCGCGCGCTCTCCATCCAGACCGGTGCCTTCGAGGCCGCCTCCATCGGCCGCGGCATCGACCGCCCCCAGGGCGAGCGCCCCATCACGCACGACCTCATGACCGATGTCATCTCAAAGCTCGGCGGCAAGCTCGAGCGCGTGGAGATCGATCGGGTGGACGCCCCCGTCTTCTACGCGAGCCTCGTGATGGCTTCCGCGGCGGAATCCGAGGAGGAGGCCGCTCCCACGCCCGCCGCCCCCCTCGAGGAGATCCGCATCGACGCCCGTCCGAGCGACGCCCTCGCCCTCGCCGTCCGCTCGAACGCCCCCATCTACGTCGAGGATGACGTGATGAACCGCGCCGGCAGCATCAGCTACCAGCCCGAGGGTGACGCCGAGGAGGAGCTCGAGCGATTCGATGCGTTCGTGGAGAGCCTTTCCCCCGACGACTTCTGATAGGGAGGAACCATGCAGGAAGACAACGGACCCGACATCGTCACTCCTGAGCTCGACGCGATGGTGGGAGACCTTCTGGGCTCGCTGCTCGACGCCCTCGCCGAGGGAGACAATCCCGGTGTGCTCCTCGCCGCCGAGGACACCGAGGCCAACCGCTATGAAGCCGCCTTCGATGAGGACAGCGTCGAGGTCTGCCTGCGCGCCGCCCAGCAGTTCGTCTCACAGCACGCCGCGGGCATCGCCGGCGACGGCGTGGGCCCGATCGAACGCTACGCGATCGCCTACCTCGGCGCCATCGAGGACGAGGACGGCACCTACCTCGATGCGGTCCTCGCGAGCTTCTACGAGCACGGCCAGGAGAGCGGCTACTCCGCCTACCTCCTCGTGGACGGGATCGGCGCGGGCGAGGACTTCGCCTGGGGTGAGCCTGAGCCGGCAGGTGCCGAGGAGCCGCTGATCTAAAACACTCGATGATGTGCGGCCGCATGGCCGTTCCATGGCAACCATGTGGTGTTGGGCCCGCTCACCCCGCCCTCGGCATCCGTTCACCGAAAACCCGCTATCATATGCACGTTTGATTCAACACATCAGCTATGCAGATACGGGGAACACCATGCGGGTAGAGAACCTTCGCGATATCGCTATCATCGCCCATGTCGACCACGGCAAGACCACGCTCGTGGACAAGCTCCTGCGCGCCGCCGGCGCCTTCCGTGCCAACCAGCAGGTCGAGGAGCGCGTGCTCGACTCCAACGACCAGGAGCGCGAGCGCGGCATCACCATCCTGGCCAAGAACATCTCGATCGAGTACAAAGGCGTGAAGATCAACGTCATCGACACGCCGGGCCACGCCGACTTCGGCGGCGAGGTCGAGCGCGTCCTGCGCATGGCCGACGGCGCGCTGCTGCTCGTCGACGCCTTCGAGGGCCCGATGCCCCAGACGCGCTTCGTGCTGCGCCACGCCATCGACACCGGCCTCAAGATCATGATCGTCATCAACAAGATCGACCGCCCCGGCGCCGATCCCGAGCGCGCCTACAACGACTGCCTCGACCTCATGGCCGACCTCGGCGCCACCGACGAGCAGCTCGAGTTCGCGATGGAGCACGTGGTCTACGCGAGCGCGGTGAACGGCTACGCCCGCCTGAACCCGTCCGATGACAACGATGACATGTACCCGCTACTCGATATGATCCTTGAGGACCTGCCCGCCCCCGAGGTCGATCCGGACGGCCCCCTCGCCATGCAGTGCGTGACGATCGACCACTCCAACTTCGTGGGCCGCATCGGCATCGGCCGCGTGTACTCGGGCACCGTCCGCCAGGGTGAGACGATCCTCGTCGCGAAGAACGACGGCTCCACTGCGACGGCCACCGTGAAGCAGCTCTTCACCTTCGACTACCTCGGCCGCACGGAATGCGAGGAGGTCGGCGCCGGCGACATCGCGGCCGTCGTGGGCGTGGAGTCCACGGACATCGGCGACGTCTACACCGACCCCGAGAACCCGGTCTCCCTCGACCCGATCGAGATCGACCCGCCCACGCTCTCGATCATCTTCGAGGCCTCGACTTCCCCGCTCGTGGGCCGCGACGGCGACATCGTGGGTGCCCGCCAGCTCAAGGAGCGCCTCTTCGCCGAGCGCGAGAACAACGTGACGATGAAGATCGAGGAGCTCGAGGACAAGAGCGGCGTGGAGGTCTCGGGTCGCGGCATCCTGCACCTCTCCGTGCTCATGGAGACGCTCCGCCGCGAGGGCTTCGAGTTCCAGGTGGGCCGTCCCCGCGTCCTGTTCAAGAAGGACGACGCCGGTCACACCGTGGAGCCGATCGAGCAGGCCGTGGTGGAGTGCCCCGATGAGTACGCGGGTAAGGTCATCGAAGTCTTCGGCAACGCGGGCGGCACGATGACGAACATGGTCGCGGGCACCACGGTCACGCACATCGAGTTCAAGATCCCCACGCGCGGCATCATGGGCCTCAAGAACCGCGTCCTGAACGTCACCCACGGCGAGGGCGTGTTCTACCACACCTTCCTCGAGTACGGTCCCTTCGCGGGTGAGATCGGCGGCCGCAACAACGGCGCGATGATCTCGATGACCACCGAGAAGGCCGTGGCCTACGCCCTCGGCACCCTCCAGGAGCGCGGCGCGCTCTTCGTGGAGCCGGGCACCGAGTGCTACGAGGGCATGCTCGTGGGCGAGCGCAACCAGCCGGGCGACATGGTCGTGAACATCGCGCGCACGAAGAACCTGGGCAACCAGCGCTCCTCGACCGCCGACATCTCCGTGCAGCTCGTTCCGCCCCGCACCTTCTCCCTTGAGGAGGCGCTCGAGTACATCATCGACGACGAGCTCGTCGAGATCACGCCCAAGAACATCCGCATGCGCAAGCGTCTGCTGAACGCGACCGACCGCAAGAAGGCCGCGGTCCGCGCTATGAACGCCGCGAAGTAGAGGCCGTACCCCATCTCCGTTTCGAACCCCGTATCACCTGCTCGATGCGGGGTTTCGCTTTGCAGGGGCGATGTCCCTCACATGAGCGCCCCCGCAGCCTCAGCCGCCGAAGGCCCCGCGTCCCTTCGAACGGCGCCTGACCTCGCGGCGACGCTGACGCTTCCGCGCGGCCTCCTGCCGGCGCCGCTCATCGATCTCGGCTACCACGCGCTCGCGCCGCTCGTCGAGGGCGCGCTCCGAGCGCACGGGCGCCTCCTGCCTCGTGACGGAATCAACCGTCTTCGAGCCGATTCTCCTCAACGGCCGCGCCACCCTCCTCAGATCGACCTCGGTGGGGGAGAGGATGTTGTAGCGCAGGGAGATCCAGCGAAGCGCCATGGTTACGCCCGTGCCGATGACGAGCGCGGCCATCTTCGGCATCTGCCAGGCTTCAACGAGGGTGATGAACGCCGTGGAGCCCGCCGCCGAGGCGATCGCGTAGAAGTTCCCCTGCAGGAAGATGTAGGGGACCCGGTTCGCGAGCACGTCGCGGAGCATGCCCCCGCCCACGCCGGTGAAGAACCCCATCATGACGCAGGCGAGCGGGTCGAGCCCGTAGCGGAGGGCCTTGTCGGCACCCATGACCGAGAAGAGGCCGACAGCGAAGATATCGAGGATGGCGATGGTCCGATCGGGTTTCTCCACGAGGCCGGGGAAGACGAAGACGATCGCGGCGGAGGCGATGGAGATGGGCAGGGCGATCGGCTGGTTCAGGATGTAGACGTCGCCGCGCTGGAGGATGACGTCGCGGATGAGGCCGCCCCCGAGCCCGCAGACCACGGCCATGCCGATCGCGCCGATGAGG
This sequence comes from Collinsella sp., assembly GCA_034102905.1. Lineage (GTDB taxonomy): Bacteria > Actinomycetota > Coriobacteriia > Coriobacteriales > Coriobacteriaceae > Collinsella. The sequence goes on along the minus strand of JAXEGS010000037.1, from coordinate 111,650 downwards.
TCGAGGTTGTCCTTCCGCGCGGAGAGCGCGCCCGCACCGGAGGCCACGATCACAGGCAGCATCTCGACGGGCATGGGCACGTCGACGGCGGGCGGCAGGGCGCCGACGGCACCCGCTGCGGCGAGGGCGATGAAGATCGCAGTGCTGGCGAGCATGGGGCACCTTCCACGGGTTCTGACGTCCATCGCAGGCTATCTTACACGCATGTGCGATTCTCACCAGTTGGAATATCCCCCTTGCGCTGGGCTTCGCTTCCGGTACAATGACCTATGCACTTCACGGAGAGTTGTCCGAGTGGCCGAAGGAGCACGATTGGAAATCGTGTAGGCGCCAAAAGCGTCTCCGGGGTTCAAATCCCCGACTCTCCGCCAGCACTTCCCGCGCGGCGTCCGGCTAACAGGCGCCGCGTTCACCCCATGCGGAGGGGTGGCAGAGTGGTTGAATGCGGCGGTCTCGAAAACCGTTTACGGGTGTTCCCCGTACGAGGGTTCGAATCCCTCCTCCTCCGCCAGCAGCATATGAGGTCCCCGGTTCCCCCACCGGGGACCTTTCTTTTGCCGCGCCGCGCCCTGATGAATTAAGGTCGCCTTAAATGGGCGATTTCCGTGTCTGACCCCTCATCGCGCGGATACACTTGAGAGCACGAGAGGGAAAGGAGTGATATGGCGGAGCATGGAAACGCCGGCACCGTCGAGCTCGAGCTCACGGATGCCATGCGCGTCGCACTCGATCACGCGCTCGACGGCGCCCGCTCGTGCCTCACGCGCGACGGCGGTATGATGCCGTTCACGATCATCTGCACCTCTGACGGCTATGAGGTGCACGATCACCCCGGTGACGACGTCGAGGAGACGTACAACTCGGTCAAGACCCTCCTCGCCCAGGAGCTGCCCGAGGCCTACCTGTTCTCCTACGACGGCTACCTCGACCTCGATGAGGGGCGGGCAGACGCCGTCCTCATCGAGATCGCCCGCCGCGGCGAGGTGGCGGCCTCGATCCTCGCGCTCCCGTATGAGCGGGACGAGGCGGGTGCCCCCGTGTTCGCCCCCGCGCCCGTGAGCGTGGGGAAGGCGAAGATCCTGTACCCGAGCGGCACCAAGCCGATCGTCTCGGGCCTCGTTCAGCTCGCTGCTGAGCGCGAGGCCGCGAAGCGAGTGGAGGCCGTGGCCGACGCGGATGAGAAATCCGCCGGTTCACCCGACGAGACAAAGGAGTAGACATGCTCGTACAGAAGCCGAGTTTCTCCACCTCATGGAGGCAGCTCACCCGCGACAAGGGCTGGATCAAGCCCCTGCTCGTGCTCACCCTGGTGGGATGGATCCCCATCGTGGGCCAGATCGCCATCCTGGGCTACGCCCTCGAGTGGGCGCGCCTCACCGCCTGGGGTGTCGAGGCGGCCCCCAAGCAGGGCAAGGTCGATTACGGCAAGATCATGCACACGGGGTTCATCGGGTTCCTCATCATGCTGAGCATGGGCATCGCGCTCATGGTGATCGACGTGATCCTCTTTGGCACGATGGGCTCCGCTTTCAGCGCCTTCCCGATGACCTCGATATTCTCCTCGATCGCCTCAGGCACCGCGGGCGTCCTGTCGCTCGTCACGCTCGTCGTGAACATGCTCTTCGGCATCTTCATCTCGGTCGCCATGATGCGCGCCGTGATCTACGATAAGTTCTCGGCCGGGTGGCGCCTCGACCGCATCTTCGAGATGATCGGCAAGGACGTGGCCGGGTTCTTCCGGATCTACCTCGTCTCGATCATCGGCGGCGTCATCAGCTGGCTCTACTCCGCGATCGTCGGCTTCATCGCGTCGCTCGTGTTCATCGGGGCCTTCTTCGGCGCGGCCGGCGCGGCGGGCGGCTACGCCTCGCTCTCGAGCGCGGCCTCTGAGCGGCTCATGGCCGAGGCCCTGCTGCAGATGGGTTCGGGTGCGGCACTCATCTTCATGATCCTCGCCGTCGCGCTGCTCTTCGTGGGCGGTGTGATCGGCACGGCCGTCCAGCTGATCTCGATCAACGCGGTGGGCCAGTGGTTCTCCCGCTTCGACGTGCAGCGCTGGGGCCTCTCGGCCGATCCGCTGCCGGAGGGAACCCCGCTTCCCGTCTCCGGCGAGGCGCCCGCGGCGGTCCCGGTCGCTCCCGAGCAGCCTGCGGCGGCCGGCGCCGAGGAGGTCCCGGCCACGCCCGTGTCGCCGGTTGAGGCTCGCGAGGAAGAGCCCGCGCCCGCCGATCCCGTGTCGCCGGCTGATCCCGACCCCGCCGAGCCTGCGCCCGCGGTGTCAGTCGAATCCGCTCCTGCCCCCGTTGAGGATGTCGTTGAGCCATATCAGCCGGCGACCGGTGCGGACGCCGAGCAGGGTAGGGATGCCGTGGACGCGCCGGTCGAGCCCGAGCCGGCTGGCGCCTCCGCGCCGGCCGCGGACGCCGCGGCAGCCGCCGCCGAGGCCGCGGAGGCAGCCGAGCGACCTGCCGCACCCGAGGCCGAGGATCCCGCTACGGGCGTCCCGTCTGATTCGAGCAGCCTCTAAGCTGAGACGTATCCCGCATCGGGATCGAGAGCCGCCCCTCCGCATCGCGGACGGGGCGGCTTTTTCATGGGGAGCCGGCGGAAAGACCCGGCGGCCCCGTGGGATCCTATGGAAAGACGGTGCCGAACCCGTGTCGCACCTATGGCGATTCAGGGCATACACCCATCGACGACCTGCGGTTTTAAGGGTTCGCGAAGCGATCTGTCAGGAACGGGGCGGTCTTCATAGCTCACCTGTCAGGTTCTGTCCGTACGATGGGGCACGCTATCACTGAACGGCAAGTGTGGAAGTCATGAGGTTGTACCTGCGGGTTCTCTTGCGCATGGGGACGGGAGCATCTATACTGTCCCAGTCTTTTCCTGCTCCGGGCGCACCTTCACGACCCGGGGCCGTATGCCCAGAGGAGGTGACACAATGAAGGCTTATGAACTGCTGTTTTTTGTTGACCCGGCTCTCGACCCCGAGACTCGTCTCGCGGTGATGAAGCGCATCGACACCACGATCGCTGAGGGCGCTGGCAAGGTCGACAACGTTGACGAGTGGGGCAAGCGCAAGCTCGCCTATGAGATCAACAAGCTCACCGAAGGTGACTACACCCTCATCAACTTCCATGCTGATCCGACGATGATCGCCGAGCTGGACCGCGTGCTTCGCATCACCGACGCCGTGGTTCGCCACATGATCGTCCGCCGCGACGAGGTCGCGGAGTAGCGAGTTTTGGAAGGGGACGCGCACGCGTCCAGACTGAGAGGTAGTGAGTTCGAATGAGCATCAACCGAGTCGTCATTTCAGGCAACCTCACCCGCGACCCCGAGATGCGCGCCACCGCGGGCGGCACGCAGGTCATGTCCTTCGGCGTGGCCGTGAATGACCGCCGGCGCAACCAGCAGACCGGCGAGTGGGAGGACTACCCCAACTTCGTGGACTGCACGATGTTCGGGACCCGGGCCGAGGCCGTCAGCCGCTATCTCTCGAAGGGCTCGAAGGTCGCGATCGAGGGGAAGCTGCGCTACAGCTCCTGGGAGCGCGACGGGCAGCGCCGGAGCAAGCTCGAGGTCATCGTCGATGAGATCGAGTTCCTCTCGCGCGGCCAGCAGGGCGGACAGGGCGGCTATGCGCCGCAGGGGGGCTACGCGCCCGCCCCGCAGCAGGCCGATCCCTATGGCGCCCCTGCCCCGCAGCCGGCACCCGCCCCGGTGCAGGCGCCGCCTGCGGTCGAGGTCTACGATGAGGACATCCCGTTCTAAGGGCGCGAGCCCCACGGGTGTTCATCAACACACGAAAGGTATTTTGACATGGCTAATGATTATGCAGCACGTCAGCCGCGTCGTAAGTACTGCCAGTTCTGCAAGGAGAACACTGAGTTCATCGACTACAAGGACACTCAGCTTCTCCGTAAGTACATGACCGACCGCGGCAAGATCAAGCCGCGCCGCGTCACTGGCGCTTGCACGCAGCATCAGCATGACATCGCGAACGCCATCAAGCGCGCTCGCGAGATGGCTCTGCTCCCGTACACCGTCCCCGTGGTTTCCTCCCGTGGCAACCGCAACCGCGACTAGGGAAGGAGAGCAGCATGAAAGTCGTTCTTCTTGACGAGATCAAGGGCAAGGGCGGCGAGGGTGACGTCATCGAGGTCGCCCAGGGATACGCCGAGAACTACCTCATCCCGAAGAAGCTCGCCGTTGCCGCCACCAAGGGCAACCTGAAGCAGCTCGAGGAGCGCCGCCGCAACATCGCCAAGCGCGAGGAGGTCCGCATCGCCAACGCGAACGCGACCAAGGAGGCCCTCGAGGGCAAGTCCGTCACCGTCGATGTCAAGGTCGGCGAGGAGGGCGTGCTCTTCGGCTCCGTCACCGCGCCGCTGATCGCCGACGCGATCAAGGCCGAGCTGGGCGTCGAGGTCGACCGCAAGCGCGTCGAGCTCGGCAAGCCCATCAAGCTGGCGGGCACCTACCCGGTTGAGATCTCCCTCTACCGTGAGATCCGCGCCACCGTCACCGTGATGGTTGGCACCGAGGCCCTCGAGGCCGAGGAGGAGGCTGCTGAGGAGGAGACCGAGGCCGTCGAGGCTGAGGCCACTGCCGAGGAGGCCACCGAGGAGGCCGCTGAGTAACTCAGCGTCCCACACGCTTTGCAGACGGCCCGGGTCCTGGCACCCGGGCCGTCTTCGTTTCACGTGGAGCGGCCGGTCAACCCGTGTTGTCTCCTCACTTCCGGATGCTGCACATACCGATGCCGTCGTCTCGCGATTTTCCCTTGACAGGAGAATCCGAGGAACTTTCAACAGGTAGGGAATGTGCACACCGGGAAAACCATTTTCCCAGCGCGGCGTGTTCCGATGCGCTCATATGTTCGATGTACCGCGGTTAAGCAGGACTTTTGTAGTCTCAACCACAGATTGAAGTCATCTACCTGCGGTTTCACTAAATCTTCATAGGTATGCTCGGTAAAGACCAGGAAAGGGTCCCGTCAGAGCAGGGTAAGTGCCGCTCTCAGCGAGACCTGTGGAAAACTTCCCCAGACGCGGCGACACACTGTGGAAAGTGTTGAAAGACGGCGTTTGCCCCGGTGCGGGGCCGCATGGTTTTCCCGCGCGCACGGGGAGAGCGCAAGACCCCGATCACCGAGCCCAAAATCGGCCCAGCTCACCCTCAATGAGGCTCCTGTCAAGGGTGATCGGTATGACGTCACCGTCACCTCGGAGGGTGAGACGGCGCCGCTCCATGGCGACGGGATTGCGGAGGGGGCGCTCCGTTCCCCGTGCGGCATCGATGGGGATCGGGGACGGCCGAGCCGTCCGCGGCGCCGATGCAGAGCGATTGGCGCCACGCTGCCCGCTCACCCTCGCCGCGTCATATGCCACGGCCCGCCGCCATCGGCTCCGTCCACATGGGGCGTCGGGGTTGGGAACCTTGTTCAGCGCACCCGTTGCAGATACCATGAAAGGCCGCAAGAACGCGATGGCAAGGAGCGCAGATGGACGTGGTGAGCGATTACGCATGGTCGCCCTCGAGCTCGGGCGTGACCGAGCGCGGAGCGCGCCTGCAGCCGCCCAACAACATCGAGGCCGAGGCCAACGTCCTCGCCGCGATGCTGCTCTCGGGCGAGGTCGTCGAGGAGGCCCTGGTCGAGCTCCTGCCCGACGACTTCTACCGCCCCGCGCACCGGACGCTCTTTCTGGCCATGCACGAGATGTACGACCAGACCCTCCCGATCGACTCGATCTCGCTCGTCGACTACCTGAAATCCATCGACAAGCTCGAGGCCGTGGGCGGGGAGGCCTACATCCTCGACCTCATCGGCAACACGCTCGCGCTTGTGAACTGGCAGCACCACGCCGGGATCGTCCGGCGCGACTCGATGCTCCGCGAGATCATCGGCGCGACGAACCAGATCAACGCCCTCGCCTACGATGCGCCCACCGATACCAAGGAGGTCATCGAGCGCGCTGAGAGCATGCTGCTCTCGGTCACGGCCCGCGAGGTGAGGAGCTCCTACAAGCCGCTGCAGGACTTCATGATCGAGGCCTATCAGGAGGCCGAGGAGGTCGCCCGCGCGGGCGGCGAGACCCAGGGCGTCCCCACCGGCTTCCCGAGCCTCGACCGCATGCTCATGGGCCTGCGCGAGGGGCAACTCGTCATCATCGGCGCCCGCCCGGCTGTGGGAAAGACCTCGTTCGCCCTGAACCTCGCCCTGAACGCCGCCGCCTCCGGGTACACGGTGGGCTTCTTCTCGCTCGAGATGAGCGGCAAGGAGATCGCGCAGCGCTTCATCTGCGCGCACGCCCAGGTCAACATGTCGAACTTCCGCACGGGGCGCATCTCGCCGCAGGAGTGGGCCAACATCAACGAGGCGACCGAGGAGCTCTCGAACCTCGACATCCTGATCGACGACACTCCCGGCACGACCGTCACCGAGATCCGCGCGAAGGCCCGCCGCATGCTCCACAACAAGGAGAAGGCCATCATCATCCTCGACTACCTGCAGCTCGTGAGCCCGCCGGCGGGACGCCGCGCCGAGAGCCGCGCCGTCGAGGTGTCCGAGATGTCCCGCGCCCTGAAAATCATGGCGAAGGAGCTCGCGGTGCCGGTCGTCTCGCTCTCCCAGCTCTCCCGTCAGGTTGAGAGCCGCACGGGCAAGCGCCCCCAGCTCTCCGACCTCCGCGAGTCTGGCTCGATCGAGCAGGACGCCGACATCGTCATGTTCCTCGACCGCTCGAGCTCCGAGCAGGAGGCCGCCCGCGATGACCGCCCCGACGAGGGGATCACGCGGATCGTGCTCGCCAAGAACCGCTCCGGCCCGATCGGCGACGTGGACCTCGTCTTCATGCCAGCCTCGACCAAGTTCTTCGAGCTGAGCGGCGAGGACGACGATTAACCTCGCCTCCGCGCCCCGCATCGGCCGCGCGTGATCCCGCCCGAGTCCGCTCTCGGCCCCGGATCACGTGCGGCCGGCATCGTCTACGGCCCGAACCCCCGCCCACTTGCGGCTTTTTTCTAGCCGCGGCGCCTCCCGGACGGGAACCCTGCCCTCACCCGCCTCCTGGCCCCTATAATGGGAACGTTGGGGAGTCGCCATCGACTCCCGTGCCTGAGCAATGAGCGAGGAGAAGCCATGGCGTCAACTGTTTTGGTCGGTACCCAGTGGGGCGACGAGGGTAAGGGCAAGATCTGCGATCTCATCGCGCCCGAATTCGATGCCGTCGTGCGCTACCAGGGCGGCAACAACGCGGGCCACACCATCGTGGTCAACGGGAAGAAGTACGGCCTGCGCCAGGTTCCCTCGGGCATCATGTACCCGAGCTGCGTGTCGGTCATCGGCAACGGCTGCGTGGTGAACCCCGCGGTCGTGCTTGAGGAGATCGACATGCTCGAGGCCGACGGCATCTCCACCGCGAACCTCAAGATCTCCGGTAACGCCCATGTCATCATGCCCTATCACATCGCGCTCGACGGCGCCTTCGAGGAGCGCCTGGGCGATGCCCTGATCGGCACCACCAAGCGCGGCATCGGCCCGTGCTACCAGCACAAGATGGAGCGCATCGGCCTGCGCATGCAGGATCTCCTCGACGAGCAGCTCTTCCGCGAGAAGCTCGACCGCGCCCTCGCGAAGGCGAACGCCGAGCTCGAGCTCATCTACCGCAAGCCCACCTTCTCGTCCGATGAGATCGCCGCGGAGTACCTGGCCTACGGCGAGCGCCTGCGCCCCTACATCACCGAGACGGGCATGCTGCTGAACGACCTCATCGACGCGGGCAAGTCCCTGCTCTTCGAGGGCGCCCAGGCGACGCTCCTCGACATCGATCACGGCACCTACCCCTACGTGACCTCCTCGAACTGCACCGCCGGCGGCGCCGTCACCGGGTCGGGCGTGGGCATGAAGAACATCGACCGCGTCCTCGGCATCATGAAGGCCTACATCACGCGCGTCGGCTCCGGCCCCATGCCCACTGAGCTCGATTTCGAGACGGACGCCGACGGCCACACCCTTTGCGAGGTCGGCGCCGAGTACGGCGTCGTCACCGGGCGCCGCCGTCGCTGCGGCTGGTTCGACGGCCCGATCGCCAACTACGCCGCCCGCGTGAACGGCCTCACGGACATCGCCCTCACCAAACTCGACGTGCTCTCCTCGTTCAAGACCATCAAGATCTGCGTGGCCTACGACTGCGATGGCGTGCGCTACACGAGCGTGCCCGAGCACCAGCGCGCCTTCGAGCACGCGGTCCCCGTGTACGAGGAGGTGCCCGGCTGGGAGTGCGACATCACGGGCTGCCGCAGCTTCGACGAGCTGCCCCCGGCCGCCAAGGACTACGTGGCCCGCATCGAGGAGCTCGCCCGCACGAGGGTGTCCTTCGTCGCCGTGGGTCCCGAGCGCGAGCAGACGATCGTCCGCTCCTGGAAGACCCGCTGAGCCCCGACCCCGGCCGTCAGGATTTCGACCCAACCAAGCTGAGGAGCCCCCATGTCTGAGAACACGAAGATGAATATCCTGCTCATCGGGTCCGGCGGCCGCGAGCACGCCCTCGCCCTCGCGCTCGCCGCGAGCCCGCGCACGGCGGAGCTCTATATCGCTCCGGGCAACGGCGGCACCGTCGAGGTGGGGGAGAACGTGGCGCTCGACGCCGAGGACCCCGCCGCGGTGGCCGAGTTCGCCCGTGAAACCGGCTGCGGCCTCGTGGTGATCGGTCCGGAGGCCCCGCTCGTGGCGGGCGTCGCCGACGCCGTGCGCGCCGAGGGGATCCCCTGCTTCGGACCGGGTGCCGAGGGCGCGCAGGTCGAGGGCTCGAAGAAGTTCTCCAAGGAGCTCATGGACCGCGCGGGCGTCCCCACCGCGGCCTACGCCTCCTTCACCGATGAGGATGCGGCCCTCGCCTACGTGCGCGAACAGGGCGCCCCGCTCGTGGTCAAGGCCGACGGCCTCGCCGCGGGCAAGGGCGTGATCGTGGCCTCCGAGCTCGCCGAGGCCGAGGATGCCGTGCGCTCCTGCTTCGGCGGCGAGTTCGGCGCGGCCGGCGCCACGGTGGTCATCGAGGAGATGCTCACGGGTCCCGAGTGCTCGCTGCTTGCCTTCACGGACGGCGCGACGGTTCGCCCGATGTCGACCTCCCAGGATCACAAGCGCGCCCTCGAGGGCGACCGCGGCCCGAACACGGGCGGCATGGGCGCCTACAGCCCCGTGCCCATCGTCACGGATGAGGAGCACGCGGCCATGGTCTCCGCCATGGAGAAGACCGTGGCGACCCTCGCGGCCGAGGGGATCGACTACCGTGGCTGCCTCTACGGCGGCTTCATGCTGACGCCCGCCGGCCCGAAGGTCCTCGAGTTCAACGCCCGCTTCGGCGACCCCGAGACCCAGGTCGTCCTGCCCCGCCTCGAGAACGACCTCGTCGAGGTCATGCTTGCCGTGGCCGAGCGCCGCCTCGCCGACATCGAGCTCTCCTGGCGCGACGAGTGGGCGATCACGGTGGTCCTGACGAGCGCCGGCTACCCGGGCGGCTACGACACGGGCAAGGTCATCAGCGGCATCGACCGCGCGAACGCCCTGCCCGGCGTGACCGTCTACCACGCGGGCACCGCCCTCACGGCGCAGGGGGACGTGGTCACCGCCGGCGGCCGCGTGCTCAACGTGACGGCCCTCGGGGAGACCTTCGAGGCCGCCCGCGACCTGGCCTACCGCGCCTGCGACCTCATCGAGTTCGAGGGCAAGACCCTCCGCCGCGATATCGGTCTGCGCGCCCTCAAGGGCCGCGCGGCCTGGGACGCCTGATTGCCCCGCCGGCGAAGCGTCACCACGAGGGATCATCTCAAGGAGAGGATGGGAACATGGCAGAGGAGCGTCTGAGTGCCGAGATCGTCGAGGACCCGCGGGAGGCGGGTCAGCCGCTCGCCGAGCCCGTTCTCGTCCTCGGTGACGACGACCCCGCCGACGCCGCTCTGCACGAGCGGATCCTCGGCGAGGATCCCGCGTGGCGCGGGAACATCCTCGACGTGCGCACCGTCAAGGTCGAGCTCCCGAACGGCCGCCTCACCACCCGCGACGTGGTGCGCCACCCGGGTGCCGCGGCGGTTGTCGCCCTCACGGACACCGGCAAGATCGCCCTCGTGCGCCAGTATCGCACGGCCGTTGACCGCGTGACCGTGGAGATCCCCGCCGGCAAGCTCGATCCGGGTGAGGATCCGCAGGTCTGCGCCGAGCGCGAGCTCCACGAGGAGACGGGCTTCCGCGCCGGCCGCATCCGCCACCTCACGAGCATCCTCACGAGCTGCGGTTTCTGCGATGAGATCATCCACATCTACATGGCGACGAACCTGACCTTCGACGGCGCGACACCCGATGAGGACGAGTTCGTGAACGTCGACCTCGTGCCGCTCTCCGAGCTCATCGACGCGGTGCTCGATGGGAAGATCGAGGATGCGAAGACCGTGGTCGGCGCCCTCGCCTGCGACGCGATCGCCCACCGCCTCGGCCTCGAGGCGGAGTAGGGCGCCCACGGCCCCCGGGCGCCCCGCCCCTTGAGAACAAGCGTTTAAGAAGGCCCCATGTTCAAGCGTTTCCTGTCGTACTACAAGCCCCAGATGCACCTCTTCGTGGCCGATACGGCCGCCGCGCTGATCCTCGCCGGCATCGACCTCTCCTTCCCGATCATCCTCCGCGCCCTCACGGGAGGGCTCTTCGAGGGTCCCGCCTCGTCCATCCTTGACGCCCTCCCGCTCATCGCCGCGGGCCTCATCGCCCTCTACCTCGTGCGCATGGCCTGCCGCTATTTCGTCTCCGCTCAGGGGCACATCATGGGTGCCCGCATGGAGTCCAAAATGCGCGAGGACCTGTTCGACCAGTACGAGCGCATGAGCTTCGCCTATTTCGACCGGCACAACTCAGGTGACATGATGAGCCGCGTGGTCAACGACCTCTTTGACATCTGCGAGGGTGCTCATCACCTGCCGGAGTGGATCATCATCTGCACGATCGAGATCGTGGGCGCCTTCGCGATCCTCTTCACGATCGCGCCGGTGCTCGCGGGCGTCATGGCGATCGTGACCGCGTTCTTCGTTGCCGTCATGGTGCGGCAGAACCTCACGATGCGCGCCGTCTACGCCGACAACCGCGTCAAGATCTCGGGCGTGAACGCGCAGCTCCAAGATTCGCTCGCCGGGATGCGGGTGGTGAAGTCGTTTGCGAACGAGGACGCTGAGCGCGCGAAGTTCCGCCGCTCGAACGACCGCTACCTCGCCTCGAAGGAGGCCATGTACCGGGTCATGGGCCGCTACCAGGCCACGAGCGCCCTCATGACGGGCTCGCTCTACGTCATCATCATCGTGCTCGGCGGGTCCCTCATCGCCGCGGGCCAGATGACGGCCCCAGACCTCGCGACCTTCGCGCTTTACATCAGCCTCTTCGCCACGCCGATCGAGACGCTCGTGAACTCCACCGAGACCTTCCAGAAGGCCATCGCGGGTTTCAGGCGCATGGACGAGGTACTCGCCACGATGCCCGACATCGTGGACGCGCCCGGGGCGGCGCCGCTCGCGATCGGCGCGGGTGAGATCTCCTACCGAGACGTGTGCTTCTCCTATGCCGAGGGCGAGCGGAGCGATCGCGGTCTCGAGCGTCCGACGATCGATCACCTGAACCTCACCGTCCGCGCCGGGAGCACCCTTGCGCTCGTGGGGCCCTCGGGCGGCGGCAAGTCCACCACCTGCTCGCTGCTCCCGCGGTTCTACGACGTCGTCTCGGGTTCCATCACGATCGATGGCCAGGACGTGCGTGCGGTCACGCAGGAGAGCCTGCGCCGCGCGATAGGCCTCGTGCAGCAGGACGTGTACCTCTTCGACGGCACGATCGGCGAGAACATCGCCTATGGCCGCCCTGGCGCCTCTGCTGCGGAGATCGAGGACGCCGCACGGCGCGCGAACATCCACGAGTTCATCGCGAGCCTGCCCGACGGCTACGACACCGTGGTGGGGGAGCGCGGGAGCCGCCTGTCGGGCGGCCAGAAGCAGCGCGTCGCGATCGCCCGCGTCTTTCTCAAGAACCCCGCGATCCTGATTCTCGACGAGGCCACGAGCGCGCTCGACAACGAGAGCGAGGAGGCGGTGCAGGCCGCCCTCGCCGAGCTCGCCCGCGACCGCACGACCATCGTGATCGCGCACCGCCTCTCGACCATCAAGAACGCCGACGAGATCGCCACCGTCGAGGCCGGCCGCGTGGTGGAGCGCGGGACCCATGAGGAGCTTCTGGCCCGCGGCGGCACGTACGCTCGATACTATCGGATGCAGTTCGAGGGGACCCGCGCCCCGGCGAGCGCCTGACACCTGATACCGAAGGAGCGCGATGACGAACACGCCTCGCCTGACAGACGAAGAGGTCGCGGAGATCTTCTCCTCGATCGATGAGACCGGTGTGGTCGATCGCAAGAACGCCCGCGCCCGCCGCGCGGCCGCCCACGAGATCGACCCGCTCTCCTCGAAGGACCCCTCCGGCTCGCGCACCGCCGAGGCAATCTCCCGCACCGCGGTCATCGTGATCGTGGGCGTGATGCTATTCATCGTGGCCCTGCAGATCTGGTACGGGGTGAATCGACGCCTGAACACGGCGAACCTCTCCGAGTCGACCACGAGGGACACGGTCGCGCACGCGCTCGAGAGCGGCGTGGAGTGGGGCAACGGCTTCACGCAGTTCCCCACCGACTACCTGGTTGAGGAGGCGGATGAGAAGACCGGTGTCGTCGAGGTCTCCGTGACGGACACGACCTCGCGAAACGAGCTCGAGCTGCTCTCGAACTCGCAGATCCAGGCCGCGGCGCTTGCCACGAACGCGCTCCTCAACGACAAAATCAACCGCGTGGTCTACAACGTCTACGCGCTCACGGACCGCAGCGGAGCCTACCAGCACGACCGGTTCTTCGGGCTGCTGAAGCCCCAGGGCACGCGCCGTGCGATCCTCACCTTCGTCTGGAGCAAGGAGCGCTCGGAGTACTCGAGCTACATCGATTGGCAGTTGAAGATCATCGGCATGGATGACAAGACCGCCGAGAAGATCCAGGAGCAGGTGAACTCCGTCAGCTCGCTCATCGAGGACACGACGATCCCGCAGGGCGAGTACGAGGACGCCCAGAACGAGCAGCAGCGCGAGCGGATGCTGCACGGGAGCGAGATCTTCCGAGGTGGGGCCGCTGAGAAGTCACCCGAGGACACCGCTGCGGCGGGGGACTAGTCAACCACGAGCGCGAATCGAAACAGAGGGGAAACCTGCGACCCTGCGACGGGGGAGCGGCGGGCATCGTGCTATCCTGCGCATGTACGCTGGTCCATAAGTCCGCGGATGAAAGAGGGATTCCCATGTCCAACCAAATCACCAGCCAGAATTCTGCCGTTTTGTATGAGCGCAGGGGTGGCTACATTCCCCGCGTCGCCGCCGTGCACGATATGTGCGGCTACGGCAAATGCTCGCTCGGCGTCGCGATTCCGGTGCTCAGCGCCGCCGGCGTCGACGTCTGCCCCGTGCCGACGGCGCTCTTCAGCGCGCACACCAAGTTCCCGGTGTTCTACATGCACGACACGACCGAGATCCTGAACGACTACCTCGATGCCTGGAAGCAGGAGGGAATCGATCTCGACGGCGTGTACTCGGGCTTCCTCGGCTCCGCCGAGCAGGTGGCCGTCATCAAGCGCCTCTACGCCGAGTACCCGAAGGCCCTGCATATCGTCGACCCGGTCATGGGCGACGGCGGCCAGAAGTACCCCACCTACACGGATGAGATGTGCGAGGCCACACGCGGCCTCGTGGACGGCGCCGACGTGCTGACGCCGAACCTCACCGAGGCCTCGATCCTCACGGGGATCGCCTATGAGGGCCAGGACGTGAGCGTCGAGTTCGTTCAGAAGAACGTGGACGCCCTGCTTGAGCTCGGGGCGAAGGCCGTGGTCATCAAGGGTGTCGTGCATGAGGGCGAGTCGGTGATCCGCAACTACCTGGCGCTCGCCGACGTTGAAGGCGGGCGCGTGGACGAGGTTCAGAGCGAGCTTTTGCCCTATATGCTGCACGGTACGGGCGACCTGTTCGCGAGCGGCCTCACCGCGGCGATCTACTCGGGCCGCACCCTGCATGAGAGCGTGGAGTTCGCGGGCGAGCTCGTGCGCGACGCGATGCGCATCACCCGCGACCAGCCCGATTACGAGACGCGCGGCGTCAGCTTCGAGCCGGTCCTCGGCAAGGTCACGGGGCTGCTCGCGTAAGGCTCGCGCGTTACCGATCTCGGTTGGCACCGGGTCGACTCCCTCGGATGCGTTCGGCGCTCGTCGCTGCGGCGCGCTGCCGGGGGAGCCGGCCCGGTTTTTGCTTGCCCGGGGTGCGCGTTGGGTCGCACCTGAGGGGATGCGGGCGCCCCAAAACGGGTGAGTTGGTAACGAATGGCTAAAATGCACTGCGGAGTTTGAGCCGGAACGGGACGCTCCAGTGGGGCGCACATGAAACGTGTGCGTTTAACTATATTGGTTTGTTACTCATTGTGGGCAGGTGGCCAAAATGGGCGAAATCCGTCCCAAGAATCGTGCAAAATAGCCATTCATAACCAGGTTGCCTGTTTTGGGCTTCCGCTCAGGCCGGGGGATCACCCCGCGGGGCGCGCGAGATGCGGGCGCGGGAGGATGTGCCGGCCGCCACGCTCCGTTTTCGCTCCCGGGGAGCGCCTGCCCCGGCATTGACGACAGGCAAGGGCGCACCCATGAGCTCCCGCCTCAAGAGCTCGGCTTCACAGAGTCGCCATATATAATGAGTATTTCTATCTCACAGAACGTAATAATTGAATTTAATAGGCTGTGAACGCCTTGCTTTCGCAAAGAGAATAGAATGCCATGCAGCCAGACGGCCTTTAAGCCGGTACCGAGAGACCGAAAAGGAGAGAAGATGGCGCTACGAGATGACCTGCTCGCACGGACGAGCAAGGGGGATGCCGGTCCCGCGATCCTCATGCTCGAGGACGGGACCGTTTTTTACGGGCGTTCCTGCGGGGCCGCGGGCACCGCGATCGGAGAGGTCTGCTTCAACACCTCGATGGAGGGTTATTTCGAGGTGATCACCGATCCGAGCTACGCCGGCCAGATCGTCACGATGACCTATCCCCAGATCGGGAACTACGGCATCGACGCCGCCGACACGCAGCGGGGCGCCGCCCCGGCCGCACCCATCCGCCCGGCCCTGCGCGCCCTCGTCGTCCGCGACATGTGCTGGGCCCCCTCGAACTGGCGCTCGCGCCAGAGCCTGCCCGCCTACCTCGCTGAGGAGGGCGTCGTTGCCATCGAGGGCATCGACACCCGCGCCCTCGTGCGGCACCTGCGTGATAACGGCGTCTGCAAGGGCATCGTATCAACCGAGACGGCCGACCCCACCGAGCTGATGCGCGCGCTCGCCGCCGCCCCCGACCTGGTGGGGGAGAACCTCGTCAAGACCGTCTCCTGCCCGGCGGCCTATCCGTTCGCGGGGGATCGGCTTCCCGCTGAGCACGCCTTCGCCCTCGCGGACCCCGCGTTACCGTCCCGTCGTGTCGTCGCCTACGACTGCGGCATTAAGCGCGGCATCCTCGAGGGCCTCGTGCGCGCGGGCTGCGAGATCACGGTGGTCCCCTGGGACACGCCCGCCGCGGAGGTCCTCGCCTTGGCCCCTGACGGCGTCTTCCTCTCCAATGGCCCGGGCGACCCGGACGCCGTGACCGAGACGTTCACGCAGGTGCGCACCCTCTTGGGGAAGGTCCCCGTGTTCGGCATCTGCCTCGGGCACCAGATGATCTGCCTCGCCGCCGACGCCCGCATGGAAAAGCTCCCCTTCGGGCACCGAGGCGGGAACCAGCCCGTCATGAACCTGCTCACCGGCCGCGTGGAGATCACGGCCCAGAATCACGGCTTCGGTCTCATCTGGGAGAGCATGGGACCGCTTGTCCCCGAGCTCTCGGGCGGCGTCTCCGAGCATCCCGCCGATGGCGACCTCCGCACGTGGGCACGGCGCGGCATCGCGCCCGTGGTCATGAACCCCCATGTAGGGCGCGTGCGCCTCACGCACGTCAACCTGAACGACGGCACCGCCGAGGGAATCCAGCTTCTCGACCAACCGGCCTTCTCCGTGCAGTACCACCCCGAGGCCTCGCCCGGTCCGACCGACGCGCACTACCTCTTCACGGCGTTCACCCGGCTCATGGACGGCGACCCCGATTATCTCGGCATCGACATCGCCCGTGACCGCCTGGCAGGATGGCGCTTCGCCTCCGCCTCCGCCCCCGCGTCCCCGAAGGAGGCCGCCCATGCCTAAGCGCACCGACATCCGCCGCATCCTCGTGATCGGCTCCGGACCCATCGTGATCGGCCAGGCCTGCGAGTTCGATTACTCTGGCGCCCAGGCCTGCAAGGTTCTGAAGGAGGAGGGCTACGAGGTGGTCCTCGTGAACTCCAATCCCGCCACGATCATGACGGACCCCGGCCTCGCCGATCGCACCTATGTGGAACCCATCACCGCCCCGTTCATCGAGCGGGTGATCGAGCGCGAGCACCCGGACGCGCTGCTCCCCACCCTCGGCGGCCAGACCGGCCTGAACGCCGCCGTCGAGCTCGCCCGCACCGGGGTCCTCGAGCGCCACGGCGTCGAGATGATCGGCTGCGACCTCGCCGCCATCGAGCGCGGCGAGGACCGCAAGCTCTTCAACGAGGCGATGGCCGAGCTCGGCCTCGAGGTCGTCCGTTCCGGTTACGCATACTCGGTCGCAGACGCCCGCTCGATCGCCGCGCGCCTCGGGTACCCCTGCGTACTGCGCCCGAGCTTCACGCTGGGCGGCGCCGGCGGCGGCATCGCGCATAGCGAGGAGGAGCTCGTCTCCATCGTGACCCAGGGCCTCGAGCTCTCGCCCGCCCACGAGGTGCTGGTCGAGGAGTCCATCATCGGATGGAAAGAGTACGAGATGGAGGTCATGCGCGACGCCGCGGGGAACGGGATCATCGTGTGCTCGATCGAGAACCTCGACCCCATGGGCGTGCACACCGGCGACTCGATCACCGTCGCCCCGGCCCAGACCCTCTCCGACCTCGAGTACCAGCGCATGCGCGTGGCGTCCCTCGCGATCCTCGAGAAGATCGGCGTCGAGACGGGCGGTTCGAACGTGCAGTTCGCCGTGAACCCCGAGACCGGCCGGCTCATCGTCATCGAGATGAACCCGCGCGTGTCGCGCAGCTCGGCCCTCGCCTCGAAGGCCACGGGTTTTCCGATCGCGAAGGCGGCCGCCCGCCTCGCCGTGGGATACACGCTCGACGAGATCGTGAACGACATCACGCGCGCCACCCCGGCCTGCTTCGAGCCGTCCATCGACTACTGCGTGGTGAAGGTGCCGCGGTTCGCGTTCGAGAAGTTCAAGGGCGCCGATGACACGCTGACGACGCGAATGAAGGCGGTCGGCGAGGTCATGGCCATCGGGCGGACCTTTGAGGAGGCGCTCGGCAAGGCGATGCGCTCGCTTGAGGACGGCCGCGTCGGGCTCACGGAGACGAGCCGGTCGGGGTTCGAGGACATGGGCGCGGACGAGCTCGCCGCGGCCGCGCCGCGCCCGACCGACCATCGCATCCTGTTCGTCGCCGAGGCGCTCCGCCGCGGCTGGGGCGTGGGCCGGGTGCACGAGCTCACGGGGATCGATCCCTGGTATCTCGCGCGCATCGACGACATGATGGCCGTGCGGGAGGGCATCCGCGGCCTCCGCCTGGATCAGATCGACGCGCCGGCGATGCTCCTCATTAAGCAGATGGGCGTGAGCGATGCCGAGATCGCCCAGCTCACCGGTTCAGATGAGCGGTTTGTCCGGGCGTACCGTCACGGACTCGGCGTGCGCCCGGTGATGAAGTCGGTTGACACCTGCGCCGCCGAGTTCGCGAGCGCGACCCAGTACCACTACAAGACCTACGAGGCCGCGCCGCAAACGGACGCCCCCGCCCCCTCGGTCATGGCGGATGAGACCGTCCCCTCCGACCGGCCCAAGGTGATGATCCTTGGCGCCGGGCCCAACCGCATCGGCCAGGGGATCGAGTTCGATTACTGCTGCGTGCATGCGAGCTACGCCCTCGCGGAGCGCGGGTTCGAGACGGTGATGGTGAACTGCAACCCCGAGACCGTCTCGACCGATTACGACACGAGCGACCGCCTCTATTTCGAGCCGCTCACCTACGAGGACGTCATGGACGTCATCGATGCGGAGCGCCCGGACGGCGTCATCGTGACGCTCGGCGGCCAGACCCCGCTCAAGCTCGCGCGGCTGCTCGAGGAGGCGGTCGTGCCGATCCTCGGGACGCAGCCCGAGGCGATCGACCTCGCCGAGGACCGTGAGCGGTTCTCGGCCCTCCTCGACGACCTCGGCATCATGTACCCGCCCGCCGGCATGGCCACCTCGCATGAGGAGGCCGAGCGCGTGGCCGCCCGCATCGGCTACCCGCTCCTCGTGCGCCCGTCCTACGTGCTGGGAGGGCGCGGGATGATGATCGCCTACGATGCGGATCACCTGCGCGAGTACATGGACGAGGCCGTGCGCGTCTCGCCCGATCACCCGGTCTACCTCGATCGGTTCCTCGAGGGGGCGATCGAATCCGACGTGGACGCGATCGCGGACGGCGAGGATGTCTACATCGGCGGCATCCTCGAGCACATCGAGGAGGCGGGCATCCATTCCGGCGACTCCGCCACCTGCCTGCCGCCGTTCTCCTTCAGCGAGAGTCTGCAAGAGCGGCTGCGGGAGACGACGCGCCGGATCGCGCGGGCGCTCGGCGTGCGCGGTCTGGTGAACGTGCAGTACGCGATCAAGGGTGACGCGATCTACGTGATCGAGGCGAATCCGCGCGCGAGCCGCACGGTTCCGTTCATCTCGAAGGCGACGGGCGTGCCGCTCGCGAAGGCGGCCGCGCGGGTCATGGCCGGCGAGCGCCTGGCCGATCTGGGGCTTCCCGATGACCGCCGCGAGCTCGACTGGTTCTGCATGAAGGAGGCCGTGATGCCCTGGGGCCGCTTCCCCGGTGCCGAGGTGATCCTGGGGCCGGAGATGAAGTCGACCGGCGAGGTCATGGGAATCGCACGGAGCTATCCGGAGGCATATGCGAAATCCCAGCTGGCGATCAGCTACCGGTTGCCCGATCCGGCGGCGGGGAAGGTGTTCATCTCCGTCTGCGACCGCGACAAGCGGCACATCCTCGCGGTGGCGCGCGTGCTCAGGCACCTCGGGTTCACGATCTGCTCCACCGAGGGGACGGCGCGGGTCCTGCGCGGCGGCAACGTGCCCTGCGAGCTCGTGGGGAAGATCAGCGGTGGGCACGGAGGTGAGCTGCCGAACGTGGGCGACCTCATCGCCGCGGGGGAGATCTCGCTGATCATCAACACGCCGTATGGGCCGGGTTCCCGTGGAGACGGCTATCTGCTCAGGACCGAGGCCGTGCGGCGCGGTGTGACCTGCGTGACGGCGCTCTCGGCGGCGAACGCGCTCGTGGCGGCCGTGGAGGCCGTGCGCGAGGACGCGGCGGGCGCCGGCCGCGCGGGCGATGGCGGCGCGGTTCCCGGCGGCATGGACGTCGTCGCCCTGCAGGATCTGCCTCAGGTGCATCTCTGATCTGATGGCGCGTCCGATACCGAGCGCGGGGGAGACTAGGCGAAGCTGGTGTGCCGGGCTCGAGCGAGGCTGGGCGGGGCCGGCTGCCGATCAGGGAGATGCCGAGCGTGCGTGATTCGGCATTCTTTATCCAGAGCGGGCTGGATCACGCACGTCTTGCATGTGGCAACGTGGTCATGCGATGCTCACGGGCCGCAGATCACGCGATGCCCACGGGGCGACGTAGATGAGGGATGCCGAGCGTGCGTAATTCGCCCAATTTGTCTGGCGAAGCGGGCCATTAC
This sequence comes from Collinsella sp., assembly GCA_034102905.1. Classification (GTDB taxonomy): domain Bacteria; phylum Actinomycetota; class Coriobacteriia; order Coriobacteriales; family Coriobacteriaceae; genus Collinsella. The sequence goes on along the minus strand of JAXEGS010000037.1, from coordinate 91,717 downwards.
GCACGGTCGGCATCATCGGGGGAGCGGGTCTGGCAGAAGTGCGCTGAATGCGCGGGCCCCAGGGGGTCGGTCTGACAGAAGTACGCGGAATGTACGACCTGATGCTGCCGCCGCGCCGAACAACACTGTTGTTCACTTCTTCTACCTGGGGAATCTCTGTTTGAACGAGGGACCATTGTCATGCACGTGCATCGAGCGTGCAGAATACTCGTACACTTTGCGCACTTCTGGCATCGCGGTCCGGCATTCCTGCCCCCCGTGATGCTGACCGTGCGTAATACGCCATGTTCATCCGGTAAAAGCCGAATCACGCACGCTCGGCGAAAAAAGCGGGTCGCATCGCCCGTCCTTGACGGGCGCCACGATGAGCGCCTCCATCCTGGCAACCCCGCCGCCGAGGCCGCCCCTGGCGGCGCTCTCCGTGCATTGCCCCAGGTTCGACCACCTTGCATAACCCCTTCGCCGCCCTCCTAGCTGCCGCTGCCCTCGCCGCAGCTGTCCCTCCTGCCATGGCCGCCTGCAATCACCCACGCACCCCTTCGCCCCCGCACCCCTTCGCCCCCGCACCGCCCCCACCCCCTCCGATAACTGGCATCGCGTATTTCGTACCAGACATGCATGGGTCTTTGAATCTAATACCAGTTAGATACCACTTACCGGAATCTCGCAACCGCCGACCGGAACCCGTCCCGGCCGCGTCCTCCCACCCCCGCTCCATCCGGTAGCGTGGATCGTGTTTCAGTCTGCAGACATGTCTTTATGCAGAGTTGGGAAGGCAGCCCCACCACCCATGCACGGTTCTGGGAACGCTGCCGAGGGGAAAGGGCAGGTTCATATGGGATTCAACGGATTCAACCTCTTCAAGACAGGAAGCGGGGGATCGCCGGTCAAGGGCGCGCTCGCGGCCGCCGCCGTCACCTTCGCGATCGCATCGCCCTTCGCGGCTCCCGTGCCGGTTTTCGGCGCCACCTACTCCGGCGCCCTCAAGACGGTTGAGGCTGCCGCCCCCGCCGCCGCCGACAGCAACGTCGTCGACATCACCTTCAACGACGACGTCCACGGCCGCATCACCTTCCTCGACAACGGCATCTTCCGCTACAACGTCGATCCGAAGGGCGAGTTCTCCGAGTACGCCGCCCCCCGCGGCCGCGACCACACCGCCAAGATCCCGGCCCAGCCGGACTCCTCGAGCGCCTACGAGCATCCCAAGGCCACGGTCACCGAGACCGCCACGGCCTTCGAGATCAAGGCGGGCGACGTGACCGTCATCCTCGACAAGGCCACGGCCAAGCTCTCCGTCAAGAGCGGCGCCAAGACGGTCATGCGCGAGGCCTCCCCGCTCACCATCGGCAAGGACGCGACGGTCCAGAAGCTTGAGAAGGGCTCCGGCGAGAACTACTTCGGTGGCGGCACCCAGAACGGCCGCTTCATCCACACCGGGCAGTCCATCGACATCGTGAACAACAACAAGTACGTCGACGGCGGCGTCTCCTCGCCGAACCCCTTCTACTGGTCGAGCGGAGGCTACGGCGTGGTGCGCAACACCTTCGCCCAGGGCTCCTACGACTTCGGAAAGTCCGAGGGCGGAATCGTCTCCGCGAGTCATAGCGACGCCGAGTTCGACGCCTACTACTTCGTGACGGACAAGGACGGCTACTCCCCGGTCGCCCAGGACCTCCTCCAGGACTACTTCAAGGTCACCGGTAACCCCGTCCTCCTTCCCGAGTACGCCTTCTACCTCGGTCATTACAACGCTTACAACCGCGACATGTGGTCGGCCACCCAGAAGCCCGGATACGGCAACTGGAAGGTCTGGGGCCACAGCGCCGCCGGCGGCACGCCGGAGGTCTCGCGCTTCGAGAAGGGCGGCACCGGCACCAAGATGGAGGCCGGCTCCCTCGTCGAGACCCTGAACGGCACCCCCGCCACGGTCTCCACTGATAAGATCCCCGAGGGCGTCACCACCTCCGAGGAGTTCTCCGCCCGCGGCCGCGTGGACGAGTACCTCGGCTACGACATGCCGCTCGGCTACTTCCTGCCGAACGACGGCTACGGCGCGGGCTACGGTCAGAACGGCTACAACATGACCGGCGGCGTGAACGCTGACGGCTCCTCCTCGGCCGAGCGCCTGGCCGCCGTCGCCGCGAATGTTGACAACCTCAAGCAGTTCACCGACTACATCGGCGACAAGGGCGTGGCCACCGGCCTTTGGACCCAGTCGAACCTCTCGCCTGATTCCAACCCCAACTCGCTCTGGCACACGCTCCGCGACTTCGACGCCGAGGTAAAGACCGGCGGCGTGACGACCCTCAAGACGGACGTCGCCTGGGTGGGCTCCGGCTACTCCTTCGGCCTGAACGGCACGAAGACCGCCTATGACATCGTGACCACCTCGGAGGGCACCACGGGCACACGCCCGAACATCGTGACCCTCGACGGCTGGGCCGGGTCGCAGCGCTTCGCCGGCATCTGGACCGGCGACCAGGTGGGCGGCAACTGGGAGTATATCCGCTTCCACATCCCGACCTTCATCGGTCAGAGCCTCTCGGGCAACCCCAACATCGGCTCCGACATGGACGGCATCTGGGGCGGCAACCCCGTCATCGCCACCCGCGACTACCAGTGGAAGTCCTTCGCACCGCTCATGCTCGACATGGACGGCTGGGGCAGCTACGCCAAGATGCCCTACACCTACGGCGACCCCTACACGGGCATCAACCGCATGTACCTCAAGCTCAAGAGCTCGCTCATGCCCTATATCTACACGACGGCGGCGAGCGCGGCGAACATCGACACCGGCAACGGCGACACGGGCCTGCCCTTCGTCCGCGCCATCCTGCTCTCGGAGGACTCCGCCTACGCGGCGAGCACCGCGACCCAGTACGAGTACACGATGGGCGGCGATATCCTCGTCGCGCCGATCTACCAGAACACCGACGGGGACGCTGCGAACGGCAAGGTGGGCGACGGCAACGACGTCCGCAACAACATCTACCTGCCGGGTGGCGAGGACACCGTCTGGATCGACTACTTCTCCGGCAAGCAGTACCGCGGTGGCCAGGTGCTCAACAACTTCGACGCGCCGCTCTGGAAGCTGCCGGTCTTCGTGAAGGCGAACGCCATCATCCCGATGTACGAGCCGAACGCGAACCCCAAGAACATCGACCGCACGAAGCGGATCGTCGAGTTCTACGCCACGAGCGGCTCCGGTGACTACACCCTCTACGAGGACACCGGCACCTTCATCGAGAACAACATCGACGAGAGCGACGCCGCCTACGGCCGCCAGGACAACATCTCCTACGGCGACCACGTGACCACGAAGTTCACCTCGCAGGCAGACGGGACGAAGGCCACCTTCACCGCTGAGGCCTCGAGCGGCAGCTACACCGGCTACGACTCCAACCGCACGAGCACCTTCGTCGTGAACGTCTCCGCCGAGCCCACCTCCGTGGAGGCGAAGAACGGCGCCGGCGCGCTCACGATCAAGAAGGTGGCCACCCAGGCTGAGTTCGACGCCACGGAGCCCGCCGCGGGTGAGGCCGTCTACCTCTACAACGAGGCCCCGAACCGCAACTACAACGCCACGGCGGCCGATGAGGCCGTGCGCAACGAGGGCTTCTCCTCGACGGCCATCACGACCACCCCGAAGCTCTCGGTCAAGTTCGCCAAGACCGACGTGGCCGCCGCCGCGCAGACCCTCACCCTCGAGGGCTTCGTGAACGACGGCAAGCTGCCGGCGAACGGACTGAACGAGAGCCTCGGCACCCCGGCCGACCTCGCCGCCCCCGAGGACGGGAAGACCCCGACCTCGATCGGCCTCACCTGGGGCGCCGTGGACGGGGCCACAAGCTACGAGCTCGAGGTCGACGGCGCGATCTTCGCGATGGGCGACGCCGTGAGCTACAACCACCAGGACCTCGCTTACAACAGCACGCACACCTACCGCGTCCGCGCGCGCAACAAGGACGGCTACTCCGCGTGGAGCGAGCAGCTGACCACGGCATCCCTCCAGGATCCGTGGAGGAACGTCCCTGCACCCGCGCACATCGACTGGGCCTACGGCGACTCCTGGGGCAAGATCGCCGACGCCTTTGACCACAACCGCGACTCGATGTTCCACTCCTCCGAGGGCAACACCGTCGGCAAGCCGATGACGATCGACTACGGCAAGGTCTTCCAGCTCGACCGCTTCGTGTACACCCCGCGTCAGGACAACGGCGGCAACGGCAACGTGGCCAAGATGAAGGTCGAGACGAGCATCGACGGCGTGCACTGGCAGGAGCACGACGCGGGCACCTGGGACAACGCGGGCGAGGGCAAGCTCGCGGAGAAGACGGTTGACCTCACGGGCACCGTGGCCCGCTACCTCCGCCTCACGAACGAGCAGTCGCGCGGCGGGTTCTTCTCGGCCGGCGAGCTCGCCCTCTACAAGAAGGACGGCACGAACGGCTTCGACGCCGGCGCCGTCACCTTTGGGGCAACGGTGGGCGACGCCGACTACCAGCACCTCAAAGGCAACATGCTCGGCCGCGAGAACCGCGAGCCGATGGTCGATCAGTTCCACACGCATGTCTCGACCCACGGCGCCGACTTCAACCTGAATGACGCCTACGACGTCTACGACATGGCCTTCACGATGTCCAAGCTCGACGGGGGCACCAAGAAGACGGACAAGGTGGCGGGCGGCCTCGCGGTGGTTCCGAGCAAGACCGAGGCCAAGGCCGGCGACATCATCACCGTGGACCTCTACGCCGACGACGCCAAGAACGTGAACGCGCTCGGCGCCCTCGTGCACTACAAGAGCGCCCAGTTTGAGTTTGTCGACGGCAGCATCCAGCAGGATGTGAAGATCGCCGGCATGGAGAACCTCTCCGTCGCCCAGGGCGGCTTCAACGACGGCGTCCAGTCCGTGAACCTCGCGTTCGCCAACCGCGGCGACCAGGCGCTGTGCTCGGGCACCGGTGTGGTTGCGAGCTTCAAGATCCGTGCCGTGGCCGATGGCCCGGTCGATCTGACCTCGACGGCCTGGCTCGTCGGGCCGACGATGGACTTCAAGGAGGCCGTGAACGACGGGACGATCTCCTTCCCGGAGGTTCCGAGCTCCACGCCCGCCGAGTACGGCCAGGGGGCCTTCGACATCACGATGACGAACGACGTCCTCACCACAGACGACGGTGGCAACGGGGCCAAGCTGCTGCAGAACGCGAACACCTACGCTCCGCTCTTCGACGGCGATGAGGAGACGCTGCAGTTCGAGTTCAAGTGGGACATCGCGAACAACCACGTCGACGGCGCCCTGCCGGCCTACGTGAAGCTGCCGACCACCATGCACTTCGCGTTCAAGACACCCTCCGTCCTCGACAACGTCGAGGTCATGAACCGCAAGGGCAGCAACGGCACCGTGACGAGCCTCGAGGCGAAGATCACCTTCGAGGACGGCACGACCCAGGAGTTCAAGGGCGGCGACCTCGCCGCGCGCCAGGACGTGTACACGCTCGCGGTGGCCGACGCGAACAAGGGCAAGAAGGTCACGAAGGTCGACATCACCCCGCTCACGAGCGCGGGCACGGCCACGGGCTCGAACCCCTCGAACCGCATGCTGACGCTCCGCGAGATCAACTTCAACTACATGACGGCCGAGGCGACGGTCGACTCCGTGACGCTCGGCGACAACGCGACGAGCATCTACGTGGACGACCTCACGCCCGTCAAGGCGACGGTCTCCACGCCCGATGACGCCTACCCGCACTTCACGGTGACGAGCTCCGACGAGTCGGTGGCCGGGATCGCCGCGGTGCAGTCGGGCGACGGCGTGAGCTACTTCGTGCGGGGCAACAAGCCCGGCACGGCGACGATCACCGTGGCCTCTGTGCTCGACCCGACCAAGACCGCGAGCTACGAGGTCGAGGTCAAGGAGGGTGTCGACACCTCCGGACTCCTTGCGGCCATCCAGAAGGCGAAGGCGCTCGGCAAGGATGCCTACACGGCTGAGACCTATGAGAAGCTCGCCTCCGCAGTGAGCGAAGCCGAGGAACTGCTGAAGGGTGACGGGTACACGAAGGCGCAGGTGGGCGATGCCCAGCTGAAGATCGAGGACGCCCTCGCCAAGCTCAAGATGCGCCCGGTCGATCCGGAGCACCTCATCAACACGTCCGCCGAGACCGACGTCAAGGTGGTCGGCGCCTCGAGCGAGGCCGACTTCGAGGACAACGTCAAGGGCAACGTTCTCGACTACCAGGAGGGCACCCTCTGGCACAGCGACTACCTCAAGTCCGTCGGGATGCCGCAGTGGCTCGTCTTCGACCTCGGTGACACCTACGACCTCACGGATGTGACCTTCCTGCCGCGCCAGGGCGCGACCAACGGCGATATCTTCGAGGCCGAGGTCTACGTTGCCGACAGCGCCGAGGCCTTCGAGGCGGCCGCGGGCGGCGTGGCCGATCGCGCGGCCGACGCGGCGGCTGTCCGCAAGCTCGGGACGTTCACGTTCGACAACAACGGCCGCATGCTCAACGACCGCACGGAGTTCAAGCAGATGAGCTTCGGCGCCGCGCCCGCCCGCTTCGTGAAGCTGAACATCACGCACGCCGGCGGCGACAACGGCACCGACCGCTACGCCTCCCTCTCTGAGATCCGCTTCTACGGCCTCAAGCACGAGGAGCCCGCACTGGACGTCGACAAGGCGGCCCTCGCGGAGCTCGTCGAGGGAATCAAGGCCGAGGCCCTTGCTGCGGACGATTACACGGCGGCCACCTGGACGCCGTTCGCGAATGCGTTGGCCGATGCCGAGCGCCTGCTCGCGGACGACAACGCCACGCAGGATGAGATCGACCAGACCGTCGCCTCCCTCGATGCGGCCCACAAGGGCCTGGTGAAGACCGAGGTCCCGCCGGTGGAGGAGCCGAGCAAGAAGGAGCTCGAGGACCTCGTCGCGCAGGCGCGCAAGATCGACACCGCCAGCAAGACGGCCGACTCCGCGAAGGCCCTCGCCGACGCGATCGCCTACGCCGAGGCCGTGATCGGCGACGAGAACGCTTCGGCCGCCTCGATCCAGGCTGCGTACGACCAGCTGAAGCTCGCGATCGACGGGCTCAAGGACGCCGATGACGGCCAGCAGCCGGGTGGCGGCGACGGCGACGGCGGCACCGGCAACGGTGGCACCGGGAACCAGGGCGGTAACGACGGCGCCGGAAACGGCGCCGGCGGCCAGGGCGGTTCCGGTAACGCCGGCACCGGTTCGGGATCGACCGGCGGCAAGGGCTCGGGCAAGGGCAAGGGCGGCAAGAGCCTGCCCAAGACCGGCGACGAGACCGTTGCCATCGTGCTCGGCGGCGCCGCGGCCGGCGGCCTCGCCATCGGCAGCTCGGCGCTGATCCGCCGTCGCAAGCGGGCCGACCAGCAGTAGTAAACGGTTCGAGCGCACCGCGCCCCGACCGGTAGAGTCGTGATGCGGCCGTTCTCATTTCGCGGGAGTCACAGAGCTGGAGTCGGCCAAAGGGGGTTGCTCGTTTTCACTTTTCCGTTTCTGGACGCTATTTCGGGCTGAATCGGAGTATCCACCGCGTTCTCCTGTGCGCCATCTGCGAGAAACCGTTGAATTCAGGCCGAAAAAAGCCGGTATCGAGCCGCGCCGCTGAATTAGAGTCCAGAACCGGAAAAGTGGAAACGAAAGACCCCTCACATGTGAGCAAAGGTGACGAACCCCAGTGCTCCGAGGGCCCCGAGAGACCTTCTTGGGCTGCCAGCTCGGTGAAGCTTTCAACCCGGCGAAGCGCTCGCGCGCCGTCGTATGCTGCGAAACGCCGCTCGCCGTCACACCCGGCAACCCCGTCGCTGCATCCGGCGAAACAGCGCCAGCCGACGCGCGCGGTGAAGCCACCGCACGCTGCCGCATTCGGCGACCAATCGGGCAACCTGGGGCCTACTCGCTCCCGCGCACACGCTCTGTTATATGGAGAAACGAGCACCCGCATCAAGCGGCTCACATGCGCCTAAGCATTCAGGGGTACACGTCTATACTAGTGAACCGACACCATATACCGCGCCCCGCGTCTGGAGGAAGCATGGCTGAAACTGAGAAGACCCCGCTCGTCGGCATCATCATGGGCTCCAAGTCCGACCTGCCCGTCATGGAGAAATGCACCGAGGAGCTCGACGCCCTCGGCGTCCCCTATGAGCTCGTGATCGCGAGTGCCCATCGCACGCCCGACAAGGTGCACGAGTGGGCCGGCAGCGCCGCCGACCGCGGCCTCAAGGTGATCATCGCCGCCGCCGGCAAGGCCGCCCACCTGGGCGGTGTCGTCGCGGCCTTCACGCCGCTCCCGGTGGTGGGCGTGCCCATGAAGACCTCCGACCTCGGCGGCATGGATTCCCTGCTCTCGATGGTGCAGATGCCCTCCGGTGTGCCCGTGGCCTGCGTCGCCATCAACGGGGCCAAGAACGCCGCCATCTACGCCACGCAGATCCTCGGCGCCACCATGCCCGAGTACCGTGACGCCATCGACCGCTTGAAGCAGGAGATGGCCGAGGCCTAGGCCCCGGCCCGCCGCAGACCCCTAACCCCGAAGGGATACCCGATGCCCCGTTTCCGCAAGAACGACTCGGAGCCGGCCGCCGGGCAGGCCGGTCGTCATTTCAGCTCGTCGCCCCGCCAGGGCGGCACGCCCGCGTCCCAGGTCCCGCCCGTGGGCGGCACGACGTCCCCGCGCCCGGCGTCCGTTCCGCGCGTCCAGCCGGTGCAGCCTGCCTACGGCGGCACGGCGACCGGCACCCGCTTCGCGACCCCGGCGACTCCGGACGGCCCCTCCAAGCCGCCCAAGCAGAAGAAGCGTCGCCGCGCCCGCGACGTCGTCTCGACCGTGCTCATCATTGTCGGCGTGCTGCTGCTCGCGGCCGCGGCCGGCATCTACATCCACGCGCAGCTCGGCTACCAGGAGGCGCAGGCCTCCTACAAGAAGCTCGAGCAGTACGCCGTGGCGGACGGCACGGGCGACAACGTGCCCCAGGTCAACTTCGATGAGCTCGCCAAGATCAATCCCGATGTCGTGGGCTGGGTCTACGTGCCGAACACGCCCATCAACTACCCGGTGGTGCAGACCGACAACAACGACACCTACCTCTACAAGCTCTTCGACCTCTCCGGCAACGGCTCGGGCAGCATCTTCATGGATATGGACGACACCGCGCCCGGCATGGTCGATCAGCAGACCACCATCTACGGTCACCACATGTACGACGGCACGATGTTCAAGTACATCGACGACACGCTGCAGCAGGATGCCTTCGACACCGTCAAGACCGTCTACTACATCACGCGCGACGCCACCTACAAGTGCACCCCGCTCTACACCATGCAGGTGCAGGACACCTACAACGACGCCCGCGTGCCCAACTTCACCGAGGAGGGGCACACGCTCAAGGATTACCTGAAGGACGGCCTCACGCAGGCGAAGGCCAAGGCGGCCGACGCCGAGTCGCGGATCGAGTCCGCCGACAAGGTGTTCACGCTCGTGACCTGCGCGGGCGAGATCATCCCGCGCACCACCCGCGCCGGCATGGTCTGCACGATCGACGAGGTGACGCCTCGCGCGTAAGGCCACCGGCCCCGGATGGGGTTATAAAAGTAGCGCAGACAAACGGGCCGCACCCCCTCGGGATGCGGCCCGTTCTCGTGCGCGTGGTGGATGGGGCCGACGGAGGGCGGCCACAGAACGGGGGGAGGCCAAGGGGCAACGGGCCCAAGGCGCGGGGCCACGGGGCCGGTGGCGCGAGGGTGCGGAGAAGGCCCGCCTAGGCGTCCCCCGCCCGCGGGCCGCTCCCCACCCGGCCGCCTCAGGCGTGGTCGGTCGAGGCCGTCACACGGCTGGACTCGCGCGGCACGATGGTCATGCTTTGAAACCGGTGCTCCATGAAGCCGTTGTCGTAGTGTTCGGCATAGAAGAACTCAATCGGGGTCGTGGGTTCCACGCCCGAAACCCGCTCGAACCAGCAGTCGAGCGCGCCGAGGGTCATGAAGCCGTTGACGATCATGATGGCGGCGCTCACCGAGGTGAGCGAGTACCGCCAGCGCCAGGGGATCAGGTTGATGACCTCGAGGAGCTTCGGGAGGCAGAGGCGGATCCACACGAGGCCAAGGAAACCCCAGATGCCTGCGAAGAGCGTGCTCGTGCGCCCGTCGAAGATGATGGCGACGGGGTCGGGGAAGAGCCCGAGGATCGTGGCGTGCTTGTAGTCCCATGCCACGGCACCGAACGCGAGCTGCATGAACCAGCTGACGAGCACCTCGAAGGCCCCGCCGATGACCGCACTCACCAGGAAGATGACGAGGGGGTTCGCGCGGTAGAAGCGGTTGAGCGCGACGGTCATGAGCAGCGCGCCGAACCCGTAGATGGGGGAGAAGGGGCCGTAGAGGAGGCCCGCGCGATCCTGGTAGACGCCGGGGTCGACGACGACCATGTGCCAGATGATCTCGAGTACGAGGCCGATCACCGAGCAGACGAGGAAGACCCAGAACAGGTTGAAGAAGTTCAGCTTGATGTAGCCCTCGCCGGTGATGTCGCGTCCGAGCAGCCCCTCCTCGGCGGCCACGCGGTCCTGGAGCGTGGCGAGCCGCCGCTCGAGCTCACGCTCCTGCCAGAGCGACGGGTCGAGGGTGGCGGAGAGCGCGATGAGGATCAAGAGCTGGATACCGGGGGTGACGAGGTCGAAGGTGATGCCGCTGAGCATGATGTCGGTGATCATCTGCCCGATCGTGACCAGCATGAGGATGCTCGCCCACAGCCCGGCGTTGCGGCGGCGGTTCTTGATGAGCGACCAGCCGAGCACGACAAGGCCGATCGAGGCGATGGCGGCGAGCACGGCGCCGGTGATGCCGATGACGAGCGAGAGGGTAGGGTTGTTGCCGATGCCCATGTGGTCGGGGGTGACCACGACCGAGATGATCACGAGCGTGTAGATGATCGCGAGGACCGGCACCGAGATGACGCCGTCGATCAGGCAGAGCACGCCGTAGATCTTGACGATGAGCGGGATCTTCTTCTGCTGATCGGGGGTGGGTCTGTTGAAGTCGAGCTCGTTCTCGGGGAGGTCGGCGGTGGGGTTGGCCTGGTCCATGGGGCTCCGTTCCTCGGTGGCCTGCTTCGATGCGATATGGGTGCTGCGTTGATACCGTAAGGATACCGCGTGCCAATTTACCGGCGCAACACGGCGCGCAGGTTGCTGCCGCGGCACGCCCCGCGTTCATGCCATAATATGGCGGTACCGCCACATCATCCAGCTGAGGGGATGCCATGTCTCAGGAAACAACGCGCGCTGCCGTCATCGCGGCGGAGCGCGCTCGGGCTGCCGCAGCCACCGCCGACGAGCTCGAACGCGACGAGCTGCATGAGGAGTGCGGCGTCTTCGGCGTGTGGGCGCCCACGCGCGATGTCGCCCGCCTCACCTACTTCGGCCTCCGCGCCCTGCAGCATCGCGGGCAGGAGTCCGCGGGCATCGCCGTCGGCGACGGCGGTACCGTCATGGTCCGCAAGGACCTCGGCCTCATCGGCCAGGTCTTTTCCAACGCCGACCTCGGCGCGCTCTCCGGCGAGCTTGCGATCGGGCACGTGCGCTATGGCACGGCTGGCGCCAAGAGCTGGGAGGCCGCCCAGCCGCATCTCTCCACCATCAACGACGTCATCATCGCGCTCGCCCACAACGGCACGCTCGTGAACACCGACGAGCTCCGCCGCCAGCTGATCGAGCTCGGCGTGCCCTTCCTCTCCAACTCGGATTCGGAGGTCGCGGCCAAGCTCATCGGCTACTTCACGCAGCGCACCAACCACCTGCGCGAGGGCATCCGCAAGACCATGGAGCTCGTGCGCGGCGGCTACGCCATGACGCTCATCAACGAGCAGGCGCTCTACGCGTTCCGCGACCCCCATGGCATCCGTCCGCTCGTGCTCGGCCGCCTGGTCGAGCAGGGCCTCGACCAAGTCGACCCCGCGTCCGTGGCCGCGATGCCCGCAACCGACGAGCTCCCGGACGAGGACGCGCCCGCGATCTCGGCGGACGGGTGGGTCGTCGCCTCCGAGACCTGCGCCCTCGATATCGTCGGCGCCGAGTACGTGCGCGACATCCGTCCCGGCGAGATCCTGCGCATCAGCGCTGAGGGCATCGTCTCCGAGCAAGGCGTGCCCGCGGCCGACGAGTCCGCGAACTGCATCTTCGAGCAGGTCTACTTCGCGCGGCCCGACAGCATCATGAACGGCAAGTCCGTCTACGCCTGCCGCTACGACATGGGCCGTCAGCTCGCCCGTGAGGCACCGGTCGATGCCGACCTCGTCATCGGCGTGCCCGACTCGGGCCTGCCGCCCGCGGAGGGCTTCGCGCACGAGAGTGGCATGCGCTTCGGCGAGGGCCTCATCAAGAACCGCTACGTGGCGCGCACCTTCATCGAGCCCACGCAGGAGCTCCGTGCGATGGGCGTGCGCATGAAGCTGAACCCGCTGCGCGACAACATCGCGGGCAAGCGCCTCGTGGTGATCGACGACTCGATCGTGCGCGGCACGACGATGGTGCAGCTCGTGCGCATGCTGCGCCAGGCGGGCGCCCGCGAGATCCACGTGCGCATCAACTCTCCCGAGGTCATCTGGCCGTGCTTCTACGGCATCGACACCGACGTGCAGTCGCAGCTCATCAGCGCAAACAAGAGCGTCGAGGAGATCTGCGAGCTGATCGGCGCCGACTCCCTTGCCTTCCTCTCGGTTGAGGGGCTGCTGACCTGCATGCCTGAGGGCGGCTACTGCGACGCGTGCTTCACGGGACGCTATCCCGTGGCGATCCCGGAGAGCTTCGGCCGCGAGAAGTTCATGGAGGGCTACCGCCCGCGGAACCTCTCCGAGAACCCCACCTTCACCGAGGACGCGGTGGAGCGGAAGGACCGGGACCGCAGCTGGGAGCAGCGCCACCAGGCATAGGGGCGCGCGCGATCGCATCTCTTCACGGGCCGTCTCTCGGATCTGAGAGACGGCCCGTTTGTGTGTGAGAGATAGAGAGATCGGGTTCTCCCTGGTACGAGGCATGGGAGGAAGGTTCTTCGCGCTATCTCTCACACCATCTCTCAGACTCACTCTCAAATCTGAGAGATCCTGAGTCAGATTTGAGAGACGCCGCCACGCGGCGCGGCTCCGGCCGGACGGGGTGTTTTGAATCGTGGTTCCCGCGCGCGCCTCACCACACCCCATGAGCTGCTGCTTCCCATGCTACTATGGGGAGCGTCTGAGCTGGCCCTCCCCGGGCCGCCGAGCCGAGAAGGAGAGGCCATGACCGAGACAGCCAAGCATGTGACCTATGAAGACGCCGGCGTGGACACCGCTGAGGGCGGCCGCGCGGTCGACGCGATCAAGCGGATGGTCGCCGAGACGAACCGTCCCGAGGTCATCGGCGGCATCGGCGGCTTTGGCGGCCTCTTCTCCGCTGCGGCGCTCAAGGACATGGAGGACCCGATCCTCATCTCCGGCACCGATGGCGTGGGCACGAAGCTCGTCCTCGCCCAGCTGCTCGACCGCCACGAGACGGTGGGCCAGGATCTCGTCGCCATGTGCGTGAACGACATCCTCGCCTCCGGTGCCGAACCACTGTTCTTCCTGGATTACGTTGCGATCGGGCACATCGAGGCCGAGCACATGGCCAAGATCGTGAAGGGTGTGGCCGACGGCTGCAAGCTCGCCGGCTGCGCGCTCGTGGGTGGGGAGATGGCGGAGCATCCCGGCGTCATGCGCCCCGACGACTACGACCTCGCCGGCTTCACCGTGGGCGTCGTCGACCGCCCGCGCATGCTCGATCCCAAGAACGTCCGCCCGGGCGACGTCATCCTCGGCCTCCCGAGCACCGGAGTCCACTCCAACGGCTACTCCCTCGTGCGGCGCGTGATTGGCGTGGACGGGATCGTGCCCGGCACGCCTGAGGCCGCGGCAGTCCGCGCCGAGCTTGAGCGCCCGCTCGAGGAGCTCGACGGCGCCTCTCTCGCCGACGCCCTCCTCGCGCCCACGCGCATCTACGTCAAGCCGATCCTCGAGCTCCTGCGCGGCGGCGCGCCGGTTCACGCGATCGCGCACATCACGGGCGGCGGCATCTCCGAGAACCTGAACCGCGCCCTCGCCGCAGACGTGGACGCCGTCGTGGCGCGCGACGGCTTCTCGATGGGTTGGGACGTTCCGCCCGTCATCACCTACATCTGCGAGCAGGCCCAGCTCACGCCCGACGAGGCCTGCAAGACCTTCAACATGGGCGCCGGGCTCATGATCATCGTCGCGCCCGAGGACGAGGACGCCGTGCGCACTGCCCTCGAGCAGGCCGGTGAGAAGCCGTTCCGCGTGGGTGTCTGCGTTGCCGGCACGGGCGAGGTCCGCTACACGGACCAGGCGTGAGGCCGGCCGCCAGCAGCCGATACCGGGTTTTCACTGAGGATGGGAGCAGAGCATGACCACGCTCGATGACGAGTACCGCAGGCTGATCGAGGAAGCGGGGCTGCCGCCCGAGGCGCTCCCGAGCGATGCTTTCTTCAGCAGCGCTGCCGAGCGCGAGGTCGATCGCGCGAAGGCGGAGGCCGCTCCCGCCGCGGAGGTGTCGGAGCTCGAGGCCGCGGTGCCTGAGTCCGTGGCTGCCTGGGACGGCCGTTGGGCCTCGCTCGGGGGCATCCCAGCGGGCCACCTCGACGGGAACACGCTTGAGCAGGGTGCGGCCGCGCTTCGCGCCGCGGGCGGGGATCCCGGCCCGCTGCCGATCGGCGTGCTGATCTCCGGATTGGGCACCAACCTGCAGGCGATCATCGACCGCATCGCGGACGGGACCCTGAATGCCGAGATCAAGCTCGTGGTCGCGAGCCGTCCGTCGGCGGCCGGCCTCAAGCGCGCCGAGGACGCGGGCATCCAGACCCTCACGCTCTCGAAGGACATCTACGCCGATCCCATCATGGCCGATGAGGTCATCGCCGGGGAGCTGTACCGCGCCGGCGTTGCCTACGTGGTCATGGCGGGCTACATGCGGAAAGTTCACGCCCCGCTCCTCGCGACCTTCCCGGGCCGCGTGATCAACCTGCATCCGGCCCTGCTGCCGAGCTTCCCCGGGGCGCATGGGATCGCCGACGCATACGAGCGCGGCGTGAAGGTGACGGGCGTCACCGTGCACATCGCGAACGCGGCGTACGACCAGGGGCCGATCATCGCCCAGGAGCCGGTGCGGATCGAGGAGGGCTGGACGCTCGAGCAGCTCGAGGAGCGGATCCATGAGGTTGAGCACGAGCTGTACCCGCGGGTGGTGCAGATGCTCGCCGACGGCCGTGTGACCGTGCGGCCCGATCTCACGGTCGAGGTGGCTCCCGAGGCATAGGGCGCGATGCCCCAGCGCGTTGCTGTTGAAACGGGTGGCCGGGCGATGCCCGGTCACCCGTTTTTGCTGCCTTCGCGCACGGGATAGGGGTCTTTTATTTCCACTTTTCCGTTTCTGGACGCTAATACGGAAACCCTTCGGTGAGACCCTGAAAATGCACAACCCATAAGTTGCAAACAAGCAGGTTTTCATCGATCACGGCAGTGCCTACTCCGCGGAACCCCGAAATAGCGTCCAGAAACGGAAAAGTGAAAACGAGAAACCCCCTTTCGAGCCAGAATACTCGCGTTTCTACGGGCGGCGGTGGCTTCTGCAGCGGCAAGCGGACACCGGCCGCGGCCTTACGCCGGCAAACCGCGCGCCACTGCGCCCCTCGTCCCGAGATCCGGGCGCACCCCTTCCCGCACGCACCGCCCACGCCCCGCCGTTTACCGTGGTTTTTCGGCATTTCCGCTCTCATGCTCCGTGCCACGGTGCGCACCAACCCCGGGTATGCGACAATACCGTGCGATATGCGTAAAATCCGAAAGGAACCGTCCATGGCAAGCATCAAGCCCCCGCACAAGAAGAGCATGAAGGTCAAGCGCGAGGCGCCCGAGGCCGAGCCCACGACCCCCGGCGAGCGTCGCCGACGCGCGAAGGCCGACGCGAAGAAGACCCTCTCCAAGACCGCGAAGATCGTGCTCGTGCTCATCGGCGCGGCCGCGATGCTCCTCTCCGTCACGGCCATGGCCTGCTCGGGCGTGCTCAACCAGATCGGCAGCAAGCAGAGCTATGAGCTCACCGGCGGTGTCGCCGCCACGGTCAACGGCGTGAACATCACCGAGGACACCGTCACCAAGCAGATCATGAGCGCCCGCACCTCAGGCGGCTACACCGATGACGCCGCCTGGGCCAAGTATCTCGTCGGTCAGGGGCTCACCCCCGAGACCTACCGCGAGCAGGTCATCGACGGCCTTGCCCGTCAGTTCCTGCTCACGCAGGCCGTCAAGGACGAGAACATCACCGTGTCCAACGACGAGGTCGAGAAGTCCTACAACGAGAGCGTCGAGCAGTACGGCGGTGCGGACAACTTCAAGAAGCTCATCACCGCCATGGGCTACACCGAGGACACCTACCGCGACAACATCCGCACGACCCTCGAGCAGCAGAAGCTCCGCGAGTCCGTCGCCAAGACCGAGGACCCCACGAACGATGAGATCCTCTCCTACTTCAACGCCAACATCGCCACCTACAACGACGCCCGTCGGTCCTCGAACCTCCTGATCAAGGTCGATACCAACACGAGCGACGAGGACAAGGCGAAGGCCAAGGAGAAGGCCCAGGGCATCCTCGATAAGATCAACGCCGGCGGGCTCAGCTTCGAGGACGCCGTCAAGGAGAACTCCGACGACACCGGCTCCAAGGAGAAGGGTGGCGACGTGGGCTGGGACAAGCTCACCAGCTTCGTGACCGAGTACCAGACCGCGCTCTCAGTGCTCTCCAAGGACCAGATCAGCGGCATCGTCGAGACCACCTACGGCTATCACATCATCAAGTGCACCGATGTCTTCAAGCTCGACGGCGAGGCCACCTCGGTCGACCAGCTTCCCTCCGAGTTCCAGGACTACATCAAGAACATCCTGAAGACCCAGGCTGAGGCCACGGCCTACAACGAGTGGCTGACCGAGTACACCAAGAAGGCCGACATCAAGATCAACCCGATGCCCGAGAACGTCCCCTACAACGTGGACCTCTCGCTGGCGGACCAGGCCGGCAGCGCGGCGACCACCGCCACCGCCGGCAGCGCGGCCGCCGCTACGGACACCGGCAGCGCGAGCGAGTAACGCGAGGCGAAAGGAGTCCCCATGAACAAGGGCGAGCTGCAGCAGCAGATGGTCGCGGCCATGAAGGCCAAGGAGAAGACAAGGCTCTCCATCATTCGCCAGGTCATGGGCGAGGTGAAGAACATCGAGGTCAACGAGAGGCGCGATGCCACGGAGACCGATGTCGACAGCATGATCAAGCGCCTGATCAAGCAGACGGGCGAGACGCTCGAGATGTCCGAGAAGGCCGGCACCGACGCCGAACGCACGGCGACCCTCGCAGAGCAGGTGAAGATCCTTGAGAGCCTCCTGCCCGAGCAGGTCTCAGGCGATGCGCTCGTCGCGCTGATCGAGCAGGTCATCGCCGAGACCGGGGCCTCCACCAAGCGCGACATGGGGCGCGTGATGGGCGCCCTCACGCAGGCCACCGGCGGCAACTTCGATAAGCCCGCCGCCGCACGCGAGGTGGGCGCGCGCCTGTCGTAGGGCCCGCTCGGCCCTGAGCAGGGGCATCGTTTCGAAACGAGGAAACCGGCCGTCTCGGGATGCGAGGCGGCCGGTTGTTCTTTATAATCGATTCGTCACAAGATGCGCGCGCCGTCGCCCTGACGGTCTCCGCTCGCCATCATCTGCCAGAGATTCGAATAGGAACCCGGATCAGCGGGTGTGGTCTGGCGGATGCCGACGTGATTCGTCGTCTATGGGCGCCGCGCGCGAGAGACGCGATGAGCGGGAGGGATGCGACGCATGGCAGACATGATCCAAATCAAGGGGATGAACAAGTACTTCGGCGACCTGCATGTCCTGAAGGACATCAACCTCACGGTGAAGGCGGGGGAGAAGGTCGTCATCATCGGACCGTCGGGCTCGGGGAAGTCGACGCTGATCCGCTGCGTCGACTACCTCGAGGAGCCCACCTCCGGTGAGATCCTCATCGACGGCACGCCCCTCACCAAGAAGAACCACCTCGAGATGGCCCGCAAGTACTCGAGCATGGTGTTCCAGAGCTTCAACCTCTATCCCAACATGACGGTGCTCGGGAACCTCACCCTCGCCCCTATCAAGCTGCAGAAGAAGAGCAAGGAGGAGGCCACCCGCGCCGCCGTGGCCGCGCTCGAGCGCGTCGGCCTCGCGCATAAGGCGGGGGAGTACCCGCAGAACCTTTCCGGCGGCCAGCAGCAGCGCGTGGCGATCGCCCGCGCCCTCTGCACCAAGCAGCCGATCATCCTCTTCGACGAGCCCACCTCCGCCCTCGACCCCGAGATGGTGCAGGAGGTCCTCGACGTCATGGTCGAGCTCGCGCACGAGAACATCACCATGATGTGCGTCACCCATGAGATGGGCTTCGCGCGCCTCGTGGCCGACCGCGTGATCTTCATGGACGACGGCCAGATCCTCGAGGAGGGCACGCCCGAGCACTTCTTCGACAACCCGCAGAACCCGCGCTGCCGCGAGTTCCTGGCGAAGATCCTGCACTAGGGGGCGGGTATGACTGCATCAAGCGACACGGCGCGCCTCGGGCGCGCGATGATGGGCCGCCGCGGCTTCCTCGCCCTCGCGGCCACCGCCGCAGCCGCGGGTCTCGTGGGCTGCGGGGCGCAGGCGTCCGCCGGCTCGACCGCTGCGAACGGCTCGAAGCTCGCCGCCATCAGGGAGCGCGGGCACCTCGCAGCCGGCGTGAAGAAGGACGTCCCCGGCTACGGCTACTTCGATCCGGCCACAGGCACCTATGCGGGCATGGAGATCGACCTCTGCTACCAGGTGGCGGCCTCGATCTTCGGGGTCAGCTACGAGGACGCCCAGGAGCGGGGCCTCGTCGAGTTCACCGACGTGACACCCAAGACGCGCGGTCCGCTCATCGACAACGACCAGCTCGACCTCGTCTGCGCCACCTACACGATCACCGACGAGCGCAAGAAGTCCTGGGACTTCAGCGAGCCTTACCGCACGGACTACATCGGCCTCATGGTGAAGAAGCGCTCCGGGTTCACGAGGATCGCCGACCTGGATGGCAAGATCATCGGCGTGTCCCAGGGATCGACCACCCAGGGCAACATCGAGCAGATGATCGAGGACCGCGGCCTGGGGATCACCCCGGAGTTCCTCGCGTTCTCGGGCTACCCGATCCTCAAGAGCTCGCTCGACGCCGGTAACATAGACTGCTTCGCCATGGATCGCTCGACGCTCTCCGGCTACATGAACGACACCGTCGAGCTGCTCGAGCCCGAGGTCAAGTTCGGCGAGCAGAACTACGGCATCGCTACGAAGCGGAGCAGCGACCTCTCGGGCTCCGTGAACGAGACGGTGGAGGCGCTCCTCGCCTCCGGGTGGCTCGATGACGAGATCTCCGCGTGGGGCCTGGTCTAAGCGGCCGGTCGGAGAGGAAGGAACCATATGCTAGAAGGATTGCTTGATCCCACCCGCTGGGCCGCCACGTTCGGCGCCGTCGACACGTTCTGGGCCGGCTTCGCCGTCACCCTGCAGGTCGTCATCGCCGGCCTGGTGCTGTCGCTCGTTCTTGGCACCCTGCTTGGCGTGCTCTCGACCTCGCGGTCGCTGGCGCTGCGCGGCATCACCCGCGTGTACGTTGAGGTCTTCCAGAACACACCCCTGCCGGTGCAGGTCATGTTCATGTACATGGTTGGGCCGACGATCCTCGCGAGCATCACGGGCGCGCCCGACCCGGTGCGCATCGCGCCGTTCGCGCTGGGCTCGCTCGGCGTGGGCCTCTACCACGCGGCCTACATCGCCGAGGTCATCCGTACGGGTATCGAGGCCGTGCCGCGCGGCCAGATGGAGGCGGCGCGCTCCCAGGGTTTCTCCCGCCCGCAGGCCTACCGCTACATCATCCTGCCGCAGACCTTCAAGGTGATCCTGCCGCCGCTCTGCAACCAGGCGCTCAACCTCGTGAAGAACACCTCGGTGCTCGCGCTCGTGGCCGGCGGCGACCTCATGTACCGCTCGGACAACTTCGTGTCGCTCTACGGCTACATGCAGGGCTACCTCGTCTGCGTGGCGATGTACTTCATCATCTGCTTCCCGCTCGCGATGCTCGTCCAGGTGCTCGAGCGCCGCTCCAAGGTGCGCCCGAAGGCCAAGGAGATCCCGGGGCTCGCCGAGCTCGTGGCCGCTGGCGCCGGTGCCGGGGCTGATGTGCCCGCGGACGCCTCGACCGACGGAAAGGAGGCGTAAGGCCATGGAGATCTTCAACGCGACGAATCTCATCTACATCATGGGCGGCTTCCTCAAGACGATCGAGATCTCCGCCCTCGCGATCGTGTTCTCGGTGCTCTTCGGTACCATCTTCGCCATCGCCAAGCAGTTCGGGCCGCGTCCCGTCCGCGTGATCGTGAACATCTACATCGAGCTCTTCCGCTGCACGCCGAACCTGCTGTGGATCCTCTTCATCTACTTCACCGTGCAGGGCTCGGACATCGTGATCTCCGTGCTCGCGTTCACGCTCTTCACCTCGGCGGTCATGGCCGAGATCATCCGAAGCGGCCTGAACGCGGTTCCGACGGGTCAGTTCGAGGCGGCGCAGTCGCAGGGATTCGGGTTCTGGATGACGATGTTCTACATCGTGCTCCCGCAGACGTTCAAGACGATCATCCCGGCGCTGTTCTCTCAGTGCACGACGGTGATCAAGGACTCGTCGTATCTCGCCGGCATCAACGTCGCCGAGTTCATGTACACGACGAACGTGGTCATGGCGCACGCGGTCGACCTCAGCCAGGTGATGATGCTCTACGGGTTCGTGTTCGCGCTGTACTTCGCGTTGAACTTCGGGATCTCGCTGCTGGTGCGCGGATACCAGCGCCGTCAGGTGGCGGCGTAGGGCGCCCGGCATACGGAATGATTCGACTCGCCGCATCGACGGCGTGAGGAGGTAGGGACATGGCACTGTTCAGGAAGCGCATCATCGAGCGGCGCGTTGAGGGCAAGGACGCGGCGCGCGCCGGTCAACCGGTCGTCATCACGATCGCCCGCGATTTCGGAGCCGAGGGGCACGAGATCGGCAAGATGCTCTCGATGGAGCTCGGGATCCCGCTGTACGACAACGAGCTGCTCGTGCGATCGGCGATCCGCAGCGGCGAATCCCTCGACAAGCTGGCCGACTACGACGAGCGCATGGCCGCCGCGATGACGGCGTTCCTGCCCGACCGCGTTGACGCGCGCACCCTCTCGGACAAACTGTTCAGCTCGATGTCGCAGGTCATCCTCGATCTCGGCGCGACCGAGAGCTGCATCATCGAGGGGCGGCTCTCCGATTACCTGTTGCGTTCGAATCCGAACCACATCGCCGTGCTCGTGACAGCGCCGTTTGATGATCGCGTTGAGATCGTGCGGGCCAAGCGCGGCCTCAACCGGCGCCGCGGCGCGAAGCTCGTGCGCGAGATGCAGAGGGCGCGCGAGGGCTTCTACAAGCGCTACTCTGCGGGCAAGTGGAAGATGAGCGATGGAAAGGACATCGTGGTCAACCGCGCGAAGCTGGGGCGGCAGGGCTGCGTCGAGGTGATCGCGGCGGCGTACCGGGCGAAGCTCGCCGAGCTCGGCGTGTTCGAGGCCGAGGCCGCCGAGGCGGTCGAGACCACCGGCGCGGAGCCGATGTCGGCCACGGAGTAGGCGCGGGTCGGGCCCCGGACGGGCGTCGGGCGTACGGAGTGGCGCCCGGCGCGCCTTGGCTCCCGGACGGGTGCCCAGTGCGGAGTAGGGGCGCGGTGCACCTCGGGTCCCGGGTACGCGCCCGGGTGCATGCGATTCGGCCCGTTTGCGGCCGGCGGTGCCGCGTTTCCTCCCGGGCCTGGGGCGGGCGCACCGGGCGCGCATGATCCGGTCCGTCGGCGCCCCCATGGCACGGGGTCGTGGCTGGGTTTTCACCCTCTTGACACGCTCCTAGGGGGTTTCTAGTTTTCATTTCTCCGTTTCTGGACGCTAATATGGGGACCGGCGTGAAGCCGGCTCCTTTTTCTTTGATGAGGGCGGCGTTTCCGCAGTTGGTCTGTGAGCGGCGGGGTCGGCTACTCGGCCGGGGGCCGGAATAGCGTCCAGAAACGGGAAAGTGGAAACGAGGAACACCCTATCGATGTGGAAACGCCGCGTCGGGCCCGTCTCACAGACGGCCGCCCGGGCGCCGAGCGCGCTAAGCGCGGGCCCTCGGGCGTCGGGAGGCCGCGGGCGCCGCGCGGTACCCCCCATGCGAGGGCCCACCGCTGCCTCCCATCCCGCTCCTCAAACGAAAACCGGCCAGGTGGACGAGGTCATTCGTTCGGTGTCCCGTGCAAGTGAGGACTCCATCGCTGACCCCATACCCCGCGGCTCAAACGAAAACCGGCCCCGGGAGCGTTGCCCAGAGCCGGTTCGTCACACGTGAAACGCGTATCGCCGCGTGCCTGCCCACGTTCGCGCGGCCATCGCCGCCGCGGCCGCGGGCCGTCGCGCTATTCCGCGAGCAGCGTCTCCGTAATAGAATGCGCGGCCTTCTTGCCCGCACCCATCGCGAGGATGACCGTCGCGGCACCGGTCACGATATCGCCGCCGGCCCACACGCGCGGGTTCGACGTGCGCCCGTCCTCGTCGGCCTCGATGAGGCCCCAGCGGTTCGTCTCGACATCGGCGCAGAGCGTCGCGAACGGGTTCGCGCGCGTGCCGATGGCGGTGATCGCCACGTCGCAGGGGATCTCGAAGGCGGAATCTGGCACGGCGATCGGCCGGCGGCGCCCGGAGGCGTCCTCCTCGCCGAGCTCCATGCGCTCGAGCTTGACGGACGCAACGAAGCCCTGTTCATCGGCTGTGAACTCAAGCGGGTTCACGAGCTCGAGGATCTTCACGCCCTCCTCCTTGGCGTGGTGAACCTCGGCGAGGCGCGCCGGCATCTCGGCCTCGGTGCGGCGGTACGCGAGTGTCACGCTCTCGGCGCCCAGGCGCAGCGCCGTGCGGGCCGCGTCCATCGCCACGTTGCCGCCGCCGAACACCACGACGTGCTTGCCGTGCTTGATCGGCGTGTCGTAGACGGGGAAGTCATAGGAGTGCATGAGGTTCGTGCGCGTGAGGTACTCGTTCGCGCAGTACACGCCCGGCAGGTTCTCGCCGGGGATGTGCAGGAAGCGGGGCAGGCCCGCGCCGACCGCGAGGTAGAGGGCGTCGTACCCCTCCTCCTCGAAGAGCTGCTCGGCCGTGAAGAGCCGGCCCGCCACGGAGTTGTACTCGAAGTGGACGCCCAGCTGCTCCAGGCTGTCGATCTCGCGCCTGACGATCTCCTTGGGCAGGCGGAACTCGGGGATGCCGTAGGTCAGGACGCCTCCACCGGTGAAGAACGCCTCGAAGACGGTGACCTCGAAGCCCTCGCGCACGAGCTCTCCCGCACAGGCGATGCCGCTCGGGCCGGAGCCGATCACAGCGACCTTCTTGCCGTTCTTGGGCTTGCACTCAGGCGCCTGGCCCACCTCGTCGGCCATGTCGCCGAGCATGCGCTCAAGCTGGCCGATGGCGACGGGCTCGCCCTTGCGCCCGAGGATGCACTTGCCCTCGCACTGGTTCTCCTGCGGGCACACGCGGCCGCAGACGGACGGGAGCAGGTTGTCGCCCTTGATCGTGGAGAGGGCCCCGGTCCAGTCCTCCTCGCGGATGCGCTCGATGAACTGCGGGATGTGGATGCCCACCGGGCAGCCCTCCATGCAGAACGGGCGCTTGCAGTCGAGGCAGCGGTTGGCCTCGGCGATGGCGTTCTCCTTGGTGAAGCCCGTGTCAACGGGGCGGAAGTCGCGGGCGCGCTCGGATGCCGGCTCCTCGTTGGGGGCGACGCGCGGCTCGCGGCTGGGACGGTACCTCTTTACCTCTGGCATGCGCAGGCCTCCTCTTCGGCGTGGCGATGGACGGACTCGGCTTCCTCAGGCCGATACGTGGCCTGACGGCGGGCGAGGTCGTCCCAGTCGACGAGCGTGGCGTCGAAATCGGGGCCGTCGACGCAGGCGAACTGCGTCTCGCCGCCCACCTCGACGCGGCAGCAGCCGCACATGCCCGTGCCGTCGACCATGATCGGGTTCAGGCTCGCGACGATCGGGATGTTGTGCTCACGGCAGGTGAGCGTGGAGAACTTCATCATGGGGACGGGGCCGACGCAGAAGACGGAGTCGATCTGGTCAGTCTCGCAGAGGCGACCGAGCGGGAGCGTGACCACGCCCTGCTCGCCCATGGAGCCGTCGTCGGTGGTGACGAAGAGGTTCTTGAGCGGGAGGGCGGCGAACTGCTCGAAGAGGATCATGAGGTCCTTGGAACGGGCGCCCATGATGACGTTCACCTCCTTGCCCTGCTCGCAGGCCGTGCGGGCCACGGGGTAGGCGATGGCGAGGCCGACGCCGCCGCCGACGATGGCCACGCGGTCGCCCTCGATCTCGGTGGGCTTGCCGAGCGGTCCGGTGATGTCGCGGATGTAGTCTCCCTCGTTCAGCTGGGAGAGGCACTGGGTGGTCTTGCCGATCACCATGAAGATGAACTCGATCCAGCCCTCCTCTTCATCCCAGTTGGCGAACGTGAACGGCACGCGCTCGCCGGTCTCGTCGATGCGCACCATGAGGAACTGGCCGGCGTGCGCCGCGCGGGCCATCCTCGGGGCGTGGACGCGGAACTCGAAGACCTTCTCCGAGAACTGCGTCTTCTTCAGGATCTGGAACATAGAACCCCTCTCTTGTGCTGAAGCGCGAACGGAGAGCCGGTAGGCTTCCGGGCGACTGCGCCTCTTATGCAACCACCTGCGCAGCGCGAGTGAAATCGCGCGCACGTAGGCTGTTTAGTATACCGCAGCGGTATGTGCGGCCGATATAGCGGGCCCGGCGTGCGGCGTGGCGGTTACGGGGAGCGGTGGGGGGGCGAGGGGCGTGGCGAGCGCGACGGGGGCGACGGGGCGGGGCGGGGCGCGAGGGCGGGGGCGGGGCGGCCGGATGGGGCTGTTGCGGATGCGAACAGCGGTTGCGTTTCCGGGTTCAGG
The DNA here is from genome assembly GCA_034102905.1 of Collinsella sp. Lineage (GTDB taxonomy): Bacteria > Actinomycetota > Coriobacteriia > Coriobacteriales > Coriobacteriaceae > Collinsella. The sequence continues at coordinate 66,556 of JAXEGS010000037.1, read as the reverse complement.
CGCGCCGGCCGACATGGCGTTCCCAGCCTTGCCTCCATCCTGCCATGCTCGCAGTTGAGGGGGGGTCGGTTTGACGGAAGTCCCCACTGTGCGCGTTCACAGTGGGGACTTCTGGCACCAATGCTCTCGAAAGTGCAGAAATGCACATCAAAAGCTATTCAAAATGGGGAATAGGAGGGCTTTTTCGGGCCCCACTTCGTTCACAATGGGGACTTCTGTCAAGCGACCCCTCTTTGGCGCATGCAGGCCACGTCTGCCAAGCGGGCCCCTCTTTAGCGCATGCAGGCCTCTCCCGCCAAAGCGCCCTCTCTTTAACGTATGCGGCCCAACACCCAGCGCCCGCCGCCGGCGCAGCTCGGGGCTCCCATCCGGCCCCTGCGCCTAATGCTTCCCGTTGCTCCCGGCGGATCCGTTCACGTGGTCGCGGGCGAAGACCACGCCGCGGGTGACCGCCATCGCCGCGGCATCCGCGGCCCGACCGCAGGTCTCCGCGAACTCCTCGGCCTCCTTCGGCCTGAACTGCTTCAACACGAAATCCGCCACGGCCATGCGCCCCGGCGGGTCTCCGATCCCCACGCGCACGCGGCTGAAATCACGGCTTCCCAGCTTGTCGATGATCGACCGGAGCCCGTTGTGCCCGGCGTGCCCGCCACCGACCTTCACGCGCACATCTCCCGGGGGAATATCGAGCTCATCGTGGATGACGAGCACCTCCGTCGGCTTCACGCGATACTGCTGGCAGAGCTTGGAGATCGGCCCGCCACTCGTGTTCATATACGACTGCGGCTTCACGAGCACGACCTCGCGGCTCCCGCCCTCGGCTTCCTCGTCGCGCACCTTGATGACGGCCACCTCGGCACCGAGCTGGCTCTTCCAATACGTGACGCCCGCTTGCCGCGCGAGCTCATCCACGGCCTTGAACCCGGCGTTGTGCCGGGTCTCCGCGTATTCCTCGCCGGGGTTGCCGAGGCCGGCCACCAGGCGGATCGGTTGGGGCTGGGCTGCTGCCATATCTACGCTCCTTCTTCGTTTCATCGCGCATCATCATACCCCACCGCCCCGCGCGCCAGCTGCCCCTGCGTCCATCGTCACCTCGAATGCCGCGCCCAGCCCATCACCGGACGCCCCCGCCGCTCTGCAGCCCGGTATCCAACGCCGCATGTTGAACGGTCGGTATCTGGGTATAGTTGTCGAGACAACATAAGCGGGACGGGCCACGCCCGGTCAGCAGAAAGGAGCTTTCATGAACCGTACCATCAAAACGCAGGTCACGGGCCAGCGCGCCATCGACGGGGCGGGCGTGAGCCTCGTCCGCGTCCTCGGTCACGACACGGTCCGCGAGTTCGACCCGATCCTCATGCTCGACTCGTTCGACAGCACGGACCCCGACGACTACACCGCCGGTTTCCCCCTCCACCCGCATCGCGGGATCGAGACCATCAGCTACGTGTACCGCGGCAAGATGAAGCACAAGGACACCCTCGGCAACGAGGACACCGTCGAGGACGGCGAGGTGCAGTGGATGAACTCCGGCTCGGGCATCCTGCACGAGGAGCAGGTTCCCGCCGCCGAGCGTCTGCTCGGCGTGCAGCTCTGGCTGAACCTCCCCGCCGCCGAGAAGATGAGCGCCCCCACCTACCGCGCGCTCAAGGCCGAGGACATCCCCGAGGTCGAGGTGGAGGGCGGCAAGGTGCGCGTGCTCGCCGGGAGCTACGGCGACGCCCAGGGCCACGTGAGCGAGCACCTGCCGGTCAACTACTACGACGTGCATCTCGCCGACGGCGCCGCGCTCGACATCCCCACCGCCCCCGACGACTCCGTCATGCTCTTCACGCTCAAGGGCGACGCCCGCGTGGACGGAACGCTCGTGCGCGAGAAGACCGCCGTCAAGCTCACCGAGGGCGATGCCGTTCAGATCGAGGGCGTGGGCGAGGGGTCGCAGGTGCTCTTCATCGGGTCCCGGGCGCTCGGCGAGCCCATCGCCTGGGCCGGGCCGATCGTCATGAACACCCAGGCCGAGCTGCGTCAGGCCTTCGATGACCTCGACCGCGGCGACTTCATCAAGGAGGGACTCACGATCTAAGGCCGTCGTCCTCGCCGCCGCGCCCCCGCGAGCCCGCCGCGCACCCGCATCCCCAAAGCAGAAAACCCGCCGGACCCCAGCGTAAACCGGGGGCCGGCGGGTTTTCCCTACCGCAGCGGATACGGGACGCGCCCCGTGCTACATCGCGAAGTCGCCACCGACGATCTTCGACACCGACTGCTCGTTGTAGACCGCGGCGATCGCGTTCGCGAACTCCTCGGCGACGGTGATCGTCTTGATCTTTCCGCCCACCTGGACGGGGATGGCGTCCGTGACCACGCACTCCACGATCGGCGCGTCGTTCAGGCGCTCGATGGCCGGGCCGGAGAAGATGCCGTGCGTGGCGCACACGTAGATGTCGCCGGCGCCCATCTTCTTGAGCTCGCGGACGCTCGCGCAGAGCGTGCCCGCGGTGTCGATCATGTCGTCGTTGATGACGCAGGTCTTGCCGTCGATATCACCGATGATGCCCATGACCTCGGCGGCGTTGTGGCGCGGACGGCCCTTGTGGGCGATCGCGAGGCTGCAGCCGAGCATGTCGGAGAGCTTCTTGGCGGCCTTGGCGCGGCCCACGTCGGGGGAGACGACGACGAGGTTGTCCGTGTCGAAGTTCATGTTGTTGTAGTAGTCGGCGAAGAGCGGGAGCGCCGAGAGGTGGTTCACCGGAACGTCGAAGAAGCCCTGGATCTGGCCCTGGTGCAGGTCGAGGGTGATGATGCGGTCAATGCCGGCGGTCTCGAGCAGGTCGGCCACGAGGCGCGCGGTGATCGGCTCGCGCGGGCCGGCCTTGCGGTCCTGGTGGGCGTAGCCGTAGTGGGTGATGACGGCGGTGATCGAGCGGGCGGAGGCGCGCTTCGCGGCGTCGGCGGCGATCAGGACCTCCATCAGCATGTCGTTCACGCGGCCGGAGACGGACTGCACGAAGAAGACGTCCGCACCGCGGATGGTCTCGTCGTAGCGGGCGTAGATCTCGCCGTTCGCGAACTGCTCGAGCGTGATGGGCGCCAGGCTGACCCCGAGCTGTGCGGCGATCTTCTCCGCAAGCGGACGGTTGGACGAGCCTGAGAACACGCGCAGGCTCTTGCTGATGCAGAGGGTCTTTCTGGGATCGTTAGTCGGCATAGCCCCTTCTTCTCCTTTGGTTAGGTTGCCAAACTTCCTTGCCGAGCGGCCGCGTCGCCGCGACCGGGCTACTCCTTCGCGCGGCGCGCGGCGGCGTAACCCTCTATGATGCGCTGCTCGGAGCGCTCAAGCGCGAGCGCCCCGTCAGGGACATCCTTGGTGATGCAGCTCGAGGCGCCCACCAGCGCCCCGGCCCCGATGCGCACGGGCGCGACCATCATCGTGTCGGAGCCGATGAAGGCCCCGTCGCCGATCTCGGTCGGATGCTTGCGGGCACCGTCGTAGTTGCAGGTGATGGACCCGGCGCCCACATTGACGCCGGCGCCCATGGTGGTGTCGCCGATATAGGAGAGGTGGGGGACCTTCGATCCCTCGCCGATGGTGGACTTCTTGATCTCGACGTGCGTGCCGGCCTTGGAGCCGCGGAGCATGTGGGTGCCCGGACGCAGGTAGGCGCGCGGGCCGCAGGTGACCTCGTCCTCGAGGACGGCCTCGATCGCCACGGTCTCGTCGATGACGCAGCCCGCGCCGGCGCGGACGTCCGTGAGGCGGGTATTGGGGCCGAGCTGGCAGTCCTCACCGATGACGGTGCGGCCGATCAGGTGCGTCTGCGGCCAGACGACGGTGTCGCGGCCGACCTCGGCGTCGGGGGAGATCCAGGCCTGGGCCGGGTCGATGAAGGTGACGCCCTCGGCCATGAGACGGGCGTTCACGCGGTCGCGCGCGATGGTCGTGAGCTCGGCGAGCTGGGCGCGGGAGTTCACGCCGAGGCCGTCGCGGTAGTCGTCGCAGTGGTAGATGCCCACGCGCTCGCCGGCGGCCTTCAGGATCTCGACCATGTCGGGGAGGTAGTACTCGTTCTGCGCGTTCTCGCTGCGGATCTCGCCGATGTGCCGGGAGAGCGCCGCGCCGTCGAAGGCGTAGCAGCCGGCGTTGCACTCGAGCAAGCGCTCGCTCTGCTCGGGCGTGCAGTCCTTCTGCTCGATGATGCGGACGATGGAGCCCTCGGCGTCGAGCTGGATGCGGCCGTAGCCGTGCGGATCAGGCGGGGTCATGGTGAGGACGGAGCCTGCGGCGCCCTCGGTGACGGAGGCGGCGAAGCGGGCGATGGTGTCGGGCTGGATGAGCGGCAGGTCGCCGTTGAGCACGACGACGGGGCCAGCGGCGATGCCTGTGGCCTCGAGCGCGACCTTGACCGCGTGCCCGGTGCCCAGGCGCTCGGTCTGCTCGACCGTCTCGACGGGGATGGGGGAGTCGCCGTAGGTGCTCGCGAGCAGGGCGCGGACCTCATCGGCGTGGCTGCCGACAACCACGATGACGCGGGTGCAGCCGGCGGCGAGCGTGGCGTCGACCACCCAGGCGATCATCGGCTTTCCCAGTATGGCGTGGGACACCTTGGCGTGCTTGGACTTCATGCGGGTGCCCTCGCCTGCGGCAAGGATGATGGCGGTCGCGTCCATGTGCTCTCCCTGTGGGCTCGTATGTTGCTCCTCGATGATAGCGCAGGGGTGTCGTCGCGCCGGGGGCGGGCGTCAGCGTTCGCAAAGTGCACGTTTATGGCGCGGGCGCGCGGCGGTTTCGCGGGGTTGGGCTGTGGTGCAAGGGGTCTTTCGTTTCCACTTTTGCGGTTCTGGACCCTAATGGGTCGGGTCGCGCGGAGTCACTTTATCTTGATGGAGTTTATCTTGGCGGACGAGAATGGCGTGCGGGCGGTTGAGGCGGTGTGACGCGGTGGGGGCGGAAATAGAGTCCAGAAACGGCAAAATGGAAACGAGCAACCCCCCTTTGGGACGTGGGAACGCGATCCGTCTGCAGAGCCGTGGCCGACGGCGCCCGTCTGAGCCCACGCCCGGCTGAGGCATCGGCCGCCAGACCCTAGCGGCCGATGAGCAGGCTCGCTGCGGTGAAGAGCTCCTCGGCGTCGTCCTTCCTGCAGAGGGTGATCCAGTGCCACCGAACTCCGACCCACACGCCGACCCTCTTGTGGCCGAGCGCCAGGTCCGTGACATGGGTGATCGCGAGGGCCGTCCTGAGCCCGCGGTCGCTGTACTCGATGCGGTTGTCATAGAGTCGCACCCCGTCCTTGGGGTACTCCAGAATCAGCAGGTCTTCCATATCCTCCCCTGTTTCGGTCTCGAGCGTCCTCGACTCGTGCCTATGGTAGCGGAGCGGTGGGGGGACCGGCGGCCACGCATCCGTCGCCCGCGCCCGCGACCTCTCCGCTCCTTCCGGCTTCCCGGGCCGACCGCGTACAATGGAACGCATCGAAAGGCGCGGCACGGGGCGTGCGGCGGATGAAGAAGGGGGACAGCGATGCGCGGTGGTTCGATGACGCGTCGGCGGGCGGTGCAGCTCGCGCTCGCGGGCGCGGCCGCATGGGGGTCGATGCCACGGGCCGCTGCTGCCGCGGCGGACTCCGATACGGCGGCCGCGACGGGTTCCCATGAGGCCTTCACCTCCGTGTTCACCGCATGGCCCGGCTATGCCACCACGATGCGCGGGAGCCTCGTCCCGGGCGCCGTGCCCGTGTCCGCCCCGGCATCGGACGCGGCCGCCTGGTCGCTCGACGCGCCGGAGGGCGCCGTCGCGGTCCCGCTCGCCCTGCGTCAGACGGGGCAGGCAACCTATATATACGCGCTCATGGGGCAGGACCTCGTCAAGCTCGATGCAGCGACAGGCGCCAAGGTGGGCGGCCTCGCGCTTCCCGGCCCCGCGTCAGATCCCGTCCGATCGGTGTTCGTCGACGCCATGCTGATCGTGGCCCTGGCGGACGGCCGCCTCGCCGCCGTCGATGAGGACCTCACGCTCGTCTGGACCTCCGGGGGGTCGGGGCTCGATCCCACGGACGCCGGTCTGCTTGCAACCGCGCCCCTCGGGGTGGGCGACCGCGTGATCGCGGCCGCAGCCAGTGATGGCGCGGCTGAGCGCCGCATCACCCTGAGCTCGCTCGCACCCTTTGACGGCTCCGCCCTCGCCACGGCCTCGCTCACGGCACCCGCCTCGCCGCTCGCCGCCTCGCCCCAGCTCATCCGCATGGGAGACGCGACCGCCCTCTTCTGCGACGGCATCCGCGCTGCCCACCTGATCGACGCCTCCGCCGAGCGCCCCTTTGAGGACGCGCCCTCGATCGAGATCCCTCAGGCCGCGCCCGGCTGCCTGAGGCTCGCGAGCGTCCCGGTGGGGCTCGACGGTGGTGTCGCCGTTGTGGGCGTCTCCTCGGATGGATCCGCGTCGGAGTTCGTCCTGCTCTCCGCGTCGCCCGCGGCCGATACCGGCGCGGCCAACCCGGCGCCGGCCCTCGCGCTCACTACAACGCTCGAGCTCGGCGTCGGCGTGCCCGCATGCGACCCCGTCGTCTTCGCGGGCCGTGCGGTGGCGGTGCTTGGCGACGCGGCCGACCAGGGCGGCTACCGCGCCGTTCTCATCGACCTTGACGCCGCCCCGGCCCTCATCGCCTCCGTCGATCTCCCGTCCCTCGCCGGCCCCCTCGCCCCGATTCCGCTGGCCACCGCCTGCGGGCCGCGGACCGCGGAGGCGGCGGTCGAGGTCGTCATCGCCGACGCGGCGGGAGCGGTCGTCTCCCTTGCCCTCGACGCCCCCGCATCCAGGGAGGCGGATATGAGGGCCCGCCTGCTCCGGGAGCCGTCTGAGCGCGGCCTCGCCACCGCACCGTCTCCCCTCGCGACCCGCGAGGGCACGGTCCTGATCGCGGCGCCCACCGCGTCGTCATCCCAGCTCGTGGCCCTCGCCCCCGACGCTGACCGCGCCGCGGCCACGCCCGTCGGCGGCGCCTCCGGCCTCGATACGATCGGCGGCGCCCTCGCCGGGGCGACCCTCCCCACAGGCGCCGGCCTCGGCGTGGGCGCCCTCGTCTTCGCCGCCGCGTTCGGGGCCTACGTGCTCGTGCGGAACCGCGGCGGCCGCGCCCGTCGGGACGAGGGCGTCGACGCCTGGCGCGCCCGTAACCGCCCGGGCGCCGATGACGCCGACGCTGCGGATGACGCGGGCGGTCGCCGCCCATGAGCCGCGCACCGGAGCCCACCGCCTTCGCCACCGCGCACCCTGCGGTCCCGGCCGCGTACCTCGTCGTGACCCTCTCCCTCACGATGTTCGGCATGCAGCCGGTGCTCGTGGCCCTCTCGCTGGCCGGCGGCCTCGCCTACGGCTGCTGCGCGGACGGCCCCGCGGCGACCCTCGCCCGCCTCCGCTGGCAGCTGCCGTTCCTCGTGATCGTTGCCCTGATCAACCCGATCTTCTCCGCCGCCGGCTCAACCGAGGTGCTCCGCCTGGGGATGCGCGCGGTCTACCTCGAGAGCATCTGCTATGGCCTCGTGATGGGAGGGCTCCTGGTTGCGAGCGTGCTCTGGTTCCAGGCCGCCTCGGCGCTGCTTCCCATGGAGGGCGTGATGTCGCTGCTCGGCAACGTGATCCCCGTGATCGCGCTGATGATCTCGATGATCATGCGGCTGATCCCGCGGTTCGTCCGGCAGGGCCGCGCCGTCCTCGCCGTACAGGACGTGATCGCCCGCGGCCGTGCCCGCTCGGGCATCCGCACCCTGCGCGGGAGGCTCCGCGCCTCGAGCGTGCTCATGGGCTGGACCATGGAGGACTCGCTTGAGACGGCCGACGCGATGCGCGCCCGCGGCTGGGACGCCGCGGCGCGGCGGACCACCTACGCGCGGCACCGCTTCACCGTCGCGGACGCCGGCGCGCTGGCGGCCGTCGTCGCGGGTGGGGCCGCGGTGGGCGCCCTCGCCTGGCTCGCGGCCTCGCAGTACCGCTTCTTCCCGACGATGAGCGAGCTGCGCCCCTGGTGGGGATATGTTCCGTACGCGCTGTGGATGCTCGTTCCCACGGCGCTGCATGCGGTTGAGAGGAGGCGGTTCGCATGAGCGGCCGGATGGAGGGGGGATCCGGGCTGCCCGCGTTCCTGCAGCACGGAGCGGGACGCGACGGGCGCGGGCGGGCGGCATCGGTGCCCGCTTCGGGGGCGCGGCCCCCGGCGGCTCCCGTGATCGAGGTGCGCGACCTCACGTTCACCTACCCCGGTGCCGAGCGGCCCGTCCTCTCCCGCCTCTCCTGGAGCGTGCCCGCGGGCTCCTTCGCGCTGCTGGTGGGCGGCACCGGATCGGGGAAGTCAACCCTGCTCTCCCTGCTCAAGTCCGAGATCGCCCCGGCGGGGGAGCGCTCGGGGAGCCTCTCCGCCCTCGGGGCGCCGGTGGGGACCCTCCCGCGCGCGGACGCGGCCGCGGGCATCGGATACGTGTTCCAGAACCCCGACAACCAGCTCGTCTGTGAGAGCGTCTGGCACGAGATGGCCTTCGGTTTGGAGAACCTCGGCGTCCCCCAGGCCGAGATGCGCCGCCTCGTGGCCGAGACCAGCTACTTCTTCGGAATGGAGGAGTGGTTTCGCAGGGAGACGGACACGCTCTCGGGCGGCCGGAAGCAGCTGCTCGCGCTCGCGTCGACCCTCGTGATGCAGCCGCGGCTCCTCCTGCTCGACGAGCCCACGGCCCAGCTCGACCCCATCGCCGAGAAGACCTTCCTCCACGCCCTCTTCCGAGTGAATCGCGAGCTCGGGTGCACGGTGGTGGTGGCGACGCACCGGCCGCAGGCCATGGTGCCCTACGCCACCTGTGCGTTCGAGCTCGTGGACGGCCGGCTGCGCGAGGTCGCCGACCTCGCCGCGCTGGAGCGGCAACCCCGGCTCCTCCCCCCGTTCGGGGAGGGGGGAGACGGCGCGCCCGCCGCTGTCGCCCCCGCCGCCCCTGCGAGCCCGACGCCCCCCGCACCCCGCCGCGCCGCCCCCGCCGCGGCCCGCTTCTCCCGCGTCTGGTTCCGCTACGGGCGCGCTGGCGACTGGGTCCTCCGCAACCTTGAGCTCGAGGTTCGCCCCGGCCGCATCCACGCGCTCGTGGGCGGCAACGGCAGCGGCAAGTCGACGCTCCTCTCGCTCATGGCGGGCATCAACAAGCTGAACCGCGGCTCCCTCGCCCTCGCCTCGAGCGCCCGGGCCCTCCTCCCGCAGGACCCGCGGGCGGTGTTCGCGGAGGAGACTGTCGCCGACGAGCTCATGGAGTGGGCCGCCGCCACGGGATACGCCCAGCGCGAGGCCGACGCCATGCTCGACCGCGTGGGCCTCACCGGTCTCGCCGCCCTGCACCCGCACGACCTCTCCGGCGGCCAGCAGCAGCTCCTCGCTCTCGCGAAGCTCCTGCTCACCCGCCCCCGCCTGCTCCTCTTGGACGAGCCGAGCAAGGGGCTCGACCTCACGGCCCGCCGGCGTGTCGCCGCCCTGCTCCGGGAGGCCGCGGACGGCGGCGCCGATGTCGTCCTCGCCACGCATGACCTCGATTTCGTCAGCCAGGTGGTGGATGATGTCTCGATGGTCTTCGATGGCGAGATCGCGTGCACGAGTCCACGGGAGGAGTTCTTCGCAGGAAATGTCTACTACCGACCCTGACCGCAGCGCGGCGCGCCCTCGCGCCCTCGCCCGCGTCCTCAGCGCCCTCGAGGTGCCGCTCCTCCTCGCGGTGCCGGCCGTCATGGCGGCCTCCCTCGCCCTCGCCCCGGCGAGCGCCGCGGGCCTCATGTTCCTCGTGGTCGTCCTCGTGCTCGCCCTCTTCTTCGCGGGCTACGAGTCCACGCGGCCGGCCCTCCGCCAGATCATGCCGACCCTCGTGCTCGCCGCCCTCGCGGCGGCGGGGCGCATCCTCTTCGGGCCGATTCCCGACTTCAAGCCCGTCTCGGCCATCGCGATCATCGCCGGCGCCTCGCTCGGCCGCCGCAACGGCTTCATGGTCGGGGCCCTGGCGGCGCTCACGAGCAACGTGTTCATGGGGCAGGGGATGTGGACGCCCTGGCAGATGTACGCATGGGGGATCGTCGGCTACCTCGGCGGCGTCCTCGCCGACCACGGCGCCCTCACCCGCCGCGACGGCAGCCCGCGCCCGGCGGGCATCTTGGGCGTCGGCGCGGCGTCGGGCCTCATCTACGGCGCCGTCATCAACGCCTACGACATCATCGGCTTCGTGCAGCCTCTCACGGTCGCGGGGGCGATCGCCCGCCTCGCCGCCGCGGTGCCGTTCGACATCATGCACTCGCTTGCGACCTGCGTCTTCCTCATGGCCCTCTATGCGCCTTGGACGAGGAGAATCGGCCGCATCGTGCGTAAATTCAACCTCCGTGGGTAGGATAGCTGCAACGTCTCTCATAGGACTGTCCGCGACGGCACCCGCCCCCGCCGCCGCTGGATGCCGCGTAAAACCCCTGGAGGTAGCATGCACGGAGATACCGTACTGCTCATGACCTTTGTCCTTGCGCTCGTCGCCGCGTTCGCCGGCGGGCTTGTGGCGCGCTCGCTGCGCCTGCCGCCCATCGTCGGCTACCTGCTCGGCGGCCTGGCCGTGGGGCCGTTCACCCCTGGCTTCATCGGCGATTCCGACGCCATGAGCCAGCTCGCCGAGATCGGGGTCATGTTCATCATGTTCGGTACCGGCCTGCATTTCTCGCTCAAGGACCTGAACGAGGTCAAGGGTATCGCGGTGCCCGGCGCGGTTTTGCAGATCGCCCTCGGGACGGTGACCGGCTACGCGCTCGCCCAGGCGTTCGGCTGGTCGCCCGAAGCGGGCATCATGCTCGGCCTGTCGGTGTCCATCGCATCCACGGTGGTGCTCATCAAGAACCTCACCGACGCCGGGCTCTACCAGACCGAGGGCGGACGCGTCGCCACGGGCTGGCTCATCGTGGAGGACCTCGCCACCGTCGTGATCCTCGTGGTGCTGCCGGTCGTCTTCGGCGGCCAGGAGGTCTCGGCCGGCGAGCTCGCCGCTCAGATCGGCATCGCGCTCGCGAAGACGGTGCTGTTCGTGGCCCTCATGCTGGTGGTGGGCTCCAAGTTCCTGCCGTGGCTCCTCGCCCGGATCGCAACGTTCTGCCCGCGCGAGCTCTTCCAGCTCGCCGTCATCGTGATCGCGCTCGGCACGGCCATGCTCGCCGCGGTGATCTTCGACCTCTCCGTGGCCCTGGGGGCGTTCCTCGCCGGCGTCGTGGTGTCGAGCTCCAAGCTCTCGCACCGCGTGGCCGCCGAGGCCATCCCCTTCCAGGACCTCTTCTCGATCATCTTCTTCGCCTCGGTGGGCATGATGGTGAACCCGCAGACGCTGGTGAGCAACCTGCCCCAGCTCCTCGCGCTCGTCGCCCTCATCATGGTGGGCAAGTGGCTCATCAACATGGCGCTCGGCGTGCTGTTCTCGGCGGGCCTCAAGACCTCGCTCACCGTGGGGGCCGGCCTCTCGCAGATCGGCGAGTTCTCGTTCATCATCGGGCAGACGGGGATGGCGCTCGGGATCCTCTCCGCCGAGCAGTACAGCCTGATCCTCGGCGGCGCTGTGGTGTCGATCGCCCTCAACTCCTTCGTGTTCAAGCTCGAGGCGCCGCTCGAGCGCGCGATCCGCTCACACGCGGGGCTCGCCCGCCTGTTCGAGCGGCACGTGCGGAAGTTCGAGGCGCCCGACGCGGGCCTCGCCGATCACGTGGTGGTGGTCGGATACGGCCAGGCGGGCAGCAGCGTCGCCGAGGTGCTCGCGAGCCTCAACGTGCCGGTGCTCGTGGTCGAGCGCGACCTGCCCACGGCAGAGGAGGCCGAGAAGAACGGGATCCCGGTGCTCGTGGGGGACGCGGCGAACTCCGAGATCCTCGCTCACGCGCACCTTGATCGGGCGCGGGCGCTCGTCATCACCGTGAAGACGGACAGCTCGGCGCTGACCGTGGCGCACGCGGCCCAGGCCGCCAACCCCGACCTGCCCGTCGCCGCGCGCACCGATTCCGACGAGGCCATCGCGGCGCTCGTGGAGGCGGGGGTGAGCGAGGTGGTTCGCCCCGAGCTCGAGGGCGGGATCGAGCTGCTCCGCCACACCCTGCTCGATCTGGGCTACCGCCCCAAGCAGATCCAGGGCTATATCGACGACCTGCGCGAGAGCGGCTACGAGGCACTGGACGAGAGCGCCCGCGGCAAGCGCATGCGCGCGTTCGAGCGCCTGATGGCGACCTTGTCCGAGGTGGATATGCAGTGGGCGGTCGTGGGCGAGGGCGAGGCCGCGGGCAAGACGCTCGCCGAGCTCAACCTCCGCGTGTGCACGGGCGCGCAGGCGGTGGCCGTGCGCCATGAGGGCGAGGTGCATCCCATCGTGGACGCGAGCGTGCCGCTCGAGGTGGGGGACGCGCTCGGCCTCGTGGGCACGACGGAGCAGATGGACGCCGCCGAGCGCCTGCTCTCGGGGGCGACTGCGCGCTGAGATCGCGGTCGGCGCGCGGAGCCCGGGATCACGCCCCGCCGTTGAGGCCCGGGGTGCGCGCCGCGCTCACGCTGTTAAATGAGCGCGGCGTAATCCTGGCTCTGATGAAAGATGTGGGAGACGATCACGCGCTCACCCTGAATTGTGTAGAGGGCGATATAGCTCTTGACGGGTGTCGACCGATACCCGAGCGCGGCGAGCTCGGGGAGGGCTGACAGGGGCCGCATGCGGGGATTCTTGCAGATGAGCTCAAGCTGCCTCTCAAACTCATCGAGGAGTGCCCGCGCAGCCTGCGGGGAGGCGAGCGCCCTCACATGGTAGGAGATGATCTGGCGGAGCTCCTGCTTTGCGGTGGGGAGTATCTCCGCCTTACAGGCCATGATCGGCCCGTATCGTGGCGAGCGCGTCCTCGATCGGCTCGCCGAGCCCGTCGTCGATTTCCTCCTGGGCGAGCATGATGCGGGAGAGGAGCCGAGCCTTCGCAACCTCCTCCATGGCGAGGCGGTAGGCGCCATCGCTCAGGCAGTGCATCGCGGTGTACCCGTTTTTTGTGACGATGACATCGCCCTCGCGGTCCACCAGCTCGGTGAAGGCAGCGGTGTCGCGCATATCGCGCACGGGAACGCAGGTGGCCATGGGTCCTCCTCGGAGTCTCGGCTACGTTGTGTAGCATAATTATGCCACGAATCGACGTGAATATGCCGAGAGCGCGCGACCCGGGATCACGCCCCGCCGTTGATGCCCGGAGCGCGCCCCCGGCAGGAGTTCGCAGTGGCCCCGGGCCGGCTCCTACAGCTCGATCTCCAGCGTGACCGGGCAGTGGTCCGACCCGAAGACGTCGCCTCTGATCCCCGCGGCGCGCACGCGGTCCGCCGCGGCATCGCTCACCAGGAAGTAGTCGATGCGCCATCCCGCGTTGTTCTTACGGGCGTTGAAGCGGTAGCTCCACCAGCTGTAGGCGCCCTCCTCGTCGGGGTGCAGCAGGCGGAAGGTGTCGGTGAACCCGGCGTCGAGCAGCTCGCCGAACTTGCCGCGCTCCTCGTCGGAGAAGCCGGCGTTGCCGCGGTTGCTCTTGGGGTTCTTGAGGTCGATCTCCTCATGGGCGACGTTCAGGTCCCCGCAGGTCACCACCGGCTTGCCCGTCTCCCGCTCAAGGCCGACCAAGAAGGCGCGGAAGGCGTCGTCCCACGCCATGCGGACGTCGATGCGGGCGAGCTCGTTCTGGGCGTTCGGCGTGTACACATCCACGAACCAGAACCGCTCGAACTCGAGCGCGCAGACGCGGCCCTCGGTCGCGGCGGCTGCCACGAGCTCCGCACCCTCCGCGGTCGCATGGGCGAGCACGGCGTCGGCGCGGCGGACGGAGAGGGGCTCCTCGCGGGTGAACACGGCGGTCCCGGAGTATCCCTTGCGCTCGGCGTAGCTCCACACCTGGTGGTACCCGGGCAGCTCGATCTCGACCTGGCCCTCCTGAAGCTTGGTCTCCTGCAGGGCGAGGATGTCGGCGTCGAGCTCTTGGGCGATCTCAGTGAAGCTCGGCTCCTTCTTCAGCACGGCGCGCAGGCCGTTCACGTTCCACGAGGCGAAGGTGTAGGTCTTGGACATGGTGCTCCTTCAGGGTCTCGGGCGGCGGGGCCCGTTGGTCTCACGCGCCCTATGGTAGCGGAACGCGCGGACAAGCTGAGGCGTCTATACTGAGGCCATCGCAGGCCGGTCGGGAGGGGGACCCATGGGCAGGACGATCACCGAGGTCGATGTGGCAAAGCGCGCGCTCGCCGAGCTCTTCGAGACGCACGGACGCGTGGTGTTCTTCGGGGGAGCCGGGGTCTCCACGGCGAGCGGCATCCCCGATTTCCGCAGCGTGGACGGCCTCTACCGTCAGCGGTTCGCCTACCCTCCCGAGACCATGCTCTCGCACTCGTTCTACGAGGAGCATCCGGCCGAGTTCTTCGAGTTCTACCGCACGCGGATGATCGCGCCCGATGCGCGGCCGAACCGCTGCCATGTGAAGCTCGCCGAGCTCGAGGCCGCGGGGTCGCTCGCCGCCGTGGTGACGCAGAACATCGACGGGCTGCACCAGGACGCCGGATCGCGCGCGGTGTGGGAGCTGCACGGGTCGGTGCGGCGCAACATCTGCCGTGGCTGCGGGGCCGTGTACGGCGCGGACTGGATCCTCGCGCGCGGGCACGAGGAGGCGGGCGTCCCCGTGTGCCCGGTGTGCGGGGGCGAGGTCAAACCCGACGTGGTGCTCTACGAGGAACCGCTTGACGACGCCGTGGTCGATGGGGCCGTGCGCGCGATCGCCGCGGCGGACGCCCTCATCATCGGCGGCACCTCGCTCGTGGTGTACCCGGCGGCCGGGCTCACGCGCTACTTCAACGGGGATGCCCTCGCGATCGTGAACCGCGACGCGACGCCGCAGGACGCCACCGCGGACCTGCTCATCTCCTGCGACATCGCGGAGGCGTTCGACTTCTAGGCGGCCGGCGCCGCAGCGATTCGGGAACGAGGAGGGCCGCCCCCGCGGTCGCGGCCACGCGCGCGGTCCGGCGGCACCCCCGCGGTCGCGTCCACGCGCGTCCGTCCGCGTCCCGCCCACGACCCGTACGTGGTCGGTTTATGGCCCTCATCTCGCCGCTTCCCGTCTCCTATACAATAGAACGATCAAACGCGCCCGAAAGGAGCCACATGGCGAACGACAGCAAATCATGGCGCTGCGGCAAATACGAGCTCACCTTCGACCGCCCGCGCATCATGGGCGTGCTGAACGTCACGCCGGACTCCTTCTCCGATGGCGGCGACCACCTGGACGCCGAATCCGCGATCGCCCACGGCCTCAAGATGCTCGATCAGGGAGCCGACATCATCGACGTGGGCGGCGAGTCCACGCGCCCCGGGTTCACCCCGGTCACCCCCGACGAGGAGGCCAAGCGCGTCCTCCCCGTGGTGCGGGCCCTCGCCCAGAAGGGGGCGATGGTCTCCATCGACACGCGCCATGTGGAGGTGGCGAAGGCCGCGGTCCGCGTGGGCGCGAGCATCGTGAACGACGTCACGGGCTTCACCGACCCCAAGATGATCGAGTTCGTCACCCATAGCACCTGCGGCGTGATCGTCATGCACGCGGGCGCCCCCACCGAGGAGGCGCCGCGCCGCCACACCGCGGTGCAGCTCGACACCTCCGCCGCGGCCTATGCCGCCGAGCGCGCCCGCCGCGCGGCCGAGGCGAAGGACGCCAAGGCGCCCCGCGGCCGCCGCGGCGCGGGCAGGTTCGGCGCCGGCCTCGTGCAGACGCAGCTCCCGATCGCGGGGATGACGGCGCCGAACGGCTCGGCGTCAACGTCCGAGAAGGCCGCCGCCGATGCCGCCGCCGAGCAGGCCCTCGACGCCGAGCTCGCCGCCGAGGCCGAGGAGCAGGTCGCCCCTACCACCGACGAGCTCGCCGCCATCATGGCGCGCTCGGCCAAGCGCGACGCCGCCACGGGCGCCACCTCGCAGCTTCGCCGCTTCACCCTGCCCGACTCGGCCCCCATCATGCGCCGCGTCATGGGCTTCCTCTCCGACCAGGCCCGCTCGCTGATGCAGGCGGGCGTCGACCGCAGCCGCATCTGCATCGACCCCGGCCCGGGCTTCGGCAAGGACACGAACGAGGACATCGTGATCCAGCGCGAGACGGCGAAGCTCGCCTCCCTCGGCTACCCGCTGCTCTGCGCCGTCTCGCGCAAGCGCTTCGTGGGAGCCGTCTCGGGCGTGGACGACGCCCGCGCCCGAGACGCCGCCACCTACGGCGTGTGCCTGGGCGCGATCCAACTCGGGGCGAACATCGTCCGCGTGCACGACGTGGCCGGGTTCGCGCAGTTCCTGAACGGTTTCTGGGCCATCGCCCGCCCGCAGCCACGCCGCGCCTTCGTGGCGCTCGGCTCCAACATGGGCAAGCGCTCCGACAACATCCGCGCGGCCAAGAACCTCATCGCCGAGATCCCCATGACCTGCGTCTCAAGCTGCTCGCGCATCTACGAGAGCGAGCCGGCCTACGAGACCCGCCAGGAGCCGTTCGCGAACGCGGTGATCGAGATCAAAACCGAGCTCGCGCCGCTCATCCTCCTGGAGCAGCTGCTCGAGGTGGAGAACAAGCTCGGCCGCAACCGCACCAAGAGCGCCAAGCCCAACGGGCCGCGGGTGATCGACTGCGATCTCATCTGGATGGACGGCGAGGTGCACGGCGGCAACAAGCTGCGCCTGCCGCACCCGCGCCTGGGCGAACGCGACTTCGTGCTCGTGCCCCTCGAGGACCTCATGCACGACCCGGCGCGGTTCTTCCGCTTCGAGGGCGTGGACGTCAAGGAGCCCGAGGACCGCTACGGCCACGTGGTCGGCGAGCTCGGCGCGCTGTAGGGGGACGGTCGCGGGCTGAGATTCCGCGCCCGCTCCCAAACGCGCTTTTTCGAACAAAACGGCAACTGTCTTCGCGCGAGCCACCCTCCCTGCCCCTATGCGGGGTAGAATCCCCTGCATGGGCGCGCCTTGCGGCCCGTCAGTCACATCGCAGAAGGAAGGGCTCGCATGGAAGCACAGCATCCCGACGTTGAGAAGGTCCTGTTCACCGAGGACGACATCAAGGAGATCGTCGCCCGCCTCGGCAAGCAGATCACCGAGGACTACGCCGGCAAGGACCTGGTGCTCATCGCCGTCCTGCGCGGCGCGGTCGTCTTCATGGGCGATCTCATGCGCGCCATCGAGAACCCGCTCGCCATCGACTTCATGGCCGTCTCGAGCTATGGCGACGGCACGAAGTCCTCGGGCGTCGTGCGCATCGTCAAGGATCTCGATATGGACATCAAGGGGCGTGACGTGCTGATCGTCGAGGACATCCTCGACTCCGGCCTCACGCTCAAGTACCTGATGAAGAGCCTCTCGCACCGCCAGCCCGCCTCGCTCGAGGTCGCCGCCTTCCTCTGGAAGGACGTGGAGGGCCGCACCACCGCCGTGAACCCCAAGTACGTGGGCGCGCACTGCCCCGATGAGTTCGTGGTGGGCTACGGCCTCGACTTCGCCGAGCGCTACCGCAACCTGCCCTTCGTGGGCGTTCTCAAGCCGGAGGTCTACTCGTAGCATGACGTTCACCGAATCCACCACCGAATCAGACGCCCTGCTGCTCGCCGAGGGCGGCGGCGGAAGTGGCCGCCCTCAGCGACCTGGCGCGGAGCCCACGGGTTCCGGCCCCACCGGCCCGCGCCTCCCGGGCAACCCGCGCCTGAACCTCGTCTACCTGCTCGTGGGCATCGCGCTCATCGCGTACCTCATCTACAACATGAGCGGGTCCCTGGCGTCTGGGCCCAAGCCCACCGAGCTCGCCACGAGCGAGTTCATCACCGCGGTCAAGGAGGACCGCGTGAGCACGGCCACCTACACGGTGATCACTGGCAACGTCGAGGGCACCTACTGGGAGGACGCCGGCAAGGTGGGGGACGCATCGGCCCTCACCAAGTTCAAGACCACCTACGTGGGCTCCGACTCGCTCGCCGAGCTCATGGCCGAGCATCCCAAGACCACCTACAAAGCCGATCCGAAGGACCCGAACTTCCTGTCCGACCTGCTCATGACGGCGCTGCCCACGGTGGCGCTCATTTTCGTCATGGTCTACTTCATGCGGCAGATGATGGGCTCCAACAACCGGGCCATGCAGTTCGGCAAGACGAACGCGAAGACCAACGAGGCCACGCGCCCCAAGGTGAAGTTCAAGGACGTGGCGGGCATCGATGAGGCCGTCGAGGAGCTTGAGGAGGTCCGCGACTTCCTCGCCGACCCGGCGCGCTACCGGCGCCTCGGGGCGAAGATCCCGCGCGGCGTGCTGCTCGTGGGCCCTCCGGGCACCGGTAAGACGCTTCTCGCCAAGGCCGTCGCCGGCGAGGCGGGGGTGCCGTTCTTCAGCATCTCCGGCTCCGACTTCGTGGAGATGTTCGTGGGCGTGGGCGCCTCCCGCGTGCGCGACCTCTTCAAGGAGGCCAAGGCCCAGAGCCCGAGCATCATCTTCATCGACGAGATCGACGCGGTCGGCCGCCAGCGCGGCGCCGGCCTCGGCGGCGGCCACGATGAGCGCGAGCAGACGCTGAACCAGCTGCTCGTTGAGATGGACGGCTTCGATGAGAGCGAGTCCGTGATCCTGATCGCGGCGACGAACCGCCCCGACATCCTCGATCCGGCTCTGCTGCGCCCCGGCCGCTTCGACCGCCAGGTGACGGTCGACCGCCCCGATGTGCGCGGCCGCGAGAAGATCCTGCGCGTCCACGCCGCCAACAAGCCGATCGAGCCGGGTGTGACCTTCGAGAAGCTCGCCCAGCTCACGGTGGGCTTCACGGGCGCCGACCTCGCGAACCTGCTGAACGAGTCCGCGCTCCTCGCGGCCCGTCGCTCCCGCAAGGCCATCTCCATGGCCGAGATCGAGGAGTCGATGGAGCGTGTGATCGCCGGCCCGCAGCGCAAGAGCCGCGTGATGACGGACAAGGAGCGCTCGATCATCGCATACCACGAGAGCGGCCATGCACTCGTGGGGCACATCCTCGACAACTCTGATCCGGTGCACAAGATCAGCATCGTGAGCCGCGGCCAGGCGCTCGGCTACACCCTGCAGCTGCCGGCCGAGGACCACTTCCTGAAGACCCGCGGCGAGATGCTCGACGAGCTCGCGGTGTTCCTGGGCGGCCGCGTGGCCGAGGAGCTGATGTGCGACGACATCACCTCCGGTGCCTCGAACGACCTCGAACGCGCCACGAAGATGGCCCGCGAGATGGTGACCCGCCTTGGCATGAGCGAGGCTCTGGGCACGCAGGTGTTCGGCGAGGCGCAGCACCAGGTGTTCCTTGGCCGCGATTACGCGAACCACCAGGACTACTCCGAGGAGACGGCGCGCCGCATCGACGCCGAGGTGCAGCGCATCATGCGCGAGGCGCACGAGCGCGCGGTCGCGATCATCGAGGAGCGGCGCGATCAGCTCGACCTCATGGCGAGCGTTCTGCTTGAGCGCGAGACCGTGGAGGGCGAGGCCGTGGAGGCCCTGCTCGACAACGAGTGGGACGCTTACCTCGAGCGCGAGCAGGGTGCGGACACGGGTTCCGCCGCCGCAACGCGCCGCCCGCTGACGCCGGAGCAGGAGGCCGAGCTCGCCGCCGAGGCCGAGGCGTTCGCCCAGGCTGCGATCGCGTCCGAGGACGCGGAGCTGCGCGAGGCCGCTGAGGGCGCCGGCGCCGCGGGCGAGGCCGGAACCGCGGAGGCCGATGGGTCCGCCGAGGAGGCCGGCGCCGCCCCCGCCGATGAGGACGGCGCGGCGAAGGCCTAGACCCGCGCCGGCTACCCATGCGATGAGCGATCGTGACGGCCCCTTGCGCCCCGGCGCGAGGGGCCGTTTTGTTTCAAGATGAAGCCTGTCCCCGGCGGGCGCGGCGCTTCGGGTACCGTGGATGGTCAGCAACGAGAAAGGTGGGGCCATGATCAACGAGACGATGTACGCGCGCGGGGCCGAGAGCTCGGTGATCCGCGAGATCTTCTCCTACGCCTGCGCGCGGAAGGCCGAGATCGGGGCGGAGAAGGTCTTCGATTTCAGCCTGGGCAACCCGAGCGTCCCGACACCTGGGGCCGTGCGCGCGAGCATCGAGCGCTCGCTCGCGGAGGTGCCCTCGATGGCCCTCCACGGCTACACGCCCGCTTCGGGGCTGCCTGAGGCGCGCGCTGCGGTGGCGGCCTCGCTCAACCGGCGCTTCGGCACCTCCTACGAGGCGGGGAACCTCTTCATGACCGTGGGCGCGGCGGCCTCGGTGTCCTGCGCCCTGCATGCCCTAGTGTCGCCGGGGGAGGAGGTCATCGTCATCGCGCCGTACTTCCCCGAGTACCAGGTGTGGATCGAGAACACGGGCGCCGTCTGCGTTGAGGCCGCGGCCGACCCTGAGACGTTCCAGCTCTCGATCGGGGCGATCCGCGCCGCGATCACGGAGCGCACGGCTGCGATCATCATTGACTCGCCGAACAACCCCACGGGTGTCGTCTACCCACGTGAGATCCTTGCGGAACTCGCCGCGGTGCTCGAAGAGGCGAACCGCGACCGCTCGGAGCCGATCTACCTCATCTCAGATGAACCGTACCGTGAGATCACCTACGGTGCGGAGGTGCCGTGGGTGCCGTCGCTCTACGCGCACACGGTGGTCTGCTACTCGTATTCGAAGTCGCTTTCGCTTCCGGGCGAGCGCGTGGGCTGGGTGCTCGTTCCGAACACGATGCCCGGCGCTGACCGGGTGATGCCGGCGGTCGCGGGTGCGGCCCGCGCGCTCGGGTTCGTGTGCGCGCCGGCGCTCTTCCAGCGCGTGGTGATCGATTGCGTGGACGAGCCCTCCGACGTCGAGGCGTACCGCCGCAACCGCGATCTGCTCTGCGGGGCGCTCTCCGAGGCGGGGTACACCTATGTCGCGCCGGATGGCGCCTTCTACCTGTGGGTTCGGGCGCTCGAGGAGGACGCTGCGGCGTTTTGCGAGCGGGCTCGCGCGCACGAGCTCCTTCCCGTGCCGTCGGACAGCTTCGGGGTTCCGGGGTGGATTCGCATCGGGTACTGCGTGGCGCCCGAGGTCATCGAGGCGTCGCTGCCGGCGTGGCGCGCCCTCGCAGCGGAATACGGTGTCGCTCCGCAGGCGTGATGTCCGCTGTGCTTCGGGAAAAGCCCGGGTCGGCTGCGCCGACCCGGGCTTCCCCCGCGCCGCTTTACTTGGCCACTTTGTCGAGCAGGTCCCCCGGGTTGGTCCCCGGCTGGTCCTCCTCGTGTCGGTCCCCCGTGTCGGGAGTGCAAACCTCGGCACTTTGCTGAAGGTTTCGCCCACGCCGATGCAAACCTCGGCACTTTGCTGAAGGTTTCGCCCACGCCGCTTTACCGAGCCGCCTTGCCCAGGCATTTGCCGAACCGGTCTCCCGCACCGCTTTACCGAGCCGGCTTCCCGCACCAGTTCCCCCGGGTCGGTCCCCCGGCTGGTCCTCCCCGTGTCGGCCCCCGTGTCGGGAGTGCAAACCCCGGCACTTTGCTGAAGGTTTCGCCCACGCCGCTGCAAACCTCGGCACTTTGTGTATGGTTTTACGGATACTGCGAAGTAGAGGCCGAAACGGCAACGTTCTGACCTGCGCGTTTTTCCGGGGAGATGGCTCCTCTACTTGAGGCGTGGCCGAAAACCATACACAAAGTGCCGAGGTTCGTCGCGCCAAAACCAAAACCTTCAGCAAAGTGCCGAGGTTTGCACCCTGGTGCCCGCCGACCGGTCCCGGGCACTCTCCATCTCCGGCGCCCGGCAGGCCGGCCGCGCCCCGATTCCGTCCTCCATCGACCCGGACCCCTGATCTTGGCCGCCAATGCCAGAGTTGCCCTTTGTTCTCGACGCCCATCGGCTCAGTCGCGCTCACTTCCCGCCGCCCTCCCGGTGGTAGACTGGCGTCGAAGCCCGCTGATGAGAGCGCCGGCCCCGCCGCCACGGAAAAGGAGCCCTATGTACGAGATCCTCGGTGACCTGCACACGCATACGCTGTATTCCCGCCACGCCTACTCGACCATCCAAGAGAACGTGACGGCCGCCGCTGCCCGCGGCATCGAGGTCCTGGGATCTGCCGACCATTTCAGCTCCATGCTCTTCCCCAGCACCGACCTGCGTAATTTCCAGTTCTTCGTGAACCAGGGCATCTGGCCGCGCGACTGGGACGGTGTCACGGTCCTCCGCGCCTGCGAGGCCGACATCGTCTCCCTGAGCGGCGGCCTCTTCGGGGAGGACATCCCCGTGCCGGAGAGCATCGTCGGGCGTCCGTACAAGCTCGATCGCAGCCTCTTCGAGCGCGTGACCGCGAACCTCGATTACGTGATCGCAAGCGTTCACAACTCCGATTTCACCGCGGACGCGAGCCTCGCCCAGACGACGGCGATGTACGTTGCCGCCCTCGAGCACCCGCGCGTGTTCATCCTCGGCCACACCGGCCGATCGGGCGTCCCCTATGACATCGACACGGTGCTCACCTGCGCGAAGGAGCACCACAAGCTCATCGAGATCAACGAGCACAGCCTCGAGGGCTCGAGCGGTGATGGCACGCATCGCACGTGCCGCAAGATCGCGGAGCGCTGCGCCGAGCTGGGCGTCGGCATCTGCGTCAACTCTGACGCGCACCTGGCCCCGCTCATCGGCGGCTACAACCGTGCGACCGCGCTGCTCGAGGAGATCCACTTCCCCGAGGAGCTCATCATGAACCGCGGCCGCGACGCGCTCCTGGCGGAGCTTGCCGCATCGGGGGTCTGCGCGTCGCTGTAGGGCGGTCGCCTGTCGCCAAGCCGGGCGGCGCGCACCCGTCGCCACACACCTGGCCCGCGCCAGGCGCCGCACTCCCCGTCGTCTGCCATCCTTATGAAATCGTAAGGCTTTGACCTGCGGAAATATTCTCCTCCTTGGTATCCTAGAGCAAGGATCGAAAGGAGGCCACCGTGACGCAGCAGACCATCGCAGAGACCGCGCACCTCGCGCTCAGGCGTGTCCCCGTGGCGGTGCTCGCGCTGCTGCTGATCGTGGCCATCGTGAGCGCCGTCGTGCTCGCCTGTCGCCACGAGCAAAAGAGCCGCGGCGAGGGCGCGGTCTCCTCTCCCGAGCTGACCCCGGCTGCGTTCGCCGATGAGGCCCCCCATACGGGGAGGTTCAGCGCGCAGATCGCCTACACGCTCTTCGGCGCCGAGTCCGCGGGCGAGATCACCTCGAGCCTGCTTTGGGATGACGCCTGGTTCACGGCGCCCACCGCCTCCTACAACCACGAGCTCGCCCGCGCCGCCATGCTGCTCTCGACGCTCGCCTACTCCGAGTCCGGCTACTACCAGGCGGGGTCGAGCCAGCCCGCATACATGGAGGACGCCCTCTCCGCGCTCGGGTTCTCGCAGGTGTCCACCGAGTCATACCGGTATCGGAGCGAGGTGGTGGACGAGGTGCTCGACGCGGTCACGCAGCAGTCCGACGGCGTCGCCTACACCATCGCGAGCAGGCGCGTATCCGAGCCCGATGGCGCCGCGCGCGAGGTGATCGTCGTGGCCGTGCGGGGGAGCTACGGATCCGAGTGGCTGAGCAACTTCAATCTGGGGGATGCGGCCGGCGACCTCGCCGCCGAGGGTGCCGACGGGCATCATTCGGGGTACCGGGCGGCGGCCGAGGAGATCAAGTCCGAACTCGATACGTGGCGCAGCTCGGCACATGACCGCGGCAACGAGGTGTCCGTGCTGCTCTGCGGCCATAGTCGGGGCGGCGCGGTCGCGGGCCTCCTGGCGTCGATGCTCGATGACGAGGCCGCCTCCGCCGCGACGCCCGCTGCGGGCGATCGCGTCTACGCCTACACCTTCGCCTCGCCGCGCACGACGGTGGCGCCTTCGGGTGACGCCGCACGCTACGGCAACATCTTCAACATCGTGAACCCCGCGGACCCCGTGCCCTACCTGCCGCTCGCGAGTTGGGGGTTCAGCCGCAACGGCGTGACCGTGAGCTTCCCGGGGCTTGAGGACGCCGCCTCCGGCGATGTCCGGGCCCGCATGGCGGCCTCGTTCACCGAGCTCACGGGCGAGGACGAGCCGTATGATTCCGAGGCGGAGCAATCGATCCGGGGGTTTGTGGACGACGCCTCGAAGCGCGTCCCGACCGCGGCGGACCTCACGACGCCCGGCGGCGCCGTGGGCGTGGCGACGGCCGCCGCCGCGCACCTCAACCCGCTCACGATCCTGCGCGGTCACTACCCGAGCGTCTACCTGGCCTGGCTGAACGCCACGGAAGCCGGCGACCTGGAGATGTCTGGCGCCGCGGGGGCGTGACATTGGAAAAAGGTGCAAAGCCGTCATAGTTGCAGCGGAATCCGCAACAACCTGACGGCTTTGCACCTTTTTCAGGCCCTCAGGATAGCCCGGCGAGCACCTTTCCCAGCAGCTGTTTCAGCTCCTGCGCGTCCGCCGGGTCGAGATCAAGGCAGCCCATCATCGCCAGGGGAACGCTCGCCGCGCGCAGGCGCAGGTCGCGCCCCTCGTCCGTGAGGCTCACAATCACCCGCCGCTCATCGGCCTCGTCGCGCGCGCGGATGATGAGCCCGCGCCCCTCGAGCTTCTTCAGAAGCGGCGTGAGCGTGCCCGAGTCGAGGTAGAGGCGGCCGCCGAGCTCGTTTACCGTCACGCCGTCGCGCTCCCAGAGCGCCATCATCGTGATGTACTGCGTGTACGTGAGGTCGAGCTCGCGCAGGAGCGGCGTGTACCGGCGCGTGATCGCGCGAGACGCCGCATAGAGGGGGAAGCAGAGCTGGTTGTCGAGCAGCAGCTCAGGATGGGGGCCGCAGAGCGGCGCCGCGGCCGCCTCGGGCGCCACCTCAGCCGCCGCGCTCTTCACTTGCTCATCCATCTGCCTCACCCTCTCTCGATCTCAACGGAACCAGGACGGAACCTCGCCGCGTTACAGCAGCTCAGCGACAGCGCGCTCGATCTCGTCCATCCCGATGGTCGGCTCGAAGCGCGCGACCACGTTGCCCTCGCGGTCAACCAGGAACTTCGTGAAGTTCCACTTGATGTAGGCCTTGTCGCCGTACTCCTTGTCGATGCCGTACTTCACGACCTTCATCGCCATGGCCTTCGCGCCCTTGCCGAAGCTGTCGAACGGCTTCTGCGTGGCGAGGTCGGCGAAGAGCGGCCAGGCGTTCTCGCCGTTGACGTCGCCCTTCTTGAACTGCGGGAAGTCGGCGCCGAACTTCACGGTGCAGAACTCGTGGATTTCCTCGTCGGTGCCGGGAGCCTGGTTCTTGAACTGGTTGCAGGGGAAGTCGAGGATCTCGAGCCCCTGGTCGCGGTACTTCTTGTAGATCGCCTCGAGGTCCTCGTACTGCGGGGTGAAGCCGCAGCCCGTGGCCGTGTTGACGATCAGGAGGACCTTGCCCGCGTATTCAGAGAGCGGGACCTCGGTGCCGTCGGGCTTGATGGCGGTGTGCTCGTAGACGCTCATGGTGTTCGTCCTTTCCGTTGCGGCAGGGCCTGGGTGCCCCGCCTTGAACTTTCGCGCAATTAAATTGTACGCAATCTAATAGACCAGAGCGCGAACCGCCTCATTCTTCATGATTCCCACACCGCGCCCCGGCACCCGCTGCGCTACCATACCTGCAGGAAAACGGCCATATCGCGGGGGCGTTACGCGCCGCCGCCAACGCGGGTGGGAAGACATGCAGGACATCGACCGCATCCTCGATTTCATGGTGAAGTTCGCGCGCGAGGCGATCCGCAGCGGATCGAGCATCGAGTACGCGCTCAGCGCGATGCGCCACATCGCCGCGAGCTATAACCTCACCGACCTGAGCGCCTTCACGCTCAGCAGCTACGTGGCCATATCGGCGGTCGCCCCCGACGGCACGCACCACACGCGCCAGGTGACGGTGCCCGAGCCCTCCATTCACCTGGCGAGGCTCTGGCGGCTGAACCGGCTGTCGCTCTCCGTCTGCGAGCAGGTGCCGCATCCCGGTGAGCTCTCGGCGCGCCTGTGCGACGCCGTGGAGGCGCCGAGCTACCCCAGGCCCGTGGTGTACGTGGGGCAGGTCGTCGCGATCTCCTGCATCTGCATGATCCTCGGCGGCAGTGTCGCCGATGCGCTCGCGACGGCGATCGCCTCGGCCGCGGTCTGCCTTATCTTCGACCTCTTCGAGCGGTGGGGGATCGACCGCATCATCGGCAACGCCGTGGGGATGTGGGCGGCCACGAGCATCGCGATCCTGCTCGTCCGCGCCGGTCTGGGGGACTCCGGCAGCATGGTGGTGATCGCGGTCAGCCTTCTCATGATCCCCGGCATCCCGCTCGTGAACGCCGTGGGCAACCTCGTGCGCGGCAACGAGCTCAACGGAACCTACCAGCTCATGCGCGTCACGCTCGAGTCGCTGATGCTGGCGCTCGGCACCTACGCCGGCGTCACGATGCTTGGGGGGATGTCGGCATGGTAGAGCTCGCGCTGCAGGACATCGGCCTCATCGCCCTGTCGTTCGTGGCGTCGGCCGCGTTCGGCATCGGCTTCCAGATCCGCCGTGAGGACCTCGTTCTCGCCGGTGCCGGCGGTGCCGTGGTGCGCGCGGTGAGCCTCGCGCTCTCGGCGGTGATCTCCTCGCATTTCGTGATCGTGGGCATCTCGTCGCTCGCGGCGGGCCTCTTCGGCGGCCTGCTCGCGCGGGCGCGCCGGGCGCCGTCGGCGTACTTCGTCTATCCCTCGCTGATCCCGCTGATCCCCGGCGACCTTTTCCACTACGCCCTCGCCGCGATTCTCGTGCGCGACATGGCCTCGTTCCAAAGCAACGGCCTCGACTGCATGATGTCTCTGCTCGCGATGGCGATCGGCCTGCTCGCGGGCTCGGGGCTCTCGTCGATGGCGAGCAAGCCGAGCTGCCGGATCGACGAGCGCCAGGGCGGTCGCGAGCGGTTGTGAGGCACAGCCGCACCTGAGTTTTCTGTTGTGCGGTGAGGTGCCGTGCTCCCGGGTATAACGGCGGAGACGGGTGCGCGGCCGCGGGCTGCGCGCGTTGTGCCAGCGGAAGGGAGCAACGGATGAAGAGCGGATACGAGATCCTAGCGGACCCGTTCCTCAACAAGGGGACGGCGTTCAGCATGGAGGAGCGCGAGCGCCTGGGGCTGGTGGGGCTCCTGCCGCCGCGCGTCCAGACCATCGATGAGCAGGCGGAGCTCGCCTATGCGGCGTACCAGGCCTGCGAGGGCGATCTCGCCCGCCGCCACTACCTCATGGAGCTTTTCTGCCGCAACCGCACCCTGTTCTACCACCTCTTCAGCCAGCATGTCGAGGAGTTCATGCCGATTGTCTACGACCCCACGATCGCCGAGGACATCGAGGGGTACGGCACAAGCTACCTCGAGCCGCAGCACGCCGTCTACCTCTCGATCGACCGTGACGACGACATCGAGGACGTGCTGCGCCGCGCCGCGGACGGGCGCGACATCGACCTCATCGTCGTGACCGACGCGGGCGCGATCCTGGGCATCGGCGACTGGGGCACGAACGGCGTCGAGATCTCGGTCGGCAAGCTCATGGTGTACACGGCGGCCGCCGGGATCGATCCGCGCCGCGTGCTGCCCGTGGTGCTCGACGCGGGCACGGACCGCGAGAGCCTGCTCAACGATCCGCTTTACCTCGGCGTATCGCACAAGCGCGTGCACGGTGAGCGCTTCGAGGCGTTCGTCGACCGCTTCGTTGCGGCCGCGGAGCGCGCGTTCGGCTACTTCTACCTGCACTTTGAGGACTTCGGTCGCGACAACGCGGCGGTGCTCCTGAGCCGCTACATCGGCAAGCGACCCACCTTCAACGACGACATCGAGGGCACGGGCATCATCACGCTGGCCGGCGTCCTCGGAGCGCTGCAGATCTCGGGGCAGAAGCTCACGGATCAGGTGTACGTCTGCTTCGGCGCGGGCACGGCCGGCGTGGGCATCGCGAACCGCGTGATGGGGGAGTTCGTCGCGCAGGGGATGGACGAGGAGGAGGCGCGTTGCCGCTTCTACCTGGTTGACCGTCAGGGTCTGCTCTTCGACGACATGGACGACCTCACGCCGGAGCAGCGGCCCTTCGCCCGGAAGCGCGCCGAGTTCGCCTCGGGCGCCGAGCTCGCGACCCTCGCCGACGTGGTGCGTGCGGTTCATCCGACGATCCTCGTGGGGACCTCGACGGTGCATGGCGGCTTCACCGAGGAGGTCGTGCGCGAGATGGCGGCCCATGCGGAGCGCCCGATCATCTTCCCGCTGAGCAATCCCACGAAGCTCGCCGAGGCCACGGCGGCCGACCTGATCCGCTGGACCGAGGGGCGCGGCCTCGTGGCGACAGGGATCCCGTCCGATCCGGTGGAGTACGACGGTGTGACCTACGAGATCGGGCAGGCGAACAACGCCCTGATCTACCCGGGGCTGGGGCTCGGTGTCCTCGCGACGCAGGCGCGCCTGCTCACCGACGCGATGATCTCGCGCGCGGCGCACTCGCTCGGCGGGCTTGTGGACACGACGAAGCCCGGGGCCGCGGCGATCCCGCCGGTCTCGCTGCTCGCGACCTTCTCGAACACGGTGGCCGTGGCCGTGGCCGAGCAGGCTGTGGCCGACGGGTTGAACGGTGTCTCGGTTGACGACCCGGCCGCCGCGGTGACGGCCGCGCGCTGGGAGCCGCGCTACGAGTAGGGTGGCGGGCGCCTGCGCTGCTGCCCGTCGGGCCGCCCCCCGTCAGTCCGTGACGTCCGCGTCGAGGAAGGTGTTCAGCGTGAAGTCCGGGTACGCCCGCTGGACCTCGTCGCGGATCTCCTGGTAGGTGGCCTCGCGGTCGGGGAGCGCGAAGTCGAGGATCACGTCGAAGCGCAGTTCGCGGGCCTCCTCGTCAACGTAGAACCCGTGCATCTGCAGGACGCCCTCGTGTGCCATGACCATCCGCGTGATGTCGCTGCGCATCTGCTTGGCCGTGCTGTCGGTGGTGTTGCGCGAGTAGATGCCCACGGCGGCGATCAGCACCCGCCCGTCCGTGGCCGCGTACACCGCATCCTGGATGCGCCGGCTCATCTCGTCGATCTCACCAGCTGAGACGGTGTCGGGCACCTCGGTGTGCACGGATCCCACGATCTGCTCGGGGCCATATGCGTGGAGCTCGAGGTCGAAGGCCCCGTTCGCATCCGGATCGGCCGCGACGACCCGCTTCACCTCGCGCGCGAGCTCGGCATCGGCGCGCTCGCCGAGGATCTGGTTGATGGTCCCGCTGAGCATCTCGAGGCCGCCCTTCACGATGAAGGCGGAGATCACCGCGCCGACCCAGGCCTCGATCGCGATGCCGCTCACCATGAAGACGATGGCCGCCACGAGCGTCGAGAGCGAGAGGACCGCGTCGAAGAGCGCGTCGGCCCCGGAGGCCACGAGCGAATCGGACCGCACGCGCTCGCCGGTCGCGCGCACGTAGCGCCCGAGCAGGAACTTCACGGCGACCGCGGCCGCGATGATCGCGAGCGTGACCGCGGAGTAGTCGGGGACCTCGGGCGAGAGGATCTTCTTCACCGACTCGACGAGCGAGGTCACACCCGCATAGAGCACGATGACCGAGATGATGGTCGATGACAGGTACTCGATGCGGCCGAACCCGTAGGGGTGCTCGCGGTCGGGTTTGCGCTCGGCGAGCCGCGTGCCGACGATCGTGATCACGGATGAGAGCGCGTCGGAGAGGTTGTTCACCGCGTCCATCGTGATGGCGATGGAGTGCGAGGCGAGCCCGATCACGGCCTTGAAGGCGGCGAGCAGCACGTTCGCCCCGATGCCGATCACGCTCGTCCGCACGATGACGCGGCTGCGCGCGCCCTCCTCAGCTTGATGTCCCTGCAGCGTCACGGCATCGTCCATGGCGTCCCCTTCCCTCGTGCCTTCTTGCGGGGTAAGTCGTACCCCGCGCCGGTCCGTCTAATCCGCGCCCCGCTCCGCGCGCCGCTCATCGGAACTTGCCACCCGGCGCTTCCCTCCGCTCGGCAACCCCCTACAATAGGGGACACACCACATCCGAAAGGGGCCGCAATGAAGCGCGTGTTCGGAATCGACCTGGGCGGGACCACGGTCAAGTTCTCAATCGTCGACGAGGCGGGGCAGATCCACGAGCAGTGGGCGATTCCCACCGACGTGAGCGACAACGGCATCAACATCGCGAGCGACATGGTCAAGAGCATGCGCGAGAAGATGGACGGCCTCACGGGGGACGACCGCCCGGTGGCGATCGGCGTGGGCGTGCCCGGTCCGATCGTGGGCGACGTGGTGGAGCGCGCCGTCAACCTCGGGTGGACGAACATGCCGCTCGGGCGCGCCCTCAAATCCGAGCTCAACATGCCCGTCTCGCTGCTGAACGACGCCAACGCGGCGGCCCTTGGCGAGGTCTGGATGGGCGGCGACCCCGATAACGCGGGCGGCAACGCCGTCTTCGTGACGCTCGGGACCGGCGTGGGCGGCGGCGTGGTCGTGGCCGGGCACGTCATGAACGGCGACCACGGCTGCGCGGGCGAGATCGGCCACTCGCCGGTCGAGGCCCACGAGTCGCGTCCCTGCGGCTGCGGCAAGATGGACTGCCTCGAGTGCTACGCCTCGGCCAACGGCTTCGTGAAGACGGCCAACGAGCTCTATGCACGCGCGGGCTCGGCCCACACCTTCACCTCGGGCAAGGAGGTCTTCGACGAGGTCGCCGCCGGCGAGCCGCTCGCCATCGAGGCGCGCGATCTCACGGTCGAGTACCTCGCCCAGGCGCTCGCCCATGTGGTGAACGTCGTCGACCCGCGCGAGGTCATCGTGGGCGGCGGGCTCTCCTACGCCGGCGACCTCCTCATGGGGCCGCTCGCCGACCGCCTGCGCGACTACGTCTTCCCCGGCGTGCGCGACCGCTACGTGCTCCGTCGCGCCGTGCTCGGCAACGACGCCGGCGCCCTCGGTGCCGCCTACCAGGCCTTCCAGGCGATCGCCGGGTAAATGCCCAAGGTGACGATCCAGGACGTGGCGCGCGAGGCCGGCGTGGCCCTCGGCACCGTGTCCAACGTGCTCAATCATCCCGATCGGGTGCGCCCGTCGACGCTCGACCGCGTGCGGGCGGCGATGGATGCGCTCGGCTACGCGCCGAACCAGAGCGCCCGCCTGCTCGCGGGTGGCGGCAGCATGACCTTCGGCCTGCTGCTCCCGAACCTGAGCAGTGGGTTCGCGCTGCAGGTGGCGAACGGCGCGCAGAGCGAGGCGCGCCGCGCGGGCTACGACGTGGTGATCGCGAGCGCGGCGGGAGACGCCGAGCTCGAGCGCCGCCACCTGCGTTACCTCGTCGGGACGCAGGTGGCGGGCGTGCTGATCCAGCCGGTCGAGCTGGGGTACTGCAATGTGCGCGTTGAGGATGGCTCGGGGGCGGGTGCCGTCGCTGGCGCGGGCGCTGGGCTCGCGAGCGCGAGCGCCATCAGCGCGCCCGACGCCGCGGGCACCGCCGAGTCCGACGCGCTCGCCGGCGGAGCTGACGCTGCGGGCGGCTCGGGGGCCGCCGGCGCCACCGCGCCCGATACCGCCCCCGACCCCTGCGCGTTCGACCCCCGTCCCACCGACGCGCTGATGGGCAGCATCCCCCACGTCTACCTGGGGCTCTCAAGCGACGAGCCGGGCTATTTCGTGTCAGGCGGAGCCGACGGGCAGGGCGCTCTCGTGGCCGAGTACGCGCTTCGCTCGGGCGCGGCGCACGTGCTGGTTGCGGGCGCGCAACGGAGCAGGGCGTGCCGTGATCGGGCGGCCGGCATCGAACGGGTCGCCCGCGACGCGGCGGGCGTGCGGTTCGAGTTCCTCGAGGAGGGCCCGCTCGCTCGTGACGGCATGGACCTGGCGCGCTCGATCGCCCGCCGTCCGGAGGCGGATCGGCCCGATTTCATCATCGCGCTCTCGGATGCCCTGGCTGTGGGGATCATCGCGGGTCTCGAAGCCGCGGGCGTCTCCGTGCCGGGGTCGATCGCCGTGGCCGGCTGCGAGGGAAACCCGCTCGCGTGGACGGGCCGTCTCGCGCTGACGACGGTGGTGCCCTCGGGCTACGAGGTGGGCCGCCGCGGTGTGCAGATGCTACTCGAGCAGATCGAGCTCGCGAAGCTCGCCGAGCTCACCGGGGAGATGGACCCGGGTGCCGATCCCGCGCTCAACCACCAGGCAACCGTGCGCCCCTTCCTCCTGCAGCGTGCGAGCACCGGTGCCGATGGGGGAGCGGCGGCTCCCGACCTCGACGTGGGGCCCCTGCTGTCGTAGGGACGCGGGCCGGGACGTACACCGCCTATCGGACCGACGCCCCACATCAAGATTCCACAGCACTGGTATTTCAATGAAGTAACCACCATGATGCATAGGAGACGCGCCTCATACCGCTAGGATGGTTCCTCGTGCGAAACGGCACGCGCTCCGGCGCGGCGCTCGCTGCCCGTCTCCGCGGACGGCGCCCCGCCGCCAACCCCCGACGCCAACCCGGCCCCGGTCGCGTCGCTGCGCCCGCCAGTCCGGGCGCCCCGGCCCGCGTCGTTCCTCGCACACTCATCGAGCACCTACCTCAAGGAGCGGTCTATGTGCGGAATCGTCGGTTACACCGGTCAGGACACGGCCTCGGACATCCTCATCACGGGGCTTAAGCGCCTCGAGTACCGCGGATACGATTCGGCGGGCGTCGCCCTTGAGGATCATGCGTCTGACGGCACCACCGTCCTCGACGTGATCCGCCGCGTGGGCAAGGTCTCCGGCCTCGAATCCGAACTCGCCGCGCGCCGCCCGAGCGCGACCTGCGGCATCGGCCACACCCGCTGGGCCACGCACGGCCGTCCGACCCAGGCGAACGCGCATCCCCACACGAGCTGCGACGGACGCATCGCGATCGTGCACAACGGCATCATCGAGAACTTCGCCGAGCTGCGCGAGGAGCTCACCGCCCGCGGCCACGTCTTCAAGAGCGACACCGACACCGAGGTCTTCGCCCATCTGATTGAAGAGGCCTACGAGGGCAACGCCGCCGCCGGCATCCCCGCATCGCATGACCTCATGGCCGCCGTGCGCGAGGCCTGCACGCATGTCGTCGGCGCCTACGGGCTCGCCGCCGTCTGCGCCGACGAGCCGGGCGTCATCGCCGTGGCCCGCAAGGACAGCCCCATCATCATCGGGCGCGGCGAGCGCGGCAGCTACGTGGCCTCGGACGTCATCGCGCTCATCGACGCCACCCGCGACGTGGTCGTGCTCGAGGACGGCCAGTTCGCCCGGCTCGCCCCCGAGGGCATCACCTACACCGACGACCAGGGCGCGCCGATCGAGCCCGCGGTCACGCATATCGACTGGGACATCGACATGGCGGAGAAGGGCGGCTACCCCGACTTCATGATGAAGGAGATCGCAGAGCAGCCCCGTGTCGTCCGCGACACGCTCGTGGGGCGCCTCGCCGGCACCGGGGAGCTCGACATCGACGAGCTCGGCCTCACCTTCGAGGAGCTCAACCTCGTGGATCGCGTCTACGTGATCGCGTGCGGAACGAGCTACCACGCCGGCCTCATCGCGAAGAACTTGATCGAGGGGTGGGCGCGGATCCCGTGCGAGGTCGAGGCCGCGAGCGAGTTCCGGTACCGCAATCCCATCATCACCCCGTCCACGCTGGTGGTCGCCGTGTCGCAGTCGGGCGAGACGGCCGACACGCTCGCGGCGATCCGCGACGCGCGCATCAAGGGGGCGAAGGTCTTCGGCATCACCAACGTGGTGGGGAGCCCTGTGGCGCGTGAGAGCGACGGCGTGATCTACACGAAGGCGAACAAGGAGATCGCCGTGGCGAGCACGAAGAGCTTCATCGGCCAGGTGGTGAGCCTGACGCTGCTTGCGATGCTCCTGGGTCAGGTCAAGGGCAAGCTCACACGCGGTCAGACCCATATGCTCTTCCGCGAGCTCGGTGACACGGCCGAGCAGATCCAGTGGATCATGGACACGCAGGGGGAGGCCGTGAAACGCGCGGCTGCGGCGTGCAAGGACGCCCCGTCGGCGCTTTTCGTGGGGCGCGGCATGGGCGCGGCGGTGAGCCACGAGGGCGCGCTCAAGCTCAAGGAGGTGAGCTACCTGCATGCGGAGGCCTATGCGGCCGGCGAGATGAAGCACGGCCCGATCGCGCTCATCGACCCCGGGTTCCCGGTGATCGCTGTGGCGACGCGGAGCGCCGTGTACGACAAGGTGGTCTCGAACCTCAAGGAGTGCGAGGCCCGCGGCGCGATGATCGTGGCCGTGGCGACCGAGGGCGACGAGGACATCAGGCAGATCGCCGAGCACGTGATCTACATCCCCGAGGTGCGCGACGCGTTCTCGGCGATCACGGCGACGGTGCCGCTGCAGCTGCTGGCGCGCGAGGTGGCGCTGCTGCGCGGCTGCGACGTTGACCAGCCGCGGAACCTCGCGAAGAGCGTGACGGTGGAGTAGGGGCTCCTCGGGGCGCGCGGCGGGCGCGTGCGGGCGGCGGGTGCGGTGTGCGCGCTGCGGACGTGCGGCGCGCGTGACGCCGTGCGCGTGGCGGGGCCTTTATGGCGCGCTTTTGATCGTGACGGCCTCCGGGGCGCTCTCATTTCCGCCCGTTTGGCGCGCGACGCGACTCGTTTCGCACCCAGAGTTTCCGTGAGCGCACCGATATAGATATATTCGGATTTATTATTTAATATATCTCAAAAATTGCATCACATTAGATGAGCCGGGAAAACCTCGGCACTTTGCTGATGGTTTTCCCGGACCTCTCGAGTAGGCCGAGGAATCCGGGTCTCCCTGACCTGCGGAAACAATCTTTCAGCGCGGCGGTCTACTTTGGCCTCGCGTAAAAACCTTCAGCAAACTGCCGAGTTTTGCACGGGCATCCTCAGAACCTTCAGCAAAGTGCCGAGGTTTGTACGCGCACTCGGAGTGTGAGCAGCAGGCACGACACGCGCCCGGGGCGCGCACGACGGGTGCCCGATGATGCGCCCACCGCGCCGTGCTCCCACAGCCGCCGTGCATCCAAGCTGCCGTGGGACGCGCTCGCCGCACCGCTCTCCCACAGCGCCCGTGCGGCCGCGAGTCGCCGTGCGGGCGCCGTGCCGTGCGGCTATCCGGTTGGCCCTACGCCACCCAGGTCACGTTGTCTTTGCGAGGTTTCGCGGGGCGGTTCTCCTTCGCCGGGTACCCGAGCGCGCAGTGGCCGACGCCCACGAGGCTGCCGTCTGCGGGGAGGCCCCAGGCACGCAGCAGCTCACGCCCCTCGTCGCTCTCGAATTCCTCGCGTGCGCGATGGATCCAGCACGATCCCACGCCCAGGCTGTGCGCGGCCGTCATCATGTTGCCGAGCGCGAGCGACCCGTCTTCGATGCCGGTGGGAACGTCGCCGTCAACGAGGACGACCACGATGGTCGGAGCGCCGTAGAACGGATCGCCTGAACCGCCCATGATCTCGGCGTTCATGCGCGAGAGCTGGGCGCGTGCCGCCTCATCCTGCACGACGACGAAGTGGACGGGCTGGCGGCTCATACCGCTCGGGGCGAACCGGCCGGCCTCGATGATCTGCTCAAGCGCCCCGCGCTCAACCTGACGGCTTTCAAATGCCCGGCAGCTGCGCCGCTCGAGCAGGGCCTCCATAGCGTCCATGTGGATCTCCCTTCTCATGCTGCGGCGACATGTCGCAGTCATGCAGCTTTGTACCCCATGGGGGTGGGCGCCCCGCGCAGACCGTTCTCATTTCCATTTTCTTACCGGGGGCGCATGGCTCGCGGGGCGGGAGGGGTGTTTCCAGAACAGGTGGGCGCATGAAGGTCCGAGATGGGGGTGGTTTCGTCAGCCGACCCGTGAGGACCCGAGGTACCCGTCCTCCTTGGGTGCGCCGCTGCTCGACCAACTCAACCGCCCGCCTAATTCTTGGCATAAACCTTTGCAAATGCGGGTTAATGATAGGTATCCGGTAATCACAGCGCCGTGACCTGCGGCGCGCGACGGAGGAGGCCACTATGGGATTGAAGGCAGACGATACCCTCGAGGTGAACTTCGAGGGGCTCTTGGCGTACCTGCGTTCCAAGACCCGCGTGTTCATGACCCTCGAGGGGCATGACTATTACATCACGCACACGGACGGGTACTGGCGGGTCCAGGACTGCGAGGAGCTCAATGAGAAGGGGCGCTTCACCGACTGCTCCGAACTTGTGACCACCCTCTCCGAGCTGGTCGAGCTTCCTTGGCTCGATGGCCAGAGCCTGCATGACCTCTGCGGTCGGGCAACGTTCTCCGAGTCCATCCAGGAGGGGTGGGCCCGGCCGGCGTAGGCTCGACGAACATTCAATGCGTTTCGCCCGGCTGGCACATGCGACTCAAGTCGGCTACGGGGTATTGCGTTGACATCCGAAGCGATGGGATGGCGACCGCCCAGCATCGAGACTCGGTGCTGGGCGGTCGCTTTGCGCTTACCGGTTAGGATAGGGTTCGATCCCCGATGCTGGGCGTGCACGATCGCCCGCCGTTCATGATTGAAACGCTGTATCGTGGCCGTTCGGCATGCTCGGTCATTGTGTTTTACCGGCGCGGAGCCTGGATCGCGCACGGTGGGCGAGATCGATCGGTGCCGGGGTGGGTCGGGCGGGGCGTTAGGTGCGTTCGATACCGGTTGAGAGGTGCTTTGACCCCGGATTGCGCACGCTCGGCGGACTCAGCGGCGTTCCCAGTTGCGTTTTTTGCGGCTTTGCACCTTTTCCTGAAACAAATGTGCGGCTCTGCACACCGGGGTGCAGAGCGGTAAAAAACGCAACCATCTTTACCTGCGGAAACGCGATCGATACCCCGGGTTCCACCGGAGCGGTGTGCAAAGCCGCAAGAAACGCAACCGGACAGGAGCCCGCGGGATCGGCACATCGCCAGCGCACATGAAACGGGCGTTGGCTCGAGGGGAGGGCGCGTTGAGCACGGTCTGCTCGGGGGTAGTACGCGCTGCGGGCCACATGTCGAGCAGGGAGCTGGTTGCATACGTTGCAGATCAACATGCCGAATGGAGGGACCAAGCGCGGAGTGAGCCGCATGTGCTGCGGGCCAATACGGCCGAGCAGGGGTACCGAGCGCGGTTGACGACGATCGCGGTCGCGGCCTGAGCTTAAGTGGGACGAGAAGAGCGAAGCGTGCGCGGCCGGCGCAACTGGGTCACCTCGCGTGCGCTGCAGGCCAATAGGCTGAATGGGGACATGGCCCGCATATACTGCGGACCACTACGCTGAGCAGGGGAGTGGGCCGCATGCGCTGTGGGCGACATGTCGAGCAGGGGGCTGGTTGCATGCGTTGCATGTCAATACGCCGAGCGGAAGGACCAAGCGCGGTTGGCGCTGGTAGGGGGTGTCGGATGTGGACGACTCGAGGTCGAACGAGGCACGAAACCCCGAATCACGCACGGTCGGCATGCTTTGGCGAGTATGAATCCAGAATCATGCACGGTCAGCACGTGCGGTCGTTATACGGTGCCGGCGCGAACCCCGGATCGCGTACGGTCGGCACGCGCGGGTACCGATGCGAACCCCGAATCATGCACGGTCGGTGGGTGCGCGGTGTCCCCAGTTGCGTTTCTTTCGGTTTTGCACACCGCGGTTGGCAGCATGCTGAGTACCGACCGCGTTCCCGCAGGTGGCAGTGGTTGCGTTTTCGGCGAATCTGCACCTCGGTGTGCAGAGCCGCAAAGTTGTTCCGGAAAAAGGTGCAGAGTCGCAAGAAACGCAACTGGGATGGCGCCCGCAGACGGTGTGAACGCCGGATCGCGCACGGTCGGCACACATGTCGGCGCGAAACCCGAATCGCGCACGGTGGGTGAGGGCGGTCGGCGTGCTTTAACGGGCGCGAACTCCGAATCACGCACGGTCGGCGCGGAAGGACGGCTGCCGCGCGGCCTCTGGGGCCGCAGGGCGCGCGGCACATGCTAGCGGCGGCGTTTTCCGGCGGCTCTGAGCTGGTCGATGGTCCGGTCGGTCGAGCCCGTCTGCCGCGTTCGGTTATCCGAGCCGCTGGTTCCGTGGCCTGCTGCGCCGTGCCCTGCGGCCTTGGCGTCATTCGGGCCTCCGGCGTTGTAACCACCGCGTCCCGTAGCCGCCGCGCCTCCCGAACCGCCGCCATGCCCCACGGCCCCCGCGCCCCCGGCGCCGCCGCCGTGCCCCGCACCATCGCGCCCCGCGGCCTCGCCCTCGCGCGCGGCCTGGAAATCGGCCACACCCTGGATGATCGGCTTCCCGAAGCTCTTGATGTCGTCCCCGTAGATGGCCGTCCGCGCCACGAGCAGGCAGTCCGTGAAATCCATCTGCATGCGCCCGAAGATCCTGATCGCGAGCGCGCAGACGGTCGGCTCGTTCACGAGCACGTCGTCGAGGAGCGCCGTCATCGCCCGTGCGATCTCAGCGCGTGGCACATCGTACACATCGCGCAGGGTCACCACGGTGCGCGTGATGATCTCGGGATAGATGCGCACCTCACCCGTCGCGATCAGCTCGGCAGCCTGGGGGGACTGATACGGGTCATCGTCGAGCAGATAGCGCAGCAGCACGGTCTCGTCGGCGATCACGCTCACAGGCCGGTCCTCTCACCGTCGACGTCGCGGTCCTCGCGCAGCACGCTCAGGTACTCGATCCACGACGAGCGCTCCGAGCTCCGGTGGTTGGGATGCCCGTAGGCGCGCAGCGCCCCATAGGCGTCGGATCCGCTCTTCGCCCGCGCCGACACCGGCTGGAACGGCAGGCGCCGGGCGAGGATGCTCTGCTTGATGAACATGCGCACCGCCTCGGAGAGCGAGGTGCCCATGGCGTCGTACAGGCGCTCGGCGCGCGCCTTGTCGCGTTCCTCGATGCGCACCTGCAGAACGGCGGATTTCTGCGGCATGATCCCTCTCCCTCCCGACAGCTGGAGCATGTCCGCGTGCGGGCGCAGGTCACGGCGAGGTGGCGAGACACGTCGTGCCCGCATCGGCTGCCCGCATGCGGCGTGTGTCACAAATGTACTGCACGCCGCGACCTCGCGATTCGGGCGCAGCCAATTCATACAGAGCAATAACATTTCAAGCTGTGCGCGCACCGTTCGCCGCGCTCCGGCCCCCGGGCGCCCGCTCCCGCATCGCCCCGACACCCTGCGGAAACCTCCGTCGCGACCGCTCCTACCGTTTACGGCGCCGTTCACCGGCGATGTGTAGACGCTCGTAGTACAGCGGTCTTTATCCTATTTCAAAAATAATCGTGACCTCGGGACTGTTCAAACAGGAAAGTGTTACCACCCACTAACAAAACTGCGTCTCCGTCATCAAATTATATTGGCCCCGTTGACTGCTGGGTTCTCTGCGTCCCGTCCACACCGCGGGCCGCGCGGGAGATGCGGGCCGAATCGCCGCGCCCATCCCCCAGACCCGGCCCATATCAGGAGGGGGAACATCGAATGAGCAACAAACGAGTCGTAGCGGACTCCTCGCGTTGCATCGGCTGCCAGACGTGCATGGCCGCCTGCCTCGAGGTCCACAACATCCCGGGCAACATCGCCCAGCCGCGCCTGCGGCTCACCACGACCTACGAGGTCTCCGCGCCCGTGGTCTGCCACCAGTGCGAGGACGCCCCGTGCGCCCGCGCCTGCCCCACCGGCGCCCTCTACTTCGATGAGCCGAACCGCCGTATCGGCGTCGACGTCTCCAAGTGCATCGGCTGCAAGGGCTGCGTCATGGCCTGCCCGTTCGGTGCCGTGCGCGTGACCTCGCAGAAGCGCCCCGTGATGATGGGCAACGTCCAGGTGGGCACCGAGAGCAAGTCCTTCGTGCTCAAGTGCGACCTGTGCGTCGACCGCCCCGAGGGCCCGGCCTGCGTGGGAGCCTGCCCCACGAACAGCCTCTTCGAACTCGACGAGGAGGCGCTCGAGGACCTCACCCGCGCCCGCGAGCTCGCCACCACCGCGGCGGCCGCCGAGCTCGACGGCCTCGCCCGTCCCCACGCCCAGCTCTAGCCCGCGCGCTCCGGCGCCTCGCCGGGGCCCGTCCCCCGTACTGAATCGCGGCGCCACGACGCCGCGCGACCCCAAGGAGGGTGTAATGGAGAAGCACCAAGTCATCTGCCCGTATTGCGGCGCCGGCTGCAAATACAACCTGCTGGTCGAGAACAACCAGGTCATCGGCACCGAGCCGCTGAACGGCCTCACCAACCAGGGCGAGCTCTGCCTCAAGGGCATGAGCGGCTACGACTTCATCAACGACACGAAGATCCTCACCCCGCGTATCCTCCACCCGATGATCCGTCGCCACAAGGGCGCCGAGTTCGAGCGCGTGAGCTGGGACGAGGCCCTCGACTTCACCGCCAAGAAGATGCTCCAGATCATCGAGGAGTCCGGCCCGGACGCCATCATGACCACGGGCAGCTCCCGCGGCGGCGGCAACGAGGCCAACTACGTCATGCAGAAGTTCACCCGCGCCTGCATCGGCACGAACAACATCGACAACTGCGCCCGCACCTGCCACGGCCCCTCGATCGTGGGTCTCATGGACGTGCTCGGCTCCGGCTGCATGAGCTGCTCGATCGACGGCCTCGAGGACGCCGGCTGCATCTTCCTGTTCGGCTACAACCCGGCCGTCTCCCACCCGATCGTCGCCCGCCGCATCGTGCGCGCCAAGGAGAAGGGCGCCAAGATCATCGTCGCCGACCCGCGCCACATTGAGACCGCGCGCATCGCCGACATCTACCTGCAGATCAACAACGGCTGCAACGTCGCCTTCCTGAACTCCTTCGCCTACTGCC
The DNA here is from genome assembly GCA_034102905.1 of Collinsella sp. Classification (GTDB taxonomy): domain Bacteria; phylum Actinomycetota; class Coriobacteriia; order Coriobacteriales; family Coriobacteriaceae; genus Collinsella. Next base: position 25,735 of record JAXEGS010000037.1, on the reverse strand, counting down.
TGATCCACGACGGCCTGATCGACGAGAAGTTCATCGCCGAGCACACCACCGGCTACGAGGAGTTCGCCAAGGTCGTCGAGGACTACGCGCCCGAGAAGGTCGCCCACATCACGGGCGTCGACCCCGAGATGGTCCACAAGGCCGCCCGCATGTACGCCACCGCCGAGCCCTCCGCGATCGTGGGCTGGGGCATGGGCGTGACCCAGCAGAAGCAGGGCGTCAAGGCCGTCCGCACGCTGGCGAGCATCGCCTGCATCTCCGGCCAGATCGGCAAGCCCAACTCCGGCGTGGCTCCCGTCCGCGGCCAGAACAACGTCCAGGGCTCCTGCGACATGGGCATGTGGCCGAGCCTCTACCCCGGCTACCAGCGCGTCGACGACCCGGCCGTCCGCGAGAAGTTCGCGAAGGCCTGGAACCTGCCCGTCGAGAAGCTGAACCCCAACCCCGGCGCCAAGCTCACCGACCTGGTGCACCTGGTCAAGGAGGGCAAGCTCCGCTGCTTCTACAACTACGGCGAGGACCCGGCGCAGACCGAGCCCGATGCCCAGGACATGATCGAGACCCTGAAGAACGTCGAGTTCTTCGTCTGCCAGGACATCTTCATGACGCAGACGACCATGCTCGCCGACGTGCTGCTCCCCGCCACCTCCTGGGGCGAGCACGAGGGCGTCTTCACGGCCTCCGACCGCAACTTCCAGCACTTCAACGCCGCGCTGCCCCCGAAGGGCGAGTGCCGCCACGACTGGGAGATCTTCGCCGACCTCTCCACGCGCATGGGCTACCCGATGCACTATGAGAACACGCGCGAGATCTGGCACGAGTGCATCTCGCTCGTCGACAACTTCGCCGGCGCGACCTACGAGACGATGGAGGAGCAGGGCCAGGCCCAGTGGCCCATCCGCGAGGGCGAGAGCGTCGGCAAGCGCGACATGTACGCCGGCGGCGTCTTCACCACGGCCGATCACAAGGCCCATCTGCACGCCGACGAGTTCGTGGAGCCCACGGAGCTGCCCGACGAGGAGTACCCGCTCGTGCTCTGCACCGTCCGTGAGGTCGGACACTACTCCTGCCGTTCCATGACCGGCAACTGCCGTGCGCTCGCGGCGCTCGCCGACGAGCCCGGCCACGTGCAGATGCACCCCGACGACGCGGCCGCCCGCGGCATCAAGCACGGCCAGATCGTGCGCGTCTTCTCCCGCCGCGGCTCCGTCTACAGCCGCGCCGAGGTCTCCCCGCGCATCAACAAGGGCACGGTCTACATGACCTACCAGTGGTGGATCGGCAAGTGCAACGCGCTCACGATGCACGTCACCGACCCCATGTCCGGCACGCCCGAGGACAAGTTCAGCGCCTGCCAGCTTGAGGCCGTGGCCGACCAGGTCTGGGCCGAGAACGAGGTCCAGCGCCAGTACACCGAGCTCAAGCAGGAGCTCGTGAACAACGCCGATCGCCAGAACGTCGCGCCCGGCGCGGTCGCGGCCTTCGACGACCCAGCCCACGTGGACCAGATCGTCTAGACCGCCTCTCTTCTCACGGGGGCGGGCGCCTGCCATGGAGCGCCCGCCCCTCCGCATCTCTCGAAAGGAAGTGGGGAGTGAACCGCTTCATTGGCATCAATCCGGAGAAGTGCATCGGTTGCGGCACGTGCCTGTCCGCTTGCTCCGATGCCCACCGGGAGCGGGGGCTCCAAGCCGAGCCGCGCCTGGCGCTCATCAAGACCGGTGAGGTCTCCGCCGCGATCACCTGCCATCACTGCGAGGGCGCCCCGTGCGCGACGGTGTGCCCGGTCAACGCCATCACGCATGAGGACGGCTACATCCGTGTGAACGAGCAGACCTGCATCGGCTGCCGCCTGTGCGCCATCGCGTGCCCGTTCGGGGCGATTCACCCGTCCGGCACCTCGATCGCCGGCGTCGCGGGCACGTGCGATCCCACCCCGCTCTATCCCCGCGACCTGAGCCCGCTGCTCACGCAGGCGCCGGGTCAGTACACCTGCGCGGTGAAGTGCGACATGTGCGCCTTCGATCCGGCCGGCCCCCACTGCGTCGCGGCCTGCCCGACGGCGGCCCTGACCCTTGAGGACCCTGCCGCTGAATTCGAGCTCGACGAGGCCAAGCGCCAGCGCGAGCTCGCCTTCGGCACCCCGCTCTGCGCTGAGTCGGTCCTCTTCCTCGAGGGCCGCGAGGCATCCCGCGCGGCCTCTGCCACCGAAGGGAGCCCCCGATGAGCATGACGCTTCTCCTTGCCGCGCTCGGCGTCTTCTGCGCCGGCGCCCTCGCCGCGCTCCTGCTTGGCCGCAGCGACGCCGCAGCCAAGACGGCCTCCTGCCTCATCGGCGCGGCCGGCTCCGCCATCGCGCTCGCTGCCGGCGTCTCGGCGGTCCTGGGCGACGTCTCCCGCCTGAATGCGGCCGTCCTGTTCCCGTTCGCCTCCTGCGAGCTCTTGCTCGATCGGCTCTCCGGCCTCTTCGTGGCGTTCATCGCCGCGCTCGCGCTCGTCGGGTTCATCTACGGGCTCGCGTACTTCGATGAGTACGAGGGCAAGACCGCCCGCGCCGGGTTCTTCATGAACGGCTTCGTGGCCTCGATGCTCCTCGTGATCGTTGCCGACAACGTGTTCTGGTTCCTGGTCGCCTTCGAGCTCATGTCGCTCACCTCGTACTTCCTGGTGATCATCGAGGAGAACGAGAACTCGATCCGCGGCGGCTGGCTTTACTTCGTGATCGCGCACGTGGGCTTCGTGCTCATCATGGCGAGCTTCCTGTTCATGTCGAACCTCTCGGGCGGCTCGTTCTCCTTCTCCGACTTCCGCGCCCAGGACTTCGGTCCGGTGTGGAGCTCCGCCTGCTTCCTGCTGGCTTTCTTCGGCTTCGGCGCGAAGGCGGGCATCATCCCGTTGCACTCCTGGCTTCCTAAGGCCCATCCCGAGGCGCCCTCCAACGTGTCGGCGCTGATGTCGGGCGGCATGATCAAGATCGGCATCTTCGGCATCCTGAAGGTCGGCTTGGATCTGCTGCAAGGCAGCGGCACCCAGCTGTGGTGGGGGATCCCGGTGCTCGTCATCGGCGCCGTCTCCTCCGTGCTCGGCGTGGCCTACGCGCTCGGCGAGCACGACGTGAAGCGGCTGCTTGCGTACCACTCCGTCGAGAACATCGGCATCATCCTGCTCGGCGTTGGCGCCACGCTGTTCGCCGCGGGACTCGGCAACCAGGACGTGGCCACCCTCGCGCTCATGGCGGCGCTCTTCCACTCCCTGAACCACGCGATGTTCAAGGGCGAGCTCTTCCTCGGCGCCGGTGCGGTCCTGTTCGCCACCGGCACGCGCGACATGTGCCGCCTGGGCGGGCTCATCCGCCGCCTGCCGAGGACCGGCGTGTGCTTCCTGGTGGGCGCGCTCGCGATCTCGGCGATCCCGCCGCTGAACGGATTCGTCTCCGAGTGGTATATCTACCAGGCGCTCTTCAACGCCGCCACGCTGGGCGACCGCGTGGTCATGGCGCTCGCGGCGCTCGCCGCCTGCGCGCTCGCCATCACCGGCGCGCTCGCCGCCGCCTGCTTCGTCAAGGCCTACGGCATGACTTTCCTCTCAAAGGAGCGCACCTCCGCGGCCGCCGGCGCCCGCGAGGTCCCGGCGCCCATGGTCCTCGCCCAGGGGCTTCTCGCCCTCGCCTGCGTGGCGCTCGGCCTCGGCGCGCCCCTCGTGGCGCCCGTCCTCACCGAGGTGGCCGCCTCCGTCCTGGAGCCCGCGGCCCCCGTCGTCACCGCCGCCGGCGCGGCCCTCGTGAACGAGGCCACCGGCGCCGTGATGAGCACCCCGGTCATCGCCCTCGTCCTCGTTATCGTGGCCGGGATCGTCCTCGCGTTCCGCCGCTCGCGCTCGCTCGGCGCCATCCGCCGCACCGAGCCCTGGGCCTGCGGCTACGCGCCCGACGCCGACATGCCGGTGATGCCGCGCAGCTTCGCGGCCGACGTCGCCTTCTTCGTGGGGCCGCTCTACACGCTCCGCGATCGCTGCACGGACCTCTGCTGGTCGGTGGCCGGCGTCTTCAGCCGCCTGACGGCCGTGGCCGCGGCGATCGAGCCCGTGCCCGACCGTGTCCTCGTGGACGCCCCGCATGCGGGCGTCACCTGGCTGGCCGCGCTCTCGAGCAAGCTCGAGGGCGGCGACTACGGCCGCTACATCGTCTACATCGTCTGCGCGCTCGTGGTCTTCCTCGCGCTCGCCGTCACGTTGGTCTAAGGAGGGGAGCATATGAACATCCTGGTAGCGATCCTCCAGGGCGCGCTCGTCTGCGCGGTGGCCCCGCTGTTCACGGGCCTCTCGCGCGTGATCCGCGCCAAGATGCACAACCGTCGCGGTCCGAGCATCCTGCAGGATTACCGCGACATCGCCAAGCTCCTGGCGCGCCCCGAGACGGTCGCCGAGGGCTCGAGCTTCGCGCTGCGCCTCATGCCCGCCATCTTCTTCGCCGTGACCTTCATGCTTGCCATGGGGCTGCCGATCTTCTCCCAGGAGAGCCCGCTGCCCGTCTTCGGCGACGCCATCACGGTCATGTACGCCCTCGCGCTGGCGCGCTTCTTCTTCGCGCTCACGGGCATCGACTCGTCGAACGCCTTCGCGGGCATCGGCTCCATCCGCGAGCTGCTTATGAGCGTGCTCATCGAGCCCTCGATGCTGCTCGCCCTCTTCGCGACGGCGCTCATCTGCGGCTCGACGGACATCGCCACGATGGGCCGCCATATCGCCGCGGGCGACGTCACCGCGCCGGTGGCCGCGGTGCTCGCCGCGATCGCCTTCGCCGTGGCCTGCTATATGGAGCTCGGCAAGCTCCCCTACGACCAGGCCGAGGCCGAGCAGGAGCTCCAGGAGGGCCCGCTCGCCGAGCTCTCCGGCCCGAGCCTCGCCATCGCCAAGCTCGCGATGGGCATGAAGCAGGTCGTGGTCGTCTCCTGGTTCTGCGCGATCTTCGTCCCCTGGGGCGAGCCGGCGACCCTCGGGGCCGCCGCCGTCCTCGGTGCGGCCGTCTTCCTCGTGAAGTGCCTGATCGATTTCGCGATCTGCGGCCTCATCGAGAACTCGGTCTCCCGTTCGCGCTTCAAGGTCCTGGGCAACCAGACCTGGGCCGTGGTGGGCATCGCGGTGCTCGCCCTCGTATTCGTCGTCGTCGGTGTGTAAGGAGGAGGGAGAACCATGACACTCGCAGAAAGCCTGCCCCTTCTCGGAGCCGTCGCCATCGTGGCCCCGCTCGTGGCCAGCGTGATCTCGGCGATCCTCGCCCGCCCGTTCGCGCGGTGGATCACCGTAGCGGGCGCCGCCGTCTCGACCGCGGTGACCGTCATCATCGCCGCGCAGTACGCGGCAGCCGGGTTCCCCGAGCTCTCGGTTCCCGTCGCCCAGGTCGGCGACATGCTCGTGCTCGGGTTCGTCTTCGACCGCATGAGCACGCTGCTCGCGCCCGCCTTCGTGGGCATCGGCCTGCTCGTCGTGATCTACTCGCTCCCGTATATGAGCGCGGCCAACCGCGAGCACGCCGACGCCCCGCGCCGCCGGTTCTACGTGTACCTCTCGGCCTTCATCGGCGCCATGCCCGGTCTCGTGTACAGCTCGACCCTCGTGGGGCAGCTCGTCTTCTTCGAGATCACCGGCGCGTGCTCCTGGGGCCTCATCAGCTACTACATGACGCCCACGGCCCAGAAGGCCGGCATGAAGGCGCTCATCATCACCCACATCGGCGCGCTCGGCCTCTACATCGGCGCGGCGGTCCTCGCCGGACTCACCGGCACCTTCGAGATCACGGCCATCGCCGAGCTCGACCCCGCCATGAAGGCGCTCGTGCTCCTGCTCGTGCTGTTCGCGGCCTGGGCGAAGTCGGCGCAGCTGCCGATGTACATGTGGCTGCCCTCCGCCATGGAGGCGCCCACCCCGGTGTCGGCCTACCTGCACGGCGCCTCGATGGTGAAGGTCGGCGTCTGCGTGTTCGCCCGCGCGCTCGCCTCCGCCGGCGAGGTCCCCGAGATCGTGGGTTGGGTCGCCATCATCGACGCCATCGTGACGATGCTCTTCGGCTTCCTCATGTACCTCCCCCAGAAGGACATGAAGCGCCTGCTCGCCTTCTCCACGATCGCCCAGCTCTCCTACGTGTTCTTCGGCCTGGGGCTCTCGGTCTTCGGCAGCCGCCTCGCCTTCGACGGCGCGGTGTCGCACATCTTCAACCACGCCTTCGCGAAGACCCTCTTCTTCCTCGTGGCCGGCTCGCTCTCCTTCACCCTCGGCACGCGCCTGCTGCCGCGGATCAAGGGGCTCCTCAAGCGCTACCCCGTCTCGGGCCTGGCCTTCGGTGTCGCCGCTCTCGCGATCGCCGGCGTACCGCCGATGAGCACCTTCTTCAGCAAGTTCCAGATCATCTCGGGCGGCTTCTCGGTGGGCGCCGCGCACCCGGTCATCATGGTCCTCGTGCTCATCATGGTCGCCGAGACCGTCGCCACCTTCGCGTGGTTCCTGAAGTGGATGGGCGCCTGCCTGCCGGGCGAGCCCTCCGCCGACGTGGAGGCCGGCGCGCCCCTGCCGCGCGCGATGGCCGCCGTCTTCGTCGTCCTCATGATCATGGTCATCGTCAGCGGGCCGCTCTCGGCCAGCTGGCTGGGTTAGGAGGTTAAGAACATGGGTTATGAACTCGTGAACCTGCTCGGCGGCCTCCTGATCGTCACGTCCACCGCCGTGGTGGTCACCCGGTCGATCCGCGTCGCCATCCGCTGGTACGCCGTCCAGTCGCTCGTCCTCGTGGGGCTCCTCGCCACGCTCGGCGTCACCACCGGGGCGCATGAGCTCCTCACCTGGGCAGCCTCTGCCCTCGGCACGAAGGTCATCCTGGTGCCGCTCATCCTCTCCTACACCTACAAGAAGATGGGCCGCCCCGCGGACGCCTCCATCGACTCGGTCAAGCCGGCGTGGACCATCGTGCTCATCGCTGTCGAGGTGGCCGTCTGCTTCGCCGTGGTGAGCCAGATCAAGCTCCCCACCGCCGAGCTGGCCGTGCCCGCCCTCGCCATCAGCTTCGCCCACTTCTTCGTGGGGCTCTCCTGCATCATCACGCAGAAGAACATCATGAAGCAGATCTTCGGCTACTGCCTGATGGAGAACGGCAGCCATGTGACCCTCGCGCTCCTCGCACCCACCGCGCCCGAGATCGTCGAGGTCGGCATCGCCACCGACGCCATCTTCGCGGTCATCATCATGTCAATCGTCGTGTACAAGATCTGGAACGAGAACCAGAGCCTTGATGCCTCCGACCTGACCGAACTGAAGGGCTAGGCACATGGATACCTCAACCTTGCTGGTGGCGCTCGTCGCCTGCCCGCTCGCCCTGTCCGTCCTCATGGCCGTGATCCCCAAGGCGGCCCCGCGCGCGGTCTTCGAGCTCGTGCACCTCGTGTCGGCCGCGGCCGTGCTCGCGGGCGCGCTCGCCGTGGCGCTCCCGGTGTTCGCCGAGGGCGGCGAGATCTGGGCGCTCGACCCGTGGTTCCACGTGGACGCCCTCGGCGCGCTCTTCGTGCTCATCATCGGCGTGATCGGCTTCTGCATCGCCGTGTACTCGGTGGGCCTCGTGCGCCAGCTCGTCGATGAGGGCGCCTACGGCCCGGCGCAGGTGAAGGAGTACTTCGGCTTCTTCAGCCTCTTCCTCTTCACGATGCTCCTCGCCGCCACGACGAACAACATCATCATCATGTGGGCCGCCATCGAGGCGACCACGCTCGCCTCGGCCCTGCTCGTCGCCCTCAAGCGCACCCGGCACGCCTTCGAGGCCACGTGGAAGTACATCATGGTCTGCACGGCCGGCGTGGCCTTCGGCCTCTTCGGCACGCTGCTCATCTACGCGAACGCGGCCGACGTCATCTCCGACCCGCACATGGCCGCCTTCCTCTCCGGGGTGCTCCCCGAGGCCTCCCGCCTGGACCCCGTGGTCGTGCGCCTCGCCTTCGCGTTCATCCTGATCGGCTTCGGCACCAAGGCCGAGCTCTTCCCGATGCACACCTGGATGCCGGACACCCTCTCCCAGGCCCCCGGCTCCATCTCGGCGCTCCTCTCCGGCGTGGTGCTCAAGTGCTCGATGCTCGTCATCATCCGCTTCGACATGCTCGCGACCGCGGCTATCGGCGCGGGCTTCCCGCAGCTGCTCATGGTGATCCTCGGCGCCTGCTCGATCGTCTACGGCGCGCTCGCGCTCTTCGCCCAGACGGACATCAAGCGCAAGCTCGCCTACTCCTCGGTCGAGAACGCCGGTGTGATCATGCTCTGCCTCGGCGTGGGCGGACCCGTCGGCATCGCCGCGGCGCTCCTGCACGCGATCTTCCACGGCTTCGCGAAGTCGCTGTGCTTCCTGCTCACCGAGAACGTCGAGCACGCCTTCGGGACCCGCGACCTGACCGTTGTCAAGGGGATCGTCGAGCGCGCCCCCATCACGGCCGCCCTCATGGTCGTGGGCTTCCTCGCGCTCGCCGGCTTCCCGCCCTTCGCGGTGTTCATCTCCGAGTTCCTGACGTTCGCCGCGGCGCTCGCCGCCGGGAGCCCCTGGTGGCTCACGCTCATCGTCGCGCTCGCCCTCACGGTGGCCATCTCCGGCCTCACCCGGGTGGTGCTCACCTCTGTCTTCGGCAAGACCATGCACGAGGACGTGGACACCGAGCGGCGCGAGTCCACGCTGTGGATGCTCGTCCCCGAGATCGCGCTCGCCATCGGCCTCGTCTGGTTCGGCGTGGCCACCCCCGCGCCCGTGCGCGCCGGCGTGGAGAACGCCGTGGGCATCGTCCTCGATGCGGGCACCGACGAGCTGCATACGTCCCCGCTCCCGAGCATCTTCTTCGGGTCGGCGGATCCTACGAGTGAGGTGGAGTAGCACATGCTGCAAGAGAAGGATCAGAAGGTCTACGCCCGCCGCGGCGAGAGCCACGTGGAGGCCCTGCGCGCGGCCGTGCCGGGTGCCATCGAAAAGGTCGAGTGGCAGTGCGAGGACCAGCTCACCATCACGGTCGCCCAGGACAAGCTCCCTGAGTCCGTGCACTTCCTGTACTACAAGCGCGACGGCTGGCTGCCGGTGATCGTCGGCAACGACGAGCGCTCGCTCTGCGGGCGCTACGCGGCCTACTACGTGCTGTCCATGGAGGGGGAGGACCCCTGCTGGCTCCAGGTGCGCATCGAGATCGACCCGACGACGCTCACCTTCCCGAGCGTGACGCCGTTCGTCCCGGCCTGCGTCTGGGGGGAGCGCGAGCTCCGCGACATGTTCGGCCTCATCCCCGAGGGGCTGCCCGACAGGCGCCGCCTCGTCCTGCCCGACGACTGGCCGAGCGGCCTCTACCCGCTGCGCAAGGACGCGATGGACTACCGCTTCCGCCCCGCTCCCGTGCAGGACGTGGAGAACTACACGTTCCTCGCCGACACCCAGGGCAAGGACACGACGGTCGTGCCGCTCGGGCCCCTGCACATCACCTCCGATGAGCCGGGCCACTTCCGCCTGTTCGTGGAGGGCGAGAACATCGTCGACGCCGACTACCGCATGTTCTACGTGCACCGCGGCATGGAGAAGGTCGCCGAGTCGCGCCTGAACTACGACGCCGTCTCCTTCCTCGCCGACCGCGTCTGCGGCATCTGCGGCTGCGCGCACTCGGTGGCCTACGCCGAGTCCGTCGAGAAGGCCCAGGGCATCCACGTGCCCGAGCGCGCCCAGTACATCCGCGCGATCCTGCTCGAGACCGAGCGCCTCCACTCGCACCTGCTGAACATCGGCCTCGCCTCGCACTACACGGGCTTCGACTCCGGCTTCCAGCAGTTCTTCCGCGTGCGCGAGAAGGCGATGGACCTCGCCGAGAAGCTCTCGGGCCACCGCAAGACCTACGGCATCAACGTGATCGGCGGCGTGCGCCGCGACATCCTCTCCGAGCAGCGCCTCGCCACGATCAGCACGATCGAGGAGCTGCGCCGCGACGTGAAGGAGCTCGTGGACGTGCTCCTCTCCACGCCGAACTTCATCACGCGCACGAGCGGGATCGGCCTGCTCGACCGCCAGATCGCCCGCGACTTCTCCCCGGTGGGCCCGACGGTCCGCGGCTCCGGTTACGCCCGCGACGCCCGCTACGACCACCCCTTCGCCGGCTACATGGATCCGGACGTCCAGAAGATCCCCGTGGCCACAGCGGACACCTGCGACGCCTTCGGCCGCACGGCCGTGCGCATCCAGGAGGTCTACAACTCCATCGACATGATCCAGACCATGCTCGAGAACTGCCCCTCGGGGCCCATCCTCACCACGGATTGGGAGTACACGCCGCATAAGTACGCGATCGGCGCCACCGAGGCGCCCCGCGGCGACGACGTGCACTGGACCATGCTCGGCGACAACCAGAAGTGCTATCGTTGGCGCGCGAAGGCGGCGACGTACAGCAACTGGCCGGTGCTGCGCTACATGTTCCGCGGGAACACCGTGGGCGACGCGGCGCTGATCGTGGGCTCGATCGACCCCTGCTATTCCTGCACGGACCGCGTGACCGTCACCAACGTGGCGACCAAGCGCGACTACGAGCTCACCGACGGGCGGATCGAGTCGCTCTGGTTCGACAAGAGCCCGCTTCTGGGCCCCGGCGCGCCGGCGGCCCCGCTCGATGAGGAGGCGCTGTAAGCATGCTGAAGCTCTGGAAGGTCAACGTCAAGACGGGGGATGCGACGGTCAAGTACCCCTTCGCCCCGCTTGAGACCAACAAGGACATGCGCGGCAAGCCCGAGCACAACGCCGAGATGTGCATCGCCTGCGGCGCCTGCGCCGTGGCCTGCCCGCCCGATGCGATCCACATGGAAACCGACCTCGAGGCCGACTCCATCACCTGGTCGCTCAACTACGGCCGCTGCATCTTCTGCGGCCGCTGCGAGGAGGCCTGCCCGATGGGAGCCATCAAGCTCACCGAGGAGTTCGAGCTCGCGGTCATGAGCAAAGACGACCTCATGAGTAAGAGCGTGTACTCGCTCGCGCACTGCTCGGTCTGCGGCGAGCCCTTCGCGGCCGCCAAGGAGGTCGATTACGCCGCGCGCCTGCTCGAGGCCGCCGGCGGGATCGAGGCCGAGGAGGCCGCCCGCGTGGCCGGCGTCTGCACGGACTGCAAGCGCGAGCTCGACGCCGAGCGCGCCGCGGCCCATGTGCGCACCTCGAACACGGCGCGCCTGGGCCTCGGGGCGCCCAAGCCCGAGAACCGCGTGTACCTCGGCGGCCACGGCCTGAACCCCCTCGCCGCCGGCGAGGGCACCGACGACGCGAAGGAGGCCGAGTAGCATGGCTGAGCCCCTCCTGCCCGAGAGCCTGCAGTACCGTCCCACCAAGCTGGAGCTCGACGAGGGCATCCAGAAGGCCAAGGAGACGCTGCTCAAGAAGATCAAGCGCTCCGTCTACGTGTACCGCGTGGACTGCGGCGGCTGCAACGGCTGCGAGATCGAGATCTTCGGCTCGATCACGCCCGTCTTCGACGTGGAGCGCTTCGGCATCAAGGTCGTGCCGTCGCCCCGCCACGCCGACGTGCTCCTCTACACCGGCGCCGTGACGCGCGCGATGCGCATGCCGGCGCTGCGCTCCTACGAAGCCGCGCCCGACCCGAAGATCGTCGTCTCCTACGGCGCCTGTGGCTGCACGGGCGGCATCTTCTACGACAACTACTGCGTCTGGGGCGGTACCGACAAGCTCCTGCCCGTGGACGTGTACATCCCCGGCTGCCCGCCGAGCCCGGCGCAGACCATCTACGGCTTCGCGATGGCGCTCGGCCTCCTGGAGCAGAAGCTTCACGCCGAGACCACGGTTGAGGTCGAGGGCGAGCAGGCGCCGATTCTCCACCCGCGCGTGCCCTACAAGACACGCGTGGCGATCGAGCGCGAGGCGCGCGCCATGAGCGGCTACCGCTACGGCAAGGACCTCGCGAACCAGTTCCTGATCTCGCTCGCCACCGCGCCCGGCGGCGACATCAAGAAGGGCATGGACAAGCTCATCGCCCGCCAGGACGATCCGCGCCGCGTCGAGGTCTTCGAGGCGCTCAGGCACGTGGTCCTCACAGGAGAGGCGCACGCATGAGCGAGCTCCAGGACCGCTCGGGGTACTTTGCCGGACCGGGGATGCTCGGGGGCTCGTTCGCCGACGGCGCCGCCGGCGAGGCACCCGCGGAGCCCACGGAGGCCGTTTTCTACGCGCTCACGCAGAAGTTCGTGGAGCGCGAGGAGGACATCCCCGAGGACGCGAAGGACGTGCTCACCTACACCCTCGCGGTGGGCCACCACACGGGTGTGGTCGACTGCTTCGAGCCGCGTCTGGCCTGCCCGGTGCGCGTGCTCGACGCCGTCGTGGCCGACCTCCCCGAGGACGGGGCAGCCGCGGCCAAGCTCGGCGCCCTCCGCCGCTTCGGCGAGATCCAGATCGACAAGGAGAGCGCGCCCGCGCTCTACGACGCCGCCTGCGCGCTCCGCGAGGCGCTCGGCTACCGCGGCTCGCGCAAGGCGGGGCTCGACGTGATGGACCCCGACTTCGGGATCCACGCGCAGGAGGTCGCGTTCCTCTCCTCGTTCATCGAGCTCGTTGGGGACGTGCTCAAGGTGGGCGGCTTCTACGTGACCGGGCGGCTCTCATGAGCGCCGGGGCAGCGGGGGCACCCGCCCCGGGACCCGTGGGCCTCGTGCTCACCGCGGGGAGCGTGCTCCGCGCCGACGACGCCGCCGGCCCCGTGCTCTCGCGCCGCCTCGAGGACGAGCCCCTACCCGGCTGGGTCACCTTCGACGGGGGCCTCACTCCCGAGGACGAGATCGGCGCCGTCAAGCGGCTCGCGCCCGCCCGCCTCGTGCTCGTGGACGCCGCCGACATGGCCCTCGAGCCCGGCGCCGTCCGCCGGCTCACCAAGGCAGATGTGGCCCGCAACTCCATGTTCACCACGCACTCGCTCCCGCTCACGATCCTCATCGAGGAGCTTGAGAACGTCTGCGGCGATATTGCTTTCATTGGAATCCAGCCGGGCACGACCGAGTTCTTCGGCCCGATGACCCCGGCCGTCACGGAAGCGGTCGACGCCGTGTACCGCGCCCTCGCCTCCGGCGGGGACCTCACGGTCTTCGAAGCGCTTCACGAGTAGAAAAGGGATGGTTCACATGGCAGAGAGCAAACAGGCGCAGCCGACGACGGTATCGCTCGCCCCCGCGGCGATCGAGGAGGCCGTCGAGGCGGCCGCGCGGGCCAAGGCCGCGATGCCCGCGGCGAAGACGTTCGTGCTCGCGATGTTCGCGGGCGCGTTCATTGCCTTCGGCGGCCTGTACTTCATGGTGTTCATCTCCGATCCGAACCTCTCCTGGGGCGTCCAGCGCCTCGCGGGCGGCATCTGCTTCTGCCTGGGCCTCGTGCTCGTGCTCTGCTGCGGTGCGGAGCTCTTCACCGGCAACTCGCTCATGGTCTGCGGCCTGGCGGGCGGGAAGATCGACGCCGGGCGGCTCCTGCGCGCGTGGGTCCTCGTCTGGCTCGGGAACTTCGCGGGGTCGCTTCTGGCCGTGGCGCTCGTGTACCTGAGCGGTATCTACAAGCTGAACGGCGAGGCCGTGGCCAACACGATGGTGAGCGTCGCCGCCGGCAAGGTGGGCCTGAGCGCCACTGAGATGTTCTTCCGTGGGATCCTCTGCAACGTCTTCGTGTGCCTGGCCGTGTGGATCGGCTTCGGCTCGAAGACCTTCACCGATAAGATCATCGGGATTCTGCTGCCGATCTCGGGGTTCGTGGCCTGCGGTTTCGAGCACAGCGTCGCGAACATGTTCTTCCTGCCGATGGGCGCGCTCATGCACGCCGTCGGCTACGGCGCCGATGCGGCGGGCGCGGGCGCGCTCGCGCTTCCGGGCATCGCGCTGAGCCTCGGCGTGGTCACCCTCGGCAACATCGTGGGCGGCGCCGTGCTCGTGGGGCTCGGATACTGGTTCGCATACGGGAGGAAGGCCAAGTAATGGCAGAGGGCACGGGTGCTGAGACGACGGGTCGCGACCGCGCGGCGGAGGGCCGCGTCGGTGCGGTGACGACCTGCGGCGGCTGCTATGCCGACTGCGCGTTCACGGCGACGGTGGAGGACGGTCCGGACGGCGAGCGCGTGCGCGCGGAGCTCCCGGTTGCGGGCCACCCGTGCGCGGCGCGGGCGCTCTGCCACCGCGGGCGGATGCGCCTCAGCATGCCGTTTTTGCCCGACGACGAGCGCATCCTCCACCCGCTCCGCCGCCGTTCCGACGGCTCGGGGTTCGACGAGGTCAGCTGGGAGGAGGCCTACGCCGGGATCGCGGAGCGGCTCGGCGCCGTGCTCGATGCGAGCGGCCCCGGCTCCCTGGCGATGACCATCGGCGTGCCCTCCTCGGCCCGCATCTGGGCGGGGCGCTTCATGGCGGCCCTGGGTTCCCCCAACGTCTACGGGGCCGACGGGGCCTGCGAGGTCAGCCGCCTCACGGGTTGGGAGCACACGCTCGGCTACAGCCCCGTGTCCGATCTTCTGCATACGGACTGCATCATGTACCTCGGCCGCTCCATCGTGGACTCGGCGACGATGGCTGCCGTCGACGCGCTGAACGCGGCGCGCCGGCGCGGGGCGAAGATCATCGTGGTGGATCCGCGCCGGAGCCCGTCGGCCGTCATGGCCGACCGCTGGCTCCGCGTGCGCCCCGGCTGCGACCTCGCGCTCCTTCTCGGCATCATCCACGTCCTGATCGAGGAGGGCCTCTACGACCGCGCCTTCGTGGCGGCCCACACCACGGGATTCGATGAGCTCGCCGCCGCGGCGCGCGAGTGGACGCCCGCCTGGGCCGAGGAGCGCTCGGACGTGCCGGCCGAGGAGATCATCGGGGCTGCCCGCGACCTCGCGGCCGCCGCGCCTGCCGCGGTGGTGGATGCCGGGTTCCACGGCGGCATCGGCGTGGCCTACGCCAACAGCACGCAGACGGCCCGTGCGATCGCGATCGTCGACGCGCTCCTCGGCTGCATCGGCCAGGAGGGCGGCTGCCTGAACCCGCCGACGCCGCTCGTCTTGGGCCAGCTCGACCCCGAGCGCTTCCCGGCCCCGCCCGCGCCGCGTCTGCCCAAGCTCGGCGCCGACCGCTATCCGCTCGTCGACCCGGTGCGCGGCCTTTGCACCACGATTGGGCAGTCCATCGACGAGGGGAGCCTGAAGGCGCTCTTCGTGTACGCCTCGAACCCCGGGGCGGGCTACGGCAACGCGGGCGCGTGGCTCGCGCTCCTCGCCAAGCTCGATCTGCTCGTGACCATCGACATTCGCCTCTCCGAGACGGCGCTCGCGAGCGATTTCATCCTGCCCGATGTGACCTACCTCGAGGCCGACCGCGGCGTGGGCACCGTGATCGGCAGCCAGGACCCGCGGATCTTCTACCGCGGCCGCGCGATGGAGGTGCGCCATCCCGATACGCGCCCCGCTACGAGGATCTTCACCGAGCTCGCCGGGGCCTGCGGGGTGGGGGAGCACTTCACCTTCACCGAGGACGACCTCGCCCGGGCGCAGATTGCGCCGTGGGGGATCGACCTCGATGATCTGCGCGAGCGCGGCTGGGCCGACACGGGGGAGAAGCTCCCGAAGCGGATCGGCGACCCGGCGATCACGGTTCCCGGCGGCAAGGTGGAACTGGCGAGCGACCTCTGGGAGGAGGCGGGCCTCGGGCGCACGGTGGGGTGGATCCCGCCGCTCGTGGAGCCTGAGCCCGGGTGCTTCCGCATCATCGCCGGCAACCGGCCCTACGACACCCACTCGAGCTCCCGAGCGCTCGCCGCGGACGCCGCGCGCGAGCTCGGCGACGACGTGGGGGCGGTGGACATGAACGAGACGTCGGCCGCCGCGCTCGGCATCGAGGACGGCGAGGTGGTGGAGCTCGTGAGCGAGCTTGGCGTCGATCGCGTGCGCGTGCACACGACGCCCCACCTGCATCCCTCGTGCATCTTCACCTCTGCGGCCCCCGGCGCGCGCTCCGGTCGCTTCGCCGGGCTCGCCGAGGCGGGACACGAGGCCGGGCTCGGTGTGGGTCCGCTCGATCACACGCCGCTGCGGTGGGACCCGCTCACGGGCGCGGCCCTCACCCAGGAGAACGTGGTGCGCGTCCGGCGCATCGAGGGGTAGCAGCCGTGGGCGTGGGGGAGAGCGTTGCGGCGTGCGGCGACGGTGCTGGTGCCGGGGCGCCGCGGCGTGGTGCCGCGCGGATGCGGGATGGTGCGTGCTCGCTGACTGGTGCGCACGGACTCGCCGGCGGAGGCGCGGTCTCGGGTGCGCGCTCCGCTTCCGTGGTTGCGGGCGCGGGAGTCGGTATCGAGCTACTTGCATCCGATGGCTTGCAGCATGGCGGTGTGCGGGCGTGGGACGGTGCGCGTTCGCGCTCCGATGCACGCGGGCTTGCTGATGGAGGCGCGGGTTCGGGGTCGCGTGCCTCCGTGGGGGCGGGTTTTCGCGAGTCGGGTTCCGCACGTTACCAGGCGGCAGCGCGCGGCCGGGAGCGCTGCGATGCGCTGATTCGCAGCCGACTGTCCTGCGTGGTGCAGGCGGGGGGCTCGTCCACGCGCATGGGCTTCGACAAGGCCACGGCGACCTTCCGGGGCAGGACCCTGATCGAGGGCGTGCTCGAGGCCATCGCGCCGGCGGGATCCGAACTCGTGGTGACCACCGGGCGCGGCGATGAGCTGGCGTTTCTGGATGGGCTTCGGTTCGATGGGATGCCCGTGCGCGTGGCCCCCGATCTGCCCGGTCCTGCCGGCGCGATGCGCGGCGTGGCGAGCTCGCTCGCGGCCGCGACGGGCCCCCTCGTGTGCATCGTGGCGTGCGACATGCCGTTCGTGTCGCCTGATCTGGTGCTCGGGCTGGCGCGGCGCGTTGAGGCGGAGGAGCTCGACGTGTGCGTGCCGCGGACCTCGATGGGCCTGGAGCCGCTCTGCGCCGTGTGGCGCCGGGACGCGTGCTTGGCGGCGGCGAAGGAGCTGCTCGCCGAGGGCCGGGAGCGGATTCGTCTGCTGCTTGAGCAGGTTCGCGCCGGCTATCTGGGCGAGGACGAGATCGTGGCCCTCGCCGGCGGCCTCGAGTGCTTCGCGAACATCAACACCCCGGGAGACCTCGCCGCCGCCGAGCGCCGGCCTCTCGGTGCCGAGCCTCGTTTCTCCGGTACTGGCCGCGCGTCTGGCTCCGCACCCGACGCTGACCGTGTGTTCGGTTCCGCTCCCGATGCCGACCGTGCACCTGGCCCCGCCCCCGATGCCGACCGTGCGTGATCCGGCATTTTTGCAGCCTGCGGCGATCCCTGCGTACCAAAACGCGACTTATGAATGACCTCTGGGGCCGCGTCCGCCCAAGCTCGGAAAAACCGCAGGTAAGGTAGCGTACCAAAACGCGACCTGTGAACGAATCATTCACTATCGCCATTTCGGTACGCGGAAATCGTTCACTACCGGCATTTCGGCACGCGGGTACCGCCCGCCGTTGCACCGCCCTGCCTCTGCCCCGTTCCCTTCCTCCATATCTCTGCGCAGGGGCACCAGGTCGCAGGTCGTAGGCGCGTTCGGGCCTGGGCTGGCGAGCCGGGGACGCGTCTCAGGGCCGTGGAGCCCTGAGCCCACCGGATGTGCGTAGCACAACCCTTGAGTACCTAAGTGCTGGATTGCGAAAAGCTAATCATCCAAGCCGAGACAAGCCAACCCAGCTGTCCTCCATCGACTAAG
Source organism: Collinsella sp. (assembly GCA_034102905.1). Classification (GTDB taxonomy): domain Bacteria; phylum Actinomycetota; class Coriobacteriia; order Coriobacteriales; family Coriobacteriaceae; genus Collinsella. The sequence continues at coordinate 7,992 of JAXEGS010000037.1, read as the reverse complement.
CCGCCGAATAATGCTGCTTAAGTTGAACTAATCAAAGAGATTCTCTGTTATGCTGCTTTAAACAGCAATTCGATGTTGCTTGGAGGATCCGTGTTATGCCAATTCGCGTTCAGTAACTATCGGTCCTACCAAGATGAGACCGTGTTGACGATGCAAGCCACGAGGCTTGCGGAGTTGTCTGATACCTTGATCCAGTATGGAGATAAGCAGAGATTTCTGCCCGTGTGCGCTTTTTACGGGCCAAACGCCGGCGGAAAATCGAATTTACTTGAAGCGCTTGAATTCCTATGTGACGCGGTGTCAAATCCCATTGTGGTGTTGAAGTCCTCGCGTACGGCCGGGCAACGTTCGGTTTCAGGTGCCGCACCCTTGCCTCACAGCTCACCGTTCGCATTCGATACAGGCTCAAAGCTGAAGCGAACCTCCTTTGAAGTGTATTTCCGAGTCGGTAGCTATGAGTACCGTTATTACCTGGCGGTTCATGTCGATCAGATTGTTGCTGAGCTGCTTCAGCGTAGAAAAATCGGGGCGTCGCGCACCGCGTTGCTTTTTGAACGCGATGTCGAGGGGGTCACGCTCGGGTTGATGCTCAGACGTTCAGGCGTGTCGACAACGTTCAATCCTGAAATCCCCTACCTCTCGTACCTACGGATGAACACGGATATAGATGCGATTCGCGAGGCGGCGGACTGGTTCGTCAACACCTCATTTCTCAATTATGGGAACCGCTACCTTGAAGAGAGCCTGGAGGATTCACTTGTTGAGGAGCGCGGGGAAGAGATCGTCGCGTTTCTCAAGGCAGTGGATGTGAGTATCAGTGGGATTCGCTTTGAACGGTCCGCTCCGGATGATGGCTCCCGCTCGCAGCGTGTCTACATCAAACATCGGGTTGCTGACGAAGAGTATGAGCTGAGGCTTGGGGAGGAATCGTCCGGCACCCAAAAACTCATCGGTCTCGCGACCCCGCTTCTCGAGGGCTTGCGCCGAGGTAGCCTTGTCGTGGCTGATGAGCTGGATGCCAAGCTCCATCCCAAGCTTCTTCGGTATATCGTCCTTCTCTTCAAGAACGCAAAAGCCAACCCATGTGGCGCACAGCTGATCTTTACCACTCAAAATGTTGCGATCATGCGCGGGGATATTTTGCGGCGCGATGAGATTTGGTTTGCCGAGCGAGATACATCCGGCAGGAGCATGCTGTGGTCTTTAGCGGACCTACGGGAACCTGACGGGAGCCCGGTGGGGAGAGCGGTTTCGTATGAACGACCGTACCTATTTGGAAAGTACGGTGCCGATCCCCAGCTTGAGCGCATTGAGGAGTGGTTTTGATGAGCGCGCGCCGAGGGCCTGCGCGTGGTGATTGGAGACCGTCAACGAGGCGCGGCAGCCCGCGCGCATCCCAGCTCGAGCGGCATCTCATTCTTTGTGAAGGGTCTCAGACAGAGCCGCGTTATTTTGAGGGGTTGAAGCGCGCCTTGGGGAGTACGAATGGCTCGAGGCTTTCAGTCGAAGTAAGAGGAACGGGGCTGCACACCCTTGGTCTGCTCATGGAGGCAGAGCGAAGGTGCAGGGAAGCTGTGAACCCATTTGCGCATGCGTGGCTCGTCTACGACAAGGACGATTTCCCCGAAGATGAGTTTGATCGGGTTGCAAAGCGATGCGCTGTCAGGCGGGGTGAAACGGTGTTCCACGCAATTTGGTCGAATCCCTGTTTTGAACTATGGTTCTTGCTGCATTTTGGATACACATCTGCTCCCTTGCAGGCGGCCGAGTGCCAGGCGCGTTTGGAGAAGCTGTTTTTAAAGCGCCTTCATATGAAGTATGAAAAGAACCTCGATGGCGTGTTTTCTCTCTTGGCTCCGTGGAGGGAGGACGCGGCTCGCCATGCGTCTCGGCTTGAAGGGCACCACGGCGACGCGGGCGGTACGCGGCCGGCGCAGATGAATCCGGCTACGCGCATGGTTGAGTTGCACGCCGCTTTCGAGGGCTACCTTACGGAGCGTATGGCATGACAAGGCTAAATTCAGATGAGCGCTTGTTTCTGCTGAGTCTGCGGTTGCACTGAGGGTCGTATATCCGTCGAGCCCGCTTCGGAGGCAACCGCCCTCCGCCCCCGCAGCCTGGCTGCACGACACCGTGCCTTGCTGCCACGCGCCACGTGCACAACAAAACAGTACGACAATAATTTACGATATTGGCATACTGATAGCCAAATCGGTTGCGCAACTACAGACCGGTTAAAACAACAAAAGATATTTGAAAAATCCACTAGAAAAGACCGTTCCCGTCACATATCATGATGGCAAAAGGCCTGTTGGGACTGCTTCTGCCGGGAAGCTGGGCCACATGGAAGGGGAAGCGGAATCATGAAACTGCGACACAGGGTTCTGTCGGCGGTCCTCGCGCTCTCGCTGACGCTGTCGGGCGCGCCGATCCAGGCGCTCGCAAACGGGCTGGGGGGTGTCTCTCCTAGCGCGGTAACGTCCGCAGAGGTAGACGCCGATCCCGCGGCCGCGTCGGAGGGGCAAACGGCTCCCTCAAGCGATCAGAACGAGCGGGCTGTCGAGACCGCGGATACCTCCGACCAGGGCGCGGCGCCCGCACCCGATGACGCCGACACCGCAAACGCCGCCGCTTCCGATACCGAGCGAAGCGCCGACGCCGCCGCAGCCAAACCCGCCGCCCACGCCGCGAGCGACGATAGCCTCGGCTACGAGTTCAGCGTCAGCTGGAAGAACCAGGCCGGCGAGAGCGTCGCGGACTACCACTACGACGACGCCACCGACCCCGATCACCGCAGTCTCATCTGGACTCCAGTGGACAACAAGCCCAAAACGGCGACCGTGTCGGTGAACCTCAAGGTCACGGGTGATGCCAACACCTCGATTCCAACCGGCGGTCTCAAGGTCGTCGTTCCGAAGGACATCTTCACTGACTGGAACGGTGAGCACAATGTGAACTTCAAGCCAGGTCAACAAGGCAACAGATGGGTTCCCCAGCCCTCTCTGTCCATGCAGATTCCCGAGGCGCCGAACACCTCGACCTCTTCCGACCTCAACTATGTTGACAACGGCGACGGTACCCTCACGCTGAGCAACTATCGTCCCCTGTCCGGTGGCACCAACGTGTCCTATGAGCAGTCCTACACCTTCTATCCCACGTATGTGAAGGTGGAAGCTGATACGAACAGCGTGAGCAGCGACCTCGACTTCGCGTTCACCGTCGATAGCGACGGGGACGGCACAGCGGATCTCAAGGATGAGCGCAATCTCGTCACGAGCATCACCACCAAGGTAGACGACACGAAGATCAACCTGATCCGCGACAACATCTCGGCAGATCCGACATATCTCAGCTGGCAGGACGCTTGGGGGCCCAAGCCCGCGGATGCCGACGATTACTTCTACATCTCCTGGTTCGCGACGGTGACTCGGAGCCCAAAGAGCACACAGCCTTTCACATACACGCTGTCCGACACTGGGGATCTTGGCGAGGTTGTTGGTGTCAAGCAGGTAGGAGCGCCTTTTAACGCTCCGCACAACATCGTGCAGTTGCTCCCGGGCTCATTCGATAACCTTGCGAAAGACTTCAACGGTGAGAGCTCGTGGACCCGCGATGCAGCGAACACCGGCGTCAATGGCATTTATGAGAATCCTCTCGCGTACCTTTCTTCCAGCTCTGATTCGGGCGGGGCGATCGATACGGCCTTCAATATCCTCAAGCGGTATCCCAAGTCGCTAATCAAGGATGCGCTCGACAAGGGCACCGATCTCGACAAGGACGGACTCCCGATCAAGAACACGGTAACACTTACCGATACCTGGCGCACCGGCAAGGAGGTCACCCACACCGCAGAGGCCGAGGGCAAGATCTACATCGTTGACCAGGGAGGGTTGCATTCCATCTGGAAGTCCCGTCTCACTGATGTGTATAGGGGGATGCAGACCAGGGTCATTGAAGGAGATTCAACGCCGCTAACCTATTACAATAAGGAAAGCAAGCTGCGCCAGGAGGCTTTCTACACACATACTGAGACGGGTGCCCCCACGCCCGCCACATGGAATGAGGAGACGAAGACAGCGACCCGTGATCCCTGGACTCTCACAGTGGATGAGGATGAGCTCTATCATTCGAATCACGACTACCGAACGAATAGGGTAAAGGACTCTATCCCTGAGTTGGATAAGGTTCCCGATGGAGGCCTGACCTATCGTGGCGTCTATTTCAAGGTTGAGGAGTTTGACTCCACCTTCGATGAGGCGATGGGGTCTTGGAATGTAAGTCGCAAGCCGAGCACCGACTACGAGCGCTACAAGCCCATCGATGTCTACATCCGCATGGCGGGGAGCGAGGGCTTCTCGCTCTATGGATCTGTTTCCGTTGAGTCGGACGGCTCTTTGACGTTCACACCGGCTGCGGGTGGCGACCCGATCACGAGCATCAGCGAGACGAACCCTGTTACGCTGCCGAAGGATGTGGTCGGTCTGCGTTACGAGCATGAGAGTGATTTCGCCAAGAATGCCTTCCATGCATGGACGTTGATTGACGTCAATATGACGCCTGAGCTTCGTGCCATGGTCGAGGAAGATGCCAGGCTCAATAAGCAAACGATGTTCACGGGGACCGCGACCTCGACCGTCGAGGTCGACGGAAAGCAGATTGGCGAGTCTTCCGATACCGGATCCCAGCCCTTTATGAACTCGACGCTGTACCTGAGTCCCTTCACGGTAACCGATCACATCGTCAAGGGGACCTCGAAGCCAACGGACGATGTTATCGGCGCCCGGCAGGGGATGGACGTGACGGTTCATTTCGAGCCCGGCAACAGCCAGTTTTACAGCGGTGGCGCCTTTGATGAGCTGAACCTGCGCAAGACCGCGCCGACCTCGGGCGTATATTACGACCTGCTTCCCGCAGGGGTCTCGGTTGATAACGTCCGCATCGGCGTGTACTCCCGTCATTCAGGCAACTACAGGCCTGAGTTTGCGCCGAAGAAGCTCGAGTTCAAGGAGAACTGGGAGGGCTCCGGTCAGACGATGATGATCGCGACCGTGGAGGTCCCCGATTCGTTGGTCTCCTATGCGTGGCCGCGGTCCTACTATTGTGTCGAGCTTCGATACCACGTCACGAACACCTATGAGAACATCGTCGATCGCGGTTACAACGTGCTCAACTCCGCCTTGTTCGTTCCCACGAGCGAGGACACGATTATCAACAAGCCGGGCAAGTCGTACTTCACGATCAATGGCCTCACTCAGAAGGACCTCTTCGCTTCCATTGCCGAGCAGTACGACCCTGATCGCTCGTTCTTCGTCCAGACCACCATGAACTTCAACCCGGTCACGGTGAAGCAGTCGGGCGTCTCCAAGAAGGTCAAGGCTGATGCCGACACCTCCTATGCCGAGCAGACGATGGTCCGCCGCGGCGAGGGCTACAGCTACCGCCTGAACTACACGGCACTGGACACCACGCGCACCGATGACATCGTCATCTATGACATCCTCGACAACGGATCCGCCACCGAGGGCTCCGAGTGGCGCGGCACCCTCGATTACGTGGACACCTCCGCCCTCAAGGGCAAGTACTCCCACGGCGACGGCGCGGAGCTCAAGCCGCGCGTCCTGTACGCGACCACGGTCCCGACCGAGCTCAACGTCGATGACGCCACGGTCTGGACCGAGACGAAGCCTGCGGATGCGGGCTCGATCAAGGCCATTGCCGTCGACCTGCGGAACACCGTCAAGGACGGCGAGTCCTTCGTGCTCGATCGGGGCTCCACGCTCAACGTCTTCGTGCACATGAACGCGCCCACGGACAAGCAGTTCGTGAACAAGACCGCGGTCAACATGGTCACCTACTCCATGCGTCAGTTCGCCGGCACCGATGCCGCCGAGTCCGATAAGACGGACACCGTCTTCGCCACGGTGCGGACCAAACTCGTGGACGCGGACCTCTCGATCGAGAAGGCGTCCACGCCCGAGACGGGCACGGCGGAGGCGCCCGCTGAGGTGGGTTACACCGCCGGCGCGACCATCGACTACGCGCTCACGGTGAAGAACAACGAGGCCTCCTACCAGCCGTCCTCCTTCACGGTGACTGATGCGCTGCCCGCGGGCCTGCGTCTGGTGGTGCCCGAGGGCAAGACCGCGGCCGATGTGGTCACGCTCACGGCGACCGATCAGGGCTGGGACAAGAAGCCCGTCTTGGAGATTGACGGCGCCACGGCGGCCTATCAGGATGGCAAGGTCACGGTCACGGTGCCGGGCCTCGCGCCGGGTGCGTCCGTGACGATCGGCGTCCCCGCCGAGCTCGCGGCCGAGGTGGTTAAGACCACCGACTTCGTGAACGGGGCGAAGATCACCGCAATCGACGGCGCCGAGACCGACATCGCGAGCAACAAGACCTATCATCGTGCCAGCCGCTCCTACACGCTGACCTACGAGGTGGCGGGCGACCCCGCCTACGGCCTGCCGGGCGACTCGGCGACCCCCGGCGCGGTCACGGGCATCGAGCACGGCACGGACCAGGGGCTGGCCGCGCCGCTGACCACCTCCGCGACGACTGCCGTCAAGGACGGCGCCGAGGTCGGGGGCGTGTGGGCCTTCTCCGGCTGGTTCGAGGCGGCCGACGGCACGCAGACGATCACGAGCAAGACGATCACCGGCGACGCGACGGTGTACGGCCGCTGGAGCTTCGTGCCGAACCGCGACATCCGGGTGGCCAAGGCCTGGGCGGACGCCGAGAACCAGGACGGCAAGCGCCCCGACTCGGTGACGGTGCAGCTGAAGGCCGACGGCCAGGACGTCGCGGGCAAGACGCTCACGCTGGACGCGGGCAACGGCTGGGCCGGCTCCTTCGCCGACCTGCCCACGCGGAATGACGGCAAGGAGATCTCCTACACCGTCGCCGAGGCCGGTGTCCCGGCAGGGTACGAGGCCGAGGTCACGGGCTCGATGGCCGACGGCTTCACCATCACGAACACACACGAGATCGCCAAGCGCGCGATCACGGTGAAGAAGAGCTGGAATGACGCGGAGAACCAAGACGGGTTGCGGCTCGATTCGGTGACGGTACGCCTCTTCGCCGACGGCGCGGACACGGGTGAGACGGTCACGCTCAACGCCAAGAACTCGTGGACGGCCACCTTCGATGACCTCAATGTGAACAAGGCTGGCGCGGCCATCGCCTACACGGTGGTGGAGGACGCGGTCGAGGGCTACACCTCGAACGCGACGGCCGGGGGGCCGCTCGCGGTCCCCGCTGGCGGCGACGCGACCGTGACGGTGGAGAACAAGCACGTTCCCGCGGTTCGCTCCATCACCGTCTCGAAGGCCTGGGACGATGCGAGCAACCAGGACGGCAAGCGTCCCGCTTCGGTGACGGTGCAGCTCCTCGCCAACGGCGAGCGCACCGGCGATCCGGTGGTGCTCGACGCCTCCAACAGCTGGCAGCACGCCTTCGCGAACCTGCCCGTGAACAAGGCGGGCAAGGCCATCGCCTACACGATCGCCGAGAGCGACGTTGCGGGCTACACCTCGAACGCCTCGCTGGCGAAGCCGCTCGCGGTCCCCGCGGCCACGGACGGCAATGTGGATGTCACCGTGACGAACGCGCACACGCCCGAGACCGTCACGATCCCCGTGACGAAGACCTGGGTTGATAACGAGAACGCCACGGGCGCCCGTCCGGCCACCGTGACGGTGCAGCTCAAGGCCGACGGCGAGGACGTGGCGGGCAAGATGCTCACGCTCTCCGCCGATGGCTCTTGGAAGGGCTCGTTCGAGAACCTGCCGAAGTACAAGGCGGGCGCCGAGGGCCAGGAGGTCAGCTACACGGTGGCCGAGGTCGCGGTGCCGGGCTACGGCACGGTGATCTCCGGCACGGCGGCCGACGGCTTCACGGTCACGAACACCATCGAGGGCAAGGTCTCGGTGGCCGTGACCAAGGTCTGGGCCGGCATCGACGCCGACGCGGCCCCGGCCGTGACGGTGAACC
>JAXEGS010000036.1:0-19095 GCA_034102905.1 Collinsella sp. | reverse complement strand
ATTTGGCTTAGCAATCATAGGCGGATGACGCGGAAACGGCCCCTCCCGGGGCCGTTTCAGTTCCAGATCGTTGTTTTCGCCCGCTGAGCTGGGCCTATGCCGGAATCTCTCCCACAGAAACCACCGAAGAGCCGTATTTTTCACCCACAGTGAGATCGTAGTTCTCTGCGAAATCACGGATCATAGAGCTGCGTTCATCGTATACGCTTTGCCATTTCTGGAAGAAATCGAGATCGGTCTCCGAGTAGCTCTCAGTGAGCTCGAGTTGCTCGTCAAGGATGTTGATGTAGGCGATGACTTTCTCCTGCAGCTTTGAATCCTTGAACTGGCGATCTTTTAGCGGCTCGTCGACATCGAGTTCCTCTTCGATCGCTCCCTTGAACTGCTTCGCTGACTGCTCAGGGTTCTCCTCGATATAGTCGGCGCGCTTCTCCCAGCCCTTGGCGATGATGGCCATCGCCTCGTCATCGGCATAATCGATGGCGGCAGACCCGCTCTTCGAATTGCCCGGGCCACAGGCGGAGAGCCCAAGCGCTAGCGTCAAACATGCGATAACCGCGGCAACATACCTTTTCATACCATTCTCCCTCCATACGTGCAGCCCTTGCATCATAGGGGAGCTTGGTTTCAAGTGTTGTGGGATCGCGGGTCTGGTGGGCGAACGGTTCAAACCGCTCTGCGTGTGGTTGTGCAATAGGACCTGCCCGTCCCGCCGGCCCTGTGCCGGCGGGACGGGCGATGCATTAGCTCTTGACGATGAAATGCATGAGCCTGGTTCCGTAGGTGTCCACGTCGAGCCCAGGATCCGCCTCGACTTCGAAGGTCGCGTCGGCCCCGGGCGCCCAGTCTCCGACGCTCGCGTCGTTGAAGAACAGCTTCTCGTCCTCAGCGTCGTAGAGGGTCAGCTCAAGTATGTACATCGTGAACGTGATGTCGGTCGTGTTCGTGACGGTGGCTCTCCAGGTCGTGCCGTCGGATTGCACCTCCCATTTCACCCCGCGGGCGAGCGATCGCGCCGCATCGGCCTCCGGTGTGGTCGCACCCAGAACCTCGCCGGAAGTCTCCTCGCCGAACGCGTCGATGTACTTCGCGCGGATGGGGAGGTCGTAATCCTCCCTGAACTCGGACAGGAGCTCATAGCGCTTCGCATCGATGGCTGCCATGGCATCGAGGGTGGCTTGATCGGCCTCGGTCGCCGCCTCGAGCAGGCTCTTCTGCTCGGCGAGCAGGTCGATGTACTCATCGACCTGGGCCGCGAGCGTGGAACCTGTATCGAGGCCGTCTTTGAGCGCCTCATCGTGCCCGAGTTCCGCGGCGACGGCGCCCCTCAGGTTCTCGAGGGTCTGCTCCTGATGCTCATCGGTGTAGTCGCGACGGGCCTGCCATCCTTCCGCGATGGTCTTGAGCACCTGCTCTGCAGCTCCATCCTCCGCGGTAGCATCCTCGACGGGACCCACCGTCTCCTCGATGACGGGTGCGCTGCCGGCCTCAGAGGGCGCGTTCGCTGAACCGCACGCGCTCAGCCCGATTCCCGCTGCCACGGCGAGGCAGGAGGCGGCGAATATGACCTGTCGTTTCATGGGTCTCCCTTCCCACGGTTTCGTACGCCCATCATCTCTGATGATTCAGTCGGCTGACGACCGCCCTCGTGCGCCCTGACACAACGCTTACCGTCCGAACGAACCGCGCTTACCGTTGAAGCGGCCCCGCCGCATCGCGCACGATCCGGCCGCTTCAGTCCCTGTCCCATAACAGGGACAGGTCGGGGACAGCGCGAGCCGTATCCTATGCGTAACGCAAGCTCCAAGGTAAGGAGAGGCCATGTACACAGCATCGCGCGTCCTCATCAACGTCCACGTTGCCGGCATGCAGTACTGGGACGGCGCCCTGGTGGTGGATCGCCTGAGGCCGGGAAGCAAGCTCAAGCTCGAGCTCGAGGCGGACAACCCGTATGACCCCAACGCGGTGAAGGTCCTCTACAAGGGGGTGAAACTCGGGTATCTCCCGCGCGCCAACAACGAGCTGTTCGCGCAGCTGCTGAGGTTTGGCCATGCGGACGTCGTCGGCTGCCGCGTGCTCGCGGTCAAGCCGGAGGAGAGGCCGTGGAACCAGGTCTTCGTAAGCCTCTATGTGCGCGATGCCGCAAAGCGGGGGAAGAAGCGCCGCAAGCGCTAATCCTCCAGAAGGAAACGCAGGTACGCGCGGTATTCATCGACGAGCTCCGGAGGACCGGCGAGCGTGACGGCCTTTCCCATGCCGGCGATCCACCCGAAGAACTGCTCGCTTTTGTACACGGGTGCGGTGACCTTCACGGTTCCGTCCGCCGTCGGGCAGACGACGGCCGCGTCGCCAAAGCGATCGGTGAGAATTTCTGCCTTCTCCGCGGGGGCGGAGAGTACGGCGTGGACGCGTTCCCCGTAGAAGCGCCCGAAGGCCACGGCATCCTCGCGCTCATACCGGTGCCCGGAGATCTCCTTGTTTCGGAGGGCGGGCTCGTCTTCGAGCATTCGCACGCCGCCCATGCGGTCGAGCCGGAACTCCGCGAGCCGCTCGCGCCCATCGTCCCAGGCGGTCATGTAGTAGAAACCGTCGTCGTACGCGATGCCCACCGGCGTGGTGGTGTGCCGCTTGCCCCTGCCGCCGGCGCGCTGGTAGGTGAAGCCGAGCTTGCATCCGAGCCGGAGCGCGTTGTGTATGACGTCCACGGTGCCGAACACGCTCTCGTTCTTCGACTTGATGCGCCCGACCACGTGGATGCGGCGGTTGAGCAGGTCCTGCTCGTGATCGCTCGCGAGCGTCTTGATGTTGGTGATGAGCAGCTTCGCCTGCCGATCGGTGATGGCGCGGCAGGACTGGATCGCATCCACCATGAGCATGAGCTCGCCGAGGCTGAAGTCACGCCGGCCGATAGCGTATTCCACGGGGTTGCGCTGGTAGGTTTGGATGTCGATGTCGAACTCGCGCAGGGACTCGAGGTCGGCGTAGATGCTCTTCCGCTCGGCGCTCACGCCGTAGGCCGCGAGCTGATCGATGATCTGCGCCATCGTGAGTCCGTGCTCGGCATCGGTTTGCTCCTGCAGGATCTTCAGGAGGTAGAGGATCCTGATCTTAGCTTTGCTGTTGTATGCCATGGCCGGGGCCCTTCCCGTGATGATGGGATCCATCATACCAGCCGATATGAGGGAGCCGGTCGCCGAGGCGATCCGCCTATGTCCGCACGGGCACGTATACTCTCGAGGCAGGTAAGCGGGAAGGTGGGGAGTCATGGAATCGGGGAGGGGTGTCATGGAACGTGAGGACGGCTCGAAGGTGGCGGCATCATCTGAGGCGGCCCCGACGCTGCCCGAAGCGTCTGGTGCGATGGCTCCGCAGCATACGGAGAAACCTGCTGACGCCGCGGAGACACCGGAGGGAGGCCTCCCTCCTCATGAGGAGGAGCCGTCGGTGACGGGCGAATCGCCGATGGAGGAGACGCCGCAGCGCGGGAAGGCGTTGCTGGACGCCCTTATTGCGCTCTCCGCGCTCGTCTGGATGGGGGACTGCGCCTGGCTGCTCTATCTTTTCATTGGCTGGTGGTCCGGTGAATGGGTTTGGTCCGCGTGGGTGTATGGGCTGAGCGTTTTGGTCCTTCCAACGGGGCTGTTCGCAATGTTCGCGGGGCTGTTCGTGTCGGACTATAAAAGTCACCAGGGGGTGCAGGATGCGGAGGTTCGGGCCGAGCGCCGCCGAGCGCTCAGGAGGGATCTTCTCAGTCTGCCTCGTCTGGCGCTCGGATATGCTTTGATGCTCCTCTCGTTTCCCTCGATGATCTATGCCCTCCAGCTGTTGATCTGGTGGCGCGACGGGATCTCCTTCCCTTGGTGGCATCTGGCGGTCAGCGTCGCGATACCCGTCGCCGCGGTGCTCACCCGCGTTCCCCAGGAGGGGCAGGCGTTTTACTATTCGCCCGAGGAAGTGGCGGAGCGCGAGGCGAAGCGGGCGGAGCGCGAGGCGAAGCGGGCGGAAGAGAGGCTGGAGTGGGAGAGGAGGGACGCTGAGGAGGCGGCGGCGCGCGAGCGTCGGGAGCTCAAGCGCCTCGGCTACATCTGCCCACGGTGCGGTAGCGATAACGTCATGCATATCGGCACCCAGGAGAGCTTCTCCCTCTCCCGCGCCGGGCTCGGATACCTGTTGTTCGGCGGCAAGGGCCTCCTCGCCGGGGCCGCGTTTCCCGAGGCCGGCAAGCGCGTCTTCCGCTGTCTCGATTGCGGCAAGAAGTACAAGGTGCGCTAGGCGGGCGCCTCTTCGGACAGCTTCTCGACAAAGCTCACGTACAGGGGCCTCAGGCCCCGGCGCGCGCCCCCGCCTTCCACGTCCGGGTCCGGCCCTCACCCACCTGCTATGATAGGCAGCGGATTACGTACGCGGCGGCCCTCCGTGGCCCGGGGTCGAGCACCCTGATGCGCCTGGACCGCCTCTTGCAAGGGAGCATATATGGATCGCACCAAGATCGCCCAGCTCTACGCCGATGCCGAGCAGCTCGGCGGCAGCACCGTCACCGTCGCCGGGTGGGTCCGCTCCATCCGCGACATGAAGAACTTCGGCTTCGTCACGCTGAACGACGGCAGCTGCTTCAAGGACCTGCAGATCGTCATGAACCGCGACGCCGTCCCCAGCTACGACGAGATCGCGCGCCAGAACGTGTCCGCCGCCCTCATCGCCACGGGCACCGTCAAGCTCACGCCCGATGCCCCCCAGCCCTTCGAGCTCACCGCCGCCGAGATCACGGTCGAGGGAACCTCCACGCCCGATTACCCGCTGCAGAAGAAGCGCGCTACGGTCGAGTTCCTCCGCACCCAGCAGCACCTCCGCCCGCGCACCAACCTCTTCCGCGCCGTCTTCCGCATCCGCTCGGTGGCCGCCGCCGCGATCCACCGCTTCTTCCAGGAGCGCGGCTTCCTGTACGTGAACACCCCGATCATCACGGCGAACGACGCTGAGGGCGCGGGCGAGATGTTCCACGTGACCACGATCGACCCGGCGAACCCGCCCCTGACCGAGGAGGGCGCCGTCGACTGGAGCCGGGACTTCTTCGGCACCCGTGCCTCGCTCACCGTGTCCGGCCAGCTGAACGCCGAGAACTTCGCGATGGCCTTCGGTGACGTGTACACCTTCGGGCCCACGTTCCGCGCGGAGAACTCCAACACCGCCCGTCACGCCGCCGAGTTCTGGATGATCGAGCCCGAGCTCGCCTTCGCCGATCTCGCCGACGACATGGATGTGGCCGAGGACATGCTCAAGTACGCGATCCGAGCGGTCATGGACGGCTGCCCCGATGAGCTCGCGATGCTGAACAAGTTCGTCGATAAGGGCCTGATCGAGCGCCTCGAGCACGTGGCGAGCTCGGACTTCGCCCGCATCACCTACACCGAGGCGATCGAGATCCTCGAGCGCGCGGTGGCCGAGGGGCACGAGTTCGAGTTCCCCGTCTCCTGGGGCATCGACCTCCAGACCGAGCACGAGCGCTTCCTCACCGAGCACCATTTCAAGCGCCCGACCTTCGTCACGGACTACCCAGCTGAGATCAAGGCCTTCTACATGCGCCTGAACGACGACGGCAAGACCGTCGCCGCCGCCGACTGCCTCGTGCCGGGCATCGGCGAGATCATCGGCGGCAGCCAGCGCGAGGAGCGCCTCGACGTGCTCGAGCGCCGCATCGCCGAGCTGGGGATGGATGCCGAGCAGTACCGCCACTACCTTGATCTGCGCCGTTTCGGCAGCTGCAAGCACGCCGGGTTCGGCCTCGGTTTCGAGCGCCTGGTCATGTATCTCACGGGCGTCTCGAATATCCGCGATGTCATCCCGCATCCGCGCACGGTGGGCAACGCCGAGTTCTAATTCCGCGGAGCCCCGCGAGCCTCCATTCGGGCTGCGAGAAATGCCGATTCAAAATTGGCCCCTGCCATCGCGGGGGCCTTTTCATGGGTACGCTATGGGTGCATGAAGCTATAAGGCAAGCGCCTGGAAGGGGAGCCCATGGATCTCTCAGATGTCACCAGGGAATCGATGGACATTCGGGCGGCGTACCGCGCCCTCGAGGTGAAGCTCCACGGTGAGCCGTGGTCGATCGAGGAGGACGCGCTCGCCTTCCTCACCGACGCGGCACTCGTGGGCAGGCTCACGATGGACCGCGAGGGCCGGTGGCCGTCTTCAGAGGCGGAGAGGCTGCCGGCGAAGATCGGCGAGTGCGTCTGGTGGCTCGCGGTGCTGGCCGAGCGCATGGGGCTCGATTTCGAGTCCTGCGTCACAGGGTTCCTCACAGAGCGCGCCTCAGCGTTCGGAAACGCGAGCTCCTCGGCAGCGGAGTAGCCCCGGAAGCCTCAGGCGATCGGGCGCTGCCGCTCCCAGGTGAGGCACATCGCGCAGAAGTCCGCGAAGGCGTCCTCGAAGGTGCCGACGGCAACGGGCATCCCCGCGAGGCGCATCGCCTCGGCCGAGCGGCCCACGGGATGGAAATGGCTGTAAAGGTTCGGCGCCTGGAAGAGCAGGCGAAAATAGAGCTCACGCATCTGGGAGGGGTCCGCTTCGAGCTGGCGGGCGAGCACCTCGATGAGGGGGCCGGTCATCTCAAGCAGCGAGCGCTTGAACTCGGTGAGGCGCTCGAGCGAGGCGTTCGACTCGATGATCGCGATCAGGATGTCCTGGTAGCGGAGGAACACGGGATGGCGGGCGGTCACCTCGGCCCAGGTGCGCGCGAAGGCGGCGTCGTCTGCGGGGGCCGCATCGAGCGCGTTCACGAGCTCGCCGATATAGGAGCGGTGCGCGCGCTCGTGCAGGGAGAGGAAGACCTCCTCCTGGGTCGCCGCGTATTTGTACAGGTTCGACCGTGACCAGCCGAGCTCCTTCGCGATGAGCCCCATGTTGATCTCATGGTAGGGGAGGTCGCGGAAGAGCGATTCCGCCGCATCCATGATGGCCTCCATGCGCTCGGCCTTCTGCTCGGCCGTGCGGGCCCGCTGATAATCTGCCACGTCGAACTCCTTTCGCGTCATCTGAACATGGTAGCAAAGCGATGTGGGAGAGGGCCGGGCGGCGTGTCGGCACGCGTTTCGGAAAAAGTGCACGCGACGTTGTGTCACGAAGCGCTTGTGGGTATAAGACACATCGTTCCTTAAGTTAAGACCTGGGAGGGCCACATGGCGAAACCAATCGCGGCAACTGATGGCAACACGTACGTCCCCTATGAGCGGCGAGGTGGCAACGAGTCGATCGTCTACTTCACGCGCGATCTCTCTCCCGAGGGCTTGAAGCGCGCCTATGAGCAGGTGAACGCCCACATCTCGGGCAAGGTGGGCGTGAAGCTCCATACCGGCGAGCCGCACGGCCCGAACATCATTCCCGCTGAGTGGGTGCGCGAGTTCCTGGCCGGCGAGCCCGGCCTCGATGACGCCGCCATCGTGGAGACGAACACCTACTATGAGGGCGACCGGTACACGACCGAGCAGCACCGCGAGACCCTCAAGGTGAACGGATGGACCTTCCGCACGGTGGACATCATGGATGATGAGGGCACCGTCGAGCTGCCCGTCGAGGGAGGCAAGTGGCAGGAGACGATGTCGGTCGGCTCCCATCTCCTCGACTACGACTCGCTTGTCGTGCTCACGCATTTCAAGGGCCATCCCCAGGGAGGGTTCGGCGGCTCCAACAAGAACATCGGCATCGGCTGCGCCGACGGGCGCGTGGGCAAGAAGCGCATCCACACCACCGAGGGCTCGAGCGACATGTGGTCGATCGCCGAGGAGGAGCTGATGGAGCGCATCAGCGAGTCCACGAAGGCGACGCTCGGGCATTTCGGTGAGAACATCTGCTACGTGAACGTCATGCGCAACATGTCGGTCGATTGCGACTGCATGGGCGTCGCCGCGGCACCCGTGGTCACGCCGAACGTGGGCATCTTCGCGTCCACGGATATCCTCGCCGCCGACCAGGCCTGCGTCGATGCGTTGTATGCGATGCCGGAGGAGCACAAGCACGAGCTCGTGGAGCGCATCGAGTCGCGCCACGGCCTGCGCCAGCTCTCCTACATGAAGGAGCTCGGCATGGGCAACGACCGCTACGTGCTCATCGACCTGGACCGCGGCGGTGTGCGCATCTCGCCCGCCGACGCGGTGGCCGAGGTCGTGCCGTTCGAGGGTTGAGCGCGCCTTGACGGGCCGGGGCCCATAGCCCGATAACCTCAGCGCAACGGCGGGACGGGGGGGGGCGACCCCGGTCCCGCCGCTTTTCGCTTGACGCGTCATATGCCCGGCAGTAGGATTTCACATTGATGTTTATCGATATGATGGGATGGCAGATGGACCTTGAGCAGATGGCAGCGGCCTGCAAGGCCCTGGGGGATCCCCGCCGCCTGCAGATCGTGCGCGCGCTCGCCGCAGGCGAGCGGTGCGCGTGCGAGCTGCTTGAGGGGGTCGGCGTCGCGCAGCCGACGCTCTCGCACCATATGAAGGCGCTCTGTGCGAGCGGCCTGGTGCGATCCCGCCGGGAGGGGAAGTGGATGTTCTACCGCCTCGATCGCGACGCCTTCGATGCCTTCCGTCAAACGATCGGCGCCCTGGGCCGCTGCGAGCCCGCAGGCGAGGGGACAGATGAGCGGAAGAGGTGCTGTGATGAGTGAGGCTCAGAGCAAGGGAATCGGTTTCTTCGAGCGCTATCTGAGCGTCTGGGTGCTGCTGTGCATGGCGCTCGGGGTGGTGATAAGCCAGGTCTTCCCTGCGGTCCCCGCGATGCTCAACGCCGCCCAGGTCTACGGGCAGAACATCCCGATCGCCCTCCTCATCTGGGTGATGATCTTCCCCATGATGCTGAGGATCGACTTCACCTCCCTCGGCGATGTCGGCCGCCATCCGGCGGGCATCGTGATCTCGTCTCTTGCGAGCTGGGCTGTCAAGCCGTTCCTCATGCTCGGGCTCGCCACCTTCTTCCTCCGCGGCGTGTTCGCGCCCATCATCGGGTCCGACCTCGCGCAGCAGTATGTGACCGGCGCCGTGCTCCTGGGGGCCGCTCCCTGCACCGCGATGGTCTTCGTATGGAGTCGCCTCGCCGGCGGCGACCCGGCCCACACCCTCGTGCAGGTCTCCGTCAACGACCTGCTCATCCTCGTGCTGTTCGTCCCGCTCGTCTCGCTGCTCCTCGGGGTCAACAGCGTGTTCGTGCCCTGGGAGACGCTGCTCGCCACCATGCTGCTCTTCGTCGCGATCCCGCTCATCGCCGGTGCCGTGGTTCGGACCTGGGCGATCAGGAGCAGGGGGGAGGCGTGGCTCGATGGCGTGCTGCTCCCGAAATTCGAGGGCGTGACCACCGCGGGCCTCCTGCTCATGCTCGTCCTGATCTTCTCAAGCCAGGGCGATGTGCTGGTCGGTAACCCGTTGCATGTGGTCCTCATCGCCATCCCGCTCATCTGCCAGAACGTGCTGTCCACGCTCATCACCTATGGTGGCTGCCGCTGCGCCAGGCTCTCCTATCAGGTGACGGCGCCGGCATCGCTCATCGCGGCGAGCGATTTCTTCGAGCTCTCGGTCGCTGTGGCCGTCTCCCTCTTCGGGGCCGGATCGCCCGTGGTGCTTGCCTGCACGGTGGGCGTGCTCACCGAGGTGCCGGTCATGTTGATGCTCGTGGGCCTGATCCGCGGCCGGCGGGCGACGTTTGCGGGCGAAGGCGGAGCGCGGTAGGCGATCCTTCCCTACAGGAACCGTCCCGTCACGCTCTCGGCGCTCGCGCGCAGCTCCTCAGGTGTCCCGGTGGCAACGATGCGCCCGCCCTCGCTGCCACCGCCGGGTCCCATGTCGATCAGGTAGTCGGCGTTTCCGATGACGTCGAGGTCGTGCTCGATCACGATCACGGTGGCGCCTGCCTCTACCAGTGTCTGGAACACCTGGAGCAGGGTTCGCACATCAAGCGGATGCAGGCCGATGGTCGGCTCGTCGAAGACGAAGACGGAGCCCTCCTGGCCTCGCGTCATCTCGCTCGCGAGCTTCAGCCGCTGCGCCTCACCGCCCGAGAGGCTCGGCGTCTGCTCGCCGAGGGTGAGGTAACCGAGGCCGAGCTCCTTGAGCACGGAGAGCCGGCCCCGCACGCCCTTCAACTCGTCGCAGGCGGAAAGGGCCGTGTCGACGTCCATCTCCATGAGCTCGGGAAGCGTGTAGGCCTCGCCGGAGCGCTTCCGGTAGGCGATCCGGTGGGCGGCCTCGGCGTAGCGCGAGCCGCCGCAAGCAGGGCAGGGGATGTGCACGTCGGGCAGGAACTGCACGTCGAGGCTGACCTCGCCCGTGCCGTCGCAGGTGGGGCAGCGCAGCGCGCCGGTGTTGTAGGAGAACGCCCCCGCCTTGTGGCCGAGGCGCTTGGCGTCCTCGGTCCTGGCGAAGGTCTTGCGCAGGTCGTCGTGGATGTTGGCGTAGGTCGCCACGGTGGAGCGGATGTTGATGCCGATGGGCGTGGCGTCGATGAGCTGCACCCGCCTGATGCCCTCGGCGGTGACCGAACGGACATGCGCGGGCAGGGGCCGTCCGGCGATCGCGGCCTCGAGCGCCGGGATCAGGCTCTCGAGCACGAGGGTGGTCTTGCCCGACCCCGAGACGCCGGTGACCACGGTGAGGCGGCCCTGGGGGATCTCGACCTCGAGCGGCTTGACCGTGTGAATCCGCTCGGTTGCCAGACGGATCCACCCGTGCGCGAAGAGCTCGCCCGCCGCCGCGCGCGGGCGGAGGGGCGCCTCCTCGCGGGCGGTCAGATACGGTCCGATCCGCGAGGCGGGGTTTCGCCCCACCTCCGCGACCGTGCCCTCCGCGATCAGGGCGCCGCCCTGGGCGCCCGCCCCGGGGCCCATCTCGATGATCCAGTCGGACTCCCTCAGCACCTGCGTGTCGTGGTCGACGAGCACCACGGAGTTGCCGTCGGCCACGAGATCGCGCATGACGCCCACGAGCCCGACGATATTCGAGGGGTGCAGCCCGATCGAGGGCTCGTCGAGCACGTAGAGGACGCCCGTGGTGCGGTTGCGCACGGCGCGGGCGAGCTGCATCCGCTGGCGCTCGCCGGTGGAGAGCGTGGATGCGGCGCGGTCGAGGGTGAGGTAGCCGATGCCGAGGTCGATAAGGCGGCGGGCGACCACGTGAAATGACTCGCAGATGCTCTCCGCCATGGGGCGCATCTCGGCGGGGACCGCCCCGGGCACATCCTCAACCCAGGTGACGAGCTCGCTCAGGGTCATCTCGCAGGCGTCGGCGAGGCTGATGCCGCGAAGCCGCGGCGCGCGGGCCGCCTCCGAGAGCCGGGTGCCGCCGCAGTCCGGGCAGGTGCCGGCCTTCAGGAAGCGCTCGACTCGTGCCATACCCTTCTCATCCTTGACTTTAGCGAGCGCGTTCTCGACGGTGTAGACCGCGTTGAAATAGGTGAAGTCGAGTTCGACGGCCTCGTTCGAGCCCTTGGCGCGGTAGAGGATGTGGCGCTTCTCGGCGGGGCCGTTGAAGACGATGTCGCGCTCGCGGTCGGTGAGCTCGCGAAACGGCACGTCCGTGCGGACGCCCATATCGCGGGCGACGTCTTTCATGAGCGACCACATGAGCGTCTGCCAGGGGCGGACGGCCCCCTCGTCGATGGTCAGGGACTCGTCGGGGACGAGGGTCGCGCGGTCGACGGCGCGCACGATGCCCGTCCCGCTGCAGGTGGGGCAGGCGCCCTGGCTGTTGAAGGCGAGCGATTCCGCGCCGGGCGCGCGGAACCCGACGACGCATTCGGGGCAGATGATCTCCTGCTCGGCGGCGACCTGGAGGGTGGGCGGCACGTAGTGGCCGTTCGGGCAGCGGTGGCTCGCGAGGCGGGAGAACATGAGCCGGAGGCTGTTCAGGAGCTCGGTGCCCGTGCCGAAGGTGCTGCGGATGCCCGGGACGCCGGGGCGCTGGTGGAGGGCGAGGGCGGCGGGAACGTAGAGGACCTCGTCTGCCTGCGCCTTCGCGGCGCCGGTCATGCGGCGGCGCGTGTAGGTGGAGAGCGATTCGAGGTAGCGCCGCGAGCCCTCGGCATAGAGGACGCCGAGGGCGAGCGAGGACTTGCCCGACCCCGAGACGCCCGCGATGCCGACGATCCGGTTGAGCGGGACGTCCACATCGACGTTCTTGAGGTTGTGGACGTGGGCTCCGCGGACCTTGATGGCATGGGGTGCGGTTGCGGCGTGGGTGAGGGGCATGCGTTCTCCTAAGGTCGACGGGGTCGTGAGCGGGTGCTGAGGTGGAAACACGGACATATGTTCTAGGATTGCGACCATTATACGGTGTCGGGCGCAGGGGCGCGGTGAGGATGGGCGGGGTGCCGGAACATCGCGGATGGTCCGGGCGCTCAGGGGGTGGCAGCGTGGCGCCGAGGCTGGGTGGGCGCTTCGGTCGCCGCGCGGCCTGCGTTGGCCGAGCGCTTCGGGTGCCGTGTGGCCGTGCCGGCCGGGCGGGGTCGCGGCGGCCGAGTGGGGTCGCCTGACGGCCCGCGTTCCCCGTTCTATATATGTGGGCTGCAGCCGCGGCCCGCGCCCACGTACCGAAAAGACGGTTGTGAACGAATCGCACGTACCAAAATGCGACCTGTGAACGGATCGTTCAAAACGAGCATTTCGGTACGCGTTCTGACCTGCGAGTTTGTAAGGCAATGCGCACGCGCCGCCGAACCGTCGTTCACAACCGCGATTTCGGTACGCGGGGAGGGGAGGCCGTTGCGTCCGCCCATCGGTACACGGGGAGGGGAGGCCGTTGCGCCCAGCGCTGGCCCACGGCCGCCCAGGACCCAGAGCGCCGCGACACCAGCCCCGGCCCCACGGCGCCACCGGCCCCGCCGCCCGGTTCGGCCCCGCACCCCCGCGCGCCGCTCGCACCCCGCTCCTGACCTGCTTCAACCCCACCCACCCGACGTTCGTGCAGCAATTGTGAATCTCTATGGATACGCCCGTGCGCGTGTATACTAGTCAAGCTGTGCCCAGTCTAGGGGAGGATGCTGCCTGGACATTCCGGCTGCTACGGGTTGCGTGGCCGGGGTCCTCGATCATCCGCCGCAAGCACGGGGCGCGCAGTCAGTTGTGGTCCGCTGGGGGCGAGCGCAAGGGGTGCTCGCATTGGCCCAAGACCACCGAGGGTTAGGATCAGCATGATCAGCATGATTCTCGGCCGCAAGATCGGTATGACCCAGGTTTGGGATGAGAACGACAACGTCGTTCCCGTCACGGTCATCCAGGCTGGCCCCTGCACCGTCTCGCAGGTTAAATCTGAGGCGACCGACGGCTACAGCGCTGTCCAGATCGGCTTCGGCGACATCAAGGCCAAGAACGTGAACAAGCCAATGGCTGGTCACTTCGCCAAGGCCGGCGTCGAGCCCGTCCGCTACCTCCGCGAGGTCCGCGTGGCCAACGGCGAGGAGCACAAGGTCGGCGACGTCGTCACCGTCGCGGACTTCCAGGACACCGCCAAGGTCGATGTCATCGGTACTTCCAAGGGTAAGGGCTTCCAGGGTCGCATCAAGCGCTGGGGTCAGCGCCGCGGTCCCATGACCCACGGCTCCCACTTCAAGCGCCACCCCGGTTCCATCGGCCAGTGCGCCTACCCCGCGCGCGTCCTCAAGGGCGTCAAGATGGCCGGTCACATGGGCAATGAGCGCGTGACTGTGAAGAACCTTTCCGTTGTCCGCATCGATGCCGAGCAGAACCTCATTCTTGTCAAGGGCGCGGTCCCTGGTGCCAAGAATGGTCTGGTCGCCATCCGCATGGCCTAAGGGCAAAGGAGATACGCCACATGTCTAAGTTTGAAGTCAAGAACAGCGAGGGCAAGAAGGCCTCCGAGGTCGAGCTCGCTGAGGGTGTCTACGGCATCGAGCCGAACATCCACGTGCTGCACCACATCGTCAAGTGCCAGCAGGCCAGCTGGCGTCAGGGCACCCAGTCCGCCAAGACCCGCTCCGAGGTCTCCGGCGGCGGCAAGAAGCCGTGGCGTCAGAAGGGCACCGGTCGTGCCCGCCAGGGTTCCACCCGTTCCCCGCAGTGGCGCCACGGCGGCGTGGTCTTCGCTCCGAAGCCCCGCTCCTACGCCAAGCGCATGAACAACAAGGAGGTCAAGCTCGCGATGCGCTCCGCCCTCTCCGCGAAGGTGCGCGACAACGAGCTCGTCCTCGTGGAGGACTACGGCTTCGAGAAGCCGTCCACCAAGGCCGGCGTCGCGCTCATCAAGGCCCTCGGCCTCGAGGGCAAGCGCCTGACGATCATCGTTCGCGAGGACGACGTCAACGCCTACCTGTCCTTCCGCAACATTCCCAAGACGTTCATCATCACGCCGTCCGAGGCCAACACCTATGACCTCGTCAACAACGGCGCGCTCCTGATGCCCGCCGACGTCGCGACGCACTTCGGGGAGGTGCTTGCATAAATGGACGCACACAACGTGATCATCCGTCCCGTCGTCTCCGAGCGCTCGTACGCCCTCATGGAGGAGAACAAGTACACGTTCGAGGTCGCGAAGGACGCCAACAAGTTCCAGATCAAGGATGCTGTCGAGGAGCTCTTCAACGTGAAGGTGACCCGCGTCAACACCCTGAGCGTCAAGCCCAAGACCAAGCGCGTGCGCTACGTCGCCGGCAAGACCCGCTCCTGGAAGAAGGCTATCGTCACCGTTCGCGAGGGCGATTCCATCGAGATCTTCGGCGCGCAGGCCTAAGGCGCGTCGCTTGTCCGTCCCCGGGCGCCGCGAGGTTCCCGGGGAGCAAGGTGCCGGAGCTCATAATAGAGCCGCCCGGTACCGTGGTAATCCGGTGTCATCGCACCCGTGTCCCCTGGTGCGGTGGCGAGCGGATCAGATATGAAAGGGATAGGTAATGGCTGTAAAGCACCTCAAGCCGACCAGCGCAGGCAGGCGCTGGCAGACGATCTCCGACTTCGCTGAGATCACCTGCACCAAGCCCGAGAAGAGCCTTCTCGAGCCGCTGCCGAAGAAGGCCGGCCGTAACAACACCGGCCGCATCACCGTTCGCCACCAGGGCGGCGGCGTGAAGCGCCAGTATCGTCGCATCGACTTCAAGCGCAACAAGGACGGCGTGCCGGCCAAGGTCGCGACCATCGAGTACGACCCGAACCGCTCCGCCCGCATCGCGCTGCTCCACTACGTGGACGGCGAGAAGCGCTACATCCTCTGCCCGAAGGACCTGCACGTGGGCGACACCGTCGTCTCCGGCGCCGGCTCCGACATCAAGCCCGGCAACGCCATGCCGCTCTCCGAGATCCCCGTGGGTACGCTCATCCACGCGATCGAGTTCCAGCCCGGCAAGGGCGCCGCGATCGCCCGCTCGGCCGGCACCGCCTGCCAGCTCATGGGCAAGGAGGGCAAGTACGCCATCGTGCGCATGCCCAGCTCCGAGATGCGCCGCATCCTCGTGACCTGCCGCGCCACCGTCGGCGAGGTCGGCAACGCCGACCACTCCAACATCGTGATCGGCAAGGCCGGCCGCAAGCGCAAGCTGAACGTCCGCCCGACCGTCCGCGGTACCGTCATGAACCCGGTCGACCACCCGCACGGCGGTGGTGAGGGCAAGAACCACACCTCCGGCCGTCCGTCCGTGACCCCGTGGGGCAAGCCGACCAAGGGCTATCGCACGCGCAAGAAGAAGAAGGTCTCGAACGCCCTCATCATCCGTCGTCGCAAGACCAAGTAACGATACCGAGTTAGGAGTAAGCACAAATGAGCAGAAGTCTCAAAAAGGGCCCGTTTGTAGAGACGCGTCTCCTCTCGCGTATCACCGCGATGAACGAGGCGGGCAAGAAGGACGTCGTCAAGACCTGGTCGCGCGCCAGCACCATCTTCCCCGAGATGGTCGGTCACACCATCGCCGTGCACGACGGCCGCAAGCACGTGCCCGTGTATGTCACCGAGTCCATGGTTGGTCATAAGCTGGGCGAGTTCGCACCGACTCGCACGTTCCGTGGCCACAAGGCCAAGTAGGGGGTTTCTCGTAAATGGCAACTCAGTCAACTGACACCCAGACCCGCGAGGTGCGCGCCACGGCCAAGTACGTGCGCGTGTCCCCCGGCAAGGCTCGCCTGGTCGTCGACCTCGTCCGCGGCAAGTCCGTGGCCGCCGCCTTCGACATCCTGCACTTCAGCGAGCGCAACGTGGCCGTCGACGTGGAGAAGGTCCTTCGCTCCGCCGTGGCCAACGCCGAGAACAACAACGGCATGCGCGCCGATGACCTGTTCATCAAGTACGCGTATGTGGACGAGGGCCCGACGCTCAAGCGCATCCGCCCCCGCGCCAAGGGCTCCGCGTCCCGCATCCTGAAGCGCACCAGCCACATCACGATCATCGTCGCTCCCCGAAAGGAGGCGTAAGCGCAGCATGGGTCAGAAAGTCTACCCCACCGGTTTCCGCCTTGGCATCACCGAGAACTGGCGCTCCCGCTGGTTCGCTGAGAAGGATTACGCCAAGACCCTTGGCAACGACCTCGAGATCCGCTCCTTCCTGAAGAAGCGTCTCGCCCGTGCCGCCGTCTCCCGCGTCGAGATCGAGCGCGCCGGCGACAAGGTCAAGGTCATCATCCTGACCGCCCGCCCCGGCATCGTGATCGGCAAGAAGGGCGCTGAGATCGATCAGCTCCGCGGTGAGCTCGAGCGCGTCGCCGGCGTCACCAAGGGCAACCTCTCCGTGGACGTCATCGAGATCAAGCGCCCCGAGCTCGACGCCGAGCTCGTGGCCCAGTCCATCGCCGAGCAGCTCGAGGGCCGCGTCGCCTTCCGCCGCGCCATGCGCAAGGCGGTCCAGTCCGCCCGCAAGTCCGGCGCCAAGGGCATCCGTATCCAGTGCTCCGGCCGTCTCGGCGGCGCCGAGATGGGCCGTCGCGAGTGGTACCGCGAGGGTCGCGTGCCCCTGCACACCCTCCGCGCCAAGATCGACTACGGCACCGCCACCGCGCGCACCACGATGGGCGCCTGCGGCGTGAAGGTCTGGATCTACGTGGGCGAGAAGCTCCCCGGTCAGGACCTGCCGAACCCGGCTCTCGAGGGCCCCAGCCGTCCTCGCCGCCGCAATTCTGAGAGGAGGGGTCGCTAGTGCTTGCCCCCAAGCGTGTTCTTCACCGTAAGGTGCAGCGTGGCTCCATGAAGGGTACGGCCAAGGGCCACACCGAGCTCCACTTCGGCGACTTCGGTCTCCAGGCGCTCGACCGTCACTGGATCACCAACCGCCAGATCGAGGCCGCGCGTATCGCCATGACCCGCTACATGAAGCGTGGCGGCCGCGTGTTCATCACGATCTTCCCGGATAAGCCCATCACCAAGAAGCCCGCGGAGACCCGCATGGGCTCCGGTAAGGGCAACCCCGAGGAGTGGGTGGCCGTCGTCAAGCCGGGCCGCATCATGTTCGAGATCTCCGGCGTGTCCGAGGAGATCGCACGTGAGGCCCTGCGTCTGGCCCAGCACAAGCTGCCCATCAAGACCAAGATCGTGTCCCGCGCCACGAGCGATAACGGGGAGGATAAGTAATGAAGCCCGCAGAGATTCGTGAGCTTTCCGACGAGGCCCTGGCTGAGAAGCTGAAGGAGGGTCGCGCCGAGCTCTTCAACCTTCGTTTCCAGATGGCCACGAGCCAGCTGGACAACACCGCTCGCGTCAAGACCGTGAAGA
The DNA here is from genome assembly GCA_034102905.1 of Collinsella sp. GTDB lineage: Bacteria > Actinomycetota > Coriobacteriia > Coriobacteriales > Coriobacteriaceae > Collinsella. Next base: position 1,424 of record JAXEGS010000036.1, on the reverse strand, counting down.
AGGACATCGCTCGCGTCCTCACGGAGCAGCGCGCCCGTCAGATCGCAGCCGCCAACGCCGCTGCGGCCGAGTAGAACAGTCAGGAGTGAAACATGGCTGAAGCAACTGAGCGCAACGCGCGCAAGGTCCGCCAGGGCGTCGTCGTCTCCATCGCTGGCAACAAGTCCATCGTTGTCAAGATCTCGGAGCGCAAGCGCCACCCCAAGTACGGCAAGATGGTGAACAGCTCCAAGAAGCTGCACGTGCACGACGAGGAGAACACGGCCGGCCTGGGCGATACCGTCAAGGTCATGGAGTGTCGTCCCCTGTCTGCGACGAAGCGCTGGCGCCTGACGGAGATCGTCGAGCGCGCCAAGTAAGCTCTGGCGACTGTACACTCCGGTGATGTGCGCCCGGCCGGGCGTCCGCGTCCAGAAGGGGCCGGCGCACCTCTCATCGGTCTTCTAGTTCGGAGGAACTACCATGATTCAAATGCAAACCATGCTGAACGTCGCCGACAACTCCGGCGCACGCAAGGTTCGCTGCATCAAGGTGCTTGGCGGTTCCAAGCGCCGTTATGCGGGGATCGGCGATGTCATCATCGCCGCCGTGCAGGAGGCCACGCCGGGCGCCAACGTCAAGAAGAAGGACGTTGTCCGCTGCGTCGTCGTTCGCACCGTCAAGGAGGTCCGTCGCCGCGACGGCTCCTACATCCGCTTCGATGACAACGCCGCCGTCGTGATCAACAACGACGGTGCTCCCGTCGGCACCCGTATCTTCGGGCCCGTCGCTCGTGAGCTGCGTGACAAGAAGTATATGAAGATCGTCTCGCTCGCACCCGAGACCCTCTAAGTAAGGGAGAGACCATAATGTCTATGTCCATCAAGAAGGGCGACAAGGTCGAGGTGCTCTCCGGTAAGGACCGCGGCAAGCAGGGCACCGTTCTGCGCGCGCTCCCCAAGGAGGGTAAGGTCGTCGTCGAGGGCGTCGCCATCGTGAAGAAGGCCGTCAAGCCCAACCAGCAGAACCAGCAGGGCGGCATCGTGTCGCAGGAGGCTGCGATCGACGCGTCCAACGTGAACCTCGTCTGCCCCGAGTGCGGCAAGCGCACCCGTGTCGGCCACGAGAAGGACGGCAAGAACAAGCTGCGCGTCTGCAAGAAGTGCGGCCACAAGTTCTAAGCCACGAGGTTTAGACTCGCTTATCCGGGCCCCCGGTCGCTCCCCTCAGGTGTGTTCGGCGCTTCGCGCCTCAGAACACCTGCGGGGAGCCGCCGGGGGCCCTGCCGTTACAGCCTCGAGGTGGTTGGCGGGGGAGAGCGGGGTTGCTGCTGGGATGTGTCCCGCCGGCGCCGGGCGCTTCGCGCCGCGCCTTCTGTTACGGGCCGATGCGTTCTTTCTTCGGGCTATACGTTTCGTCGACACCCCTGTCTTGACAGAGGACGC
>JAXEGS010000035.1:0-6140 GCA_034102905.1 Collinsella sp. | reverse complement strand
TGCTCATGCTCAGGTGCGGCGACTGCCAGCCCCAGCTCCCGGGTCGCCCGGTGAAGGCGAGGAAGAAGGGCGTGAAGGGAGCGAAGAGCGTTGCTGCCTAGGCTAGCCCCTTGTCACACAAACTACCGAAGCCTCGGATATTTGGACATAGAACCGCATCCGCACCCGCATCCGCCACACGATCTGCGAATAATGTGCAACCCATCTCAGAGATTAATTCCCAGTATGTCATCACTTGAAGTAAGGCATTCGGACTTGATTCCCTAATCCGTCTGATATCCGAATATGGATCAGATCCAGGATCCGACTCAAGCGCACGACGCATCGAATCTCCAACAACCGGCCCATCAAGTTCTGGGTTACGGTATGGAAGCCCCAACTCAAGGACGTCCGCTCCGCTACTTACTAGCTCTTGAGCCCGGGCAGCCCGATCTCCAAGAGCAGGGTCGCCAAGCGGCAGGTAGCAAATGAGGAGCCTCCTGCCGCCAGATTTAAGTTCCCGAAGACGGATATCAAAAGTCGTGTCCATGCCCTGCTACCTCCCCGAGCAGATAACGAGAGAATACGTCAGCCATCTCGTCTCCCCCAGCAGCGTCTCGCACCGCTCTGCAGAAAGAATCATCAGAAAGCGCATCCATAAGGCGCGAAAGGACCTCGAGGTGCCCATCCGGATTCCCTACCGCTAGCATGATGATGATCCCGACTTGAAGTGTATTGTTCTTATCCCCCATTGCCTGGAACAGGATGGGGGACGAGCACCTGCCCACGGAGATCGCTGAGCTTCGAACCAATGCCGCATCCCCATGGGGAAGCGCAATGGGGCCAGAGGGGAACTCAATCCCTGTCGGAAAGCTACGCTCGCGCTCAATAACGCATTCGATGTATCCGGACTCGATGCATCCGGATTGAAGAAGGGCACCGCCCAGCTTCCGGATTGCACCCTCCGCATCATCTGCGTCGAGATTTGGGAACATCAGCTCCCGATGAATAATCAAGTCATTCATATTGAAGCCTCACCTTAAGGGCAAAGGGCCCAAACCTCTCGGCTGGGCCCACCTGCTACTCTGCCGTGACAAGTCCATAGATCTGCTCGAAGACCCCTTCTGCCCCAACACCTGTGAGGATGGCGGTGGCGCGAACAGTGGGCACATCAAGCTCAGGCAATTCTGAGGCAGATGCCACCAAAACAGGCTTGATCAGCTTGACCATGGACTTCACCTCGAGAATCCGACAAGTGCTGACCTCGCATGCCACCCCGCGCTTCGCAAGATATGCTTCGATCTTTTTCCCAATGTTCTTCGAGGTGACCCCGCCAGTTCCACAGGCGACGATGATCTTTGCATTTTTCATTTCCACTACTCCAATCATGTTCAAACTAGCCGAGCAGAGAGGCAAGCCAGCCGATACCCGCTGCCGGCCAGGAGGATCCGATCCCCACGCTTGTTGCCAAAGAGTCAAACGGCAGTCCGTTCGCGGCCGCAGCCGCTGAATACCATTCCGCCGTCGCAGAGCAGACATAAAGTGTGATGGTCAACACCACGAGCCCTGCAATGAACCCGCGGAAGATATTCCGCTTGCAATACGGCATGACGCAGCTGATCAGGAATGGGGCGGCTATCGCGACATCAGCGAGCGGAAGCACCCTGTTGCCCGGAAGCACAAAGGCAAGAAGCAGCATGGCCGGCGTGAGCAGGATTCCCGTTGCCATCACATCAGGCATCCCGACCAAGATAGCCGCATCGAGACCAATATGAAACGTGCGTCCAAACCTCTTCTCGCATGTTTCGCGCATGCCGTCTGCAATCGGGGTGATTCCTTCAACAAGAATGTTCTCGATGCGAGGGAACGCGATCATGAACGCCGCAAAGGTAATGGCGATATACACAGTTTGTCCAAACCCCTGCTGACCCACAATGCCTAGCACGATTCCCATGGCGAACCCAATCGTTGAAGGCTGGACTAGGCCGCCAAACCGCTCCTCGATGCTCTCGGGGCTCCAGTCGATTTTCGCCAAAAACGGAATGCGCTCGATCGCCCAGTTCACCGCCATGCCCACTGGGGCAAAGATGATGGCGTTCCCATGGGGAATCGACACCCCTTCGAGTCCATATGCCTTCTGAATAGTGGGCGCCGTTATGTCCGCAAGCTTGAGCACGACAATCTCATTCACAACAAAGGCCAGGACAGCAAGGGCCACGTTACCGGTTATCGCATACACAAAGCAAGCTGCCAGGGCCCAAACGCTGTAATTGAAAATGTCCGCGTCAAAAGTATCGGTCAACTTCGTCACAATCATGAGGATATTGACCGCAAAACCAACCACTAGAAGGATTGAATAGAAACTCAAAGGGAACAGCACGTTCGAGTATGCTCCAGCGATGCCAAAATCGACCACATCAAAATGCAGCCCGAAATTCTCCACCACCTGCGTGAGAACGGGAACCGCCACTCCCATGAACATGCCGACAAGAGCGCTCATCCCCACAAGCGCTGCTGCCATATAAATGGAGCACTTAAGTGCCTCGCCGATTTTCAATCTAGCAAGAAGCAGACCGACCAAAAAAATGCTGATTAGGATCATCACCGATGACGGGAGCGCAGCGTACCATCCGAGCGCCGACAAAACCGCATCCATACTTGCCTCCTCACACGAGGGAACCTGAAGATGGAATTCCATATTTCAAGTGTACGGAGGGCGCCTACGGCTTCATAGCTTCATATCCCGCAATCTGAGCTGCTGCAAGTTTGGCACCATTCATCAACCGCCGCAGCCCGCCCCACTCAGCCTCACCTTCAACCTCAACCTCAACGTCCTCCATGCTTTCCGCACGTGTGTCTCCTCTTTCTGTTGTCTGCCGCCGCCCGGATGCCCCGGCCGGCGGCGGGTACTACTCTCCATAGGACACACAGCAGCTGAGTTAGGACCGAGCATGGCATCGAACCTCCCTGAGTACACGGATCTCCAGAGGACCCGCGTCGTGAACCGCTACGACCTCGACGGGGCAGGCGGCGCGCGCTCCATCGGGAGCACGCAACCCCTGAAAGCCGAGGAGAAGGGCCTGTTCGAAGGCCTGTCGGTGGCACAGGTCATCGCGGGCGCAGGCGCGGCGGCGACCTCGGTCCTCCTCGCCTCTCATCTCGGCGTGTACGGCTCGGTCATCGGCGCGGCCGTGAGCTCCGTGGTCACCGTCATCGCCACGCAGATCTACCGGCGGGCGCTCACCGCCGGGGCGAAGAAGCTCAACAACGGCCTGGGCGTCGGCGGCGCCGGCGGTGCCGCGCAGGCGACCTCGCAGATCGAGAACCCCTACCGCTCCGCCCTCGAGCCCGGCGGCGGGCGCGGGGCGCGCACGGCCCCGGCGAGCTACCGCGAGCGCGCAGCGGCCGAGCGCCGGGGCGTGCAGCGCAAGGTGGTCATCGCCTCGATCGTGGTGGCCATCGCGGCCGTCGCGGTGACGGCGGGCGTCATCCTCTTCTCCACGGCGGGCGCGGGCATCGGCACGAAGCCGACGACCGCCTCCACAGAGCTGACGACGGAGGACACCGCGGCCCAGCCGGCGCGCTCCGATCGCCGGGACGCGGCCGCCGGGACGGCAGCGGATTCGAGTGCGAGCTCGGGGACCGCCGACAGCGCGTCCTCCTCGGGCGCAACTGCGGACGGCGGCGCCTCGACGGATGGCGGCGCAGGCACGGGAACCTCCGACTCGAGCTCGGGCGACAGCTCCACCTCGGGCGCCGACGGCACCGGCCAGGACACCGGAACGGGAACGGATTCCGGAACCGCCACCGGGGAGACGGGCACGGGGACCACCGGCGGGACGACCACCGGCACCGGCACCACCGGAACGACCGGCACCACCGGAACGACCGGCACGACGACGGCCACCGGTGCCAAGACCGACGCGGGCGCGAACGCGGCGTAAGGAGAGGCGCGACCACGGCGGCGAGGGCGATGCGGCGGGTGCGGGACGGCGAGGGTGCGTGAGCCCGAACGGGCCGGCTCGGACGGCGGCGATGGTACCATGGGAACGTACCCACCGTGAGATTGAGGCAGCATATGGCACGCACCGAGCTCCCGTCGCTTTCCGACGGCAACAAACTCTACCTATACGACCTGCTCAAGCGCGAGATCGGCACCGGGAGGCAGACGTTTCTCCCCCGCGTGGAGGAGGCCCTCGCAACAGACCGCATGACCGGGAAGGACCTTGGCTTCGACGACACCCGGGCGCTCATGGAGGCGCTCGGCGAGGCCGTCGCCCTCACCGTGTTCAAGGGCGGGCGCGTCTACGCGACGCTGCAGCCGATGCCCGCCTGGGACGAGGCGCTCGCGGCGGCAGAGGCCCCCAAGGCCGCAGGCGGCTCGGGCAAGCCCTGGAAGCGCAAGCGCGGGGCGAAGGCGCTGAAACCGCAGCGCCCGCGGCGCGTCAAGCGGGATGAGGACGCGGGCGCCGCAGTGGATGCGGTCGCCGGCGAGGAGGCTGCGGATGCGCGGACGAACCCGCTCACCGCCGAGGCGGTCGTCGTGGGCGATACGCCCTCCGAGGCGGACGTCGCGGTCGAAGCGACCGTCGTAGTCGAGGCGGCGCCGAAGGCGGACGTTGTGGCCGACGCAGCACCGGCGGGAACTCCGGCAGATGGCGCCGACGCGTCGGAGGCGGCGCAGGTGCCTGTAGCCGACGACTCAACCCTGCAGGAAGCCGGGGCCGCGGAGGATGCAGACGACGGCGCTACCGCCGCCGCGGGTGCGTCCGAGACGCCGGCCATCGCCCTCACCATCACCTATGACCCCACAACCGGTCGCACCGGGGAGACGGTCCTCGTTGCCGAGGGCGTCCGGGAGGGATCTCGCAGCGCTGCGGCGCCGCAGGATGGGGGCGCCGGTGCGGACGAGCCAAGCGCCGCTCCGGCACAGCCGGAACGTGCCGCGGACCCGACGCCGGATGCCGCCCCGAGGCCCGAGGAGCCCGTGCGTGCCGCAGCCGCCCCGATCGAATCGAACGCGGCGCGCGCGTCGGCGCGGGGCGGTGCAAGCGGGCGCACCGAGACCAGGTTGGCACCCGGGGCAGAGGGCCTCCCCACCGCATCGCGCCCAACCGAGCCGGCGCCTGAGGCGCGGCAGGACGCGCCCTCCCCGGTAAACGGGCCGGTCACCGATTCAGCACCCGAAGACAAGCGACACCCTGCGCCGGAGCCCTCGCAGGGTGCCGACTCGCACGGCAGCGATCCCGCCCTTTCGGCCTCGCCGGCCCGCGAATCCCATGTCAATGCAGGTGAACCCGGCGACGCGTCGTCCCCGAGCGCTGGAAAGGGCGCGGACAGCCGCGCCGACGCGCCCCGCCCCGTCTGCCCGAATACCGTGCCCACCAGGCAGGCGCTCGCCTCCTACCCGCGCGATTTCGCGACCGAGGTCCATATCCCCAGCGCCCTCTTGGCTGCCCTCACCCAGATCATGCCGCTTCACGCCAACGTCGCCGACGAGCTCAGCCGCGATTTCCGGGCCGCCCGCGGCCTCGGTGAGGTGCGCGGCACCCGGGCGCGGGCCGTCTTCCCGCTGCGCTTCGATGGCGGCGGGCGCGCTGTGGCCGTCGCGATCAAGCGCACGCCCCAGGCCATGAGGCCGTGGGCCGTCAACTTCATCGACCGCATCGAGGACACCGCCCTCGCCCAGGTGGATATCGAGGGCCTGCCGCTGGTGTCCCCCGCCGAGGCGGCAATCCGCGAGCTCGCAATGCGGGCGTACCTCGACCCGGAGGCGCTCGACCGGCTCGCACGCGCCGCATGGCCCGCTATCTGGGACGCGGATGCGCTCCGCGCCCAGCTCGCCTTCGCGCTCCGGGAGACGGAGCTCGCAGCCGGGCCCCTCCCCACCGGACTCTACACGTCAGAGGGCTCGCCGCTTCTCGCCGCCTTCGAGGCGACCGGCGAGGACATCCCCTGGCGGCTCACCGGGCCTGCGGCGGACTGAGGACGGGCAAGCGGGCTCGAGGACAACAGCCAGTTGCGTTTCTTACGGCTTTGCACCTCGCGATGACGGCACCCGAAGTATTGTTCGTATTTCAGCAGGTAGACTGCGTTGGGAAAATTTGGGGGGGGCCGCCCGGGGGGGGGGGGCGCCCCAGTTTGCCAGCGAGAGTGCGGGG
>JAXEGS010000034.1:0-4848 GCA_034102905.1 Collinsella sp. | reverse complement strand
CGCGGGAGGCGTCGCGCGCCCCCGCGACGGCCGCGGGCGCGGCCGGGGCGGCGGTCCCGCCCGAGGAGGAGCCCTACGACTACGTGCCGCTCGACGCCTACGAGGGCGGAGCGGTAGAGGGGGACGGCGCAGGCGCGCCCGTCCCGCCGCCCGAGTGGGCGATGACCGCGGCCCCGGTTCTCACGGACCTCGAGCGGCGCGCGCTCGGCTGCGAGCGCGAGCTCCTCACCCTCCTCACGGCCTTCCCCGACACGTTCCGGCCCTTCGCCGAGCGGATCACGGAGGTCGACTGGGTCGACGCCCGGAACGAGTCGATCGCCTGGGCCGTCCTTGCCACGCCGGCGGGCACCGAGGCCGTCCGCGTGATGGACGCCGCCCGCGCGGTCTGCCCCGAGGCGGCCGAGCTCGTCTCCGCGGGCACGATCGCGAGCACGAGCGCGCACCCCACGGAGACGAACATCACCTTCCTGCTGGACACGCTGGAGCTCTACACCATCCGCCGCCGGATGCGCCTGGCGAAGGGGCGGCTGCGCTCCGATCGCTCGCTCACCGACGAGGAGCGCCGTGCCATGACGATCCAAGCCACCCAAGACGCCGCCCGCAGCCGGGAGCTCGAGCGGGCCCTCGAGGGCGTGGCCGACCCCTTCCGCACCCTGGGAGGGGAGGGCTGATCGCGGCCGCGCCCATCTTTCCCGCGGTTCCGGGCATAAAACAACACCTTGCGGGGTACAGCATCATAGGTTAATCTAAGTAGTCTTTATGTCTATGGAGGGAGTTTCTGTGCCGAAAGAGACCGGAAGCACGGGTGCTGATCTCGAAACTTACGTCGCCAAGCTCATGAGCAACGGCGCCGCCGAGGGGACCGTCACCGAGGATGACATCCAGATCGCCCTGCGCGACATCGAGGTGACCGACGAGCAGCTCAACAACGTGTACCAGGCGCTTCGCAAGAACGGCATCGAGATCGTCTCCGCCAGCGAGGATGACGAGCCGGCGCTCGACGCCGACGAGGCGGACGATGAGACCCCGGCCCACGACGACGATGACCTCGACCTCGACGACGAGGGCGAGTCCAGCGAGGACCACGACATCAAGGTCGCCAAGATGGCCGACGCCGAGATGTCCTCCGAGCGTTCCAAGCGCCGCGCCCGCCCGCGCACCACGCGCTCGCGCGCCCGCGCCCGCGGCATCGACGCCTCGACCGTCATGCTCACCGGCGACCCGGTCCGCATGTACCTGAAGGAGATCGGCAAGGTCGATTTGCTCACGGCCGCCGACGAGGTTGATCTCGCGATGAAGATCGAGGCGGGCCTCGAGGCGGCCGACAAGCTCGAGGCCGCCGACGCCGGCGAGCTCGAACTCTCCCGTTCCGAGATGCGGCGCCTCACGCGCGTGGAGCAGGTGGGGCTCGATGCCAAGCAGGCGCTCATCAGCGCGAACCTGCGCCTCGTCGTCTCGATCGCCAAGCGCTACGTGGGCCGCGGCATGCTCTTCCTCGATCTCATCCAGGAGGGCAACCTCGGCCTCATCCGCGCGGTCGAGAAGTTCGACTACGAGAAGGGCTTCAAGTTCTCCACGTACGCGACCTGGTGGATCCGCCAGGCCATCACCCGCGCGATCGCCGACCAGGCCCGCACCATCCGCATCCCGGTGCACATGGTCGAGACCATCAACAAGCTCATGCGCGTCCAGCGCCAGCTCCTGCAGGACCTCGGCCGCGACCCGACCCCGGAGGAGATCGGCGCCGAGATGGACATGAGCGCCGAGCGCGTGCGCGAGATCCAGAAGATTAGCCAGGAGCCCGTGAGCCTCGAGACGCCCATCGGCGAGGAGGAGGACTCCCAGCTTGGAGACTTCATTGAGGACGCCCAGGCGGTCGTGCCGCCCGAGGCCGCGAGCTTCTCGATGCTCCAGGAGCAGCTGACGCAGGTCCTCGACGGCCTCGCTGACCGCGAGCGCAAGGTCATCGAGCTCCGCTTCGGGCTCGCCGACGGCCACCCGCGCACCCTCGAGGAGGTTGGACGCGAGTTCGGCGTCACGCGCGAGCGCATCCGCCAGATCGAGTCCAAGACCCTTGCAAAACTCCGCCACCCGAGCCGCTCGAGCAAGCTCAAGGACTACATCGAGAGCTAGGGCTCCGCTCAGGCCATTCAATGCCGAGGGCGCGCGGTCCCTTCCCTTCCGCTGCGGGAGAGGGTGTCGCGTGCGCTCGGCATCGTCGTGTTCAGGGGCGCTGCGCAGGGCCCGCACTGCCCCCGCCCTGCCTGTCAGCGGCCGCCCGCCATCTCCTCATCGCGCCTCGGCCGTATCTGCGGGCGGCTTATCCGCGGGTTCTGCCTCCGTGTCGCCCGTCCGCGCGCTCTGCCGTGCGTTGCCCGTCTTCGTGCCCTGCCCCGCGTTGCCTTCCTTCGGTAGCTGCGCCGTTTGCCTGCGCCCGCGCCTCTCTCCGTCGGACGCGCCGTCCGCCAGCGCGTTGCACCCGGTGCTGTCTTCGCCCCGTCTGCTAGAGCCCCTCCGTCACCTCTTCATCCTGCCCGCGCCTCACGGTCGTGCCGGCGCGCGAGCGCCGCGTCCGCCCCGGGGATACCGTGCGCCGCGAGGGCGCGTACGAGGGGCTCGGTCCTCACGCAGTCGTCGAGGGTGAAGCGGATGACATGGAGCCCCATCGTGGCGAGACGTGCATCGCGATCGAGCTCCTCTCGCGGGGTCGACGCAATCGGCCTTGCTCCCGTCATTCCCGGCCATGTCAGCCGCTGGATCCCGACGAGCTCACCGAGAACGTGGACCGCGCGCCCGCCGCAGCGGAACCCCCAGTCGAAGTCGACGCGACGGCAGGATCGGCTGCCGGGGATCCTGTATTCAACCTGCAGCTCGGGCACCTGGATACCCTCCTCGATCATGACCGCGCGGGCATAGGACTCCCCGCCGCTCTCGCTGCGCGCATCCGCGGCGGCGAGCGTCTCCCTGACCCGTCTCACGCCGCGAAATCCGCGCTTGAGCGCCCCGATGCGCTGGATCTCCTCGTCCGCGCTGCGCCCGGTGAGGCGGAGCAGTGAATCGGCCACGCCGAGGGCGAGCCGGAAGGGGAGGGCGCGCATGGTGTCGAAGGCCGCGTGGTCGAGGGCGGCCACGCGGACCCCGCCGACCACGGTCGTGGGAGCGGCGGGGCGGTCGATCGCGTGCACCGCGCCGATGCGTCGGTTGCAGCCGCCGATGACGGTGATGCGCGCGAGCTGCCGATAGGGCACCTGGAGGCCGTGCATGAGCGCCGCCGTCGGCCCGGCGAACACCCAGTCGGGATGCGCACGGGCGAGCGATCGCACGAGGCGGCGGCAGCGCTCGGCGGGGCCGAGCGCCATCCATCGATCCCGCCGTGCGAAGTGCCCCGGATGCGGGGAGAGGAGGGACCCCCGACGGGTGCGGCGGTTGAGCGCGTCGCGAAGCGGCCCGGCTGCGGTGTGAACGATGCCGTCCGTCGCCTCCGCCTCCTCGAAGAGCGCGGCGATGAGGGCGTCGTTGCGCGTGCGGTTCATGGGGCTCCTTTCCATCGGTTGCGGCAAGCGTAGGCGAAAGGTGCCTGACAGGTCTCTTACGGGGATCTATGCGGCATCTGACAGGGGGGGTCAGGGGCGGGGAGGGGCTGGGGGAGGCACCCGGGGATTCGGTGAGCGCGCGAGTTCGTGGCGCAGGCGGCAGCGCGGGCGGCGGGGGACGCGGCTCGGAGCGCTCTCGTGTTCGCGCGGCTTTCCACGCCCGCACGCGCACCCGCATTTCTTACGCTGCTCTACCCCCGAGGTTCGCCTCATCCCGCGCCGTCTCCACATGCCGACGATACCGAGCCGCGTGATCCGGGGTTTGAGCGCCATTCGCACGAATCGCGCATGGTCGGTGTCCGACCCGGATCGAAGCGCAGGCCCGGGCCACACGGATCGCGCACGGTCGGCGTCCGGATCGGGTGGAAACGCAGGCCCGGGCCGCGCCCGCGTACCGAAACGCGACTTGTGAACGAATCGTTCACAACCGCCGTTTCGGTACGCGGGAATCGTTCACTGGCGGCATTTCGGTACGCGGGGACCGCTTCCCGCTGCAGCCACCGGAACGCCGGGTCGCGAGCGACGCGCCATGCGCACGCGACCGGGGCTTGGGCGCTCGGTGGGCAAGGTCTCAAATGAGCCGGGGTGCCAGGCGCTCGCAATGCCCGGGCCGCGCGGATCGCGCGCGGTCGGCGTCCGGATCGGACGGAAACGCAGGCCCGGGCCGCGCCCGCGTACCGAAATGCCGGTTGTGAACGGTCTCTGGGCGGCCGACCGGCCAAGCTCGGGGAAACCGCAGGTAGGGACACGTACCGAAACGCGACTTGTGAACGAATCGTTCACAACCGCCGTTTCGGTACGCGGAATCGTTCACAGATGGCATTTCGGTACGCAGGGACCGCTGTCCGCTGCAGCCATCAGCGCGCCCGGGGGCCGAGCGCCGCGCCAAGCGCACGTCGCCATGCCAAGCGCGCGGCGCCGCCCCGCGCGTCCCGCCAAATTTTTCAAAATCGGTTCTTGAACTCGACGCGTTTTTCCCTATACTTGACTTCGTTGCACGCGCAGCACCGAATTCCTCGGTAGCTCAATGGTAGAGCACGCGGCTGTTAACCGCGCTGTTGTAGGTTCGAGTCCTACCCGGGGAGCCAGACCTTCCAACCCGCCTAAGGCGGGTTTTTTCTGGCTCTTCGGTGGTTTCTGTGGGAGAGATTCCGGCATAGGCCCAGCTCAGCGGGCGAAAACAACGATCTGGAACTGAAACGGCCCCGGGAGGGGCCGTTTCCGCGTCATCCGCCTATGATTGCTAAGCCAAATT
>JAXEGS010000033.1:0-37565 GCA_034102905.1 Collinsella sp. | reverse complement strand
CCCCTATGGCCCCCCACCATTTCCATTCCCCCCCCGGGTTGCCCCCGGGGGGGGGCCGGGGCCCCCGTGGGGCCCCCGCCCCCGCGCCGGGAGAGATATGCCGCCCATCAGCGCCGATCGGGCACCGGGGACCGGGGTGCGCCTCAGCCCTTCAGGGCCGCGAGCTCCCGATGCACGTCGATGAGCTCGGTCGCCATGATGCGCACGGTCTCCGCGCTCGCCATCTGGTCCTCGGCGTGCAGGAGGATGAGCGGGGCCACCGGCTCGCGCTCCCCGGCGGCATCGGCCTGGAGCAGCTTCATGTGCGCGTCGTGCCCGCCGCCGTAGGCCTCGTCGCCCTCGGCGATGAGCTTCTCGGCGCCCTCGAAGTCACCTGTCTTGGCGGCCTTCACGGCGTTGACGAAGCAGCTCTTGGCCGTGCCCACGTAGCTGATGATCTCGAAGCAGGCGAGCTGCAGCTCCTCGGTTTCCTCTGGTGTCATGTCTATCCAATCTCGGCGATCGCGGTGTCGATGATCTTCGCCGCGTTCATGCGGCCGTAATCGGCCATGGGAATGACCTCGACGGGCGTGCCGGTGCCGGCGAGCGCCTCCTCGAAATCACCCTTGGTGTACCCGATCTGCGGGCCGAGCAGCACGATGTCGGCGTCGGCGAGGTGATCTTGGGCCTCGTTCAGCGGGCGCGCCTCGATCTCGACGTCGAGCCCGCGGCTGGCGGCCTCCTTCTGCATCTTCTGCACGAGCAGGCTCGTCGACATGCCCGCATTGCAGCACAAGAGGATCTTCTTCATGTTGAACTCCAATCGTCACGGCGCGTCGCGCGGGAACCCCTACGCGACCTCGCCCTCGAGCTCGGCCTGCTTGATGAGAGCCTTCTCGGACACCTTCATGAACGGCAGGTAGAGCAGAACGTCGACCACGAGCAGGACCACCTGCAGGACCACGGCCGCGATGTCGCCGCCCGTGGCGAGGAAGCTGTTCAGGAACAGCGGGGTCGTCCACGGGACCTGGATGACGCACGGAGCGATGATGCCGGCGACCGTCGCCAGGTAGGACACGATGATGTTCACCGCGACGCAGCCCACGAAGGGGACCATCAGGGGCACGTTGTACACCACAGGATACCCGTAGATGACCGGCTCGTTGATGTTGAAGATGCCGGGCAGGAGCGCCATCTTGGCGACCTCGCGCGACGGCTTGTACTTGCCCCAGATGAACGTCGCGATGAGCAGCGCGATCGTGCAGCCCGAGCCGCCGGTGAGCGCGAACACGTTGATGATGTCCATGTTCATGTAGTTCTCGACCGGGATGGCCTGGCCGGCCTGGAAGAGGGCCGTGTTCTCAAGCAGGACGATGGTCAGGATCGGCTCGACGAGCACGCCGTTGACCGTGGTCTGGTGGATGCCGAGCGTGAACAGGAAGGTTCCGAGGCAGTACACGAAGACGAGGCCGGGCAGGCTCGTGACCACGGCGCGCAGCGGCGTCTGGATCCAGACGTTGATGAGCGAGATCAGATCGGTCTGGAAGAAGGCGTTGAGGCCGAGCGCCACGAGGGCGAAGGTTCCGAGGGTCAGAAGCATCGGGATCAGCACGTTGAAGGACTTCTCGACCGCGGGCGGCACGCCGTCGCCCAGGCGGATGGCGAGCTTGTCGATGCCGGAGAGCTTGATGAAGAGGGTGGTCGCGAGGAGCCCGATGATGATCGCGCCGAACATGCCCTGGGTGCCGGTGTTGGACGAGGCGAGCACGCCCGACACGTCGGCCGTGGTGACCTTGTCGGTGATGAGCTCGGAGCTCGCGGCGAGGTTCGCGGTCACGGTCTGCGGCATCATGATCACGAACGCCGCGATGGCGATGACCACGCAGGAGATTGCGTTGTCGAAGCGCTTGTTCTTGGCGAAGCTGTAGCCGATCATGCCGGCGAGCAGCAGCGCGGAGATGCTTAGCGTGCCCGTGGTGAGGGCGTTGCCCCAGTACTGGAGCGTGGTGAGGAGCTCCGCGTTGGGAGCGAGGCCGTCGGCGCCCCAGATCTTGTCGAACAGGACCGCGTTCACGAGCACGGCGATGCCGGCCATGATGAACAGCGGCATGATGGTGGCGAACGCGTCGCGCAGCGACCGCAGGTGCACCTGGTTGCCCACCTTGGCGGACTTCTCGGCGAACGCGTCGAGAATCGCCTGACCCTTCGAAGATGACATGGTTTCTCCTATCCCTTTTCGGTTTCGTATCCCACACGGGGCGCGGGCCGCGCGCTCCCCGGGCACTCGCTCCCCTGGCCGCATGGCGACCGGGCGGCCGAGCCGAGCCTGTTAGCCGAGCCGGTGCGTGCGGGCCACCTCCGAGAGCCAGTCCGCGGAGCGCTTGAGCCGGCGGCGGTAGCCGTCCATGAGGTCGACCTCGACGAAGCCGTAGCGGTTCTTGTAGGCGTTCGACCAGCTCCAGTTATCGATGAGCCCCCAGTAGTGGTAGCCGCGGCAGGGCGAGCCCTCGGCGATGGCCTGCGCCACCCAGGCGAGGTGGTCGTGGACGAACTCCACGCGGTAAGGGTCCTCGATGCGACCGTCCGCGCCGCGGTGCTTGTGCTCGTCCATGATGCCGATGCCGCTCTCGGAGACGAACCACTCGAGGCCGGGGTAGTTGTCGCGCACGTCGATGCCGAAGTCGTAGAGGCCCTGGGGGTAGATCTCCCAGCCACGGCTCTCGTTCATGCGGGCCTCGGGCCAGACGTACTCATCGGCGAAGCGCGGCAGGCCGTGAGCGTCGGTGTCGCTCGCGGGCGCCTGGACGCGCGTGGGGTGGTAGTAGTTGCAGCCGAGCCAGTCGACGACGCCGGCGGCGAGGGTCGCGTCGTCGCCGGGGCGGACGGGCAGGGCCACGCCGCGTGCCGCGAGGGTCTCGGTGACGTCCGCAGGCAGGTGCCCGGCCGTGATGAGGTCGAGCCACCAGCGGTTGTTGATGCCGCCGATCATGCGCACGGCCTCGAGGTCGGCCGGCGTCGGGTCCTCGCGGGTGTAGGTGGGGGTGAAGGCGTTGATGAGGCCGATCTTGGCGTCGGCGCGCACCTCACCCGCGGCCTGGGCGCGGCGGAAGGCCGCGACGCCGAGGGCGTGCGCGAGCGAGATATGGTACTGGACCGTGCGGGCGCGCCCGAAATCGTGCAGCTTGGGGTACCAGACGCCCTCCTGGTAGCGTTGCTCGGGCTCGACCGTGGGCTCGTTGAACGTGAACCAGAAGCGGACCTCCTGCCCGAACTCGCGGAAGGCGAGCTCGGCGTAGCGCGCGTAGGCCTCCACGACCTCGCGGCGCTCCCAGCCGCCGCGGCGGAACAGGAAGGTGGGCATATCGAAGTGGTAGAGGTTCACGAAGCACTCGAGGCCGGCCTCGCGCGAAGCGCGGAAGAGCTCGTGGTACCAGGCCGCGCCCTCGGGGTTGATCTCCCCCTCCGCGGTGATGAGGCGGCTCCACTGGATGGACGTGCGGTAGGTGGTGAGGCCGAGCTGGGCCATCAGCTCGAGGTCCTCGCGGTAGCGCGCCATGAAGTCGTTGCCGGCATAGCTGCCGACGCGGTTGTAGAAGTCATCGAGGCTCTCGTTTGACCAGGTGTCCCACAGGTTCTCGAGCTTGCCGCCCGAGCACCAGGCGCCCTCGGTCTGCGGGCCGGACATGGCCGCCCCGAAGAAGAAGTCATCAGGCAGCGTGCTCTGCAGTGCGTGATCTTCCATCCAAACCCCCTGTCTCCCTGCGGGAGATCATATTGTCCCGCTTTGTTGAAAAAATTATAGCGCTCTTATTTAAAGTGTAAAGCGTTATTTTTTGGGAAGCATATATATGTGCGCGGGAGCGGGCGCGGAAGGGGATATACTCGCAGGAAGCAGTACGACGAGGGGACACCATGCTGAAGTACGAGGCCATCGCGGCGGACATCCAGAAGAGCATCGAGGACGGGGCGCTCAAGCCGAACGAGAAGCTGCCCACCGTCGTCGAGCTCTGCGAGCTGTACGGTGTGAGCAAGATCACCGTGCGCCGCGCGATGGAGTGGCTCCAGGAGAACGGGCTCGTGGCGAGCCGGCGCGGGAGCGGCACCTTCGTGAAGAAGCCCATCACCCTGCCTGAGAACCCACTGGTCACCGGCTTGAACGAGCGCGCCGAGGGCTTCAGCGCCCAGCACTACAAGCGCAGTGAGAAAGTCACCTCGAAGGTCTACGACTTCTCCGTCGTGACCCCACCCGCCACCATCGCCGAGCTGCTGAACATCTCCCCCGACGACTTCACCTACTACCACTGCCGCACCCGCCTCTCGAACGACGTGCCGATCGCGATCGAGTACACCTACATGCCGCTCGACCTCGTGCCCGGCCTCAAGCGGCACCACCTCTACGGTTCGGTGTACCGCTACATGCGCGACCAGGTGGGCCTCAAGCTCTCGAGCTTCCACCGCGCGATCCGCGCCGTCCCGGCCACCGAGGAGGAGGCGGAGCGGCTCGACACCGAGGCGGGTTCCCCCCTCCTCGAGCTCGAGCAGGTGGGCTACCTCGACAGCGGCGTGCCCTTCGAGTACTCGCGCTCCCGCAACGTCGGGTCGCGCTACGTGCTGAACAACATCACGCTCGCGTGATGCCCGGCCGCGCGACCGGCGCGGCACCGACCCCGTCCGGATCCGTCTAAACCCCGGCCACAAGGAGGCCCCATGAGCGATGCAGGTGAGCTGATCTTCCTCGAGCCCGTCTTCCACGAGATGATCTGGGGAGGGAGGCGCCTCGAGAGCGCCTTCGGCTACGAGATCCCCGACGGCCCCATCGGGGAGTGCTGGGCGATCTCCGCCCACCCGCACGGCGACTGCCGCGTGGCGGGCGGGCGCTTCGACGGCATGCTCCTCTCCGAGCTCTGGAAGCGCCATCGCGACGAGGTCTTCCCCGGTGCCGCGGGCGACCGGTTCCCCTTGCTCATCAAGATCATCGACGCGGCGCGCGACCTCTCGATCCAGGTCCATCCCGACGACGCCTACGCGGCCGAGCACGAGAACGGCAGCCTCGGCAAGCGCGAGTGCTGGTACATCCTGGACTGCGACGAGGACTCCACGATCATCGTGGGGCAGAACGCCCGCTCGCGGGAGGAGTTCGCCGCGATGGTCGAAGCAGGCCGCTGGGGTGAGCTCCTGCATGAGGTGCCCATCCATCCCGGCGACTTCTTCCAGATCGACCCGGGCACGGTGCACGCTATCAAGGGCGGCACGCTGATCCTGGAGACCCAGCAGTCGAGCGACATCACCTACCGCGTGTACGACTACGACCGCCTTGGCGCAGACGGCAAGCCGCGCGAGCTGCACCTCGCGCAGAGCCTCGACGTGATCGACTACGCCGCGGCGGCACCCTCATCAGGGGCCGTGCGCGCACCCGAGTTCGACGGGGTCACGGCGCTGGAGTCCAATGAGACCTACACCGTCGAGCGGGTGCGGGTGAACGGGCCGGCGTCGCTCGCCCAGGGGAGCCCCTTCCTCTGCCTCTCGGTGATCGAGGGCGCGGGCACGGTGGCCGGTCGAGCGGTGAGGAAGGGCGCGCACCTCATCGTGCCCGCCGCCGTACGGGAGGTCGCGCTCGACGGCGCGATGGAGCTCATCGTCAGCCACGTGTGAGATACCGCGCGCCCGCTGGGGCCGGGTTGGAAGGCACCGCGACGCAATTGAGGCCAACGCTGGTCAAAAATCGCGTTCATCGGTGATTTCGCGATCGACGGCAGGGCCCGTGGCGACCAAATTGCATATCTAGAAATGGGCACCGGGGACGCGATGGCCTCCCCGGTGCCCATTTGCACAGCTATATTCGTTTTACGACGGAGCCCCCGGACGCGATCCGGATCTCGAAATACCGATTAGCGCGTTTTTTGACCACGGATCGGAAAACCTGGGAAACACCCTAGAACGTGAGCACCTCACGCAGGGCCGCGGCGGCGGCCTCCTCGTCGGGGCCGGCCACGCTCACCGCGAGCTCGTCACCGCAGTGGGCATCGAGCTCCATGAGCCCCATCAAGTCGCGGGCGGAGGAGCGCCGGGCGCCCACCGCGATCCAGATCTCGCTCTCCCAGGCGCGGGCGGCGGCGGAAAGCTCCGCCACGGGGCGGGCGTGCAGCCCCATGGCTCCCCGGACGGTATACGAAAAGGTGACCATAACGCCTCCCTCACCTGCGATGACGCCATCATCCTAGCAAAAAGGGGCGCCGGGTACCCGCCCGACGCCCCTTCGCTCGACCGCTCGGGAGCGGCCTACTTGCTGACCTTGACCACCGCGGCGCCGGCGGCGACCGTGGACTCGGGCTCGACCGCGAGCTCGACGGACGAGAACTCGGCGGTGTTGGAGACGGCGAGCACCACGCAGTCGGCATAGCCGGCCTCGGCGATGACGGCGCGGTCCATCTTGATGATCGGCTGGCCGGCCTTGACCGCGTCGCCCTGCTTCACGTAGCCCGTGAAGCCCTTGCCCTGCAGGTTGACGGTATCGACGCCCACGTGCACGAGCACCTCGACGCCGGCATCGCCCTGGATCCCCACGGCATGGCCCATCGTGACGGTGACGGTGCCGGAGACGGGTGCGTAGACCATCTCTTCCTCGGGCCAGACGGCGCAGCCGCGGCCCAGAACCTCGCCGGAGAACACCGGATCGGGCACGTCCGTCATCTTGATGACGCGACCGGTGACCGGCGCGCAGAGCGTGTCAGCGGCCTCCTCGGCGGTCACCGCGGCCGGTGCCTCGGGAGCATCTGCGGACTTCTTCTTAAACACATCGAACAGACCCATACGATCCCTCTCCTTGCGTTTCGGTCCGATTGTCCATGCGCATATTGTACTCAAACCGTGGTCCACCTGTCGGATGCGGCGCAATCTACCCGATCAGCCCCAGATGCCGAAAGGCGCCGGCGAGCCCGTCCTCATCGACGGGGGCGGTCACGTAATCGGCCATCGCGCGGATCTCCTCACCGCCACTGCCCATCGCCACGCCCACGTTGCAGCAGGCGAGCATGGGGATGTCCACTTTCGCGTCGCCGGCGGCGATGGTGTCCTCCATCCGCGCGCCGAGGTGCTCGACCGCCACGCGCACCGCATGCGCCTTGTCGATCCCGGCGACGCCCACGTCGCCGAAGAGCGCCTGCTCGCCCGCACCGCCCCAGGTCCCAACCGCCATATCGGGAAAGGCCTCGCGGGCGGCGAGGTAGTCACCGAAGTCGCCGAGCACGAAGCTGATCTTGTTCACGTCGTCCCGCACGAGCTCGCCGCCGTAGACGACCCCGTGGAGCTCGATCGGCCCGTCCTCGGGCACCTCCTTGCCCTTGCGCGCCATATAAGCCCGCATCGCCGGCTGGGAGCGCTCGCGGAAGCCCTCGCTCGCGAAGAGCCCGCTGTTGCTCTCGATGTAGAAGACGAGGTCGCGCTCATGGCACCAGTCCACCACGCGGGCGCACTGGTCGCGGCTGAGAAGCCGGTGCATGACCACCTCGTCGCCGATCTCCACGTAGCTCCCGTTGCCGCCGATCATGCCGTCGAAGCCGATCGCGGTGAGTTCGGGTGGGTTCTCGGCCTTGCTGCGCCCCGTGCACATGAGGACCAGGTGGCCGCGGCGGCGGGCCGCGCGGATGGCGTCGCGGGCGTTCGCCGGGATCTCGTTCTCGTAGGTGGTGATGGTGCCGTCAACGTCGAGGAAGACGACCTTCCGCTCGGACATGGCTCCCCTTTCGCGCAGGCGGGGCCCGGCAGATGCGCCGGACCCCGCTCCCCCTCACTCCGTGATCTCGAGCCGCATGCCGTCCGGCCCGATCACGCAGCTCTCGTAGTAGCCGTCGCCGGTGGTGCGCGGGCCGCTCGCCACCTCGTAGCCGGCGCGGGCGAGCTCGGCCGTGAGCTCGTCCACGCGGGAGGCGCTGCCCACCGAGAGCGCGAGGTGGGTGAAGCCCGTGCGCTCCACGGCGGCATCAGCATCCTCGACGCCCGGCTTGGCCATGATCTCCAGGCGGGCGCCGCCCTCGAAGCTCAGGAAGTACGAGCGGAAGCCCGTGCGCGGGTTATGGTAGCCCTCCCCCGCCGACGCGCCGAGGCACTCGACGAAAAACGCCCGCGCCGCCTCGAGATCGCGCACGTAGACGGCCACATGCTCGATTCGCACACTCACTCCAAGCCCTCGGCGCCGTTGCTCGCGATGATCTTCTGGTACGCGAAGAAGCTGTCCTTGCGGCGGCGCTCGTAGGTACCCGAGCCGTCATCGTGCTTGTCGACGTGGATGAAGCCGTAGCGCTTGCGCATCTCGCCCGTGCCCGCGGAGACGAGGTCGATCGGCCCCCACCAGGTGTAGCCGATGAGGTCGACGCCGTCGTCCACGGCCTCGCGCATCGCGCGGACGTGCGCGCGCAGGTAGTCGATGCGGTAGGGGTCGTGGATGGAGCCGTCCTCCTCCACCGTGTCGTAGGCGCCCATGCCGTTCTCGACCACCATGAGCGGGATCTGGTAGCGGTCGTAGATCTCGTTCAGGCTGTAGCGCAGGCCCTCTGGATCGATCTGCCAGCCCCAGTCGGTGGCCTTGAGGTAGGGGTTCTTGCCGCCGAAGGTCATGTTGCCGGCCGCCTGCTCCACATCGTGCGTGCCGACGATGTTGCTCATGTAGTAGCTGAAGGTGTAGAAGTCGACGCGGCCGTCGGCGATGTCGGCGAGGTCGCCGTCCTCGATCGCGAGCTCGATGCCGTTCTCCCTGAAGAAGCGGTCGGCGTAGCTCGGGTAGGCGCCACGGACCTGGATGTCTGAGCAGAACCAGTTGAGCTGGCGCATCTGCTGCTGCGTCTTGATGACGTCGGCGGGATCGCAGGTGGCGGGATAGGACAGGATGAAGCAGTCCATGTTGCCCATCTTGAACTCGGGATAGCGCTCGTGGGCGAGGCGCACCACGCGGCCGCTCGCCACGAACTGGTGGTGGAGGGCCTGGTAGCGCTCTTGCGGGGTGGTCCTGATGGCCGAGGCGGGCCCCTCGAAGCCCTGGATGATGCCCGTCTCCATCATGGCGCCCATGTCCATGGTGCCGCAGTTGATCTCGTTGAAGGTGAGCCAGTAGCGCACCTTGTCGCGGTAGCGCTCGAACACGGTGGCGCAGTAGCGCTCGAAGAAGCCGATGAGCTCGCGCGAGGCCCAGCCGTTGTACTTCTCGACGAGGTGGTAGGGCATCTCGTAGTGCGAAAGGGTGACGAGCGGCTCGATGCCGTGCTCACGCAGGCAGTCGAAGACACGGTCGTAGAAGGCGAGGCCGGCCTCGTTGGGGGTCTCGTCGTCGCCCATCGGGAAGATGCGGCTCCAGGAGATGGACATGCGGAACATCGTGAAGCCCATCTCGGCGAAGAGCGCGATGTCCTCCTCGTAGCGGTGGTAGAAATCGATGCCGTCGTGGTTGGGGTAGAGCAGGTCGGGCTTGATGTCGATGGTGATCTCGCGGGGGCGCTCGTAGCTGCCGCCCGTGAAGTGGTCGTCGACGCTCGGGCCGCGGCCGTCGACGTTCCAGGCCCCCTCGAACTGGTTGGCCGCCGTGGCGCCACCCCAGAAGAAGCCGTCGGGGAATCGCTTGCTCATGATGCGTCCTTTCTGCTCTCAGGCGGCCCCGCCCGGATGGGCCCGGGTGGGGCCGCTCAGCCGTTGCCCTCAGTATGCCCGGATGCGCGGGCACCCGATGCTCGAACCGCCCTTTGGACACTTCTTTTCGGGAGCCTGCGCACCGCTTTGAAACGTTTTGAAACCTTTGCCGGCGGCGCGCTGCGAAGGCGCGGCGCCGGGCGCTGGTCCTACGCCTTGGGGGCGTCGGGCTTGTAGATCGCGAACTCGACGGCGAACGCGAAGACCGCCGCCACGAGCGAGGCCGCGATCGCCCACCACATGTAGGTGAAGCCCGTGTCGCCGCCCACGAAGGAGAACCAGTTGAACACGCCGAGGCCACCGAGGATGTAGACGACCGACCCGGAGACGCCGATGATGAGGCCGGAAATCGCCGAGCCGATCGAGGCGATCACGAAGGCCGTCTTGTCGGGCAGGGCCACGCCGTAGATGGCCGGCTCGGTCACGCCGAAGAAGAACGACGAGATCATGGCCGGCAGCGCGATCGCGCGGAACTTCTCGTCCTTGTTCTTGAGGTACATCGCGAACACCACCGCGCCGAGGGCGAAGGAGTGGCCGATGATGGCCGCGAGGATGAAGTCCTGGCCGATCTCGGGATTCGTGAGGTTCAGCAGGGCGATCGGGACGAGGCTCCAGTGGAAGCCGAAGATGACAAGCGCCATCCACACCGCGCCGACGACGAGGCAGCCGAGCACGCTGCCGATCGCGGGAAGGCCGAAGATGACCTGGAAGATGCCGCCGAGGATGTTCGTGATGAGCGTTGCCACCGGGCCGATCGCCAGGTAGCCGAGGACCACCGTCACGGTCACGACGATGAGCGGCGTGAAGAACATGCGCAGCGAGGCGGGCATCCACGACTTCACCCAGCGCTCGAGCGGCGCCGCGAAGGCGATCATGAGCACGATGGGGATCACCGAGCTCGTGTAGCCGGACGCCGGCATGATGATCGGGATCCCGAGGAAGGTCGCGTACCAGGAGAACGTGCCCAGGAAGCCCAGGCTCAGGCTGCCGATCACCTCACCCGAGGTCAGGCCCACCATCGTGGGGTACACGAGCGCGAGGCCGATCGCCATCGCGTTGAACTCGCTCATCTTGAACTTCTTCGCCGCGTTGTAGGCGAGGATCACCGGGAGGAAGTAGAAGAAGCCGTCGGCCACGGTGTAGAGCATCGTGTAGGCGCCGTCCTGCTGGAAGGCCGGCCAGGCCTGGGTCGCGCAGGCGAGGATGCCCTTCATGATGCCGGCCGCGGCGAAGGTGCCGAGCATGGGCTGGAAGATGCCGGAGATGAGGTCGATGAGGACCGCGGCGGGCGTCTTGTGCTCCGCGGCGTCGTCGCCGTCGTCGGGGGCGACCTCGCCGCCGCCCGTGAGGCCCGAGACCGCGAGGAAGCTGTCGTAGACGTCCTCGACCTTGTTGCCGACGACCACGTGGTACTGGCCGTTCGCGTTCATGACCTTGATGACGCCGGGTAGCTGCTCGATCGCCTCGGTGTCGGCCTTCTCGACGTCCTTCAGCTTGAACCGCAGGCGCGTGATGCAGTGCGTCACCGACTTGATGTTGGGCGTGCCGCCCACGTGCTCCAGGATCTCACGGCTGAGATCGTCGTAGTTCTTTGCAGCCATCGCATTCCCTTCTCTCGATGGACCTTGAACCTATCGCGGCATCCGGCGCCTTGGACGTCGCTATCAACGGCTCGCGATGAACCGGTTGATATACATCATCAGATAGAGCTTCTCTTCATCCCCGGTGGGGCGGTTGTAGCGCTCGGAGAGGTGGCGGCAGATCGCGTCGGCGCAGGCGTTGAACTCCGGGAAGTCCTCGGCGATGTGCGCGAGGAGATCGGGGTTCGGCGCGCCGGCGACCTCGTTCATGAGGAGGCGCTTGATGAGGTAGCGCAGGTGGGTGGTGAAGCGGGTGTAGTTGTAGGAGGCGCGGTCGACCTTGAGCGCGAAGGTGCGCTCGACGATGGCCGTGACCTCCTCGATGGTGCTCAGGGTGCGCATGACCTCGTCCATGTCGGCGAAGCCACCCTCGCGCTCGGCATTCACGATGTGCATGGCGATCGAGGTCGCCTCGGTGGCGGGGAGCTCGATGCCGGCCGCCGCGCGCACGATGGCGAGGCCGCGCTCGCCCAGGGCGAACTCGGCGGGGTAGACGACCTTGACGGTGTCGGCGAGGGGGTTCTCGATCTCGTAGCCGCCTGCGACGCGCTCGGCCGCGAACTGGATGTGGTCGGCGAGGGTCAGGAAGGCGTTGGGGTTGAGCTCGACGCCGAGCTCGGTGCGGGCGGCGTCCATGATCTCGAGGGAGGCGTCGATGACCTCGCTCGGGATGCTCTTCACGAGCGAGAGGATGCCGTCGCTGATATTGGAGAAGATGCCCTGGACCGCGGATTCATCAGTGAGCAGGTACGGGGTCTTGGGGAAGCCGATGCCACGACCGAAGACGACCAACTCGTTGCCGCGGTCGTCCCGCGCCATGGCGACGTTGTTGTTGATCTTCTTGATGATGACCATGAAAAAACTCCCCCGGCATCGCGTGAACCTGCAGAGGCATTCCGGAGAACGACCCTGCATTCACAAGTAATGCCTCCAGAGGAGTAACAACCTTGCTGGGATAATCATAGCACGTCGCGGGCGGAGCGGGGTGAAAAACGCGGCAGGCGGGCGGCGGGCGGGCGGCGGATGGCCGCTCGCAGGGGGAATGCGACCGCCTGCGGGGGCGGGGGGGGACGGGGGCGGGTGCGAGGGAACGCGGCGGATGCGGAGGCGTTGCGGAGCGGGGGACACGGGAGGCGCTGCGGCGGGGAGCGGCAATGCGGCAGCGCGGGGTGAGGCGAGCGTCGCGGCGGGATGGGCGAGACACGGCGGGACGGGGGCGACACGGTGGCAGGGTGGGGAGGGCGGGGTGAGACAGGCGTCGCGGCGGGGCGGGCGGGGGCGGCGTGGTGAGGAGGGCGAGAACGACGTAGCGGAGGATGCCGACCGTGCATGATCCGGGGTCCTGCGCGCGGGGAAGGCCGAATGACGCACAGTCGGCGCGCTGCCAGGACGAGCGCAACCCGCCGCATCACCGCGCTCGCCGACGATGGGCGCCGAGCGTGCGCGATCCGGGGTTTTACGCGTGTGGAAAGCCGAATTACGCACGGTCGGCGCGCCGTGGGGGGACGGCGCGCAGGCACGGGCCGCGTCCGCGTACCGAAATGCCGGTTGTGAACGACGTCTGGGCGGGCGCACATTCAAGCCCGGGAAAACCGCAGGTGGCGGTGCGTACCGAAACGCCGGTTGTGAACGAATCGCTCATTGGTCGCATTTTGGTACGCGGAATCGTTCACAGGTCGCGTTTCGGTACGCGGGGCCGCCGCCCGCCGCGACCGCCAGCGAACCTGGCCACGAGCGAGCATCGGACGTGCGCGGTTCGGGGTACTCGGCACGTGGAAATCGCTCACGAGTGGCGTTTCGGAACGCGGGGGCGCTGTCCGCTGCGACCACCGGCGCACTCGACCCCGAGAGCGTGCCGAGAATGCGCGGCTCGGGGTTTTCCGCGCGGGAGTCGTCCACAGATGGCGTTTCGGAACGCGGGAACCGTCGCCCGCTGCAACCACCAGCGAACCTGGCCGCGAGCGAGCATCGGGCGCACACGGTTCGGCGTTTTCCGCGCGGAAGAGTCCGGGTTGCGCACGGTCGACGCGCCACAGGGAGAGCCCCCGCAGGACCGGGCGGTGCCCCATGGCCGCACGCCCCAAAGGGCCCGGTCGCTCGACGGATCGCGCCCCGCACCAGCCGGGGCGTCAGATTCCCGAATGGCCTCGGGAGCGCGGATCGCGCACGGTCGGCAGGGACACGATCGGATCAGGACTCGATACGCTTGATGACCTGCGCAGGCACACCTCCCGCAACCGTCATCGGGGGCACGTCGCGCACCACGACGGCGCCCGCCGCCACCACGGCGCCCGCGCCGATGCGCACGCCCGGGCACACCACCGCGCCCGCTCCGATCCAGACATCCTCCTCGATATGGATGGGCGCCGGCACCACCGCCGCGCGGCGGGCGGGGGCGAGCGGGTGATTCAGCGTCGCGAGCACCACGTTGTGCCCGATGAGCGCCCGGTCGCCGATGTAGATGCCCCCTTGGTCTTGGAACTTGCAACCGCTGTTGATGAAGACGTCCTCGCCCACATGGATGTTCTTACCGAAATCGGCGTTGAAGGGAGGGAAGATCCGGAAGCTGCTTGGAACATCCCGTCCCGTGAGCTTCGAGAAGAGCGCGACGAGCTCCTCCGACGTCCGGTACGCGGTGTTGATCTCAAAGCAGATGCGAATCGCCTCCTGGCTGATCTCCCGCATGAGGAGGTGCGAGGCGGCGTCGCCGGGGACCTCCCCGCCGGTGAGGAGGTGCTCGATCAGATCGTCGCGGGTCATACGCGGTCCTTTCTCTCGGTTCCAGGTCACACGGTCTATCTGGCTCCAACATCTTGCAAGGCCGCTTTAAATTGAGCAAATACCTATACTGTAATAATCTACATGCTTATTAGGCATACAACTAAGGAGCACCGTGGAGATCAGAACCTTGAGATACCTGCAGGCCGTGGCCGAGTCGGGCAACGTCTCCGGAGCGGCGCGCGCCCTCCATCTCACCCAGCCCACGCTTTCGCGCCAGCTCAGCGCCCTTGAAGATGAGCTCTGCTGCGCGCTGTTCGATCGCACGCACCGCGGCTTGACGCTCAACCCCCAGGGAGCCATGCTCCTGCGCTACGCCGAATCCATCCTCGAGCTCGCCGACAAGGCCCGGGAGGAGATCTCCCCTTCCGGGGACGCCGCGACGGGATCCGTGCGCCTCGGAGCGGGCGAGACGATGAACATGATCTATGTGGCGCGCGCCATGAGGCGTCTGGCCGAACGACATCCCCATGTCGACATCCAGCTTCAAAGCGGCACGACCGTTGACCTCGCCGACCGCTTCGCCCGCGGATCCCTCGACTTCCTCATCGAATGCGAGGTCAGTCCGTACCCCGACCTGAACGTCATCGAGCTGCCCATACGAGACCGCTGGGGCGTCGTCTCCCCTTCCGGGTCCGAGCTCGCGACACGGCGCTCCGTGCGCGCCGTGGACCTGCAGGGGCTCCCCCTCATCCTGCCGCGGCAGTCGCGCGCGAACGGCACGCTCAGCGCGTGGGCGGACGGCGCCCTCGACCAGGCGAACGTACGCGCCGAATACAACCTGCCGCTCAACGCCTCGATCCTCGTGCGCGGGGGCGCGGGGTTCCAACTCACCTACGAGGGCATCTTCAAGACGGGCGACGCAAGCGGGCTCGCCTTCACGCCGCTCGATCCGAATCTCGTCTCAGTGCAGGGACTGATCTGGCGGAAGGCAGCACTCTCGAAACCCGCCCAGGCCTTCCTCGATGCGCTCCGACAAGAGCTGGACGGGGCGCAACCCGATCAGGATCTCAGGGCGGCCGTGAGCTGATCGGCCACGGGAACGCGGGGACTCAGCTCAACCAGCGGGGCATGGCGGGCGAGGAGGCCCATGTCGAGGCGGAGGGTCAGGGCGTCGTCGGCTTCCCGCGCGGAGACGTCGGCGGGGGCGGCAGCCGAAACGGCGGCCGGGCCTGCGTCAAGGGCCGTCGCGTCCACCACGAGGTCAGCGCCGAGGAGCGCGGCGTGGCGCTCGCGGGCAACGTGGGCGAGGGCGGCAAGACGCGTCGGAGCCCAGACGCCCTCGCAAGCGAAGGCGATGGCCTCCGCAAGCTCGTCCTCGCCCTCGCCGGCGTAGACGCTCAGCTCGATCAGGGGCGCCGGAGCGCCGCCCGCGCCCACGCGCTCCGCAAGTCCGCGCGACGCCGCCCAGCCCGGAGCCCAGGCCGCGAGCTCCTTCGCCGCATCGATGTCCTGGCCGAGGTAGGCGATTCTGAGCGTCTCGGTGGCCGGGGCGTCGGCGCCCATCGGCTCCTCCCGCAGATCTGACATCGCCCGGCCTCCTCTCAACCCGTTGCGTTCCGTCGTGGCCTATCGCGTCGCAGCTCAGCCCGTCGCGTTCCGTCGCCTGAGCATACCCCATCCGCGCCGCGCCCGTCGCCCTCCCCGCCCGCGCCCGTCCTTGCCGAACCCCCGATTTGCTGCAAGAATCAGCGCATGGAGCGACGAGCGCCCCGCCCGAGGGGACGCATCGGAGGGAGCGAAGCCATGGACATCGAGAGCCGGATGCGTCGGGCGGTGAATCTCACGCCCACCGAGCAGCAGCTCGCGCAATCGGTCCTCGCCATGGGCGAGCGCATCCAGGCGACGTCGATCAAGGAGCTCGCTCGGGCGGCGTCGACCTCGATCGCGAGCGTGCACCGGCTCTGCAAGAAACTCGGCCTCGAGGGCTTCAAGGAGCTCAAGGTCGAGCTCGCCCGCTCCGCCGCCGCGCGGCTCGAGGGCCCCGAGCCGGTCGACATCAACTTCCCCTTCGCCGGCGGCGAGGGCGCGCACGAGATCGCACCGCGCCTCGAGCTGCTCTACGAGACCACGCTCGCGGCCACGCGCGAGACGCTTGACCTCACGGAGCTCGACCGGGCGGCAAAGATCATGGCCGCGGCCGAGGTCGTCGACGTGTACACGCAGTCGCACAACCTCTACCCAGCGCAGATGTTCTGCGACCGCCTGCTCTCGATCGGACGCGTCGCGACCTGCCACGAGGCCGCCGAGCGGCAGATGCGCACCGCGCTGGCCTCCGATCCGGGCCATGCCGCGCTCGCGATCTCGTACTCGGGGCTCGCCCAGAACCTGAAGGCGGTGCTACCACTTCTCAACGAGCGGGACGTACCCGTCACGCTCGTGGGCACGCCCCGCGCCGCGCGCCGGCACCCCGGACTCGCCTCCTACCTCTGCGTGGGCGACGGGGAGAGCCTGCAGAACCGCCTCACCCAGTTCTCGAGCCACCTCGCCGTGCATTACGTGCTCGACATGCTCTTCAGCTGCATCTTCGCCCGGACATTCGAGCGCGGCTACGCGTTCCTCGAGCGGTCCCTCCCCTACACGCGCCTGCCCGGCGCAGAGGAAGGATGAGGGCCGTCGCGTAGCGCTCGGTCCACGGCGGGCTCCGCGCCCTCGAGCCTCACATATCGAATGATGCCCAGCTGCCCTCGCCCGCTTTCGGTATGAAAACGGGGCCCCGCAGGACCCCGCCTTGATGCGATGGATGCGCGCGCTAGGCCGCGCTCTCCGCCGGCCTCCGACGAGCGAAGCCGAGGGCCACGCCGACAACGGCCGCCAGCAGGGCGGGCAGCACCCAACCCATGCTCTCCGCCGCGAAGGGCAGGGCGTCGAAGGGAATCCAGAGCTGGGGCGCGAGGGCATCGCGTAGGCTCACCGACACGCTCACGACGGTCACCACGCCGATGACCCAGGCCCAAAGCCCCGGGACACGGTCGCAGAATCGGTGCAGCATGCCCATGATGACCAGGCAGATCGCCACCGGATAGAGGGCCGTCAGCATCGGCACCGAGAAGGCGAGGATCGCGTCGAGGCCGAAGTTCGACACCACACAGGAGAAGATCGCGAACCCGAGCGCCCACGCCCGGTAGCTCGTGCCCGGGAACTCCTCAGCGAAATAGGTGCCGCAGCAGCTGATGAGCCCGATGCAGACGTTCAGGCAGGCGAGCAGGAAGATCGCTGCGGCGATGGCCACGCCCGCGCTGCCGAAGTGGCGCGTCGCGGACTCGGTGAGCACGAAGGCGCCGTTCGTGGCGTCGGGGATCACTGAGGAGAGCTGCATGCCCGTGAAGGCGAAGCCGATGTAGATGATGCCGATGATCGCCCCCGCGACGGCTCCGGCGCGCGAGATCTCGCGTGCCACGGCACCGGGCTCGGTCACGCCGAGGGCTCGGATGTTCGTGGCGATCACGATGCCGAAGGTGAGCGAGGCGAGGAGGTCCATCGTCTGATAGCCCTTGAGGAAGCCCTGGAGCGCCGGCACCTTGTCGTAGGGCGCCTGGGCGGCGAGGGCCGGGGCCTCGGGATTCAGGATGGCCGCGCCGGTGATGGCGACGATCAGCAGGATGAGGGCCGGGCCGGTCACGTGGCCGAGGAGCTTCGTGAGGCGGCCGGGGTGCAGCGCGAGCAGGAAGGCCGCGCTGAAGAAGAGCACCGAGAACACGAGGCGCGCGATCTCGATGGAGGTCCCGGCGGGCAGAAGCGGCGCCAGCATCTCGAACGAGGTGGACGAGGTGCGCGGGATCGCCAGGCACGGGCCGATGGCGAGGTAGACCGCGGCCACGAACACGCGCCCGTAGATGGGATGGACGCGGCCGGCGAGCTTGCGCGCCGTGCCCGCGAGGGCGACGGAGATGACGCCGAGGATGGGAAGGCCGATACCCGCTACCAGGAAGCCCGCCACAGCCGGGACGATATCCGTTCCGGCCTGGAGTCCGAGCAACGGAGGCAGGATGAGGTTCCCGGCCCCGAAGAACATCGAGAACAGCGTCACCCCTACCGTTGCAGCCTGCGCGATCGTCAGCTTGCTTGCATTCACCAGACTGCTCCTTCCCCAAGGACTGATAGTGAGGACAAAGTCTATCCGATGAACGAGGGGCGAAACCTATCGTTAACGTTTGGGTATTCGATACCGCCACAGGCGCGGCACGGCGGGAGCGAGGGCGCTGGGGCGGATCGGGGCGGGGCGGCGGACCGAGATCGATGGGGCGAAGGCGGATCGGGGCGCTCGGGCCGTGAGCTGACCGCGACAGGCGGCGCCGACGGAGCGGATCGGGAGACTCGACCCCATATCCCAGTTGCGTTTTTTACGCCTGTGCACCTTTTTTCAAAACAGCCTTGCGGCTTTGCACACCGAGGTGCAGAGCCGCATTTTTTGCAACTGCTCTGACCTGGGCAAACGACTGCGCTACTCCAGGTCTGCGAATCTCGCTATGCATAGCCGCAAGGAATGCAACCGGAGAGCGGGTGCGCCCGCATCGCCTGCCCGCCCGGGCCCCGGCGCGCGCGTCCGCCGCCCGCACGACCGCGCCATCGCACCAAACGCGCCACGCGCGGCCACACCGGGACCGGGGCCCGCGCGCCGCCCGCGACACCCGCACTCCCTACCCCAGCTTCACGATCGGCGCGAATCCCTTCATGAGCTTCTTGATCTGCCCCGATTTCTCGAACTGGACCTCGATGATGTCGCCGTCTGCCGAGAGCACCTTGCCCGGGCCGAAGGTCTTGTGGCTCACGGCGTCGCCTGCGGCGAACACCTCGGCGGCCTTCGCGGCATCCGGCCGGCGCTGCTCGACCGCCGGCGACACGGCGCGGCGCACGCTCCTCCCCTGACCGCCCCCGAAGGTCGCCGGACCGAGGCCGGCGTCGGCGGCGATGTCGCGATGGCGCTGGGCCCCGCCGGCCGAACGCGTGTAGGACCCGAAGACGCTCCCGCCGTATTCAGCGCCGGTGCCGGAACCGAAGGTGCCGCGCCGGTCCCCGCGCTTCTCCCAGCCCACCCCGGAGAAGCCCGAGGATCCGACGCCGGTGAACTCGACGTCCTCGTCGGGGATCTCGTTCATGAATCGCGAGCGGGGGTTCGCCTGCGTGGACCCGTAGGTGCGGCGCGTGGCGGCGTACGTGAGGAACAGGCGTTTGCGGGCGCGGGTGATCGCCACGTAGGCGAGACGACGCTCTTCCTCGAGCTTGCCTGGGTCGTCCGCCGCGGCGAAGCCCGCCACGTGGGGGAAGATTCCCTCCTCCATGCCGGCCACGAAGACGGCGGGGAACTCGAGGCCCTTCGAGGAGTGGACCGTCATCATCGTGATCGCCGAGCTGCCGCCCGCGAGCGCGTCGAGGTCGGAGCGGAGCGCGAGCCACTCCATGAGCGCGGGGAGCGCCTGGCAGGCGAGCGGCCCGTAGGTGCGCTCGATCTCGGCGGCGATGATCGAGGCCGGCGGCGTCTCCACCGGGGCAGCCCCGGCTGCCACCTCGGGGACGGTCACGTCCTCGACGCCGGCGGCGCGCAGCTCCTCCAGGCTCTCGAGCGTGCCCTCGATATCCTCGTGCGTCTCCTCGAACTCGGCCGCCACGCCCAGGAACTCCTGGATGTTCTCCATGCGGCCCTCGGACTCCATGGTCCCCTCGGCCCGGAAGGCCTGGACGAGCCCGGAGGCGTCGACGATCGCCTCGACGACGTCCTTGAGCTCGCCGTTCATGCGGCGGCCGTCGCGCACGATTTTCACGAAGTCCGCGAGGGCGTTGCGGACCTTCGCGCTGAAGAGGCCCGTCTCCGCCGTGGCGATCTCGCATGCCTGGAAGAAGCTGCAGCCGTTCTCCCGGGCGAGGCCCTCGATCTTGGAGACCGAGGTGGAGCCGATGCCGCGGCGGGGCGTGTTGATGACGCGCTTGACGCTCATCTCGTCCGCCGGGTTCACGACCATCTTGAGGTAGGCCATCACGTCGCGGATCTCCGCGCGGTCGAAGAAGCGCGTGCCGCCGACGATGCGGTAGGGCACGCCCGCGCGCAGGAACATATCTTCCAGGATGCGCGACTGGGCGTTGGTGCGGTAGAAGACCGCGATGTCCTCGTAGCTCATGCCCGCGGCGTGGAGCTTGTCGATCTCCCCGGCGATCCAGCGGCCCTCGTCGCGCTCGTCCGACGCCTGGTAGGCGCGGATCTTCTCGCCGTCGCCCGCGGCAGTGAACAGGCGCTTGTCCTTGCGCTGGGAGTTATGGCGCACCACGGCGTTCGCGGCCGAGAGGATATGGCCCGTGCTGCGGTAGTTCTGCTCGAGCTTGACCACCTTCGCCGCCGGGAAGTCC
Organism: Collinsella sp.; assembly: GCA_034102905.1. Classification (GTDB taxonomy): domain Bacteria; phylum Actinomycetota; class Coriobacteriia; order Coriobacteriales; family Coriobacteriaceae; genus Collinsella. The sequence continues at coordinate 17,151 of JAXEGS010000033.1, read as the reverse complement.
TTCTCGAAATCGAGGATGTTCGAGATGTCCGCACCGCGCCAGCTGTAGATGGACTGGTCGTCGTCGCCCACGACCATGAGGTTCTGGTACTTCTCAGCGAGCAGGTTCGCGATCATGTACTGCACGTGGTTGGTGTCCTGATACTCGTCAACCGAGATGTAGCGGAAGCGCTCCTGGTACTTCTCGAGGACCTCGGGGCGGGAGCGCAGGAGCTCGAGCGTGCGCACGAGGAGGTCGTCGAAGTCCATGGCGTTCGCGGCACGCAGTCGCCGCTCGAGCTCGAGGTAGACGCGGGCGGCCGCACGGTCCTTGTCCCCCTCAGCCTGCTGGGACATCTCCTCCGGCCCGATCATGGCGTTTTTCGCCGTGGAGATCTTCGAGCGGATCATGTTGAGGGGGAAGGTCTTCTGATCGAGGTCGAGCGCCTGCATGATGTCGCGGACCATGCGGCGGGAGTCGTCGTCATCGTAGATGGTGAACTGGCCGGTGTAGCCGATGAGGTCAGCGTCCTCGCGGAGCATGCGCACGCACATGGCGTGGAAGGTGCAGACCCACATGCCGCGGGTCGACTCGGGCATGAGGGCGGCGAGGCGCTCGCGCATCTCGGCAGCCGCCTTGTTGGTGAAGGTGATCGCGAGGATGCGCCAGGGGAAGACGCCCTTGTCGGTGACGATATGGGCGATGCGGTGCGTGAGCACGCGGGTCTTGCCCGATCCGGCGCCGGCGAGGACGAGGAGCGGACCCTCGGTGGTGAGGACGGCCTCGCGCTGGGCGGGGTTCAGCGAGTCGATGTCGATGGCAGCGGGCATAGGGACCTCTCTTGCAGGCGTTGCGGCGGCGTGCGGCATGAACGAGGGCCCCGCGCTCCTTGCGTGCGGGACCCTCGCGTGCGGACATCCAGTATAACCACGCGCGCGGACGGAGATGCGAAGCGCGTGTGGGGACGGGGCGCGGAGGCGGGCGGGATCCTAGGCGCGCTGTTGGCGATGTGGGGTGCGGAACGGGGATCCGGCAGGCCCAGTTGCGTTTTTGACGGCTGTGCGCATCGCGATGTGGTGCGGCTGAGTACGGTTCACGTTTCCGCAGGTCATCGCAGTTGCAAAACGTGCGGCTCTGCACCTCGATGTGCACAGCCGCACGTTTGTTTCGAAAATCTATGCAAAGGCGTCAAAAACGCAAATGGGCTGAGGCCGGGACGGGCGAGAAGCGCCGGCACGAGCCCTCGGCCCCAGCCGCAGCCCGCAACCCAACCGCAGCCCGTGCCCGGCGCGGCCCCTACTCCGTCGCCGGCTTCGGAGCCGGGAGGATCAGGTTCATGATGATGCCCACGAGCGTGGAGGTCGCCATGCCGGGGAGCGTGTAGTCGCCGATGGGGATCGCGATCCCGGCCGTCTCCATCCCCACGCCGAGGATGATCACGACCGACGCGATCATGAGGTTGCGGTTCTGGTCGAAGTCGACCCCGTTCGTCACGAGCATCCGCAGGCCGTTGCTCGCGATGAGGCCGAAGAGCAGCAGGCACACACCGCCCATGACCGGGCCGGGGATGGACTGCACGAGCGCCGCGAGCTTGGGGCAGAAGCCGCCCACGATCAGCGCGAAGCCCGCCGCGTACCAGAAGATCTGCGTCGCGTACACGCGGGTCACGCTCATGACGCCGATGTTCTCCGCATAGGTGGTCGTGGGAGGGCCGCCCACGAAACCGGAGATGACCGTCGAGAGGCCGTCGCCGGCGAGCGAGCGCGGCAGGAGCTCGCGGTAATCCTTGCCCACGATCTCCCCCACCGCGAGCAGGTGCCCGATATGCTCGATCACCGTGACGATCGCCACCGGGGCGATGAGCGCGATCGCGCCGGCATCGAAGCGCGGCGCGGAGATGCTCGGCAGGCCGATCCAGGCCGCCTCGGCGACCGGGCCGAAGTCGACGAGGCCGAGCGGCAGCGACACGAGGTAGCCCACGACGATGGAGAGCAGCACGGGGATCGTCCCCATGATGCCGCCCATGCTCGAGAACAGCACGGCGGACATGAGCGTCACCGCGGCCACGACCGCCCCGACGGCGTAGAACGACGCCGTGCCGTCCGCCGCCGTCTGCTCGAGCGCCATACGCGCGGCGGTGGCCGAGAGCCCCACGCCGATGACGACCATCACGCTCGCCACCAGCACGGGCGGCAGCAGCCGGTCGAGCCACCCGGTGCCGACGAGCCGGATGATCCCTGCGACGGCGAGAAACACCACGCCCGCCACGATGACGCCGCTCATGGCCGCGTCGAGCCCGCGGGTGGCGCCCACGGCGATGATGGGGCTGATGAAGGCGAAGGAGCTGCCGAGGTAGCTCGGGATCTTGTTGCCCGTGACCAGCAGGTAGCAGATCGTGCCGATGCCGGAGCACATGATCGCGACGTTGGGATCGAGGCCGGTCAAGATCGGGACGAGCACCGTCGACCCGAACATGCTCATCATGTGTTGGATCCCCAGCGGGATGGCCCGTCCGACCGACACCCGGTCGTCCACGCCGATGATCTCCCGTTCGTGCTTGGCCATGCGCGGCCCCCTCTTCCTCGAGATGCTGACGGCGCCCGGACGCGGCCGGGCGCGGATGCCTTCGACGAGGTCAAAGGCACGAACACTATACCGGAAGCGGGGCGCTGCCGCCGAAGCCGCGCGAGGGCCCCGCCCGCCCGCACGCATGTCCGCGCCACGCGCTATGATGCTAGTGTGCCGACGGCCCCGCCCGCCGGGGCCCGCATCGCGAAGGAGACATATATGAGCGTTCCCACCCCGCACAACGCCGCGCGCGAAGGCGACATCGCCAAGACCGTCCTGATGCCCGGCGACCCGCTCCGCGCCAAGTTCATCGCCGACACCTACCTCGAGGGCGTCCGCTGTGTCAACGAGGTCCGCAACATGCTCGCCTTCACGGGCACCTACCAGGGCGCACCCGTCACCGTCATGGGCGGCGGCATGGGCATGCCGAGCATCGGCATCTACTCCTACGAGCTCTTCAACTTCTACGATGTCGACGCCATCATCCGCGTCGGGTCGGCCGGCGGCGTGGCCGAGACGGCCGAGCTCCGCGACGTCGTGGCCGGCATGGGCGCCTGCACCGACTCCAACTTCGCCGAGCAGTACGAGCTCCCCGGCACCTTCTCCCCGATCGCGAGCTTCGAGCTCCTCGAGCGCGCCGTTCAGGCGGGCCGCGCGCAGGGCGTGCCCGTCAAGGTCGGCAACATCCTGTCGAGCGACCACTTCTACCTCGACGACCCCGACTCGACGCGCCGCTGGCAGAAGATGGGGGTCCTCGCCGTGGAGATGGAGGCCGCCGCCCTCTACATGAACGCCGCCCGCGCGGGGAAGCAGGCCCTCTGCCTGCTCACCGTCTCCGACCTCCCGCTCACCGGAGCCTCCCTGCCAGCCGAGGAGCGCCAGACGAGCTTCACGCAGATGATGGAGGTCGCCCTCGCGCTCGCCGTCCCGACCGCATGAGGGCGGGCCGGAGGAGCCGGTGCCGCGTGAACCTTTCCCGCGCGGCGACGCACCCCGCTCCCCGGCACCCCGCGCCCGCCGGCGCCGCGCCCCGCAAACTCGACGGGGCGCCGCCCGGCCCCGCGTACCCCGTCCGGTTTCCATTTCGTTCTTCATGCGCCCCGCGGCCCCGGCCCCGAGGCGCGGGGGATATAGTTGGATGGCTCTAACACCGGAGCCGTTCGCGATCATGCGACAGAAAGGATCAGCATGAAGAAGATGCGTTTCGCAAAGCTCGCCTCCGTCGGCGTCGCCGGCGTCCTGGCGCTCACGCTCGCCGGATGCGGCGGCGGTGGCTCCGCCAGCACCGCGGGCTCGACCGCGGGCAGCGCCGCGGCGAGCAGCGACTACCAGGTCTCCATGGTCACCGACATGGGCGGCGTGAACGACCAGTCGTTCAACCAGCTCGCCTGGGAGGGCCTGCAGCAGCTTCAGAAGGACACCGGCATCAAGGTGGGCTACACCGAGTCCAAGCAGGAGTCCGACTACGCGACCAACCTCGATAAGGCCGTCGACAACGAGAGCAATCTCGTCTGGGGCATCGGCTTCGCCATGGCCGACGCCATCCAGACCGCCGCGAAGCAGAACCCCGACGTCAGCTTCGCCATCATCGACAACGCCTACCCCGAGGACTCCCTCACCGACAACCTCACCGGCGTGACCTTCCGCTCCCAGGAGCCCTCATTCGTGGTGGGCTACATCGCGGCCATGACGAGCGAGACCGGCAAGGTCGGCTTCGTCGGCGGCATGAAGTCCGACGTCCTCGCCACCTTCGAGTACGGCTTTAAGGCCGGCGTCGCCTACGCGAACAAGGAGTCCGGCAAGAACGTCGAGGTCACGACCCAGTACATCGAGAGCTTCACGGATGCCGCCAAGGGCAAGGCCGCGGGCCAGAAGATGTACTCCGACGGATGCGACGTGGTCTTCCAGGCCGCGGGCAACGCCGGCAACGGCGTCATCGAGGCCGCCCAGGACGCTGGCAAGTTCGTCATCGGCGTCGACAAGGACCAGTACAGCCAGGCGCCCGACAACATGCTCAGCTCGGCCCTGAAGAACGTCGACAAGGCGGTCATCGAGATCTCCGAGCAGGCGAGCAAGGGCGAGAAGATCGGCGGCAAGAACATCGAGCTCGGCATGAGCGACGACGCCGCGGGCATCTCCGAGCACCACGAGCACATGTCCGATGAGGTCTACCAGGCCGCGCAGGACCTCGTCCAGCAGATCAAGGATGGCAAGATCACGCCTCCGGGCTCCGAGGACGACTACAACACCTTCGTCTCCAACCTCTAAACCCGAACACGCGGGGCGCTCCTTCGGGCGCCCCGCCCGCTTTCGGGGCACGAGCGGCTCGGGCTCCAACCCGAGCCGTCCCGGATGGGCGGCGCCGCGCGCGCCGTCCATCCGGGACGAAACGTCAATCGGAGAGGAGAGGCGGATATGGAGCCCGATGCGAGCTTCGCGGTGCAGATGCGCGGCATCGTCAAGGAATTCGGAACGTTCCGCGCCCTCGACCGGGTGGACCTCGCCGTCAGGCGCGGCAGCATCCACGCGGTCCTCGGCGAGAACGGAGCCGGCAAGAGCACCCTCATGAACGTGCTCTACGGCCTGTACCAAGCGGATGAGGGCGAGATCCTGCTCAACGGCGAGCCCGTTGAGATCTCGAACCCCAACGATGCCATCGCGCACGGCATCGGCATGGTCCACCAGCACTTCATGCTCGTGGACAACTTCACGGTCACGCAGAACATCATCCTGGGTGACGAGGTCTGCGGGGCGGCCGGCGTCCTCGACATGGGGCGCGCCCGCGAGGCCGTGGCGCGGATCATCGACGAGTACGGCCTCGAGGTCGACCCCGACGCCAAGATCGAGGAGATCTCCGTTGGCCAGCAGCAGCGCGTCGAGATCCTGAAGGCGCTCTACCGCGGCGCCGACATCCTGATCCTCGACGAGCCCACCGCGGTCCTCACGCCGCAGGAGATCGAGCGGCTCATCCAGATCATGCGCGACCTCGCAGCCGCCGGCAAGACGATCATCATCATCACGCACAAGCTGAAGGAGATCAAAGCCTCCTCGGACGAGTGCACCATCATCCGGCGCGGCACGCAGGTGGGGACCGTGACCGTCGCCGACGTGGACGAAGGGGAGCTCGCCGAGAAGATGGTGGGCCACCACGTGAACCTGGTCGTCGAGAAGGAGCCCGCCGATCCCGGCGAGGTCGTCCTCTCGATCCGGGACCTCGTGGTTCAGGACGAGCGGGGCATCGACGCCGTTCGCGGTCTGACGCTCTCCGTCCGCGCCGGCGAGATCGTCGGCCTCGCGGGCATCGACGGCAACGGCCAGCGCGAGCTCGTGGAGGCCATCACCTGCCTCACCCGCGCCGCGTCCGGTACCGTGGCCGTCAAGGGCGAGGAGATCCAGAACACGAGCGTGCGCAACGTCCACGCGCACAAGGTCGCCACGATCCACGAGGACCGGCAGCGCCGCGGGCTCGTGCTGCCCTTCACCGTGGCCGAGAACGCCGTCCTCGAGCAGTACCGCTCGCCCGAGTTCGGCCGCGGTGGCGTGCTCGACCGCGCCCGCATGCGCTCCTTCGCCGAGGGCCTCATCGAAACCTACGACATCCGCCCCGCCGACTGCGTCGACCGCCCGGCGGGGGCCCTCTCCGGCGGCAACCAGCAGAAGGTCATCATCGCGCGCGAGGTCTCAGGCGATCCGGACGTGCTCATCGCCGTTCAGCCCACCCGCGGCCTCGACGTCGGCGCGATCGAGTACGTGCACCGCGCGCTCGTGGCCGAGCGCGACCGCGGCACGGCGATCCTGCTCATCTCACTCGAGCTCGACGAGGTCATGAGCGTGTCCGACACCATCGCGGTCATCTACAACGGCCGGATCGCCGGCACGTTCAAGCAGGGAGAGGTCGATGAGAACCGGCTCGGCCTCCTCATGGCGGGAGGTGAGGCCTGATGCCTCAGAGCACCAAGGCGGGAGGCGCGGGCGCCGTCCAGCGCATCCTGCACAAACCCATCACGGCGACGTTCATCGCCATCATCTTGGGGTTCGCCGTCGCGGCGGCGCTCCTCGCCGTCGCCGGCTACGATCCGGGCGCGTCCTTCGCGGCCCTCTTCGACGGCGTGTTCTCCAAGCCCAAGTACATCTCGAACACGATCATCAAGGCCGCGCCCATCATCCTGACGGGCATTTCCGTGGCCTTCGCGTTCAAGACGGGCCTCTTCAACATCGGCGCCGAGGGCCAGTACGTCGCGGGCACGGTCTGCGCCGTTCTCGTGGGCGCCAAGCTCGACCTGCCCATGCCGCTGCAGATCCCCATTGTCGTGCTCGCGGGCGTCGCCGGCGGCGCGGCCGTGGGCGCGATCACGGGGGCCCTCAAGGCCCGCTTCGGGATCCACGAGGTCATCACCGCGATCATGCTCAACTGGACGATGCTCTACGTGAACAACTTCGTGGTCAACAGCGCCGCCTACCACCGCCCGAGCTCGACGGCCTCCTTCCCGGTGAATCCCTCGAGCTTCACGACGATCCTCCCCGAATGGAAGGTCTCCGACGCGGGCCTCGAGACGCTCCGCCAGGTGCCCTGGCTTTACGACTTCCTCGTGAAGACCGACGTCAACATCGCCTTCCTCGTGGCCGTCCTCGTGGCCGTGGCCATCTGGTTCGTGCTCTTCCGCTCCAAGCTCGGCTACGAGCTCCGCGCCGTCGGCTTCAGCCGCGACGCCGCCGAGTTCGCCGGCATGCCCGTGGCGCGCAACACCCTCATCGCGATGGCCATAGCCGGGGCCATCTCCGGCCTCGCCGGCGCGCTCATGGTCACGGGCATCGAGCCGCACAGCCTCTCGACCCTGGCGTCCTTCGAGAACTACGGCTTCAACGGCTTCTCGGTGGCGCTGATCGCCGGCTCCTCCCCCATCGGGTGCATCTTCGCCGGCCTCCTCTTCGGCGGCCTGCTCTACGGCGGGCAGTCCGTGCAGATGGCCGTCGGCGCCCCCACCGACATCATCAACATCATGATCGGCACGATCGTGTTCTTCGTGGCCCTGGCGCGCGTGGTCTCGCTCGTCGCCGACCGCCTCGAGCGCCGTCGCGCCCAGAAGCGGGGTGTCCAGCATGCTTAACAACCTCCTGCTCCTCGTGGGCATCACCCTCATGTACTCGACCCCGCTCGTCTTCGGGGCGCTCGGCGGCGTCATCTCGGAGCGCGCGGGCGTGGTGAACATCGGCATCGAGGGCATGATGACCGTCGGCGCCCTCGCCGGCGCGGCCGTGTCGTTCTTCACCGGCAACGCCTGGCTCGGCTTCATCGCCGCGGGCGCGGCGGGCGCGCTCTTCGCCGTGCTCCACGCCGTCGCCGCCGTCACCTTCAAGGCCGACCAGAACGTCTCCGGCATCGCGCTCAACCTGCTCGGGCCCGGCATCGCCCTCTTCGTGGCGCGCCTCCTCTGGAACGGCGGCACGCAGTCTCCGAGCATCGAGACCCTGCCGAAGATCCTCGGCCGGGGGGCCCTCGCGGACACCCCCTGGGCGAACCTCAACGTGGATGTCACCGTGCCCATCGGCATCGCCGCGATGCTCGTCGTGTGGTTCGTCCTCTACCGCACGAAGTGGGGCCTGCGCGTGCGCGCCGTGGGCGAGCACCCGGCTGCGGCCGACACCCTCGGCATCAACGTGAGCCGGACCCGCTTCATCTGCGTGGTCCTCTCGGGCATGTTCGCCGGCTTCGGCGGCGCCTCGATCACACTCGCGATCATCTCCCAGTTCACGCAGACCGCCGTGGCGGGGCAGGGGTTCATCGCGCTCGCCGCGGTGATCTTCGGCAAGTGGACGCCGCACGGCTCCTACGGCGCCTGCCTGCTCTTCGGCGCCGCCCAGGCGCTCGTCATCATCCTCGGCGGCGGCGTGGTGCCCATCCCCAGCGAGCTCCTCGCCTGCCTGCCCTACCTCATGACCCTCGTGATCCTCGTGCTCTTCGTGGGCCGCTCCGTCGCACCCAAGGCCGACGGCGTGCCCTATGAGAAGGGGGCGCGCTAGGGTGGAAGGAGTTCCCATGACCGATCTTGAGCTCGTGCGCGCGGCCATCGCCGCCCGCGAGGACGCCTACGTCCCCTACTCGCACTTCGCCGTGGGGGCGGCGCTGCTCGCCTCCGACGGCACCGTATATCCCGGGTGCAACATCGAGAACGCCGCGTACACGCCGTCGAACTGCGCCGAGCGCACGGCGTTCTTCCAGGCCGTCCGCGAGGGGCGGCGCGCCTTCGACGCCATCGCGATCGTCGGCGGGCCGGCGGGCGAGCCCGTCTCGGGGCGCTGCGCCCCCTGTGGGGTCTGCCGCCAGGTGATGATGGAGTTCTGCGACCCCGCCACCTTCCGCGTGATCTTAGGAACCGGCGGCGACGCCTACGAGGTGCACACCCTGGCGGAGCTCCTGCCGCTCGGCTTCGGCCCCGCCGACCTCGGCCACGAGGCGGCGCACGAGGGCGGGTGCCGCGCATGAGGATGTACGACGTCATCGAGCGCAAGCGCGAGGGCGCTGAGCTCACCGACGAGGAGATCCGCTTCGTCGTGGACGGCTACGTGGCGGGAGAGATCCCCGACTACCAGATGTCCGCCTGGCTCATGGCCGTGTTTCTCCGCGGCATGACCGACGAGGAGACGCGGCTGCTCACCCTGCACATGATGCGGTCGGGGGATGTCGTTGACCTCTCCGGGCTCCCCGGCGTGACGCTCGACACGCACTCCACCGGCGGCGTGGGTGACAAGCCCTCGCTCGCCGTGGTCCCGATGCTCGCCGCGATGGCGCCCGGCGAGGCCTTCGTCGCGAAGATGAGCGGACGGGGCCTCGGGCACACGGGCGGCACCCTCGACAAGCTCGAGAGCATCCCCGGATTCGACATCTCCCTCACCGAGGAGGCCTTCCTCGAGACCGTGCGCGCGCACGGCGGGGCCATCATCGGCCAGACGGGCAACCTCGTCCCGGCCGACAAGCTCATCTACGCCCTGCGCGACGTCACCGCCACCGTCGACTCGATCCCGCTCATCGCCTCATCGATCATGAGCAAGAAGCTCGCCGCCGGCGCCCAGTGCATCCTCCTCGATGTGAAGGTGGGCTCCGGCGCGTTCATGAAGACCGTGCCCGACGCCGTCAAGCTCGCGCGCGCCATGGTGGCGATCGGCGAGGGCATGGGGCGGCGCGTCAGCGCGCTCGTCACGAACATGGACCGCCCGCTCGGCCACGCGATCGGCAACGCCCTCGAGGTGGCCGAGGTCGTGCAGACGCTGCGCGGGGAGGGTCCCCGGGACCTCACCCACGAGGCCGTCATGCTCGCGGGCGACCTGCTCGCGCTCAGCGGGCTCGCGGGCGCCGAGGAGGCTCGCGAGCGGGCGCGGCGCGTGATCGCGGACGGCTCGGCCTTTGAGAAGCTCTGCGAGATCGTGACCGCCCAGGGCGGGGACGCGGCCGTGCTCCATGACACGTCGCTCCTCGGCGCGGCCCCCATCCAGCACGAGCTCACCGCGCCCGCCGACGGCTTCCTCACCGCCATCGACACCGAGCGCGTGGGCGTCGCCAGCGCCGAGCTCGGGGCCGGTCGCCTCACCCTCGACGACAGGATCGACCACACCGCGGGCATCGTGCTGCTGAAGAACACCGGCGACGCCGTGCGCGCCGGCGAGCCCGTGGCCGTGCTCCACACCGCCACCGAGGAGCGGCTCGCCGAGGGTCTGCGCACGCTCGCCGCCGCGCTCACGTTCGGAACCGAGGACCCCGGCCGCGCACCGCTCCTCTTCGCCACCGTCACCGCCGACGGCGTGACCTACGCAGACGGCGCGGGAGCCCCCGCCTAGGCCGAGCACCCTCCCATCCCAGACCAGAGAAAGGACCCCCATGAGCCTCACGAAATCGGAGCTCGCCTCCTACATGGACCACACCCTGCTCAAGGCCGACGCCACGGCCGAGCGGATCGACGCCGTCATCGCCGAGGCGCGCGAGCTCGGCTGCGCGAGCGTCTGCGTCAACGGCGCCTGGGTGCCGCGCGTGGCCGCCGGGCTCGCCGACAGCGCCGTTGCGACCTGCGCCGTGATCGGCTTCCCGCTCGGCGCCGGCAGCACGGCCGCGAAGGTGGCCGAGGCCGCGGATGTGGTCGCCGCCGGGGCGGCCGAGGTCGATATGGTGATCAACATGGGCTGGCTCAAGTCGGGCGATGAGGCCGCGGTGCACGACGACATCGCCGCGGTGGCCGACGCCTGCCACGCGGGCGGAGCGATCCTCAAGGTCATCATCGAGTGCTGCCTGCTCACAGACGCCGAGAAGGTCCGCGCCTGCGAGCTCTCCCGCGAGGTCGGGGCCGACTTCGTGAAGACGTCCACGGGCTTCTCCACCGGCGGTGCGACGCCGGCCGACGTGGCGCTCATGCGCGCGACCGTGGGACCCGAGATGGGCGTCAAGGCGGCCGGCGGCATCCGCACGCTCGCGGACGCCCTCGCCATGATCGACGCCGGCGCGAACCGCCTCGGCGTCTCGGCCGCCCCGGCGATCCTCGCCGAGCTGGACGCGTGAGGCCGCGGCACCGGCCCCGCCCCGCGCATCCGTCCCCATCCCTGCAACCCCAGCGATACCGGAGGTCCCCATGAGCTTCAATCGCGTCCTCACCATCGTCATCGACTCCATCGGCGTGGGCGGCGCACCCGACGCCGCACGCTACAACAGCGAGGGTGCCGACACCCTCGGCCACACCGCGGCGTGGTTCGCCCGCGAGATGGGGCGGTCGCTCGCCCTCCCCAACCTCGAGCGCCTGGGCATCGCCCTCACGCACCCCGGCGGGCTCGCCGGCGTCAGCGCTCCTGCGGAGCCGCTCGCGGCCCACGGCCGCATGCAGATCACGAGCTTCGGCAACGACTCCCTCGACGGCCACTGGGAGATGATGTGCCTGCCCGCCCGCTTCCACGTCGATTACTTCCCCGAGGGCTTCCCCGAGGAGCTGCTCGACCGGCTTCGTGCCTTCTCCGGGCGCGGGATCCTCTGCAACAAGCCCTATTCGGGCACCGAGGCCATTCGCGATTACGGCGAGGAGCAGCTGCGGACCGGGGACCTCATCGTCTACACCTCAGGCGACTCCGTCCTGCAGATCGCGGCGCATGAGGAGGTCATCCCCCTCGAGGAGCTCTACCGCATCTGCGCGTACGCGCGGACGCTCATCAACGGCCCCGAGATCACGATGGGCCGCGTGATCGCCCGGCCCTACGTGGGGGAGGACGCCGCCAGCTTCAAGCGCACGGCGAACCGTCACGACTACGGCCTCGAGCCCTACGGGCCCACCGTCGTCGACTTCCTGCACGAGGCAGGTCTCCGCACGATCGCGGTCGGCAAGACCTACGACCTGCTCTGCGGTAACGGGTTCGACGAGTCCTTCCACAACGAGAGCAACCACAACGGCATGGAGCACGTGATCGAGGTCATGGGCCGCACCGACTGGCGGGGGCTCTGCTTCACGAACCTCGTGGACTTCGACGCCGTCTACGGGCACCGGCGCGACCCCGAGGGCGACGGCCTGGCGCTCGAGGACTTCGATGCGCAGCTCGGCGAGGTCATGGGGCTGATGGATGAGAACGATCTCCTCCTCATCACCGCCGATCACGGCAACGATCCCACCTACCAGGGCACCGACCATACGCGCGAGCTCGTGCCGCTGCTCGCATGGTCGCCGGCGATGACGGCCCCCGGCGCGGAGCTCGGCCTTCGCACGACGGCCTCGGACCTCGGGGCGACGATCCTCGATAACTTCGGCGTGGCCGGCAACGGCGAGGGCCGGAGCTTCCTCGCCGACCTGCGATAGGCCCTGGCTGCGCACCCCTGAGACGATGGAGCCCCCGCCGCGGATGCCCGCGGCGGGGGCTCCTCGCGTTGCGCGGCGCTTGACGGCAGGGTTAGTAGAGCGGGGCGGCCGCTGACATCGCGAGCTCGTCCACGTGGGCGAAGAAGCGGTCGTGGTCGGCACGGGTGACGAGGGTCACCTCGCGCCCCTCCTCCGTGCGGAACGTGCGGCCCGAGGCCTTGCCCTCGGCGATCACGTCGCAGCGCACCTGCTCGGCCTCAACGACCTCAGGGTACATGCTCGCGATCGTGGTCAGGACATCCCAGAGGTAGTAGACGGAATCCGCCTCGGCCGTCAGCACGAGAGCGTAGCCCTGGCCGATCAGGTCGATCGCGGGGTAGCGGCGAAGCTGGGCGAGGTGGTCGCGGAGCTCGACGTTCAACGGGATCTCCTCGGTGCTCTCGAGGCCCACCATCGTGATCGCGAGCGAGGAGTCCCAGACGCGCTTGACCGCCTCGGGATCCCAGAAGGCGTTCCACTCGGCCGTGCCGTCGTAGCCCGGATCGCGCACGTTGCCATGGCCGTCGAGCGAGCCGCCCATCCAGAAGAGCCGGTCGATGCGCTCTTCGATGGAGGAATCCGCGTCGAGGGCGCGGGCGAGGTCCGTGAGGGGGCCGGTCATGACGAGGGTGGTCTTCCCCTCGGCAGCCTTGATCTTCTCGACCATATCGAGGTGGGCGGGCAGCGGCGCGATCGGGGTCTTCGGAGCGCCGTGCTCGTTCAGCATGGGAAAGGAGTCGAAGGCGTACGAGCTCGTTCGCCACGCGACCGGGAACTGATGGCGGGCCCGCGAGGTGGAGAGCGCGACCTCGAGGTCGTGGCCGTGCTGGTTGAACAGGTCGATGATCTTGCGGGACGCATCGGCGGCGGGCTCCATCACGCCATCGCCGTCGATCACGGAGACGCCGGTGAGGTTGATCTCGGGAATCTGGAGCAAAAGAAGCAGGCTGACCAGGTCGTCGACGTTGCCGTCGTGGTTGAAGTAGACGTTACGCATGGGGGCTCCTTCGCAACGGGTGGATCGTGACCCGTCCATTATGGACCATGCCGGGGCCGCGGAGGGATGCCGGGCGCTCGCAACCAGGGCCGAGGAACCGGCCGCCGCCCGGATCATGCTCGGACCCGACCCAGGCGGCGGGCGCAGGGCATGGCCCGCGCTGCAGCGCGCCCGAATCGAGGCGCATGCGGGCGCTCAAACGCCCCAGGGCGCACCCGTGGTCAAAAAACGTGTAAATCGGTATTTCTCTGCGCGGTCCTTGGCGAAATTGCACATTTTAATATGTTATTTGAGGGCGATCCGCCACCGCCTTCGGCCAGACGGACAACTATTTTCATTCAATTCAGGCGCGCGCCGTATCCATGAGCAGATCAAAACACCGATTAACGCGTTTTTTGACCACGGACCGCCGGCAACGCAGCGGATCGATCCCTGGAAGCGGGGCGGCGGCCCAAGATGCACAACCATCGCCGACGCACGGTGGCCGCGGAGCGCCACGCCGCCACAAAAAAAGAGGGACCGGCAAAGCCGGCCCCTCCTTTCGCTCTGAGCACGCGTCCTAGATCACCAGGAAGTACACCAGGAACGCGAGGGCAGCCACCCACATGAGCGGCTTGACCTTCTTGACCTGGCCCGTCACCACGGCAACGATCACGAAGGAGATGAAGCCGAAGCCGATACCGTCGGAGATGGAGTAGGTGAAAGGCATGCCGGCCGCGATCATGAACGCGGGGAAGCCCTCGAGCAGATCGGACCAATCGATCTCGCGCACCTCGCCCATCATGAGGAAGCCCACGAACACGAGGGCACCGCAGGTGGCGGCGGAGCCCACCACAGCGATGAGCGGCGAGAAGAAGGCCGCGAGCAGGAACAGCACGCCGACCACAATGGAGGACAGGCCGGAGCGGGCGCCGTCCGCGGCACCCGAGGTGGACTCAACGAAGGTCGTGATCGACGACGCGCCGAGGAAGCCGCCCACCGCGGCGGCCGCGGAGTCGACGATCAGGATCGGCTTGATGTCCTCGACCGAGCCATCCTCATTCAGGAACTCGCCCTGCTTGGCCACGGCCATCGCCGTGCCCATCGTGTCGAAGAAGTCGGACATCATGAGCGAGAACGCGAAGACGATCAGCGTCGGGTTCGTAAGCACCTTCACGATGCCCATGGTGCCCGCCTCATCGGTCTGGAAGGGGGCGGCGAACGAGGAGAAGTCGAGGCCAGACACGAGGCCGGTGGGCATCTGGGTCACGCCGAGCGGGATGCCCGCGAGCACCGAGAGGATGATGCCGACGAGCAGTGCGCCGGGAACCTTCAGGGAGTACAGCACCACGGTGGCGATGATCGAGATGAGCGCCATGATGAAGGTGGGGCTGGACACCTCGCCGAGCGCCACCATCGTGGACTCGCTTGCGACGATGATGCCGCCGTTCTTCAGGCCGATCATTGCGATGAAGAGGCCCAGGCCGACCGAGATCGCGTGGCGGAGCGACACCGGGATCGCGTCCATGATCGCCTCGCGCAGGCCGCAGAGGACCAGCAGCAGGATCGCCACGCCCTCGATGAAGATGACCGCGTTGGCCGCATGCCAGTCGCCGCCGGCGAGCTGCGTGAGCGTGAAGGCGACCACCGCGTTCACGCCCATGCCGGAGGCGCAGGCGAGCGGGCGGTTCGAGAACAGGCCCATCAGGATGGTCATGACGCCGGCGCCCAGGCACGTCGCCGTGACGGCCGCCGACATGGGGATCCCCGCCGCGACGAGCAGCGAGGGGTTGACCGCGATGATGTAGGCCATCGCGAGGAAGGTGGTGAGACCGGCACGCGCCTCCGTGCCGACGTCAGACCCACGCTCCGAGAGCTTGAAGAACTGGTCCATGCATTCCCCTTCTCTATGCAACGAAAAAAGCGCGCCGGACCGGCACGCCAAGACCGCCCTCAACCATAGCAAATTTCACCGGCGGACGCAGCGGGAAATACAGGTCGAAACACGCGCCCAAGCAGCGGTTCCACCTTAGAACATCATGTTTTGTTGTGCAATCGGAGCGAAGAGGCCCGGGCTGCCGGCAACGCGGGGCCGAAGCCCGTGAGGCACCGTTCTCACGCGAGCACGAGGAAGTACGCGAGGACCACGATGCCGAGGACGATCCGGTAGACACCGAACGCCTTGAAATCGTGGCGGCGGACGAAGCCCATGAGCCAGCGGATCGCGAGCAGCGACACGACGAACGCCGTGACGCAGCCGACGAGCAAGATGGCCGTCTCCCCCATCCCGAAGGCCCCGCCCTTCATGAAGAAGCGCACGAGCTTGAGCAGGCTCGCGCCGAACATGACGGGGATCGCCAGGAAGAAGGTGAACTTGGAGGCGACGGTGCGCGTGCAGCCGAGCAGGAGGCCGCCGATGATGGTGGAGCCGGAGCGCGAGGTGCCCGGGATGAGGGAGAGCACCTGGAAGAGACCGATGCCCAAGGCCGTCTTCCACGAGAGGTCGTCGAGGGTGGCGATGGCGCCGAAGTCGCTCTCGTCGGCGGGCTCCGGCGCGGTCGCGAAGTGCGCACCGGCCGGGCGCGCGAGGGCATCCGCGGCGAGGCGACGGGAGCGCCAGATCTCGATCACGATGAAGGCGATGCCGTACACGATGAGGGCGACGGCCACGACGGGGGCATTGTAGAAATGCTCCTCCATCCAGTCGTTCAGCGGCAGGCCGATCGCGGCCGCCGGGATGCAGCCGAGGACGATCTTGCCCCAGAGGCGCCAGGTGGACCGGCGGCCCTGCGGCCCCTTGGAGAGGCTGAACGGGTTCAGCTCATGGAAGAACAGGGCGCAGACGGCGAGGATCGCCCCGAGCTGGATCACCACGAGGTACATGTTCCAAAACTCGGCGCTGACGGAGAGCTTCACGAACTCGTCGACGAGGATCATGTGGCCGGTCGACGAGATGGGCAGCCATTCGGTGATGCCCTCCACCAGGCCCATGAAGGCCGATTTCAGCAGCTCGACGATGTCCACGAGTGTCCTCCCATCCGCGCGGCGGCGCCGCGTCATCGCCTGCCATTATCGCCTCCGCGCACGGGCTTAGCCACCCGCGCGGCGAAAAAGCAGACGCTCACGGAATTACTGCCACCCATCTGCAGCCGAACGGGTATACCTAGACTATGGTTCAGCGCAGGACGTGCATCTTCGCGCGCCCGGGATGCAAGGAGGCAACCATGGCTGAAGGCTACAAGACGATCTTCGTCGCGCTCGACGGCACCGAGCAGCAGGATTTCGTGTTCACCCGCGCGATCGAGATCGCCGCGCGCAACCAGGCCAAGCTCGTGGTCGGGCACGTCATCGACTCGACGGCGCTCGAGGCGGCCGGGGCCTACCCCTCCGACCTGCTCGACGGCATCGAGCAGGCGTTCATGGAGTCCATCGCCGTCAAGGTCGATGAGGCCAAGGGTACATCCGGCATCGCCGACGTGCACGTCATGGTCCGCGCCGGGCGCATCCGCGAGACCCTCAAGGACGAGATGCTCGACGTGGTCAACTCCGACCTCGTGATCTGCGGCGCCCGCGGCCTCTCCGGCATCAAGTACGCGCTCCTGGGATCGATCTCCTCGTTCCTGCTGCGTAACACCGAGTGCGACATCCTCGTCGTGAAGTAGGCCCGCCACATCATCCCCCGGCGTGTCCGGGTCTTCGCGGCCGGGGGGGGCCGGCCCCCCCCCCGCGGGCGGGGGGGGGCGCGGCGGGGCCCCGGCGGGCGGCCAC
>JAXEGS010000032.1:0-34579 GCA_034102905.1 Collinsella sp. | reverse complement strand
CCCCCCCCCCCCCGCCGCACCCGCATCGCCCCGCCCCACCCGTATCGCCCGGCAAGATAAGGGCGGGATCAGTGCCAGCACAGCGAAGGAGGCAGCATGACGGAGACGGAACAGCTGCTCTGGCTCATCACCTACCTGCTTGAAGAGCGGGGTGAGGCGGCGGACGCAGGCAGCCTTCCCCGCGACGGCGAGTCCCGTTGGCGGCTCTACCGCTCGCTCGTGAACGTGCGCCCGCCGGCGCCGGTGAGCCCTGCGTACCGCGCGATCGAGGACGGGCTCCTGCGCGGCCGGGTTCGCGCGCGCGGGACAGCATCCCCCGCCGACGCCGTCCTCACGGGCGGGGAGCTCCTCTGGCAGGGAGACATCACGACCCTCGCGGCAGACGCGATCGTGAACGCCGCGAACGCGCAGATGCTCGGCTGCTTCGTGCCTTGCCACCGCTGCATCGACAACGCCATCCACACGGCGGCCGGCACGGAGCTCCGTCTGACCTGCGAGAAGCTCATCGCGGCCCAAGAGCACGAGGAGCCCACCGGCGGGGCCGCGATTACCCCCGGGTTCAACCTCCCCGCGCGGCATGTGATCCACACGGTGGGGCCCATCGTCACCGGCGCGGCGCCCACCGCGGCCAACCGGGAGGCGCTCGCACGGTGCTACCGGTCCTGCCTTGGCCTCGCCATCGAGCGGGACCTCGCGAGTATCGCGTTCTGCTGCATCTCGACGGGCGAGTTCCGCTTCCCGCACCGCGACGCCGCCGCCATCGCGATCGAAACGGTGCGGGAGGAGCGCCGCCAGGCGAGGGCCGCAAGCCGGGATTTCCCCACCATCATTTTCAACGTCTTCACCGATGAGGACCGGGAGATCTACGAGGAGCTGCTCGCGCGGTCCCTCACCTGATCCCGCCCTCGCGCGAAAGGAGGACCGGTGCTCGGTCCCACGCTCATCACCGCCGCGCCCGCACCCGACACGCGCACGCTCGAACGGCTCCGTCGCTCCTTCGCGGAGGCCGATGCCATCCTCGTGGGCGCGGGGGCCGGGCTCTCCACCGCAGCAGGGCACGCCTACGCGGGAGAGCGCTTCGAGCGCGCCCTCGGCCCCTGGCGAGAGCGCTACGGCATCACCGACATGTACTCGGGCGGGTTCTTCCCCTTCCCCACGCTCGAGGAGTTCTGGGGATACTGGAGCCGCATGATCCTCGTGAACCGCTACGACGGCGGCCCAGGCGGCACCTACACCCGGCTCGTCCGGCTCCTTGAGGGCAAGGACGCCTTCGTCGTCACCACGAATGTGGACCACTGCTTTCAGCGGGCGGGCATCGACCGGCACCGCCTCTACTACATGCAGGGCGACTACGGGCTCTTTCAATGCTCCGTGCCCTGCCACCGCGCGACCTATGACAACGAGGATGCCGTGCGCACCATGTGCGCGGCCGTCGACGAGAAGCTCGTGGCGCAGCGGGCGGCGGGGGTTCCGGGCGGGGCGCTCGACCTCGGAATCCCGAGCGAGCTCATCCCGCGTTGCCCGGTCTGCGGGGAGCCGATGACCACCAACCTGCGGATCGACGGCACCTTCGTGGAGGACGAGGGCTGGCACGCGGCGGAGGCGCGCTACGCCGATTTCAGGCGCTGCCATGTGCGGGGGCGCGTGCTCTACCTCGAGCTCGGCGTGGGCGGCAACACCCCGGGGATCATCAAGTACCCCTTCTGGCAGATGACCGCCGCCAACCCGGATGCCGTGTACGCCTGTGTGAACGCGGGCGAAGCGTGCTGCCTGAGCACGATCGAGCACCAGAGCATCCTCGTGAACGCCGACATCAACGTGGCGATTGAGGCGCTGGAGGGCTGAGGGACGGATCCGCGCGGGGCGCATCCCCCCGCACGAGGACATGCCCCGCTCCTCCGTATGAGAACCGCCCCGGCACCCGTGTGGATGCCGGGGCGGTTTCGCATAAGACCCGCTCTTTGGGAGAGGCCCCAAGCGGGGCTCCTCGCCTAGTACAGCTTCGCGCCGGCCGGGATCCGGTCGTCAACGATGAGCACGTTCAGGCGCTCCTCGCCCTCGACCTCGTGCACGGCGCTGATGATCATGCCGCAGGAGTCGATGCCCATCATCTTGCGCGGGGGCAGGTTCGTGATCGCCACGAGCGTCTTGCCCACGAGCTCCTCCGGCTCATAGTAGGCGTGGATGCCCGAGAGGATCGTGCGGTCCTCACCCGTGCCGTCGTCGAGCGTGAACTGCAGGAGCTTCTTGGACTTGGGAACGGCCACGCACTCCTTGACCTTGACGGTGCGGAAATCCGAGCGCGAGAAGGTCTCGAAGTCGACGAACTCGGTGAAGAGCGGCTCGATCGTCACGTTCTCGGCGGCGAGGCGGGCGGCCTCGGCGGCAGCGGCCTCCTCGGCCTCACGGGCGGCGGCCATCTCGGCCTCCTGGCGCGCGCGTGCCGCGGCAGCGCCCGACGCGGCCTTGGCCTCGGGGCGCATATGCGGGAAGAGGAGGACGTCGCGGATGCTCGCGGAGTCAGTGAGCAGCATGACCACGCGGTCGATGCCGATGCCGATGCCGCCCGCCGGCGGCATGCCGTACTCGAGCGCGCGGACGTAATCCTCGTCGTACTCCATGGCCTCGTCGTCGCCGTCGGCCTTCTCCTCCATCTGGCGGGCGAAGCGCTCGGCCTGATCGACCGGGTCGTTCAGCTCGGAGAACGCGTTCGCGTACTCATGCCCGGCGATCACGAGCTCGAAGCGGTGCGTGAGGCGCGGATCGTCCTCACGGCGCTTGGCGAGCGGCGACACCTCAACGGGGTAATCGGTCACAAAGGTGGGGTTCACGAGCGAGTCCTCGCCGATCTCGTCGTAGAGCTCGGCGATGATCTTGCCGGCCGTCCAATCGGGCTTGATCTCGATGCCCTTCGCGGCGGCGATCTCCGCCAGGTGCTCGACCGGAGTATCGAGCGTGACCGTCTCCCCCACCACAGCGGAGACGACCTCGCTCATGGGGATGCTCGGCCAGGTGCCCGAGAGGTCGATGGTCTGGCCCTGGTAGCTGATCTGCTCAGAGTCGTTCACGCGCGCGTTCGCGGCCTTGATGACGCCCTCGGCGAGCGCCTTCATGCCGTCGAGGTCGCTGTAGGCGCGGTAGGCCTCCATGGTCGTGAACTCGGGGTTGTGCGTGAGGTCCATGCCCTCGTTGCGGAAGATGCGCCCGATCTCGAAGACGCGCTCGTACCCGCCCACAAGCAGGCGCTTCAGGTGCAGCTCGGTGGCGATGCGCAGGTAGTTCTCCTGATCGAGCGCGTTGAAGTGCGTGATGAACGGCTTGGCCGTGGCGCCGCCCTGGATGGTCTGGAGGATCGGCGTCTCCACCTCCATGTAGCCGTCGGCCTCCATGTAGCGGCGGAACTCCGAGACGATGGCCGAGCGCTTGCGGAAGGTCTCGCGAACGTCGGCGTTGACGATGAGGTCGACGTAGCGCTGGCGGTAGCGGGTCTCCTTGTCGGAGAGGCCGTGGAATTTCTCGGGGAGCGGGCGGACGCTCTTGGAGAGGAGCGTGAGCTCGGTGGGGGCGATCGAGAGCTGGCCGCGGCGGGTGCGCACCACGGTGCCCGCGACGTTCACGATGTCGCCCATGTCGAGCTCGCCGATGAGGGCCCAATCCTCCTCGCGCATGGCGTTCACGCGGCAGAAGACCTGGATGTCGGCCGTGGGGTCGCGGAGCACCAGGAAGGCGATCTTGCCCTGGTTGCGGATGTTCACGACGCGGCCGGCGAGATGGTAGGCGTCCTCGGTGACGGCGCCGTCCTCGAGGTTGGCGTAGCGCTCGATGAGGTCGGCAGCGTAGGCGTCAACGGTGGAGTGCTCGGGATAGGGGTTCTGACCGGCCTCGAAGAAGGCGGCGCGGCGGGAGAGGCGCTGCTCGCGCTCGGTCGCCGGCGGGACGGGGGCGCCCGCGGTCTCCTGGGGGGTCTGGTTCTCTGCCATGTGATCTGCTCCTTTTACCGAAAAAGCTCCCCGAGGCCGCGTGGGTCCCGAGGAGCCAAACCGCACTGGACCCGTGGTCTAGCGCGTGATCTTGGTGATGGTGTAGGTGCGGCGCTTGCCAGCGGGGGTGATGAGCTCGACGGTCTCGCCCTCGGCGTGGCCGATCACCGCGCGGCCCACGGGGGACTCGTTGGAGATCTTGCGCTCGAGGGAGTTGGTCTCGGTGGTGCCGACGATGGTGACCTCGGTGGCCACGCCATCGCCGTCAACGAGGCCGACGGTGGAACCGATGGACACGATGAGCGCGGACTCCGCGGAGGCGTCCGTGGCCTTGGCGAGGATCGCGCGGATCTCGGCGATGCGGGAGGCGTTCTTGGCCTCCTCCTCCTTGGCGGCGTCGTACTCGGCGTTCTCGGAGAGATCACCGAAGGCGCGCGCCTCCTTGAGGTGCTCGATGATCTCCTGCTGCTTCTCGCCCTCGCGCCAGGCCAGCTCGTCAGCGAGCTTCTGGCGGCCTTCGGCGGTCAGTACGATGTCGCTTGCGTCCATGTAGGGAAACTCCTTGCTATACGTTTTTCATCAGGCCGGATGACGGATGCGGGCTAGTTGGAGGAGATGGGGCCGTCGGCCTCTTCCTCTTTCTTGGCCTTGGCAGCGGCGAGCTTGGCCTCGAGCTCGCGGATCTCGGCGTCCTCGGCGTCCTCGGTGACGGTCTCGGCCTCGACGTTCTGGGCATCCTGCTTATCATCGCTGGACATGCCCTCGCGGAGGTTCTTGACCGTGGACCCGAGCGACTTGCCGAGCTTCGGCAGGTTCTTGGGGCCGAAGATCAGGAGGGCGACAATCAGGATGATGATCCACTCAAAACCCTTTGGGAGCATACTCGTTCCTCTCATCGATACCCGGCAGCCTCATGCCGCCGCTGCATACCGGCACGGTTAAGCTCGAACGAGTATACCGCGCCGGATAGGTCCCCACAACATACGGAACATTCTACACGGGAAGACCGCGCTGGTATCCGGGCGGGACGATGAAAAAAACGGCGGCTCCCGAAGAAACCGCCGTTGACCATGCGATGGTCGGGTTGACTGGATTTGAACCAGCGACCCCCGCGTCCCGAACGCGGTGCTCTACCAAACTGAGCCACAACCCGAAGCTCGAACATAGTAGCAGAAGGAATCGGCCAATGCTACCCGACAGCGATATACGGTCCAGATTTCTCCATCTTCGCCGCCTGGCCCCACCAGTTCCGCTCGTTCAGGGCCGCGAGCGCGATGCGTTCGGCGTCCATCTGCGTCTCGCAGACGGCGAAGCTCATGGACCCCGAGCCGCAGACGTCGGCCGCACGGACCCCCTCCTGCTCCCGCAGCCAGGCGAGGACCTCGCCCACCTCGGGTGAGACGGCCACGGCGGCTGGGCCGAGGTTGTTCGCAACGTTAGCGAAGACACCGGCCTCATCGTGGGCGCGCATGGCGGCGAGCATCGGATCCAGGGGAGCGGGCTCTATGGGGGCGGCGTCGAAGGCGCGGTAGGCCGCCTCGGCCGTGACCCCGCTACCGTCGGCCGCGGGCTTCACGAGGGCCACGGGCGTGCCGGTGAGCGGGCGGAAGAGCTCGCGCATCTCGTCGCCCCGTCCGGCGAGGTAGGCGGGCGGACCGTACAGGAAGAAGGGGACGTCGGCCCCGATGGAGCGGGCAACCGCCTCGATGCGCGGGTCCTGGGGGTCGATCCCCCAGTAGCGGCAGATGCCGAGGATCGTGGCCGCGGCGTCGGTGGACGGGCCGCCGAGCCCGGCGCGGACCGGGATGTGCTTGTCGATCAGGATCGTGAAGGAGGCGTCGCGCCCGAAGGC
Organism: Collinsella sp.; assembly: GCA_034102905.1. Taxonomy (GTDB): domain Bacteria; phylum Actinomycetota; class Coriobacteriia; order Coriobacteriales; family Coriobacteriaceae; genus Collinsella. Next base: position 28,747 of record JAXEGS010000032.1, on the reverse strand, counting down.
CTCCCCCATCGCACGGGCCGCGCGGAAGGCCGTGTTCGATTCCATGGGGAAGTCGGCGGGCGGAACCGTGTGCACGGCGAGCTCGTCCGCCGGCGCGATGGCGACGGTGTCGACGAGGTCAATCGTGGTCATCACGGTCTCGACCCGATGGTAGCCGTCCTCCTCGCACCCCGGGTGCACCCCGAGGTACAGGTTGATCTTCGCGGGCGCGGTGATCAGGAGGAACTTTGACGGCATCGGCTTAGTGCTCCTCAAGCTGGTTGCCCAGCGGGGTGAACAGGTGCTCACCGCTCTCCGGATCGAAGATCTCCACGGTGCCGGTGAGCACGTCGACGTACTGATAGGACTGGCGCGACTTGCGGCCGCGGCGCTCGTCCACCTCGACGATGAAGACGGCCGGGTGCACATTCTTGATGACGCCCATGCGCTCGATCACGCGCGTGCGGCCCATGTTGGCCTTCACGCGGACGCGGTCGCCGACCATAGCGGTCAGGCGCTCGCGAATGTCCTCGACGTGGTTTACCTCTTGCTCTTCCATACCATCCTCCATACGGGCAGAATGCGCCCGACCATAGCCATAACAGCAGCTCAGTATAGCAAGCCGTCGCAGGCATGGGCAAGCTGCACGTCAACACCATAGGAGGGCGGGGCTTTGGCGGCGGGCGGGCGCGGGAAGGGTGGGTCGCTGCGGCGGTGAGGGTGGGTGGCACGGCGAGGGCGGGGCAGTATGGGATCGCTTGAACGGGCGGATGCGCGGGGAAACGGCACGCTTCTGATGGCATGAGGGGTCGTTCGTTTCCACTTTTCCGTTTTTGGACTCTAATGGGGGGGGGACGCCGCGGGTAGACGCCCTAAAGCCTTAGGGCTCATATGGCATTACATCGGCCAAAAACAGACCTCTTCCCAACCGGACCCTGTTTTAGCGTCCAGAAACGGAAAAGTGGAAACGAACGACCCCCTTTTCGCGCACGCGGCCCGGCCTCGCGCGCCGATATACACAAAAAGAAAGGTGCGCCTGACGCGCACCTCCTCAAAAACGGCACCGATGGCCGCCGACGCTGCACGCTGCGCGCAGCCGGAAGCCGAGCGCGGGCGGACCCGCGGCTGCCGTGCGCTGCACGCAGCTGAGCACGGGCAGCCCCGCGGCTGCCGCGCTGCACGCAGCCGAAAGCCAACCGCGGGCAGCCGGACCCTACAGCTCGTCGGTGTCGAGCAGGATCGTGAACGGTCCGTTGTTCACGAGGCTCACCTGCATGTTCGCCCCGAAGCGGCCGGTTGCGACCTCCGCCACATCAGCCCGCACGAGCGAGACGAAGTACTCGTAGAGCCGCTCGGCCTCAGCGGGGGCACCCGCCGCGGCGAACGAGGGGCGCCGTCCGTGCCGGCAGTCCGCGAAGAGCGTGAACTGCGACACCACGAGCACGCCACCACCCACATCCGCGAGGGCGAGGTTCGTCTTGCCGTCCTCGTCCTCGTTGATGCGGAGCCCGCGGAGCTTGGACCAGAGCTTCTCGGCCGCCGCTTCATCGTCTCCCGCGCCCACACCCAGAAGCACCAGGTACCCCCGGCCGATCGAGCCGACCGCCTCGCCGTCGATGCTCACCGCGGCCGAGCTCACGCGCTGGACGTGCGCCCTCATGCGCCGGGCTCCGTGGCATCGGCGAGCTGGGAGGCGAGGTCGGTGAGCGCGTGGAAGCGATGGCTGATCGCGTTCTTTTCGGCGGGTTCGAGCTCGGCCATGGTCTTTCCCGGCGTGTCCTCCGGAAGGAACAACGGGTCGTAGCCGAAGCCGTTCACACCGCGTCCGATGCGGCCGATCGTTCCCCCGCAGGCACCGGTCCCCGTGAGCACGGCGCCGTCCGCGTGGACGAGGGCGACCACGCTCATGAAGCGGGCCGTGCGGCGCTCGTCGGGGACGTCGGACAGGTTCGCGAGCAGCTTCTCGTTGTTCGCCGCGTCGTTGCCGTGCTCGCCGGCGTAGCGCGCCGAGTACACCCCGGGCGCGCCGTCGAGCGCATCCACCACGAGGCCCGAATCGTCCGCGATCGCGGAGAGACCCGTCTCGGCCACGGCGGCCTCGGCCTTGATGAGGGCATTCTCGAGGAAGGTCTCCCCCGTCTCCTCGGGATCGGGGAAGTCTCCGAGCTGTCCCAGGGCGACGAAGCGCACCTCGGGGAGGGCGGTCGAGAGGATCGCCTCGATCTCGATGAGTTTATGGGCGTTGCCCGTGGCGACCACGATGGTGCGCGCCGGGTCGAGGGTGCTCGCGTCGATAGGCTCCATAGCTCCTCCTTCAGAAAGCGGGCGCGGGGCAGCCGGGCCGCGGCGCCCGCGCATCTTTTAATCCTGGTACGCCGTGACCTCGTCCTGCAGGGCGATGAGTTTCTTGATGCCGGCGTCCCCGAGGTCGAGCAGGGTGCTCAGGCGCGCGCGGTCGAAGGTGATCCGCTCGCCGGTGCCCTGGAGCTCCACCATCTCGCCGGTGTCCGTGGCCACGAGGTTCATATCCACCTCGGCGCGCGAGTCCTCGCTGTAGTCGAGGTCGAGGAGGCACGCCCCGTCGACCACGCCCACGGACACGGCCGCGACCTGTCCCGTGAGCGGCAGGCGGGCGATCTTCCCCGCCTCAACCCAGGCCATGAGCGCGTCGTGGAGCGCCACCCAGGCGCCCGTCACGCTCGCGGTGCGCGTGCCACCGTCGGCCTGGAGCACGTCGCAGTCGACGGTGACCGTGTGCTCGCCGAGGGCCTTCAGGTTCACGACGGCGCGTAGGCTCCGGCCGATCAGGCGCTCGATCTCCATGGAGCGGCCCTTGCGTGAGCCCGTCTCCCGTCGCGAGCGGCGGCTCGTTGAGGCCGGCAGCATCGCGTACTCGGCCGTGACCCAGCCGGCGTGGCTCGCGCGGCGCCAGGCGGGCAGCCCCTCCTCGATCGTTGCGGCGCAGAGCACGCGGGTGTCGCCGAACTCGACGAGGCAGGAGCCGAGCGCGTGCTTCATGACGTCGCGCGTGAGGGTCACGGCGCGCATCTCGTCAGCGGCGCGGCCGGCGGCGCGGGGTACCTCGATCATCTCCATGGTGTTCCTTTCTCGATGCGGCCGCGCGGGCGACCGGGTCATACCTGGTACATGCGGACGGGCGGCGGCGCGACGTCAAACGACGCCGGCGCGGCATCCCCGCCACCTACCGCAGCGCCTCGAGCTCGTCGATCGCCACCTGCTCGACGCTCTTGAGGGGCTTCCCGAAGATGAAGCTCCCGGCGGCGGCGAAGGAGGCGATATTCTCCGCCGTCGTGGCGAAGCGGTGCTCGGGGGTCGTGCCCGCCGGGGCGAGCTGGGCGCGGCGGCGCAGGATGTCGGTGAGCTCGGCGGCCGTCTCCTCCGCAGGGCTCACCACGCGCACCCCGGGGCCGAGGGCGCGCCTGATGGGGCCCGCGAGCAGGGGGAAGTGCGTGCAGCCGAGCACGGCGGTGTCGATGTCGGCCTCGGCGAGCGGCCGCACGGTCCGCTCGACCTCGGCGCGGACCTCGGGCGTGTCGAACACATCCGGGTCCTCGAGCCAGCGCTCCTGCACGTGCGCGCCGGTCGCGAGCTCGCGCTCGACGATCTCCACGAAGTTCGAGGCCGCGCAGCTCACCACCGTGACGCCGGCGTCGCGCTCCTCGATCTCGCGGGCGTAGGCGCCGTTCGAGACCGTCAGCTTGGTTGCGAGCACGCCCACGCGGCGCGTGCGCGTGCCGTTGATGGCCGCCCGGGCGCCCGGGGCGATGACCCCCACCGCCGGCACCGAGAGGCGGCGCTGGAGCACGGGGAGGGCGGCGGCTGTGGCCGTGTTGCAGGCGACGGCGATGATCTTCACATCCCCTGCCTCGAGCCAGCGCGCGGCCTCGAGCGCGAAGGTGCGCACCTCGTCCTCGGAGCGCGTCCCGTACGGGCAGCGCAGGGTGTCACCGAAATAGCGGATGGACTCGGCCGGCAGCGCGCTCGCGATGGCACGGGCCACCGTGAGGCCGCCGAGGCCGGAGTCGAAGACGCCGATGGGGCGGAGGTCACCCGACATGGGTTCTGTCATGCTCGTTCCCCCTTTCGAAACGATGCGCCGGGGTAGTCGCGGATGGTGCGGAGATGCCGCAGCCGGAAGCGTCGGCGCGTGTCGGGCCGGCCCTACGCCTGCGCTTCGAGGAGCGTGCGCATCGCGCTGACCCAGCCGTCCACGATGCGGCCACGTGTCACGTAGGCGTTCCCCTGGCTCTCCATGAACTCGGCGGCCCCGGGGTTCTTGAGGCCGTTCTCGACGAGGAGGAAGGTCCCCACGGCGTCCGCCATCGCGAAGTCGGAGCGCGCGTCGCCGAGCGCCACGGCCGTCGCGGGATCGATGCCGCGCAGCTCGCAGAAGCGCTCGATGCCGCGGCCCTTCGTGAGGCCGGCCGGCGAGATGTTGAAGGCGCGGCCGCGCACGCCCTCAGGGAGGCTCAGGGTCGTCGGGGCGGAGATGTAGTTGAGGAAGCCGTTGTCGCCCCACTCAAGGTTGACGCCGGAGGCCGCGAGGACGGCGCGCGCCTCCTCGTCGGGGATCTCACCGCGCAGCCCGATCGTCACCTCGCGGTGCTTGTAGCCGTTCGACATGTCGTTGTGGTACTCGAGGAGGCCCGGCCAGCGCGTCGCGAAGGTGTCGCAGATGCCGGTCTGCTCGATGACCTCGTGCGGGGTGAGGCCGCAGGCGGGGTCGTAGTCCATGTCGGCCGTGAAGTAGCGCCAGTCGCTCCGCTTGTGGTCGAGCATGAGGATGCCGCCCATCTCGCCGATGTAGGCGTTGAGGCCGAGGATGCGCACGTCCTCGTGAAGCATGGAGCGGTTGCGCCCCGAGCAGGGGATGACCTCGATGCCGGCGCGCTTGAGGTCGACAAGGACGGATGCGAGCGCGAGGCTCGGGGTGCCGTCGGCGTCGGCGAGGACCGTGGAGCCGGGCGCGAGCATGGTGCCGTCCATGTCGGTGAAGACGTAGCGGACCTTCGACAGGCGCTGGCGCAGCTCGCCGGTGGCGCGCTCGGGCAGAACGGAATAGGGCATGGATCCTCCTTCGGGGTTTCGAGGAACCATGATACCCGGATTGGGAACGGGACGAGTGGAGGGCATGAGGTGAGGGGCGCGGGGCGGCCGATGAGCGATGGCCGGGATCGGGGCCGGCGTCTCGGGGCGCGGGTCCGGGACGGCGGACGATGGCCGACGGCAGAGAGGCCGGCACGGGCCTCGGCCGGCGGCACGGGCAGCCGGCTCGGCGCGCGGGGCGAAGGCCGCCGCGTTCGGGTATACTGTCCGGACTCGGGCGATTGGCGCAACGGTTAGCGCAGGTGCTTTACACGCACAAGGCTGGGGGTTCGAATCCCTCATCGCCCACCATCTCGCATCGACGCGGCCCCTGGAACCGGGGCCGTTTTTCATGCGGCGGGAGGGCGCGGCCCGGGGGCCGGGCAGGCGCGACCCGGGGGCGCCGGGTGCACGCGCTGAGGATGTCGGGCGCGTGGTCCGGGTTCAGCGGGAGGTCGATGCCCCCATCACGAGCGGTCGGCACCGGGGGATGCGGGGTCGGCGTCGGGGCCGATATCGGGGGATGCGAACCCGGCATCGGGTCCGGCGTCGCGCTCGTCGTCGGCGTCAGAGCAGCCCTCCCCCGCCCCGGGCGGCGCCGCGGATTCATCGGCCCCTCGCGCGGCGGCGGGCTCGTCGTCCCGTTCGGCCTCGAGCCGGTCGATGAGGGGTACTATGCGCGACCTCGCCGTCATGGCGGTCCTCAAGAAGAGGAAGGTCCCGATCAGCAGGAGGACGCGGTCGGCCGGCGTCATCGCCGCCACCCCGCTCGCCCACGACGAGCGCAGGAGCAGCCGTGCTGCGAGGATCGCGAGGCAGATCGCATCCGCGGTGATCTTCAGGATCTCCTGGTGGTGGGGCTTGAGGGCCCGGAATCGCGCGAGCCGCCGCATCACCGTCGAAACCGCGATCGCGGCGAGGAGCACGAGCGTCATGGGGTCGATCCTTGAGAGCATCGCGAGAGCGGCCCCGAACGGATCGGCGGGGAGGGCGAGATCGGGCGGGCGGGTGAGGTCGATCGAACCGGCGTTGATGAGCTCGTCGAAGTTGAACGGCATGAGACCACCTCGGGGACGGCGGCGGTTCCGGCACGCGGCGCGCGGGGGTGCGCAGCAGCATGGGCTGCACGTCGAGCATACGCCCGCGGGTGGGCGGGGAGCCAAAGCATTACCCGATGCTGACATGGGCCCGTCGCGCCCGCCCACCACGCCGCGAAGCCATGGGCCCGCCGTGCGCGTCTACCACGGCGCGAAACCGCTGCGGGAGCGGTATCCTAGGAGCACGGCGGGGAGACCGCCGACACGCGAGCGCGCCCGTCCGCAGACCGGCGGCGCCTGAGAGGAAGACATCCATGACCCCAGCAAGCCAGAGTCCCCGGAGCCTCGCCTCCTACGCCGACCTGCTCGAATCCGACGGCATCCTCGCTGAGGTCAGCGGAGGGGACCGAGACGCCCTCGCCCACGTCACCGTCTCCCTCGCCACCGACGACTCGCGCGAAGCCGGGCCGGGAACCCTCTTCGCCTGCAAGGGCGCCGCCTTCAAGCGGGAGTACCTCCTCTCCGCGATCGAGGCGGGGGCCGTGGCCTACGTGTCGGAGACGGACCTCGGGGTGGGGATCCCCCTCCTCCGCGTCACGGACATCCGCCGAGCGCTCGGCCTCATGGCCGATGCCGCCTACCGCCACCCCTCCGGCGACCTCAAGGTCTGCGCGTTCACCGGCACCAAGGGCAAGACCACCTGCGCCTACTACCTGAAGCACCTGCTCGACGCACGCGGGGCGCGCATCGGCGCGGCACCGGCCGGGCTCTTCTCGACCGTCGATTACTTCGACGGCGTGGGCTCGGGCTCCTCCGCGCTCACCACGCCCGAATCCTTCCAGCTCGAGCGCCAGCTCGCCAACGCGCGCGAAGCCGGGCTCGAGCACGTGGTCATGGAGGCCTCGAGCCAGGCCCTCAAGTACGAGCGGACCCTCGGGGTCGATTTCGCCGTGGGCGCCTTCATCAACATCGGCGAGGATCACATCTCCCCCATCGAGCACCCCACCTTCGAGGACTACTTCGCGAGCAAGCTCAAGCTCTTCGCCCAGTCGCAGGTCGCCGTGGTGAACCTCGACATGGACCATGTGGAACGCGTCCTCGCGGCCGCCCGCGCCTGCCCGCGCGTGCTCACCTATGCGCTTGAGGACCCCGCCGCCGACGTGTTCGCCGAGACGCTCGCCCACACCGAGCAGGGCGTCGTCGCCCGTGTGCGCACGCCCGGCTTCACCCGCGAGATCGAGATCGCCACGCCCGTGGCGTTCAACGTCTCGAACGCCCTGGCCACGATCGCCTGCGCGATCGCGCTCGGCATCGATGAGGAGGACATCGTCCGGGGCTTTCGCGACGTTCGAGTCCCCGGGCGCATGGAGCTCTACCCCACCGCGAGCGGGCGGATCCTCGGTGTCGTGGACTACGCGCACAACGGCATGAGCCTCACGACGCTCCTCACCGATCTGCGCGCGAACTACCCCGACCGCGAGCTCGCCGTGGTGTTCGGAGCCACGGGCGGCAAGGGCATCGACCGCCGCGAGACGATGGGCGAGGCCGCGGGCCGCCTGGCCGATCGCATCATCGTGACCGAAGACGATCCCGGCCCCGAGGACCCCGCCGACATCGCGACCGCGATCGAGCGCGCGATCGAGCGGGTGGGGACCGTTCCCCATCAGGTGATCCTCGACCGTGCGGAGGCCATCCGCACCTGCGTGCGCGAGACCGAGCGCCCGGCGCTCGTGATCGTGACGGGCAAGGGCAGCGATCCCTACATGCTCAGGAACGGCGTGCATGAGCCGTACGTACCCGATGGGGTCACGCTCGCCCGGGCTCTTGAGGAGTTCGAGGGCTCCGATCGCAGCTAACCCGCGTGAGCCCCTTCGAACGCGACAACCGATTTACAGCTCGCGGACGATCCGCCGCACAGCAAGCGTCGTCCCTGCAGCCATCAGAATGAAGTGCAGGGCCGAGACGCCGAGGAGCGCCTCCTGGGTGTCCATGATACAGGTGAGGTCACCGGTTGAAACGTCATCCAAAGTGTGGGCGATCTGGGTGAGATACGTGAGCAGCCCCACGACCAGGCCGGATGCGAGCAGCAAAACTCGTCCGCGGGTCCGCATGGACAGCACGGCGGAGCCAAAGACCATGCCGACTGAGACGACGCCACACGCGAGCGTCAGCAATACGTCCCCGAAAAGCGCGATCATCTCGGCTCCCTCCCTCGCCAGGTCCTAGCGGCGGGTGATCTGCTCCCCGTATGCGGCTGTGAGGTCCGGACCCCAGACCGTCGTGGACGCCTCGCCGGCACCGAGGTCAACCGAGATCTCGATCTCCCCCGCCTCAAAGCGGCGCGCCACCTCATCGGGCTCGACGGCGGCGACGACGCCGGCCTCGCAGACGGGGATCCCCATCACGGACACGTAAACGTTCTCCTGATCGAACGACGCCCCGCTCCGACCGAGGGCCGCGAGGATGGAGCCCGCGTCGCACACGTGCCCCGCGACCTGGGAGCGCACGAGGTTCGACGTGCCCACGGCGCGCGCGGCGGCATCTGCGTCCTCCTCGCCGGCGGCACATGCGACGCGCACCGTGAGCAGCTTGGACGCGCCCGCGCCGTCGGCCGCGACCTGGCGCGCGAGGGTCTCGGCCACCTGGCCCACCACGTAGGCGAGCTCCTCGGCCTCCTCGGTGCCGCGCGCGATCTCGGGGACGTCCGTCCCCGCGGCGCCGCTCGCGAGCATGAGGCAGGAGCCGTTCACCGCGCGGTCGGGATCGGTGAGCACCTTGCCGAAGGTGCGGCCCACGACCTCCTCGAAGATCGCGGCGAGCGTGCGCGCGGACACCGGGGCGTCGGTCGTGAGCAGGGCGAAGGGCCCCTCCCCGAGGCAGAGGCCGCCCACCGTGAAGGTGCAGCCCGCATAGGCGAGGGTCTTGCTCGCGTAGCTGATCGCGCATTCCCGCGGGCGCGCGCCCGCGCCGGTGAGCGCGGCGGCGATGGCCGGTCCGCCGTCGGGGGTAGCCGCGTCGATGAGCGCCGGCAGGGAGGTATCGAAGGGCTCGATGCCAAGGGGCGCCCCGATGGGGCCCGTTGAGGCCACGAGCACCTGCGAGACCTCGCAGCCGAGGATCTGCGCCGCGATCTCGCAGGTCTCCCGCGCCGTAGCGAGCCCCTCCTCGCCGGTGGCCGCGTTCGCGCTGCCGGCATTCATGACCAGCGCGCGCACGGTGCCGTCCCCCACTGCCAGGTTCGCCCGGCTCACGCGCACGGGAGCGGCGTCGAAGGCGCTCGCGGTGTAGACCGCGGACACGGGCGCTGCCTCATCGACCAACAGGATCGCGAGATCGGGGGCATCGCCGCGCGGGCGGATCCCCGCGCTCACCGCCGCCGCCCGGAACCCCGCCGGTGAGGTGAGGCCGCCGTCGGCGATGGGTCGAAGCGCGTTGTCGAACTGTTCCATATCCATGAAGCGAGGCTCCCTTGCCGCATCGCGATCGGTATCGTCTGCCTCCAGTGTAGCGAGATGCGCGGACAGAACGCGGCAGACCGGAAAAGTCGTGCGGAGTCGGCCCGTGCGGCCGACGTGCGGGGGCCCGCGCGGGTCGAGTGGCGGCGCCGGAGCGGGCCCGCGATGCGCTCGCCGCACGCACCCGCCGCACAAGAAGGCGCCCCCGGCCGCGAGGCCGAGGGCGCCGGAGGGACAACGGTCCGGGACAGATTAGAAGTCCACGTCCTGATCGTTGTAGACGCACTCGAGGAGCTTCTCCATCTCCTCCTGCGTGGGCGTGCGGGGGTTGCTGAGCGTGCAGGCGTCAGCGATGGCATTCGCCGCAACATCGGCCTTCTTCGACGTGAACTCCTCGTAGTCGATGATGGACTCGTCGGCCTTCACGCCGCCGGCGCCGTAGTTCTTGATGCCCTGGGGGATGTCGAGGGCGTCGTTCAGCTCGCGGATCTTCTGCACGAGGGCGGCCACGAGCTCATCCTCGGTCTCGCCGGCGAGGTGCAGGACCTCGCGGGCGATGTAGGTGTAGCGGGAGCGGGCGCGCTCATCCTTGGCGTTGAACTGGATGACCTTGCCGAGGTACATGGCGTTGGCGCAGCCGTGGATGATGTGGTCGCCGGAGAATGCGGCACCGGTCTTGTGCGCCATGGAGTGCACGATGCCGAGGAGGCCGGACGAGAACGCGATGCCGGCGATGCACTGGGCCTCGTGCATGTGGGCGCGGGCCTCGTGGTCGCCCTGGTAGGACTTCGGCAGCCACTCGACGATCTCGCGGATCGCATGGAGGGCGTTGGCGTCGGTGAACATGGAGGCCGCGGTGGAGACGTAGGCCTCGACGGCGTGGGTCAGCGCGTCCATGCCGGTGTGGGCGCAGAGCTTCTGCGGCATGGTGTAGGTGAGCTCGGGATCGACGATCGCCACATCAGGGGTGATGTTGAAGTCGGCGAGCGGGTACTTGATGCCCTTCTCGTAATCGGTGATGACGGAGAAGGCCGTGACCTCGGTGGCCGTGCCGGAGGTGGAGGCGACGGCGCAGAACTTGGCCTTCTGGCGGAGCTCTGGGAAGCTGAACGGGACGACGGCCTCCTCGAAGGTCTCCTCGGGGTACTCGTAGAAGAGCCACATGGCCTTGGCGGCGTCGATCGGCGAGCCGCCGCCGAGGCCGATGATCCAGTCGGGCTGGAACTCCTCCATGGCCTTGGCGCCGCGCATGACGGTCTCGACCGACGGATCGGACTCCACGCCCTCGAAGATCTCGACCGTGAAGCCGGCCTCCTTGAGATCGGCCTCGATGTCCTGCAGGAAGCCGCCGCGGCGCATGGAGCCGCCACCGGTGACGATCATGGCGCGCTCGCCCTTCAGCTTCTTGACCTCGTGACGCGCCCCCTCACCGAAGTACAGGTCGCGCGGGTTGGTGAACTGTCCCATATGGATTCCCTCCACTCCGGGGGCGGCGTGCCCCCGAGAAACGACGGGGCACCGATACGGCCCCGTGATGGCCCTGTGAGGCGTCGAGACGGCGGCCCGACGCGGTTCTTGAGGTGTAGTAAAAATTGTAGCACCGAGCACTGTCGGGAACCCCTTAAATAGCTCAAGGTGCAGCATTTTATCCGGATGCAGGAGGTTCGGTACCGGTGCTTTTACCGGATGCGCAACGGGACATGGAGCAGTTGATGGGGTCTCCCCGCCCCGCAGCGGAAGGATGTCATTCAAGCATCGGGGTCCTGCAGACGAATCGCGTATAGGCGCTTTCGGCTCGTGTTACCCGATATGGCAAACAACATCCCAGAGGCCTGGATAAGAAGTTGATCCCATTCTCCGGACATCTTGCTGATACGTTGATCGACCAGTGTGAAATCGCCGGCGCCCGCGAAGTCCAACGGAGCGCGATATAGACCCGATCGGCCCACATAGTAGAGGGCATTTCCGAATACGACCGGCGTCGATTCGAGCTCACGTCCGTCCCTCGCCTCAACGAGCGAGAGGCTCTCGAGATCGATGAACGCTGCAGCCCCGCTTGATGCATCGCGGTCATCGGCGATCAGCCGCTCGGACGGCAATTCCGTGGGCATCTGCGAGATCAGCGTATCCCCCGCGATCACAGGCCGGGCACCTGATGCGATGACGTTCTCACCGGCCTGAGAGAGGGCAAGTCGGTCGACGGAGATCCCTCCACCCGACTCACTCAGGAGATAGATCTCGCCCGAGGTCGCATGGGTGCATAGCGCCTCACACCCCTGCCGACGAAGGCTCGTGAAGCCCATGCGCAAGGGGCCATCAGTCTCAATGTGATCACGCTCCTCCCCGGTGCCGGCATCTAGAACCACGATGCCGTCGCGCGTGGGGTCGGGCACGATATAGCAGTCACCGAGCTGAACCGGATAGCCAAGATTTCCTGCGTTGGCAAGGTACCCAGGAATCAAACGATGCCATCGAAGCGCCCCGTCCGCCTTCGACACGCAAAACAGATGGGAGGCCTCTTCGAGTTGGTAGCAGGTGAGCCCGAGACACACTGAGTCATCGCGCATGATGAGGTCCGTGCACGACCAGACCGCCGGAACCGGATCGGTGTCTTTCACCTCAAGTGGGAAATTCTCCCCGTTGCTAAACGTTCGCTCCTGCCCCTGAAACGCCATCCGATCGATCATGCGCATTCTCCACCGCACCAGAGGCGTGCCGGACACATCGCAACGAACGAGCCATCCGGTATCGAGCGCGATGAGACAGATGCCGTCAGAGACAGCAAGGCCGCACGCGTTTCCCATGTCCTCGGCGCCCTCGCCCGAGAGTTCAATCCGGAAGCGCTCTGCACCCGTCCTCGTGTCAAACGCAAGCAGGGTGCTTGCTGCGGCCACGTAGATCGTGTCCGATTCCACAGCAGCGCCCGTACACGTAGCTCCCCAGCCACCCAGTATGGAATCTTCGGCGAGCTTTCCATCTGGCGCGGACGAGCTTTCGACGATCAGCCGGCTCCACGCAATCGCCGGGGCTTCAGCGCGAGGGGCGGATCCGCCAATCGGAGAAGACCGCTCTATGAAACCGAACCCCGAACCCGGGCTGCTCGATTTCGCGCAGCCAGATAGGATGCCGGCTGCAGAGGCCCCCAGCACAGAGACGAGGGCACGCCTCGTGAGGAAGGTGTGCTTGCACGGTGTGCGCGCCATATTCACAGCACCTCGCTTGCGTCGTCAGCTATTCGCTAAACCCATATTCGATAGGAAGCTTATCTATGACAGTGCGCAGGTCGGAAGCGTAAACATCGATATAGATCGTTCCTTCATTACTCTCTATGAAGATAGTATCTATATAAGAAAATATATGTAAATGAGTCTTGTCGGAACCGAGACGGTGCGCCTTCGTCGCGAGTGGTACCTTTTCATCTGTCAAAGGTTTACATGCGCCCATAGCGGTCCGCTTTGTAGTCCCGCTCCCCTATCTGACCAAGGAGGACCCATGAAACGAGGAGACCGCATCCTGATCGCTGCTGCAGCGCTCGTCCTCGCCCTGGGGGCACTCTGGGTCGCCTTCGGGCGCAGGGGCGCGACGAGCGGCTCGCTCGTGGTCGTGACCCAGTCGAAAGATGGGTTCTACCAGGTGAACCAGCTGTCCGACGATACTGAGTTCACAGTGGAGACGCCGGGGACCGGCGCGGGGAGGGACGCCGACCACAGCGACAACGTGGTGCGGATCCGCGACGGGCGGGTTGAGGTCGTCGAGGCGAACTGCGAGAACCAGCTCTGCGTGGAGCACGCGCCCATCTCGAGGGCCGGGGAGCAGATCGTCTGCCTGCCGCACGGTATCGTGGTGCAGGTGGCCGAGCGGGCCGAGGACATCGCGCGCCTGAGCTGAGTCCTCCGGCGAGCGCAGGCTGCGGCGCGGCAGACTTGTGTCCGCACGACGGGGTATAGTAGACGGACTCAAATCCCCGGGTCCGCCCGGGAACCCCTCGACCGAAAGGAGGCGCCATGGCCTTCGACCCCATCCAGGAGGACTGCGAGCGCCTCATCCTCGAGAACATGCGACGCGACCGCGTCCTTCCCCTTGAGAGCCCGTTTTACATCGAGCGGGCGATGGCCGCCTTCCAGGAGAACGCCGCCCAGCTCATCCACACCGACCGCGACCGTTCCTTCCACCTCACGGCCCGTGCGGCCGAGGCGGTGGACTACCGGGCTCCCTTCATGGCCACCGAGGAGGAGGCCCTCCAGCAGGAGGACGCCGCCCGCGCGCACCTCGCCGAGGCCGTCCGCCTCGATCCCGGCAACTGGGACGCCCGGCGCATGCTCGCCGAGCTGGAGACGGATTCGAACGACGCCTTCCTCTCCTTCCTCTCCGAGCATCGGCCCGAGGTCGAGCGCATCGCGCGCGGTGCGGCCGCGGAGGCGGATGACCCGTACAGCCGCGAGTTCGCCCGCGACCTCGCGCTCCGCCCGTGGCTCCGCTGGCTCGCGGCCCTCTCCTCGCGCTCCCTCATCTCCGGCCGCTACAGCCAGGCCGTCCGCGTGGCCGAGGAGAGCTTGGAGGCCGCCCCCTCCGATCCCGCGGGCGTGCGCCACACGGCCGTCCTCGCCCTCGCCAAACTCGAGCGCCCCATCGAGGAGCTGCAGCGCTTCCGTCGCCGGCACGCCCTCGCCTACCGCATGGGCCGCCCCGCGCGCCGTCACCACCTCGCCGAGCGGCAGCTCGATCCCTGGACGCTCGTCGCCCAGATGAGCATCGCATGGCGCTCCTTCGACATCGCGGGGGCCAACCGGTCGCTCGGGTCGCTCCTCAAGGCTGGCCCGCACGCGGCCGAGGCCCTCTACCACCAGGCCGAGTTCCCCGAGGGTCTCTTCTCCCGCGTGCACGTCGAGCCGGGCAGCGAGGACGAGCTGATCCTCGCCCTCTCCGAGGCGACGCCGCTCTTCCAAGAGGGCCTCGGCGCGCCCGAGGCGTCCACCTTCTCCACCTGGGTCGCCGAGAACGAGCAGGTCAAGCGCGCGCTCAGCAATGAGGGAAGGACCGGCGCCGAGCAGGTGGGCGCCAGGCGCCGAGAGGGCGGCGCCTGATGGAGCCCGCCGCGTACATCCCGCGCTACCTCGAGCGCGCCTACGTTGAGGCGCATCCGGACCTCACCCCGGCGGCCCGCAGCCTCGTGCGCGAGGAGATCGCCGCACACCCCGATCGCTTCGCCACCGGCGAGCACGCCCAGGCGCTCCTCGCCTACGGACGCGTGCACGCGCGCCTCACCTCCGAGCTCGCCCGCATGGAGGAGCTGTCGGACGAGGAGTTCGAGCAGCGGCGCACAGCGCTTTTCGATGAGGCCCGCGCTGAGCTCCGCCGCATCGCCGAGGCGGACCGCCTCTGCGTCGACGCGCGCCTCACCGAGATCATGCTCGCCGACGTCTCCCTCGACGCGCTCGTGAACGACCTCCTCGTCCTCGAACGGCAGGTGTCCGACTACCTTTCCGGCGGGGTCCCGGGATTCATGGCCGAGGCGCCGCATTTCTGGGACGAGGCGGAGCTCGCGCGGGCGGGAGAGACGGCGGCCGAGCGCACGGCATCCACGCCCGAGGTCATCGGCTGGCTGCACACGCTCGAGGCCATCGCGGAGCTCTGTCTCTCCAGCGCGCGCTACCAGGCCGCCGCCGTCTACGCGCGCCAGGTCATGCGGGCTGAGGGGTATCCGAACAACGCCCGCGGGACCCTCCTGCTCGCCCTCGCCCGCCTGGAGCTCGAGGACGAGTTCTTCGAGCTCGCGTCGGGGGAAAGCGAGGAGGAAGCCCGCGGACCGTGGGGGCCGGTGGAGGATTCCCCCTGGTACCTGCTCGGACGCACGGTCCTCCTCTACAAGGCCGGCCGCGACCGGGCGGCGACGCGCGCCCTCAAGGAGTTCGCCCGCCGCTGCGACGGCGGCGCCTTCTTCCTGCTGAACCCCACCTACCTGACGCCGTACCTGCCGGTTCGGCCCCCGGTCGCAGAAGCCTGGAAGCGCTCGCATCAGGCGGTCTGGGAGGCGGACGGCATCCTCGCCGACTGCCCCGACTTCGGCACCTGGGTAGCCTCCGTGCCCGGCGTCGAGGATCTCTCTGAGGAGTTCGCGCGGCGGAACGGATTCTAGGCCAGGGAGTACCGCGCGTGGGGCCTCACCCCCTGCCCCCATGGCTGCCGTGGCGTGGTAGAGTTGTGCCAACGCAAACGAAAGGTCGGCCTCGTGTCTCATTTCTTCCTTCGCAACCAGGTCACGGTGCACTACACCGGCAGCTTCGATGACGGCGCCGTGTTCGATACCACCGAGGGGCGCGTACCGCTCACCTACATCGAGGGCGCGCATGAGGTGGTGCCCGGGTTCGAGGCTGCCGTGGCCGGGATGCAGCCGGGCGAGCATCGCCGCGTCCACCTGGAGCCCGCCGAAGCCTATGGCGAGCGGCGGCCCGAGCTCGTCTACCACATGCCCACGATCGAGATCCCCAACTACGACGACCTCGTCGTTGGGGAGATGATCTACCTCATGAACCATGAGGGTTACCAGCAGCTCGCCCGCGTGCTGCGCGTGGAGGACGACGGGGAGACGTACTTCGACTTCAACCACCCCATGGCCGGCTGCGCCCTCAACTTCGAGCTTGAGCTCGTGAGCCGCGATCCGGTCGAGGGGCAGGAGTCGTAGGGCCATCGGGCCAAGATGAGGGTGTGCTCGCCGGCGCGCCCGAGGGGAGAGGGTTCACATGGAGAAGCCGCAGCGGGGCGTGATCTGCCCCGGATGCCCGCACCGCGCCGCCTACGTGGTGGTGAAGGAGGCGATGGGGCGCGGACGCGGGCACGTGATCTGCGGCGACGCCGGCTGCCGGGTCGTGGGCGCGGTGCATCCCGCGGCGAGCGCTTGCCCGGGTGGGCAAGCGGCGCTGCTCCCCCGCTACAACCAGGCGGCTCCCGTTGGCAGCGCTGCGGAACCGGGCTCGGAGCGGTGCGCCCATTTCGTCCTCGACGCCGACCTCATGGCCGAGCGGGCGGACCGGTTCTCGCGGGAACGGCTCGCGGCTGAGGGGACGGCCGCCCTCCTCTGCGTGATGACATCGAGCGCGCACTACCTTGCTGAGTCGGGGGCGGACGAGCTGGTCGAGCAGCTCAGAACCCTCGGATACGAGGAGGTGGCCGCGGTCGACCCCTTCGATACGCAGGGGGCAACCGAGGCAGCACGGGACCTGCTCGCTGCGAGAGGGGCTCGAGCCGTCGTGTTCGCGTCACCCTGCGCCCAGCTCATGGGCCGCTCCCCGCTCGCCCCGGCCGCGGTCGACCGCCTCTCCTGCGTGGGCTGCATGCGCTGCGTGCAGATAACCGGCTGCCCGGCCCTCCGCTTCGCCCCGCCGGCGGCCGCGATCGATCCGGAAGCATGCGCCGGCTGCGACCTCTGCGCCGACTTCTGCCGGACCCATGTGATCTACTCGCCCCGAACCGGGCAGCCGCTTGAGCGGCGGCGGCGCGAGCGCTTCGAGGCCGCGGGCGTCGGTGCGAGCATGAGCGTCGGCAGTGGGACCGACACGGTTACTGGCGCCGCTGCAGAAGCCGCGCACGCGTAGCTCACCATGTTCAACAGGACTTGCCCCGCATCACGCGCGGCCGCTTTGATGCGGAAAGCCCGAAATCAGGAGATCGAAACGATATTCGTGCCGTGCACCTCGTTCACACCGAGGGTGCGCGACACCGCCTCGGCGTTTCGATAGGTGATGCCACCCCCAGGCATGATCGCGATGCGACCGTCCGCGTAGTCAACCAGCCCCGAGAGCTTGCCGAGGTTCCCCTCGATCGGCGTGGCGGCGTCTCCCCCGTGCGTGAGGATGCGATCGACGCCGTACCCCGCGAGGACATCAATCGCCTCGCGCTGGCGCTCCTCGGTAAGCACGTCGAACGCCATATGGAAGGTCAGCTGGATCAGCGGCGTGCTTCCCTCGGGATCTGGCAAAGGCCCCTTTGCCGCTTGAACTGCGCGTCTGACGAGGCCTCGGTCCACCGTGAGTTCACCCGTCGCCCCATCGCGGATGAGGCATCCGAACACCGCACCATCGGCACCGAGGCGGCGGATGAGGGCGATGCCGTCGAGGATCATTCGTGCCTCGCGGTCATCGTATTCGAACGACCCTCCGCGCGGCCGCGCCATGACCATCACCTGGGCGTTCCGTGCGTGCGCGAAAGCAACGGCCGCCCGGATGACACCGTAGCCTGGGGTCGTGCCGCCGACGGCGAGGTTGTCGCACAGCTCGATGCGCGCGGCGCCCGCCGCGATCGCCGCCGGCACGTCCGTCATGTTCTCCGCGCAGAACTCCCGGAGCATCATCCCGCCTCTCTGTCGTCTCTCGGCATATGATACGTCGACCAAGGTATGGGGCGATCGGGCGGCGTGGGCCGCAGCGCATCTGGTATACTCTTCTGCGCTGTGTCCCCATCGTCTAGCGGCCTAGGACGTCGCCCTTTCAAGGCGAAGATCACGGGTTCGAATCCCGTTGGGGGCACCAGACGGTACCTGAGCGAACCCACTTCTACCAGCGGGTTCGCTTTCTTTTTCGGGCAAAATCGACTCGATTAGGACCTTATCCCCGGCCTCTCTCCACGGAATCTCGACATATACGTTTCGGTCGTCGTCAATGAGGCAGCGCGACACCGCGCCCCTCAGGAGCGACTCGATCGGGCGGTCGCAGAGGTGCTCGCGCACGAACTTGGCGACGCGCCTCTTCGAGGGCACCTGCGCTCCCAGTTGCATTTCTTACGGCTCTGCACATCCATACGGCGGCACTCAAAGTGTTCGAGGAAACAACTCGCCGCCGGGGGAAGGCTCAAACCGGGCCGGCAGGCTCCGGTGGGCACCGGTCCCGGCCGGGGACCGGGGCGAGACAGCCCCGGTCCGCCCGAGCCCCGCCCCGCCCCCGGCCCGTCGCGCCGACGCTTCTACACGTAGAACAGGATGTCGTCGTAGGTCGGGACCGGCCAGTAATCGGCGGCCACGATCTCCTCCATCGCGTCCACGGTCGCGCGCAGTGTCGCCATCGCGGGCGCCACCTCATGCGCGTAGCAGTTGGCCTGCTCCTGGTTGTCGGCGAGCGCCTCCGCCTTCTGGTGCACCACGTCGAGCGCCTGGATCGCCTCGTTGATCTCGGTGATACCGCGGCAGAGCTGGTTCAGCGTGTTCTGCTCCCACTGCATCGCCTCCTCGGCGCCCGCCGCGCGGATCGTCTCCAGACCCTTCGCGACCTTCGTGGCATACGCCGTGATCACCGGGCGGTAGGTGCGGCGCGCCTCGCGGATCATCGTCGTGGCCTCGATGTTCATGAGCTTGTTGTACTTCTCGAGCTTGCTGTCGTAGCGGCAGACGACCTCAGAGCGGGTGAGCACGCCCATCTCCTCGAAGAGCGCGATGCTCTTCTCCGACACGAGGCACGGCAGGGCGTCGGCGGTCGTGCGGTTGTTCACGAGTCCGCGGCGCTCGGCCTCCTCGTGCCAGTTGTCCGAGTAGCCGTCTCCGGAGAACAGCACGCGGCGGTGCGCGACGAGGGCACGCTTGCAGTACTCGAGCGCGGCCTCGGGGAAGTCATCGGCCGGCACGCCCTCGAGAGCATCGGCCATGGCCTTCAGCGACTTCGCCACCGCGGTGTCGAGGATCATGTTCGCGTCCGACACGTTGGCCTCGGAGCCCACGGCGCGGAACTCGAACTTGTTGCCGGTGAAGGCGAAGGGGCTCGTGCGGTTGCGGTCGGTGTTGTCGCGCTCGAGCTTCGGCAGGGTATTGGCGCCCAGGTCGAGCACGCCGTGCGTGGCGTGCACGGAGGCCTTCCCGTCCATGATCGTCTGCACCACCTCGGTGAGCTGGTCGCCGAGGAAGATCGAGATGATCGCCGGCGGCGCCTCGTTCGCGCCCAGGCGGTGATCGTTGCCGCAGCTCGCGGCCGACATTCGCAGAAGCTCCTGGTACTCGTCGACCGCCTCGATCACCGCGGTCAAAATCACCACGAACTGCAGGTTCTCAAGCGGCGTCTCGCCGGGGTCGAGCAGGTTCTCGTCCTCCGTCCCGAGCGACCAGTTGTTGTGCTTGCCCGAGCCGTTGATCCCGTCGAAGGGCTTCTCGTGCAGGAGGCAAACGAGGTCGTGGCGGGAGGCGATGAGCTTCATCTTCTCCATGACGAGGAGGTTGTTATCGACCGCCTCGTTGACCTCGCTGTACACGGGCGCGAGCTCGTGCTGGCAGGGGGCCACCTCGTTGTGCTTGGTCTTGGAGGGGATGCCGAGGGCCCAGAGCTCGTTGTCGAGGTCCTTCATGTAGGCGGACACCGTGGGGCGGATCGCGCCGAAGTAGTGCTCCTCGAGCTCCTGGCCCTTGCAGGGGGTCGCGCCGAAGAGGGTGCGCCCGCAGATCACGAGGTCGCGGCGGCGGCGGTAGGCGTCCTTGCGGATGAGGAAGTACTCCTGCTCGTCTCCGACGGAGGGCACCACGCGCTTCGGGTGCTTGCCGAAGAGCGCGAGGACGCGCTTGGCCTGGGTGTCGAGGGTCGTCATCGAGCGGAGGAGCGGGGTCTTCTTGTCGAGGGCCTCGCCGTTGTAGCTGCAGAAGGCCGTGGGGATGCAGAGCACCTCGTCCTTCACGAAGGCCGGGCTCGTGGCGTCCCAGATGGTGTAGCCGCGGGCCTCGAAGGTGGCGCGGAGGCCGCCGTTGGGGAAGCTCGAGGCGTCGGGCTCGCCCTGGACGAGGGCCTTGCCCGAGAACTTGGTGATCGCGGTGCCGTCGCCCACCGGCTCGAGGAAGCTGTCGTGCTTCTCGGAGGTGATGCCCGAGAGCGGCTGGAACCAATGCGCGTAGTGGGTCGCGCCGCGCAGCATCGCCCACTCCTTCATGGCGTGCGCGACGGCGTTGGCCACGTCGAGGTCGAGGGGCTCGCCCTCCTCGATGGTGGCCGCGAGCTTCTTGTACACGTCCTTCGGAAGCCATTTCCTCATGACGGCATCCGAGAAGACCTCGGTGCCGTAACGTTCGGTCAGATCGGCCATCGTGAGCTCCCTTCCTCTGCGCGTGCCGGCGGGCGCCGCGGGCATGCAGGGTTGTCGAACGAGTACGTAGCGTAGGGTCCGCGTGTTACGCTGCCGTTACCGAGAGGTTGCCGACCTCGAAACACCCAACAGAGGGTACCGCAGGCCGGAGCCGGGCCGTGCACGGCGGGCGAGTGCGCACAAATCCCACGGCAGCTAGATTACGCGCGTGTTTCCGGCGATCGGGCGCGGCGCGGGCGAGGGTGCCGCCTGCCATATAATCGGTCGCACATTTGGCCCCATGCGGCGACAAGCGCCCAAAGCCACGGTAAAGGAGGGCGCTATGCGCGTCGACGAGGTGTTCACCCAGGCGAGTGAGGCAGGCGAGCTGCCCGTCTCCTTCGAGATCTTCCCGCCCAAAGGCGAGCTCACGCTCGAACGCGCCCGCGAGGTCGGCGGCGCGCTCGCATCGCTCGACCCCTCGTTCATCAGCGTCACCTACTCAGCGGGCGGAGGCGGCAACAAGGGCGCGACAGCCCGCATCGCCGAGCTCATCCGCGAGGAGACCGGTGTCCCCACGGTGGCGCACCTCACCTGCATCTCGCTGTTCCGCGATGAGCTCGCCGGCAAGATCGAGGAGCTCCGCGCCCACGGCATCGAGAACGTGCTCGCGCTCCGCGGCGACATCCCCGCCAACGACGACCGTGCGAACCCCCACCCCGCCGACTTCCGCTACGCCAAGGACCTCATCCCCGCCCTTGTCGACGCCGGGTTCTGCGTGGGCGCCGCCGCCTACCCCGAGGGGCACATCGACTGCGACGACCTCAAGCGCTCCGTCAGCCACCTGCGCGAGAAGCAGGACGCCGGGGCGAGCTTCCTCGTCTCCCAGCTCTTCTTCGACAACGAGTGCTTCTACCGCTTCCGCGAGCTCGCGGACGCCGCAGGCATCACGGTGCCCATCAGCGCCGGCATCATGCCCTTCATGGGCAAGCAGCAGATCAGCCGCATGGTCTTCATGTGCGGCGCCTCGCTGCCCTCGCCGGTCATCAAGCTCCTCGCCCGCTATGAGGACGACCCCGTGGCGCTGCGCCAGGCGGGGATCGACTACGCCTGCCGCCAGCTCGAGGACCTGCGCGACCACGGCGTGGACGGCTGCCACATCTACACGATGAACCGCGCCGACGTTGTGAGCGCCTGCATGAGCGCCCTGCGCGCGTAAGGGTCCGCAGATGGGGGCCGTTCCCGAGGCGCTCGCGGCGCCCGCGCTCTACCGTCCGGCGGCGGGGGCGAGGCCCGCACTCGACCGCGCCGAGATGCTCCGCTACCTCGGATACGCGGGTCAGGAGATGGACGACGAGCTGCGGGGCCGCATCGCGGCCGTCGCCGACGAGGTGGAGGCGGAGCTCGCGCCCGCGGGCGTGCGCCGCGTCTTCCCCGTGGACGCCACCGGGACGGACGGTGCGGGCGAGCCGGTGATCCGCCTCGCGGGCACCGCGGTGACCCTTGAGGGGCGCGACATCTACCGGCACCTGAAGGACGCTCGCTCCTGCGTGCTCATCGCCTGCACCCTCGGCATGGAGAGCGAGCGGCGCCTGCGTCGGGGCGGGGGCGGCGCCCTCGAGCGCGCCCTCCTCGATGCCGCCTGCTCGGCCTTCGTGGAGGCGGCCGTGGAGGAGATGGACGCCGCCGTCCGCGCGGACGCCGCCGCACTCGGCCTCTCCGCCAACTGGCGCTTCTCCTGCGGATACGGTGACTGCCCCCTCACGGCCCAGCCGAGGATCGTGGCGGCGCTCAACGCGGGGCGCCTGATCGGGCTCACCGTGACGTCCACGAACCTCCTGCTGCCGAGCAAGAGCGTGACGGCGATGATCGGGCTCTTCGACGGGCCCGTGCACGACGCGAACACGCGCCCCACCTGCGGCATCTGCCGGCTGCGCGAGGGCTGCGCCTTCCGCGCCCGGGGGACGACCTGCTATAGCGGATGAGACCGGGCGGGATGGGCCGGCGCGAGCGTCCCGGGCGGACGACGCGCGACCCCGGGCGGCCGGGCGCACCCGGCACCGTCACCCGCATGCCCCCAGCTCAGCTCCCGAAGACCTCCTCGGCGATGCGCGCGCTCTCGGCGGCGTCCTTGGCGTAGTAGTCCGCGCCGATCTCGGCGGCGTAGGCGGCCGTGAGCACGGCGCCGCCCACGATGATCTTCACGCCGGGTGCCTCGGCGCGGAGGAGCCGGATCGTCTCCTCCATGCTCGCCACCGTCGTCGTCATGAGCGCCGAGAGCCCCACGAGGCGGATGCCGCACTCGAGCACCGTGTCGAGGACCGTCTGCGGATCCACGTCGCGCCCGAGGTCAACCACCGTGTAGCCGTAGTTCTCAAGCAGCATCTTCACGATGTTCTTTCCGATGTCGTGGATGTCGCCCTTGACCGTGGCGAGCGCGATCGTCCCCTTCTCTGAGAGGTCCCCGGCGGGCATCAGGCGCTTGATCGTGTCGAAGCCCGCGCGCGCGGCCTCAGCCGAGGCCATGAGCTGCGGCAGGAAGAACTCCCCGCGGTCGAAGCGCTGGCCCACCTCGTCGAGGGCCGGGATCAGGCGCTCGTTGATGAGGTCCATCGGATCCTCGCTTTGCAGGAGCTCCTCGGTGAGGGAGGCGACCTCGCCCTTGCGCCCCGAGATGATGAGGCGGCGGATGGGATCGGCGCTCCCGGCCTCCTCACCCGACGTGGCGGCAGGGGTCGGGGCGGTCCCCGCCGCGCCCGTCGCTCCAGCCCCGCCGGTCGGCGCCTTGTACGGATCGGTCCACGTCCCAAACCGCTCGATGAAGGCCGTCGAGCCCGCATCCTCGCCGTTGATCACGCGGTAGGCGCGCACGGCGTCCATGTAGCGCTCGCTCCCCGGGTTCATGATCGGTGCATCGAGGCCGGCGCCCAGGGCCGCGGAGAGGAAGGTCGCGTTCAGGAGCTCGCGGGCCGGCAGGCCGAAGCTCACGTTCGAGACGCCGAGGGCGCACTTCACACCCAGCCGCTCCTTGCACATCGTCACGGCGCGCAGGATCTCCTCGGCCTGCTCCTGGTTGGTTGAGGCGGTCATGACCAGGCAGTCGATGAGGATCCGCGAGCGGTCGATCCCCCAGCGCGCAGCCTCGGCCACGATCTTCTCCGCCACGGCGAAGCGCCCCTCGGCCGTCTCGGGGATCCCGTCCTCGTCGAGGGCGAGGCCGATGACGTTCGCCCCATAATGGGCGGCGATCGGGAAGATCTCGTCCATGACGGCGCGCTTGCCGCTCACCGAGTTGATGATCGGCACGCCGGCGTAGCGGCGGACGGCGCGCTCGACGGCCCGCGCGTTCGTGGAGTCGATCTGCAGCGGCAGGGCGGTCGAGGCGGAGAGCTGCTCGGCGGCCTCGGCGAGGACGGTGACCTCGTCGATCTCGGGCAGGCCGACGTTGACATCGAGGATGTCGGCGCCCTGTTCCTGCTGGCTGATGCCCTGGCTGACGAGGTAGTCCATGTTCCCGTCGCGGAGCGCCTCCTTCAGGCGCCGCTTGCCCGTGGGGTTGATGCGCTCACCGATGACCGCGATCGCATGGCCGTCCGCAGGGAGCTCGACCAGCGCCTGCGCCGAGGTGACCCGGAGCGCTCCGGGCACGTGGCGGCGCGCGGGAACGCGATTCGCGATCAGGCCCTTGAGCAGGCGGATATAGTCGGGGTCCGTGCCGCAGCAGCCGCCGATGACCGCCACGCCCGCCTCGATCATGGCCGCGGCCGAGCGCGCGTACTCAGGCGCGTGGATGTCGTAGACCGTGTGCCCGCACTCGACGTGCGGGAGGCCGGCGTTCGCCTGCACCATGAGCGGGCGCTCGGTCGCGGCGAGCATGCGTCGGACGAGCGGGGCGAGCTCGTCGGGACCGAGCGAGCAGTTGATGCCGAGGACGTCGGCACCGAGCGCGTCGAGCGTGACGGCCGCCACCTCGGGGCCCGTGCCGAGGAAGGTGCGACCGTCCGCCTCGAAGGTCATCGTGGCGAAGATGGGCAGGGAGGTCTGCTCCTTGACCGCGAGCACGGCGGCCTTGACCTCGAGGAGGTCCGTCATGGTCTCGATCACGACGAGGTCGGCGCCGGCCGCCGCGGCGGCGCGGGCCTGCTCGGCGAAGAGGTCGTAGGCCTCGTCGAAGGACATGGTGCCGAGCGGGCGCAAAAGCGCGCCGATGGGCCCGATGTCGGCCGCGACATAGCGCGCGCCGGCCGCGCGGGCGCAGGCCACGGCGGCGGAGAAGACGGCCTCGACGCCCTCCTGCGCGCCCTCGGTCGCGAGCTTCAGGCGGTTGGCGCCGAAGGTGTTGGTGGTGACGGCCTCGCTGCCGGCCTCGACGTAGGCGCGGTGGATGGCCGTGACGGCTTCGGGGTCGGCGAGGCAGAGGAGCTCGGGCAGGGCACCCGCCTCAAGGCCCGCGGCCTGGAGCATCGTGCCCATCGCGCCGTCGAACAGCAGGTGGCGGCGGCCCTCGAGGACGGCGCGGAGGTCGTCGTCCTTGATGGTGAGGGCATCGAGGGTGCGCGGGGCGAAGGCGCGGGCGCGGGCGCCGCCCTCGGTCAGGCGGGTGATGTAATCGGGCTCGGGCTGCGGCATCGGGGCTCCTCGGCAGGCGGGGTCGGGGCCACCAGTATAGACGGGCCGCACGCGGCGGCGGGGGTGTTGGCGAAGATGTAACGGAGGAAGGCGGGCCGCGATGGGAACAGGGAGACGCGCGCTCCGCCGTGTTACAACCGCATGCCCGCTGCCGGCGCGGACTCAGGAGTCGAGCTCCTCCATGGTGTAGGTGGCGTAGCCCTCGTACCGGTAGCTCGCGTCGATGCCCTTCATGAAGACCGCTCGGTCATCGATCGCATCGGTCAACGCCGCTCGTAACAGGGCTTTGATCTCAATGTCGCGAACAGGGCTGCGTTCCATTGCCAGGAGGTAGTCCTCCTTGTCGACACGGCTCCAATCGACCACCCTCCCCAGCTCCCGACGGAGGATCATATCGAGCCAGATGCGGGTGCTGCGGCCGTTCCCCTCCCGGAACGGGTGGGCGACGTTCATCTCGACGTATTTCTCGACGATCTCATCGAAGCTGCCCTGCGGAAGCGCATCGATGGCAGCGAGCGCGGCCTCGAGGTAGAGGGCCGGGGCGAAGCGGAAGCCCCCCTTTGAGATGTTGACCTCGCGGCGGACGCCGGCGAACTCATAGACGTCCTGGAACAGATGGCGATGAATGGCGGCGAGGTCTCGGAAGGTGCCCGCCTCGAGCCCATCAATCGCGCCGCTCTCGAAGAGCTCGAGGGCGCGGAGCTTCGTCAGGCGCTCCTCCTCGCGGGCGAGCTCGACGTCGTCCTCGATTCCCAGCTTGTTCTCGAGCGCCACGGGCATCGCCTCCTCCATCTGATTGGCCTGATGGGATGATTGTACCGGAGGACGGGGCAGGCGGTGACGCGCGGCGGGTCCGGCCGCGCTCCCCCGCGCTCCACACCGCCGCTCCGCCGTGTTACAACCGCATGCCCGCCGCCAGCGCGGGGCCCCGTGTCCGGGCGACGCGGTAGAATCGGGATCGTCAACGAACCCGTCTTGAGAGGGGCGCGCATGTCGATCACGCCGCAGGAAATCGCCGAGACCCGGGGCATGGTCTCCGAGCAGCACTTGGATATCCGCACCATCACCATGGGCATCTCGCTCATGGGCTGCGCCGACGAGAACCTCGAGCGCATGTGCACCAAGGTCTACGACCACGCGACGCGCACGGCCGAGCACCTCGTCGAGACCGCCGAGGCGCTCGAGCGAGAATACGGCATCCCCATCGTGAACAAGCGCGTCTCCGTGACGCCCGTTGCCCAGATCGCGGCCGCCTGCGCCGACACCGACCTCATCCCCCTCGCCCATGCGCTCGACCGCGCCGCCGAGACCCTGGGGATCGACTACCTCGGCGGCTACTCCGCGCTCGTGCACAAGGGCACGGGCGACGCCGACCGCCGCCTCATCGCCTGCATCCCCCAGGCGCTCGCCGAGACGAGCCGCGTCTGCTCGAGCCTGAACGTGGCGAGCCTGCGCGCGGGCATCAACATGGACGCCGTCCTCCTCGCTGCCCAGACCATCCGCCGCGCAGCCGAGCTCACCGCCGACCGCGAGTGCGTCGGCGCCTCCAAGTTCGTCGTCTTCGCCAACATGGTCGAGGACTCCCCTTTCATGGCCGGCGCGGTGCACGGGTCGGGAGAGGCCGATGCCGTCATCAACGTGGGCGTCTCCGGCCCGGGCGTCATGGCCGCCGCGCTTGAGGAGCTGCCCGAGTCCGCGGACATGATGGAGGTGGCCGAGCGCATCAAGCAGACGGCCTTCAAGATCACCCGCGCCGGCGAGCTCATGAGCCGCGAGGCGGCGCGGCGCCTCGGTGTGGAGAAGGGCATCGTGGACCTCTCGCTCGCCCCCACCCCCGCCGTGGGCGATTCGGTCGCGCGGATTCTGGAGATCATCGGCGTGGGCCAGTGCGGCGGACCGGGCACCACGGCGGCGCTCGCCCTGCTCAACGACTGCGTGAAGAAGGGCGGCGTCATGGCGAGCTCGAGCGTGGGCGGCCTCTCGGGCGCGTTCATCCCCGTGTCCGAGGACGCCGGCATGATCGCGGCGGCCGAGGCGGGCGCGCTCTCCCTCGAGAAGCTCGAGGCCATGACCTGCGTCTGCTCCGTGGGCCTCGACATGATCGCCATCCCGGGCGATTCGAGCGTGGAGACCATCGCCGGCATCATCGCCGACGAGATGGCCATCGGCGTCATCAACAACAAGACCACGGCCGTGCGCATCATCCCCGCGATCGGGCGCGCCGAGGGAGAGGCCGTGGAATGGGGCGGCCTTTTCGGCAAGGCGCCCGTTATGCCGGTGAACCAGCACGCCGGAACCGTCTTCGCGCACCGCGGCGGCCGGTTCCCCGCGCCGCTGAACTCGCTCA
Source organism: Collinsella sp. (assembly GCA_034102905.1). GTDB lineage: Bacteria > Actinomycetota > Coriobacteriia > Coriobacteriales > Coriobacteriaceae > Collinsella. The sequence continues at coordinate 1,169 of JAXEGS010000032.1, read as the reverse complement.
AGAACTAGGGCCGGCGCTCTGCGATGGGCGAGATTCCGCGCTCGGTGCTGCTCGAGGCCGACTGGAACGAGGAATGGATGCGCCTCGCGCGGACGCGCCGCCGCCCTGATGTGCCGGCGGCTTGGGACGCGCGGGCGCGGCACTTCCGTCCGCGAGAGACGGCGCCCTACGCACGGGAGTTCATCCGCCTTATGGGGCTCGAGCCCGGGGAGTCCGTGCTCGACATGGGCTGCGGGGGCGGCTCGATCGCGATCCCGCTCGCGCGCTCCGGCCACTCCGTGATCGCGGCGGACTTCTCCCCCGCCATGCTCGAGGCGGTGCGGGCGGGCGCGGCTCATTATGACGTTGAGGCACAGGTGCAGACGCGCGAGCTCGCCTGGGCCGACGACTGGGAGGCCGCCGGCGTGGCCGCGAAGTCGGTGGACATGGCGATCGCGAGCCGGTCCATCGCCACGGAGAACCTGCTCGATGCCCTCATGAAGCTCGACCGCACGGCGCGCCGGCGCTGCTGCGTCACCCTCGTGACGGGCGCGAGCCCGCGCCTGGACACGATGGTGATGGACGCGATCGGCGCGGCCTACACGAGCGGCTGCGATTACGTGTACGCGTTCAACATCCTCGTGGGCGCGGGGGCGGCGCCCGCGGTGGCCTACATCGACTCGCCGCGGCGCGACACGTTCGACTCGCTGGAGGCGGGGGTCGCCGATTTCAGCCGCATGCTCGAGGGCGGGAACGAGGACCGGGTGGAGGAGCTGCGCGCGTACATCGGGGCGCATATGGTGCCGAACCCGCACGCGGGCGAGCCGGGCTCCAAGGGGCTCCCCCAGGGCCGCTACATGCTCGACCACGTGCGCCACGTGCGCTGGGCCTTCATCTCCTGGGAGCCGCGGGGTGGCTCCATCTAAAATTTCCTGGGAACCGTGCGGGAGCCGGGCGTGCGGGAGCCGGGCGCACGGGCGGGCGCGCGGGCGGGCGTCGGGCGCGCGGGCGCCGACTGTGCAGGCGCGCGGGCGTCGGGCGCGCGGGCGCCGACTGTGCAGGCGCGCGGGCGCCGACCGTGCGTGATTCGTCGCAGTGAGGACAAGACCGCGTCTGCAGCCCTCACGGACGGTGGGCACGGACCCCACGACCACCATCCCAGTTGCGTTTCTTGCGGCTCTGCACCTTTT
>JAXEGS010000031.1:0-64997 GCA_034102905.1 Collinsella sp. | reverse complement strand
CCGGGGATCCCCCGGCGTCCCTCGCAGTATCCGGTTCTCAAGGTACCCGCCGCCCGCTCCTCGCTGCCCTCCCGGGCCGCTCGGCTCCGCGCGGCAAGGAGATATATTGCCAGAGCCCCCGGGCGGCGGGGACGGGGATTTAGAGGTTCACATTTTGCACATATTTAGGATCTTGATGGGCGGCCTTCTGTGAGGATCCCCATTTTGATGTGCAGCGCACTCCCCCCGGCCTGAGGCATCCGTCGCGGTGAAGGACAGAGCTCACCGATGAACGCGACGGATCGCGCCCTCGTCACGTTTCCCACTCTCTATATAACTGTACGTGACCATGCGCTCGCGTCATCGGCGGATGCCCCGCGGCACTGCCCCCCCTGTGCTGATACCCCTATAACGCAGATCGGGGCGCCCCGCCTGGGACGCCCCGATTCACGTTCAATATCTATGCTGCCGTGCGGCTTAGCCCTCAAGCGCCTTCTTGGCGATGGTGGCGAGCTCGTTGAAGGACTCGATGTCCTCATAGGCCATCTGAGCGAGGACCTTGCGGTCGAGCTCGATGCCGGCAAGCTTCAGGCCGTGCATGAACTGCGAGTAGGAAACGTCGTTCAGGCGGGCGGCGGCGTTGATGCGGGTGATCCAGAGGCTGCGGATCTCGCGCTTCTTGTTGCGGCGATCGCGGTACTGGTACTGGAGGGAGTGCTGCACCTGCTCCTTGGCGTACTTGTAGGTACGCGAGGCCGCTCCGTAATAACCCTTGGCGCGGTTGAGGATTGTGCGGCGCTTCTTCTTGGCGTTCACTGCGCGCTTGACACGTGCCATATCAAATCAACTCCTAGTCGTGGAATGGGTGGAAGCGAAGACCGCGGATTAGCGGCCGGCAAGGCGAGCGTTGACGACCTTCTTGTCGGCCGCGGCGATCTCGCCCTCCTGGCGGAAGTTGCGCTTGCGCTTGGTGGTCTTCTTGGTGAGGATATGGCTCTTGAACGCCTTGGCGCGCATAAGCTTGCCGGTGCCGGTGCGGCGGAAACGCTTCTTGGTGCCGCTGTGCGACTTCATCTTGGGCATGAAACTCTCCTTCGATTCCTATACTTACTTCGTGCTATCGCTGGCCTCATCGGCGGCGTCGTCCGTATCGAACGCGCCCTTGATGGGGGCGAGGAGCATCAGCATGTTGCGGCCCTCGAGCTTGGGTGCGCTCTCGACCGTGGCGTAGGGCTTGAGATCCTCGGCGAGGCGCTCGAGCACGTTGAGACCCTGCTCCGGGTGGGCCATCTCGCGGCCGCGGAACATGATGGTGATCTTCACGCGTGCGCCCTTCTTGAGGAAGCGCAGCACGTGCCCCTTCTTGGTCTCATAGTCGCCCACGTCGATCTTGGGCCGGAACTTCATTTCCTTGACCTCGACGCGGGACTGGTTCTTCCGTGCCTGCTTGGCCTTCATGGCCTGCTGGTACTTGAACTTGCCGTAATCCATGACCCTGCAAACCGGGGGGTCCGCATTGGGGGCGATCTCGACCAGATCGAGACCCTGGTCATCGGCGATGCGCTGGGCGTCGCGGATGCCGAAGAGGCCGAGCTGGGAGCCGTCGACACCGATCAGGCGGCAACGCGTTGCCGTGATCTCGTCATTAATGCGGGTGTCATCAGACTTAGCTATGTCCATACCTCCGTTCAAAACACCTCGTACAACAAAACCCGGAGCCGAGGTAGGCGTCCGGGTTCACAGGTTCCGAGAACATGGCGGCTGATCGCCGCTATGAAGTCTTCTGTTGTGAGACCAGACAGCTACCGAATGGCGCCGAAAGGTGGGGACCCGCGGGTCCCGCTTTGGCTCCTGCCGAAGCAGTGCAGCGGATATGATAGCACAGATGGAAGAGGATTCACGGGTTCTGCATGAGAAACCGGTGAACATGGTGCCCGAGGTGAGATTCGAACTCACACGCTGTCGCCAGCGGAGGATTTTGAGTCCCCTGCGTCTGCCGTTCCGCCACTCGGGCCTGAGCGGGATTATACACGAAGGTGTCTCCCGGGAAGCATCGGGGGCCGTCTTGGTGGATGCGGAGCACTTGGAGTCCGCCGGTATCCTCGGCACCCGATGCGCGTGCACGCCGAGGGCTTCCTGCTGTGCAAAAACTCGCCGGTTTGCTGAAGGTTTCAGGAATCGCGTGGCAAACCTCGGCACTTTGCTGAAGGTTTTTGGCGACGCGCTGAGTAGAGACGCACGTGCCTCACATGAACCTGCAGGTCAAAGGAGGGCAGTATGGGCCTCTACTTCCCTCCCCCATCAAAACCTTCAGCAAAGTGCCGAGGTTTGTCGAGTCCCTTCTGAGACGTTTAGAATAAGCGAATAAAACAGCGGGAATCATTTCGAAAATCGACTCATGAATTTTAAAGCCCTCATTCCGCCGAGAATTTCCGAGGAAACGAGGCTCGATCGGCGGCGCGGGGTCCGTGGCGCTGAGCCCGACGTCATGAAGCGCGAGGCGGCAAGCTCTGCGCCTCGTGGAAAAACGGGAAACGCGGAAACGTAGGGGCCTCCTGCCAGTCGCACAGCTCAAGGCTTGCGGCCGCGAAGCAGCGTGGGCATCATCCTCACCGGTGAGGTGGAGGGGCCGGCGGCGCCCCCCGGCGCAACACCCCTGAACGCAGGGAGGCCCCGGTTCTCAAAGCCGTCATCCCGCAGCCGCGAAGCGGCGAGGATGTCGGCGTGAGAACCGGGGCCTCCCGATGGGACCTGAGGTGGGGGTTACGCCTTGTTGACGGAACCGAACTCCTCCATGAGCTCCTTCGTGCGGGCGACGATGGCGTCGCGGCCCGGCTTCAGGATCTTGCGGGGGTCGTAGCCCTTGCCCTGCTGGTCTTTGCCGGCCTCGATGTACTCGCGCGTGGCCGCGGCGAAGACGAGCTGCAGGTCGGTGTTGACGTTGATCTTGGAGACGCCCAGGCTGATGGCCTTCTGGATCTGGTCCACCGGGATGCCGGAGCCGCCGTGGAGCACGAGCGGGAGGCTGCCCGTGAGGGCCTTGATCTCGCCGAGGCGCTCGAAGGAAAGGCCGGTCCAGTCCTCGGGGTACACGCCGTGGATGTTGCCGATGCCGCAGGCGAGGAAGTCGACGCCCAGCTCGGCGATCTGACGGCACTGCTCCGGGTCGGCGAGCTCGCCGTTGGAGGTGACGCCGTCCTCGGTGCCGCCGATGCCGCCGACCTCGGCCTCGACCGAGATGCCCTTGGAGTGGGCGAGCTTGACGATCTCCTCGGTGCGCTTGAGGTTCAGATCGAAGGTCTCCTCATGGGAGCCGTCGTACATGACGGAGGTGAAGCCGGCCTCGATGCAGGAGTGGCAGTCCTCATAGGTGCCGTGGTCGAGGTGGAGCGCCACGGGAACGCTGAGCCCGGTTGCCTCGGCGGCGGCCTTCACCATGTCGGCGCAGACCTTGAAGCCGCCCATCCACTTGGCCGCACCGGCGGTGCACTGGATGATGAGCGGGGACTTGGCCTCCTCGGCGGCCTGGAAGATGGCGAGCGTCCACTCCAGGTTGTTCGTGTTGAACGCACCCAGGGCGTACTTGCCGGCCTCGGCCTTCTTGAGCATGTCAGCTGCGTTTACGAGCATTTGTGAACCTCCATGTTCACCCGTTTATGAAAAACGGCCCTATCTTAGCACGACGGTGAAAAACCGCCTGCGCGATAGGGCCGATGCGGGAAAACGTCAGGATTGGGCTACGCGAAGTGGCGCAGGCCGCGCACCATGAAGGGGTTCGTCGCGCGCTCGCGGCCGATCGTCGTCGTCTCGTCGTGGCCGATGAGGCAGAGCGTGTCGTCGGGCATCAGGTGGGCCATCTTACCGAGCGAGCGGATGACGGCGGCCTCGCTGCCGCCCTCGAGGTCGGTGCGGCCGTGGCGGCCGGGGAAGAGCGTGTCGCCCACGAAGGCGAGGTTACCGTCCTCGGTGGCCGCGAAGAGCACGATGCCGCCCGGGGTGTGACCGGGGACGTCGAACACCTGCAGACGCACGTCGCCGAAGCGGACCTCGTCCCCCTCGTCGAGCAGGCGCGTGGGCTCGCCGGGGTCCTCCATCTCGAAGTTCCAGTTCTCCTTCATCTGCGCGAGGGCACCCGGCACGAAGGCGGCGTCGCGGCGCGAGATCAGATAGGGCGTGTCCTCGCCGAGCACGCGGCGCATCCCCGCCACGCCGCCCACGTGGTCGGCGTGCCCGTGGGTGCAGACGAGCGCGCGGATGCGGACGCCGGGGTGCCTGGTTGCGAACTGGCGCGCGAGCTCCACGCCGTCCCATGCGGGGTCGATGACGACCGCCTCGTCGCCGGAGACGGCGAAGTAGGTGTTGGTCTCGATGGGCCCGTTCACGATGCAGTCGATGGACATGCTGCCGTGGGGCGCGAGGTCGAGGGCGAAGGGTGCGTCTGCCATGATGGCTCCTCTCGAGCGGGCGCTTCCCGCTCAGGTAGATCGGTTTCCGCACCGCTTATACCCAAAGCGTCCGCAGCCGGGGTGGCAAGCCGAGGGCACGGCCGCCGGGGCAGGCCGGGGCTCCGTGGCCACCCGTGACGAGAGCCTCCCGATCAGGCCCCGTCCCCCCATGCCGTGAGGCAGGCGTCGAGGGCAGCCTCGAGGCTCGCGCGATCCATGTGCCGACCGATGAGGCAGAGCTGCGTCATGCGGTCGCCCGTCACGGGATCCCACCGCTCCGCGAGCCCCGGGCTCTCCGCAAGCAAGCTCTCGCGGGCCGCAGGCGCGAGCGCATGGGCGAAGACCCCGTTCTCCGTGAGGCGGACCTGGCGGCCGGCCTGCTCGAAGTGGTAGCTCGCATCGGGATCGTGGTCGAGCCAGACCGTGCCCTTCGTGCGGATGACGGACGCGGGCCACGAGGAGACGACGGCCTCGAAGGCGTCCGTGTCGAAGGGGCGGCGGCGCTCGTACACGAAGGTGGAGATCGCGTACTCGAGGACCTCGGGCTCCTCATGCTCCTCCGGGTGCTCCATCGCCTCCGTCCATGCCGGCGAGCGGAAGGCCCGCTCGAAATCGAAGCGGCCGGTGTCGATGAGCTCCGCTAGGGGCACGTCGCCGTGGGCGGCCTCGACGATCGCCGCCTCGGGAGCGAGGGCGCGGACGAGGGCGCGAAGCTCCCGGACCTCTCCGGGCGCCACGAGGTCGGTCTTGCTCAGGACGAGCGTGGTGCAGAACTCGATCTGCTGGATGAGCAGGCCCTCGATGTCGTCCTCCGCGAGATCGGCCCTCATGAGGCCCGCGCCGAGGGAGAACTCGTCGCGCATCCGGGCGCAGTCAACCACCGCGACGATGTTGTCGAGGACGAGGCGCCCGCGGCCGGGGTGGGCGCCGTCGGCGCAGATGGCCGAGATGGCGTAGGCGATGGGGATGGGCTCGCAGACCCCCGACGCCTCGATGAGGATGTGGTCGAACTCGCCGGAATCGGCGAGCTCACCGAGCTGCGCGGTGAGATCGGCCGCGAGGCTGCAGCAGACGCAGCCGTTCGTGAGCGGGATGACCTCGCGGCCCTCCCCCGCGCCCGCGCGGATGAGGGAGGCGTCGACGTTCACCTCGCCGATGTCGTTCACGATGACGGCGGCGCGGAGGCCCGGCTCGGCCGTCAGGATGCGATTCAGGACGGTGGTCTTCCCCGCACCGAGGTACCCGGTGATGAGGGAGATCCCCACCCGCGTGTGTTCTGCCATATGTCTGCTCCCTTTCGGTGCCGCCGGGGCTCAGCCGATGCCCAGGCGTGCCTTGACCTCCGCCGTGCGGCGGCGAGAGACCGGCACGCTCGCGTCGATGCGGTCGAGGCGGAGCTCCATGAGGCCGCCGCGGGCCACCTCGATGTCGTGCACGTCGTCAACGTTCACGATGTAGCTGCGGTGCACGCGCATGAACCCGTCGGCGGCGAGGCGGCGCTCGAGGCTCGAGATGGACTCGTTCACGAGGTACTCCCCGCCCGGGCAGATCACCGTGGAGTAGTCGGCCCGCGCCTCGATGTAGCAGATGTCGCTCACCGGGATGAACGCCCGGGTGGTGCCGCGCTCGACCGCGAGGCGGTGCGTGCGCTCGGCGGCGCCCACGGGCCGGCGGTTCGAGATCTCGGCGGCGACCTTGTCGAGCGCCTTCGTGAGGCGGCTCGTCTCCACCGGTTTGAGGACGTAGTCGACGGCGTCGAGCTCGAAGGCGTCGGCCGCGTGCTCGGAGAAGGCCGTCACGAACACCACGGCCGGCGGGGTCCTGAGGTTCTTGAGCGTCTCCGCGAGCTTGATGCCGCTCATGCCCGGCATCTGGATGTCGAGGAAGATCACATCGGGCCGGTCGGCGAGGATCCGCTCGACCGCCTCGGTTCCGTTGCCAGCCTCGGCGACCTCGCCGATGCGGCTATCTTGGTCAAGCAGGTAGCGCAGCTCGGCGCGGATGGGCGGTTCATCGTCGACGATGAGGGCGCTCAGCAGATGGTGGGTCACGTGTTCTCTCTCCCTCGGGCCGGACGCTCCGGCACATCTCAAGTATCGGGCGCCCCGCGCGCGTGCGGGGGCGCAACCTATCGGTCGGGCGCTCGCCCGGGCCGCGCTTTACGCCGCCGTCGCGAGCGGGGCGGTCTGGCTGGGCTCATGCGGCTCTCCCACGAGCTCGACGGTCACGCGGGTTCCCACGCCCTCCTCCGACTCGATGCGGATCCCCGACTCCTTCCCGAAGAACAGGTGGATGCGCATGAGCACGTTGGACAGGGCGAGCCCGCAGCCGCGCTTCACAGACCCGTCGGCCGTGAGGGTCTCGGGCTCCTCGATGGCCGCTTCGCGCGGGGTGAGCGCGCGGGCGAGGACGTCGGCGCTCATGCCGATCCCGTCATCGACCACCGTGACCTCGACGCCGCGCTCGGTGACGCGGGAGGAGATGTCGATCGTGAGGGGCTCGATCTCGCGCATGGCGTGCTTGATGCAATTCTCGAGCAGGGGCTGCAGGATGAAGGGCGGGACCATGCACTCCATGGCCGCCTCGTCCATCTCGGCGCGCACGCGCAGCCGGGCCTCGCCGTAGCGCGCCTGCATGAGGTTGATGTAGCGCACACCCTGCTCGACCTCATGCTCGAGGCTCGTCAGGTTCTCGGAGTCGGAGAGGGTCTGGCGGTAGTAGTTCGAGAAGTCGATGAGCAGCGAGCGCGCCTTCTCGGGCTCGGTGCGCACGAGCGAGACGATGGTTCCGATGGTGTTGAAGAGGAAGTGCGGGTCCACCTGCGACTGCAGGGCGCGCAGCTCGACGCGGGCCGAGGCCTCGGACTGCCGCTCGAGCTCGAAGCTCGCGAGCTGCGTGGAGATGAGGTCGGCGAAGCCCGTGGCGAGCGCCGTCTGCCGCATGTCGATATTGCTGACACGCGGGTAGTAGAGCTCCATCGTTCCCACGCAGGTCCCGCGGACGATGAGCGGCGCGGCGATGCCGGCACCCATGTGGGGGAAGAACTGGCGGTCCTCGGAGTCGATGTCGCGGGAGAAGACGCTCACCTCCTGGCTCCTGATCACATGCAGGGTGTTCGCGAGGACCACGGGCTCGCCGGGCAGGCACCGGTCGGACCCCTCGCCCCAGCTCGCGAGGACCTGATGGCCGTCGGTGATGCACATGGCCGAGGCCATGGTCTCGGGCAGAATGATCTGGCAGGTGTCGAGCGCCACCTCGGGCGACATGCCGTTGCGCGTGTGGACGAAAATCTTCGACGCGATGGCGAGCGTGCGGTCCGTGGCGCTCGAGGTGAGGTCGTCGGGGATGACGAAGACATAGGAGAAGAAGAAGCAGAGGAGCACGAGGCCGGCGATCGTGACGACCGCGGGCACGGGGTTGGGCACCTCGGCGACGATGTCCCAGGCGAGGAGGGCGAAGAGGCCCGGCACGCAGAGCCCGAGGAGGACCGTCATCACGAACTGCGCCGAGCCCAGCACCTTCGTGGGGTTCATACGGCGGGAGATGCGGAAGGGGTTCGTGAGGTTGAGCACGCCGGTCCTCCTTCGGTGCTGTTGAGATAGTGAGCATTATACGGGGTCGAGCGGCGCGGCCGAGCCGCGCGCCCGTGAGCGGCCCCTGGGAATCGGTAAACAAAATACCCCCTGCTCCGGAGCGGAGCAGGGGGCAGAGAGGAGAGGTCGCCGTCAGGCGGGCCCGCCTACTCGGAGTACTTGTTGCCCTCGCCGAAGGTGCCGGGGTCGACGATCCAGCCGTCCTTCATGATGACGTCCATGTTGTCGACGTTCAGGGTGTGGATGTCGGCGGCGACGTCACCGTTGACCACGAGCAGGTCGGCGCACTTGCCGGCCTCGAGGGAACCGGTCTCGTCCTCGATGTGGCACATCTTGGCGCCGTTCAGGGTCGCGCAGGTGATGGTCTCGACCGGGGTGAAGCCGATCTTGTCCACGAACTCGTACATCTCCTCGATGGAGCAGGTGCCGTACGGGGTCACGAACGAGAAGGAGTCGGAGCCGATGGTCATCACGACGCCGCGCTTCTTGGCCTCGCGGAGGCAGTCGTAGTTGCGCTGCAGCTCCTTTTCGACCAGGGTGCCCTCGTACTTGTCGTGCAGCTCGGGGACGTAGACGGGCGGGTAGGTGGAGTACCAGGTGGGCAGGAAGGCGATCGTCGGGGTGAAGAACGTGCCCTGCTCGGCCATGAGGTCCATCGTGCGCTCGTCGATGTCGAAGCCGTGGATCAGCTGCTCGCAGCCGAAGCGGACGGAGTCGTACGCGGCGGCGTGGTTGTTGTAAGAGTGGCTCCACACGGGGATGCCGACCATCTTGGCCTCTTCGCACACAGCCTGGATCTCCTCAGAGCTGTAGTGCTGGTCGCGGCCGGAGTCCCAGCGCCAGATGCCGCCGCCGGTGGCCCAGATCTTGATGGCGTCGGGGTTCTCGCGCAGACGGCGACGGACGGCCTTGCGGAGGTCCCACGGCCCGTCGACCTGGTCGCCCCAGGGGTGGGATTCCTTGTTCTCGAGCTGGGTGCAGTGGTGGGAGTCACCGTGGCCGGCGACGCGGCAGAAGCCGAGGCCGGTCGCGAGGACGCGGGGTCCCTTGAAGACGTCCTTCTCGATGCAGTCGCGGACCTGGATGCCGAAGCGGCCGATCTCGCAGACGGTGGTGAGGCCGTGGGTCAGGCAGTCATAGGCCTGCTTGACGGCGACGGCCTGCTTCTCGAGGAGCGGCTGCATGACCCAGTCGGTGTCATCGTCGGTCAGGTTGCCGGAGAAGTGCAGGTGGGTGTCGATGAGGCCGGGCATGACCGTCTTGCCGCTGGCGTCGATGACCTCGTAGCCCTCAGGGGTGTCCTGATGCGCACCGGCGTACTCGATCTTGCCGTCGTCAACGAGGACGAGCGAGTTCTCCAGCGGCTCGGCGCCGGTACCGTCGATGAGCTTGCCACCTACGATTGCGTACTTCTTACCCATGGTTCCTCCCTTGGAACTTATTTTCACGTGCCCGCCGCAACGGCTGCGCGGGCTCCGTGACGACACGGACTCGGATGGGTGGGCGCGCTCCCGACGAGGCGCCCACCCGTGGCGCGTTACGCCTTGCTCTTGTTGACCGCCTGGGTCACGAACATCAGCACGAGGCCGACGACGAGCCATCCGATGACGATCGCCCAACCGGTGAAGTCGAGGGACTCAGCGGTGATGGGGAGCACGATCAGGGCGATGATGATCAGGCCGGCCGCGACGGCGAGCATGATGCCGAACTTACCGCCCGGGACCTTGTAGGGACGGGGCAGGTCGGGCTCGGTGAAGCGCATCTTCAGGCAGGCGAGCGCGACCATCGTGCAGGAGAAGATGAAGGCGAGCGCCGAGACCTTCGTGAGCGGGATGAGCATGTTCTTGCCCATGAACGGACCCACGAGGGTGATGGCGGCGAGCACCATGCAGGCGAGCTTCGGCGCACCGGACTTCTCGTCGACCACGGCGAACTGCGCGGGCAGCTGGCCCTTGCGGCCCATGGCGAGCATGATGCGGCTCGTGGCTCCGTAGAAGGAGTTCATGGGACCCATGGGGCCGAGCGTGGCGATGGTGAGCATGATGATGTAGAAGATGAAGTTGATGTTCTTCAGGCAGGCGAGCGCCGGGACGGGGTTCGCGACGAAGTCATGCCAGTTCAGGATCGTGCCGAACGAGTAGATGCAGACCACGTAGAAGCCACCGGAGGCGAGCAGCGCCAGGGTGATGATCTTGCCGAACTTATTCCAGTTGAGCCCCTCGGCGGCCTCCTCGGCCTGCTGGGGAATGGTGTCGAAGCCGGCGTAGAAGAACGGGGTGAGCAGGAGCACGGACATGATGCCGCTGAAGATGTTGTCGGCACCGGTGGCGGCGACGCCGCCGCCCGCGTTGGTCACCTGCGAGAACACCTGGCCCTCATGGATGGCGTTCGCAGGCGAGCCCGTGAAGATCGAGATGCCCATGGCGAGCAGCATGCCGCAGAGGAGCGCCTTGGTGAGGAAGGCCTGGAGCTTCGCGGCCGAGCTGGCGCCGCGGAAGTTCAGGAAGATCACGTAGGCGGCGATGGCGAGCGAGATGATCGTCGGGAAGAGGTAGACCTTCGCGCCGAGGATCTCGTAGAGCTCGACCGCGCGCAGCCACTCGAGGCCGGGGATCGTGCCGAACATGTCAGAGAGCAGCGTGGAGATGGCGATCGCCTCCCACGGGCACAGGATGCCGTTGCCGAGCGCGAGGAACCATCCGGTGATGTAGGACGGTACGCGCCCGAAGGTGCGATCCACGTACTCGACGATGCCGCCCGAGATCGGGATGGCTGCCGTGAGCTCGCCGAACACCGCTCCGATGGGAACCAGGAAGATGGCTCCCAGAAGGAATGCGATCATCGCGGGGACGGGGCCGCCGCCCACGACCATCCAGTCGCCGACCTGCAGCACCCAGCCGGTGCCGATGATCGCGCCGAATCCGATGGTGAAGAAGTTCCAAAGTGACAAGGTTTTCTTCATACCGCCCTGATCAGCTGCGACCGCGGCCGTCTGTGTATCCGCCATACCGCTCCTCCTTTCTATACGTTCGACGCGCCCCCGCGCGTCTCCCCTCTTCGCCGCGGGAGCTTCCCGCGGCCTTCTCTGATTCAAAGCATAGGGAGCGGAGGCGGACGGCGGACGCTGGCTTCGACCGGGGGGAGCCGAGGCATCGCGGGCGGCGGCGTTTTACCGACGAGCGGAAACGGGCATAGGAGGGGCCGCGGGTGAGCGGTCGGGTTTCGGCGGGTGAACGGTATGGGATGGTTGTGCGCCCGGCAGGGAGCGGGGTGGGCGGGGGCCGGGAGCGGGGTTCGCGGCACAGACGGTGACAAGGCCCGGCGCCCGCATCCCGGCAGGGAGCGGGGCGGGCGGGACCCTGGCATTCGCATCCCGTTTTCTCTCGAAAACGCGGCGCAAACCCATGGGAAACGTGAGGAAACGGGATGTGATTGGAAGCCGATGCCGGGAAGGCACGCCCGCACCAGCCCGGAGGCTGGGTCTGGGGGCCGGGAGCGCGGCCCTCTAGCCGCGGCGGCGCATCTGGCGGGCGCCCTCGCCGGGCATGATGCGGCGGGCGTCGTAGACCGAGTCCACGCGGCTGATGCTCGCGAGCAGCGGATCGAGCCCGCTCGCGTCCGAGATCTCGACGAGGAAGCGCAGGGTCGCGATGCCCTCGCGGTTCGTGGCCGTGGCCGCCGAGAGGATGTTGCCGCCGGCGTCCCCGATCGCGATCGTCACGTCCTTCAGCAGCCCCATGCGGTCGAGGCACTCCACGACGATCTCCACCTGGAAGAGCGCGTCGGCGGCGCCGTCCCAGCTGACCTCGATCATGCGCTCGGGATGCTCCTTCAGCCCCTTCACGTTCGGGCAGTTCGCCCGGTGCACGGACACGCCGCGGCCGCGCGTGATGAAGCCCACGATGTCGTCGCCGACCACGGGGTTGCAGCAGTGCGCGAGGCGCACGAGCATGTCCGTCTCCCCGCCCTGCACGATGACACCGGAGCTCCCCGGGCGAACCTTGCCCTGCGGGCGGCGGTTGCTCCCCCGCGCCTGGCGCTTCGCCTCGGCCACGACCTCCGCGGCCGTCGCCTCGGTGCGCGGCTCCTCCGGCTTCGGATCGAGGATCGCGTCAACCTTGTTCGCGACGGCGCGCAGCGCCAGCTTGCCCGAGCCGATCGCGGCGAAGAGGTCCTCGATATGGCGGTAGTTCAGCTGCTCGGCGATCTCGGCGAGGGCGCGCGTGGTGCGCTGGGTCGAGATGCCGTATCCCTGCTTCCGGAGGAGCTTCGCCAGGGAGTCCCTGCCCGAGGCGGCGTCGTCGTCCTTGGTGACGGCCGCGAAGTAGCGGCGGATCTTGGAGCGGGCGCTCGGCGTGCGCACGATGGCGAGCCAGTCGCGCGAGGGGCGGGAGGCCTTGTTCGTGAGGATCTCCACGCGGTCGCCCATGTTGAGCTCATGGGAGAGCGGGGCCACCACGCCGTTGACCTTGGCTCCGACGCAGTGGTTGCCCACCTCGGTGTGCACGGCGTACGCGAAGTCGAGCGGGGTGCTCCCGGCCCGCAGGCTCATGACCTCGCCCTTGGGCGTGAAGACGAAGATCTCCTGGTCGAAGAGGTCGACCTTCAGGGAGTCGAGGAACTCCTTGGGGTCCTCGATCTCGTCGGACACCGCCCAGTCGAGCGAGCGCTTGAGCAGGTTGATCTGGTCGTCCAGCCGCTGGGCGTCACCGGTCTTGGTGGCCGTGGACCCGCCCGAGCTCTTGTAGAGCCAGTGCGCCGCGATGCCGTATTCGGCCTGCTCGTGCATCTCGTAGGTGCGGATCTGGATCTCCAGGGGCCGGGCCGTGGGGCCGATGACCGTGGTGTGGAGGCTCTGGTAGTTGTTGAACTTCGGCATGGCGATGTAGTCCTTGAACCGCCCGGGCATGGGATGCCAGAGCGAGTGGACGGCGCCGAGGACCGAGTAGCAGTCCCCCAGCGAGTTCGTGATCACACGCAGGGCCACGAGGTCGTAGATCTCGGAGAACTCCTTGCCCTTGCGCTTCATCTTCTGGTAGATGGACCAGTAGTGCTTCGAGCGGCCGTGGATCTGGAAGCCCGTGAGACCCGCACCCGAGAGCTCGTCGTCGAGCGCCTTGATGGTCTCGGTGAGGAAGCGCTCGCGGGCCTCGCGGCTCTCCGAGACCATGCGGGCGATCCGCTGGTATGCCTCGGGCTCCAAGTAGAAGAACGAGAGGTCCTCGAGCTCCCACTTCATGGAGGAGATGCCCAGGCGGTCGGCGAGCGGCGCGTAGACGTCCATGGTCTCGCGGGCCTTGAAGAGGCGGCGGTCCTCGCGGAGCGCCGCCAGGGTGCGCATGTTGTGCAGGCGGTCGGCGAGCTTCACGATCACGACGCGGATGTCGCGGCTCATGGCCAGGAACATCTTGCGCAGGTTCAGCGCCTGCTTGGCGTCCATGCTGTCGACCTCGATGTTGGTGAGCTTGGTCACGCCGTCGACGAGCTCGGCGACGGTCGCGTCGAAGAGCTCCTCCACGTCGGCGAGCGAGGTCTCGGTGTCCTCCACGGTGTCGTGCAGGAGCGCGGCGCAGACCACGTCGCAGTCCATGCGGAGCTCGGCGAGAATGATGCCGACCTCGACCGGATGGTTGATGTAGAGCTCGCCCGAGCGGCGCTTCTGCTCGCGGTGCTTCTCGGCGGCGAAGCAGTAGGCGCGCTCGACCTTGGCGGCGTCCTCCCCGCTCATGTACTTGCGGCAGAGGCTCCTGAGCTTGTCCCAGCGGTCGGCCCCGATCTCGGGCGGGAGGTCGTCGGCCAGGGTGTAGTGGACCATGCGGTCCGTGGGCAGAAGCGGCGTGCCCTGCTCGATGTACTCGCGCGTGCGCGCGGGGGCCTCGGGTTTCTCGGCGTCCATGGGCGTTGGCCTCCTCACTCCGACCGGGGGACGATCGGCCTGTTCACGCGTGCAAGCATATCATGGGCCGACGCCTCGAGCGCCCAGTTGCGGAAGGCCGAGAAGGCCATGCGCGCGCGGATCCCCTCGAGGTAGCGGATGCTCCGCGTGAGGTCGACGTGCCCGGGGCTCTCGACGACCTCGATCAGGCGCTCGCGGGCGGGTGCGCTGGTGCGGATGAAGCCGAGCTCCTCGAAGATGCCGAGGGCCGCCGGCACCGCGCGCTCGGGCAGGGCTGCGGCCGCGTCGATCTGCGCGCAGAGGCCCGCGAGATCGGCGTCGGTGGCGGCGAGCCCCGCGGGCGTGCGGCGGGTGCCCGCGCGCCACATGGTCTGAAGGGCCCGGTAGAGGACCACGAGCTCGCCGCGCTCGGGCGCGAGGTCCGCGAGGAGGCGCTCGTTGATGCGGGCGTCGCGGGCGGAGTAGAGCAGGTGGATGCTCGCCGGGGCGCCGTCGCGGCCGGCCCGTCCGCTCATCTGGTTGAACTCCGTGGCGGAGAAGGGCAGGTGGTAGAGGACCACGTGCCGGATCCCCGGGAGGTTCACGCCCTCGCCGAAGGCCGAGGTGGAGACGATGCAGCTGAGCTCGCCCGCGCGGAAGGCCCCCTCCACCCGGGCGCGGTCGGCGCGCGTGAGGCCCGCGTTGTAGAAGGCGATGCCGCGGGCGCGGTCGGGCACCCGGCGGCGGAGCGTGCGCACGAGGGCGACCGACTGCTCGCGCGAGTTGACGTAGACCACGCACTTCTCGCCCGTGGCGACGATGGAGACGAGCCGGTTCTCGCGGGCCGCGAGATCGCGGTCGTCGTCGACATCGAGGTTCTCGCGGACCGCGTCGTCCACGACGGCGCGGGCGCCGGGGAGGACCGCACGGATCGCCCGGGCGGCCTCCGGGGTGGCCGTGGCGGTGCAGGCGAGGACCCGTGGGCGGCCGAGGGCGGCCAGGACCGCGGGGAGGTCGAGGTAGGCCTCGCGGTCCCCGCGCGCCGCGCCCGCGATGTGGTGCGCCTCATCGAGGGCGACGAAGCCCACGCGGCCGCACGCGGCGAAGCGCTGCGCGTGGATCGCGAGGAACTCCGGCGTGGTGAGCACGATGTCGAGGGCGCCCGAGGCGAGCTTCGAGAAGGACCGGGCGCGCAGCTCCTCGGGGGTCTCCCCCGTGAGGACGCCGACGCGGATCCCCACGGGCGCGAGAGCGGCCTCGAGGTGGATGGCCTGATCGGCAACGAGAGCGCGGAGGGGGTAGACGAAGACGCTCGCCCGGCGGTTCAGGATGGCCTCGCGGGCGGCGTGGACCTGGAAGATCAGCGACTTGCCGCGGCCGGTGCCCATGATGGCGAGGACGTCCTCCCCGCCCGCGAGGGCATCGAGGGCGCTGACCTGGGCCTCATGGGGCCGGGAGGCACCGATGAGCGCATGGATGAGGGAGCGGGTGAGCTCGGGGTAGGGCAGGCGCTCGAGGCTCTGCCGCCGCGCCGCGGCCCCGTCGGCGGGGGCGGCAGGCGCGCACGCGCCCACGCCGGCGGCGCAGCAGGGCGTCTCATCCTCGGGCGCGGCCGCGCCGGCCGGGCGCTCCGCGGCGCCGTCCTCCCCGTGGCGGAGGATGTCCTTGACCATGAGCTTGGTCTTGGTGCGGCCCGCCCAGGTCTCGGCGACGGCCTCGAAGACGAGGTCAACCACGGTGTCGCAGGCGGCCAGCGCGGCGGGCTCGGGCGCGCGGAACATGATGGCCGGCACGGTCGAGACGCCGTCCGTCGCCGAGAAGCGCAGGTGGTCGCCGGTGCGTCCCACGCAGGCGCGATCCGTCATCGTGACGCCCTCGACGGCGAAGACGGGCGTGCGGTTGCCCTGGCCGAAGGGTTCGAGCAGCGAGAGCTGGCGAACCGTGTCGATGTCGAGCTCGTCGAGGGAGACCGCGGCGGAGATCTCGCCGGTGTCCTCGAAATCCTCCTCGGGAAGCTCGGCGAGGACCGCGCCCAGGCGCTCGCGGAGGGCGTCGAGGTTTTCGGCGGCGCAGGTGACGCCCACGGCGCCCGCGTGCCCGCCGAAGCGGATGAGCAGGTCGGAGCAGCGCTCGACGGCGTCGAAGAGGTTGATGCTCCCCACCGAGCGGCCCGACCCGCGGGCGATGCCGTCCTCGATGGAGAAGAGCAGCGACGGCACGTGGTAGCGGTTCGTGAGGCGGCTCGCGACGATGCCCTTGACGCCCTCGTGCCAGCCCTCGCCGCCCACCACGATCACGCGGCCCCCGTCGTAGGTGTCCCCCACGCGGGCGAGGGCCTCGTCGGTGAGGGCCGCCTCGATGCTGCGGCGCTCCTGGTTGATCTCCTCGAGCTCGGCGGCGAGGCGGCCCGCCTCGATGGGATCGGTCGCCATGAGCAGCCTGAGCGCGAGGGCGGGGTCGGCCATGCGGCCGGCGGCGTTCAGGCGCGGGATGAGCGAGAAGGAGAGGGAGTCCGTAGTGACGGTGGAGAGGTCCGTGCGGGTGAGGGCCGCGAGTGCGATGTAGCCGTGGCGCGCCGTCGCGCGCATATGGGCGATGCCATCGGCCACGAGGGCGCGGTTCTCGGGCGTGAGGGTCATCATGTCGGCCACGGTGCCGAGGGCCGCGACCTCGGTGTAGCGGCGCCAGAGGTCGGGCGCGCCGAGCCGAGCGCCGAGCGCCTGGACGAGCTTCAGGGCCACGCCGGCGCCGGCGAGCTCGCGGGAGGGGCCCTCGTCGGCGAGCTTGGGGTCGGTGAGCGGGATGCCCTCGGGCACGAGGCCGGCCGGCTCGGGGTGGTCGGTCACCACGAGGTCGATCCCGCGCTCGGCGAGATAGGGGGCCTCGTCGCGGGCGGCGATGCCGTTGTCGACCGTGACGACGAGATCGGGCGCGCAGGCGTCGATCACGCGGTCGAGCGCCTCGCGGCTGATGCCGTAGCCCTCGTCGAACCGCCGCGGGATGAAGGGGCAGGCGCGGGCCCCAAGGGCGCGGAGCCCCTCGGTGAGCAGGCAGGTGGAGGTGATGCCGTCCACGTCGAAGTCGCCGAAGACCGCGATGCACTCACCCGCCTCGATGGCGCGGCAGACGCGGTCGACCACCTCGGGCATGCCGGGGATGATGAGCGGGTCCGCCCAGTCCCGCTCGAGCGAGGGGGTGAGGAAGAGCTCGCCCTCCTCGGCGGACGAGATGCCGTTGGCGGCCATGACCCGGGCCACGAGGGGCGCGACGTTGAGCGCGCGGGCGAGCTCGGCCTCGAGCTCGGGCTGGGGGCGCGCCACCGACCAGCGGCGCGTCGTCTGAAGCGTAGACATGTTGATCAAATCCTACAGGTGCGCCCGCTGCGGCGGGCTTCTTGGTTGTACGCGTTCGAGTATACGCCCTCGCGCGGACACGGGGCGCGCGGGGCGGTGAGCGGCCGGGGCTCAGGGCCGGACGGCCCGGCGCCGTGCGGCCCGCCGGGGGCGCACCCATGTTACAGTTCGAGTCCTCCCGGGCCGGGTACCGTTGACGCGCGGCGCGCGGGGGCAGACCATACGTGGTGCGGACGTACGGACACGGGGATGGGACGGTTGCAATGGAGCGCTGGACGGGATTCGGCAAGGCCATCGCGGGGCGCATGCCCGTGCTCGTGCCCATCTGCGTGGTGCTCGGCGTGCTCTTCCCCCGCTTCTTCGGCGCCGTGAGCCCGTTCGTCCCCGCGATCTTCGGCTTCATGACCTTCCAGGGATCGCTCAACAACTCGCTTCGCCAGGTCGTCGACACGTTCCGCCACCCCGCCGACCTGATCGTGATCGTCGCGATCGCCCTCGTGCTCATGCCGCTCGGCGCCTTCGCGCTCGCGAACGTGTTCTTCGCCGGCAACATCCACCTCATCACCGGTATCGTCCTCGAGTACTCGGTGCCCGTGGGCATCGTGAGCTTCATGTGGGTCGGCATCTACGGCGGGAACGGCTCGCTCGCGCTCGCGACCATCCTCGTCACGACACTCCTCTCCCCCTTCAGCATCCCCCTCACCCTGAGCGTGCTCCTCGGCGAGGCCGTGGCGATCGACGCCGTGGGCATGATGCGCGAGATGCTCTTCATGATCGCGCTGCCGGCGCTCGCGGGCATGGTCTTGAACGAGGTCACGCGCGGTTGGGGGCATGAGCGGCTCTCCCCCGCCATCAGCCCCGCCTGCCGGGCGCTCATGCTCCTCATCATCACCGCGAACTCGACGGCCATGAGCGAGCACGTCCTGCACATGACCTGGGAGCGCGCTGAGGTGGCCCTGTTCATCCTGCTGTTCGCCTCGACCGGCTTCATGTGGGGGATGCTCGCCGCGCGCCTGCTCGGTCGCTCGTTCCCCACGCTCGTGACGATGAGCTTCGACTGCGGGCTGCGCAACATCTCCTCGGGGGCGGTCATCGCGACGCAGTACTTCCCCGGGGAGGTGGTGTTCCCGGTCATGTGCGGAACCCTCTTTCAGCAGGTCCTGGCCTCGCTCGCGGGGCGGGCGATGCTCTGGCTCGGCGAGGAGGAGCGCCGGCGGAGCGAGAGCGCGGTGCGGGCCGGCCGCGCGGCGCTCGCCGGGCGCGGGCGCGGTGCGGGCGGGGGCGCCGGCACGGGGTCGCCTGAGCGGGAGGGGTGAGCGATGCCCCTCGTCTTCGAGAGCGCGGCCTCGCGCGGCAAGCCCGACGACAACCGACGCCCCACCGGCCACTGCCCCTTCTGCGATGTGGAGGGGCTTGAGGGCGTGCTCCTGCGCGAGGGGGACCGCATCTGGCTCATGAACAAGTACCGGACGCTCGCCGACACGGTCCAGACCGTCATCATCGAGTCGGACGAGCACGACGGGGACCTGTCGTGCTACCCGCGCGGGAAGGCGCGGGCGGTGATCCGCTTCGCGCTTGCCTGCTGGGAGGCGATGGCGGATACCGGCGCGTTCCGGAGCGTCCTCATGTACAAGAACTTCGGCCCCCTCTCCGGCGGGAGCCTCCATCATCCCCATCTCCAGGTGGTGGGGCTCGTGCACGAGGACGGGTATGCCGAGGTGGGTGCGGGCAGCCTCGAGGGGATTCCCGTGTGGGCGCGCGGTGACGTGGAGGCGAGCGTCTCGACCGACCCGGTGATGGGGTTCTTCGAGGTGAACATCGCGATGGGACGCGAGGACGGGCACGCCGGCGCCGAGGCGGGATACGAGGGCGGGCGCGTGGGAGGCGCCGGTGCGCAGGGCGGTGCCGCCGCGCGGGGTGATGGGGCCGTCGGCACCTTCGCCGACGCGATCGCCGCCACGACGCGCTACCTGCTCGAGGCTCACCACGGAGGGCGCTGCACCTCGTACAACCTCTTCTTCTATCCCCTGCCGGGACGCGTGGTCTGCAAGGTCGTGCCGCGCTGGGTCGTCTCCCCTTATTTCGTGGGGTACCGCCTGGCCCAGATGGACTGCCGGGCCAAGCTCGAATCCGACGCGGCCGAACTTTACGGCTACCTGGAGGCATGAGGGGTCGGTCTGACAGAAGTCCCCATTGTGGGCTCTCACTTTGGGGACTTCTGGCAATCGCTCGCGCGCATACCCTCAAAAACACATGCATGGTTATTCATCTGTCGGCTGGCGGCGGGCCATGCGCCCCAGGAGCCGTTCAAAATGGGGACTTCTGTCAGACCGACCCCCTCACGGCTCAGCACCCCGCATCTCAACCTAGCTGTCCCCGAGGTCGCCGCGTAGGCGCCGCCCAAACAGCAGGCGCTCCCAAAGCTCGTACTGGCGCGCCCGGGAGGCGTGTTTGAGCGGTCGGAGGCGCATGCCCGCCTCCGCTGCCAGACGATCTGCGAGCGCATCGAACGCCGACCACTGATGGAGCTGACCCGATGTCATCCCCATATAACCCACTCCCATCATGCGCAGGGCGTTCTCCCGGCGCGCGTCCGACTCATGGGACCGCCGGGTCAGATGGTGGCTGTCGCTGTCGTACCCGAGCTCCAAGCCAGCGCCCGCTATGAAAATGTCGCAGACGAGGTACTTCCTCCCGGCGACGGCGCGGGCCTCCCGAGAGAGGTCGACGCGGTGGTTGAGGATGATGCCTTGGATGCCGCGGCCCCCGAGACGGCGGGGCAGGCTCAGAAGCAGCGCGATCTCGGCCTCCTTCGGCGACCGCGCACCGGGTATCAGCAGCCGGGAGACGCGGGCGAGCTTGGAGCGGGACATGCGCCGCGGGTCTCCATCCAACGCATCCGGTCGAGCCGCATTCGCCAGGCTCTGCAGGTGGGCCGGCACCATGAGCGCAGGGCGGTCCCTCACCGACCGATTCCGATCCGGGGAGAGCGCGTAATCGCCCATCAACTCCATCCCCAGCATCAGCGCGCCGGGAACGTCACGATGAGATGGGAGCTGGGCGAGGAGGAGCTCGGGGGCGCTGACGAGCACGCCCGGCCCAAGCTCGCAGAACGCGCTCGGACCCGCGTGCGCATGGCACACGACCGAGCGATGGGGTCGGCGGGCGCGAACGTCTCCCACCAGAACATGCAGGGGCTCGGGAACGCCGAGGCGCGTGGCGATGAGATGCGCCCGCTCGGGGCTCGGGACCTCCGCCTGCACGGGGCAGCAGACCCTCTTGCCCCGCATGGCGTTCGCATACGGGGACCGGGACACGGCGAGCGCCGTATCGTGGCTCAGAATGATGTGGTTCACTGCACTACCTCCTTGTGAGGCGTGCGTGGAGGGGTGGGGTCACCATACCACATCCCATTTTCAATATGCTGAAAAGCGGGGAAGTCAAACGCGGCCGATGCCGGCACGGGCAGAGGGCCTGGGGGCGGCGGGAGCTCCCCTCGCCGGCGGGGTCGGTCTGGTAGGAGAACCCATCGCCGAGGGGCGTCCCTGCAGGATATTGCATCGCCAGTTGAGGGAGTTGGCCTTATAGGAGGACCCTCGCCGGAGATGGAGACTGTCTGGCGGGAGATTCCATCGTCGGCAGGGTGACGGTCTGGCAGGAGATTCCATTGCCAGTCGGAGGGGGTCGGTCTGACAGAAGTCCCCATTGTGGGCTGCTCGATCTGCCCAGATGAGCTCAGGCAGACCCATTTGAATAGTTTTAGATATGCAATCCCATCAGAACACGCACGCACATGACAGAAGTCCCCGCCGTGAACGCTCACAACGGGGACTTTCGTCAGACCGACACCCTATCGCACGAATTGGACCTCGACGAGATGCCGCGCGAGGCGGCGCGGCGCCCATTCGGATGGGAACCCGCGCTCAAGCCCCAGCCGCGCGCGGATCACGCACGCGGGCTCGGTCCGAAAGCGGGGTCGGCCAGTACCCGCATGCGGTCAGCATATGGGCGCGGCGCCCATACGGATGGGAACCCGCGCTCAAGCCCTGGCTCCACGCGGGCGCGGCCCAAGCCCGGCCCCCACGCGGGCGCGGCCCGGAAGCGCGACAGGCCGGGCGCCCGCGCTCGGATCGCGCATGCGGGGCCCGGATCCCTGGGTCACGCCGCTCCCCTCTCCCTCAGCCGCCGAGGTAGGCGCGGCGGACGTCGTCGTTCACGAGCAGCTCGGCGCCCGTGCCCGAGAGCGTCACTTTGCCGGTCTCCATCACGTAGGCGCGCGTCGCGATCGAGAGCGCCATCTGGGCGTTCTGCTCCACGAGCAGGATCGTCGACCCGGCCCGGTGCAGCTCCTCGATGATCTGGAAGATCTGCTCGATCAGGATCGGGGCCAGGCCCATCGACGGTTCGTCGAGCATCAGGAGCTTGGGGTTGCTCATGAGCGCGCGGCCCATCGCGAGCATCTGCTGCTCGCCGCCGGAGAGGGTGCCCGCCACCTGGCGGCGGCGCTCCTTCAGGCGCGGGAAGGCGTCGTACACCCGCGCGATGCCCGGAGCCACCGTCGACTTCGGCTGGGTGTAGGCCCCCATCTCGAGGTTCTCCTCCACCGACATCTCGAGGAAGACACGCCTCCCCTCGGGCACCTGCGCGAGGCCGCGGCCCACGAGCTTGTCGGCCGGGGTGTGCATGATGTCCTCGCCGAGGAAGGTGATCGAGCCCGTCTGGCTCCTGAGCAGGCCCGAGACGGTCTTGAGCGTCGTGGACTTGCCGGCGCCGTTCGCGCCGATGAGCGCCACGATCTCACCCTCGTTCACGTCGAAGGATACGTTCTTGATCGCGTGGATCGCGCCGTACCAGACGTTGATGTTGTACACGGAGAGCATCGCGTCGGCGGTGAGCGCGCCCGGCTCCCGCAGGTTCGCCTCGTTACTCATCGGCGCCCGCCTCCTTCTGCTTACCGAGGTACGCCTCGATGACCGTCTCGTTCACCTGGATCTCCTCGGGCGTGCCCTTGGCGATCACCTTGCCGAAGTTCAGCACGCAGATGCCCTCGCAGATGTTCATGACGAGGCTCATGTCGTGCTCGATCAGCATGATCGCGATCTGGAAGGTGTCGCGGATCTTGACGATGTTCTCCATGAGCTCGGCCGTCTCGGAGGGGTTCATGCCCGCCGCGGGCTCGTCGAGCAGGAGCAGCGACGGGTTCGTGGCAAGGGCGCGGACGATCTCGAGCCGGCGCTGGGCACCATAGGGCAGCGAGCCCGCGGGCTCCCCCGCGAGCGAGCCCATGTCGAAGATGTCAAGCAGCTCGCGGGCGCGGTCCTCGAACTCCTTCTCGCGGATCCAGAACCGCGGCGCGCGCACGACGCCCTCGAAGGCCGAGTAGGGCTTCTGGTTGTGGAGGCCCACCTTGACGTTGTCGAGCACGCTCATCGTGTCGAAGAGGCGGATGTTCTGGAAGGTGCGGGCCACGCCCATGCGGTTCACCTGGGCCACGGTCTTGCCGCTCGTGTCCTGGCCGCCCACGAGGACCGTGCCATGCGTGGGCTGGTAGACCTTCGTGAGCAGGTTGAAGACGGTCGTCTTGCCGGCGCCGTTCGGGCCGATGAGGCCGGCGATCTCGGTCTTGCCGATCGTCAGGTTGAAATCGTCCACGGCCTTGAGGCCGCCGAACTCGATGCCCAGGTGGATGCACTCGAGCGCCGGCGTGTGGTCGATGTCGCGATCGGGCACGATGGCGCGACTCGGAACCGGGACCATCCGGGCGCGCTCGAAGTTGAACTTATTCGCCATGGGCCGCCGCCCCCTCTCGCTTCGGAAGGATCTTCCCCATCATGAGCTTGAGCTGCGGGTTGTTCGTGAAGAGCATGACGAGGATCAGCACGATCGCGTACACGAGCATGCGGTAGTCGGAGAAGCCGCGCAGGGCCTCGGGCAGGATCGTGAGAAGCACGGCCGCGATGATCGAGCCGCGCATGTTGCCGAGGCCGCCGAGCACCACGAACACCAGGATGAGGATGGAGGTGTTGAAGTCGAACTTCGTGGGCGAGAGCTGCGAGAAGTTCGCGCCGTACAGCGCACCCGCGGCACCCGCCAGCGCCGCCGAGACCACGAAGGCGATGAGGCGGTACTTGGTGACGGAGAGGCCCACGCTCTCGGCGGCGATCCGGTTGTCGCGGACGGCCATGATGGCGCGGCCGGCGCGGCTCCTGACGAGGTTCAGCACGATGACGAGGGCGATCAGGACGAGCACGAAGCCCGCCGCGAAGGTCGCGATCATCTGCGTGCCCGAGGCGCCCTGGGCGCCCTTGATGATGGCGACGCCGCCCTCGAGCAGGTGCAGGTCCTCCACCGTCTTGTCGCCGCCCACGTTGAAGATCACGTGCAGGCCGGCCGCATCGGTGCCGACGATCAGGCAGTTCACGACCTCCTTGATGATCTCGCCGAACGCGAGCGTCACGATGGCCAGGTAGTCGCCGCGCAGGCGCAGCACCGGGATGCCGATGAGGAATCCCGCCACCGCCGCGAAGAGGGCGCCGACGACCATGGAGAGCGCGAGGCGGATACCGGGGTCGGGGATGGCCTCGGTCAGGCTCATGGCGCAGACGATCCCCGAGAACGCGCCGACGCTCATGAAGCCGGCGTGTCCGAGCGAGAGGTCGCCGGCGACGCCGACGACGAGGTTCAACGAGATCGCCGCCACGACGTAGCAGGTGACGGGCACGAGCTGGCCGCGCAGCGAGCGCGGGATCACGCCCTGGGCGGAGAGCGCGGAGACGATGACGAAGGCCGCGATCACCAGGCCGTAGGTGATGAAGTCGCGCCGCGTGATCTTATCCTTGAGGAAGTTCATCGCTCTCACCTACACCTTCTCCGGCACGTACTTGCCGAGGAGTCCCGCGGGCTTCACGAGCAGCACCACGATCAGCACGGCGAAGACGATGGAGTTCGCCAGGCTCGTGGAGATGTAGGCCTGAGCCATCGCCTCGATGATCCCGAGGAGGATGCCGCCGATGAAGGCGCCCGGGATGGACCCGATGCCGCCGAACACCGCGGCCGTGAAGGCCTTGATGCCGGGCATGGCGCCCGTGGTGGGCTGGAGCACCGGCGCGTAGCTGCACATGAGCACGCCCGCGAGGGCCGCGAGGGCCGAACCGATCGCGAAGGTCATCGAGATCGTGCGGTTGACGTTGATGCCCATGAGGCGGGCGGCGTCCTTGTCCTCGGACACCGCGCGCATGGCCTTGCCCATCTTGGTGTTGCCCGTAAACCACATGAGCAGCGCCATGATGACGAGGCAGGCCACGATGGTGGCGATGCTCACCGCGGAGACGTTGAGCGACGCCAGGGGCTCGGGCACCGGGAAGCTCACGATGGCCGTGAAGTTCTTGGGCGTCGCGCCCCAGATGAGCTGGGCGGCGTTCTGCAGGAGGTAGGAGACGCCGATGGCCGTGATGAGCACCGCGAGCGGGCCCGCCTGGCGGAGCGGCTTGTAGGCGAGCCCCTCGATGACGACGCCCAGGACCGTGCAGGCCGCGATGGAGAGGACGACGGCGAGCCAGGCGGGGAGCCCGAGGTAGCTCGTCGCGCAGAAGGAGACGTACGCGCCCACCATGATGACGTCGCCGTGGGCGAAGTTCAGCATCTTGGCGATGCCGTAGACCATGGTGTACCCGAGCGCGATGATGGCGTAGACGCTTCCCATGGAGAGCCCGTTGGCCAGGTACTGGAGGAAGACCGTCATGTATGCACCTCGCAATCTATGAGGGGGTCTGGCAGGATGTCAGCACAATCGAGCGCAGGCAGGGGCGGCGCGGCGCCCCTGCCTGCGTGGAAGCACGTCTGTGCAGGTGGAAGCACCTACGCCTTGACGTACTTGCCGCTCTCGATTACGTATGCCGTCGGGTCCTTCTCGACCTGCCCCTTGTCGTTCCAGGAGAGCTTGCCGGTGAGGCCGTCGATGGAGATCTCGAGCATGGCGGCCGCGAGCTTGTCGCAGGCCTCCTCCGGGGAGACATCCGGGGTGATGCCCGATTTCTTGATGGCCTCGGCCACCGCGTGCACGCCGTCGTAGGCATCGGCCGCGAACTGGTCGGGCGTCTCGCCGTAGGCGTCCTGGTAGGCCTTGACGAAGTCGGCGCTCGCCGGGTCGTCGGCCGAGAAGGGGGTCATGAGCAGCAGGCCCTCGGCATAGCTCGTGTCGAAGCCCTCCACGCCGAGGATGCCGTCCATGCCGTCGCAGCCCATGACCTTGACCTCGTAGCCCATGTCATGCGCATTCGTGAGGAGCACCGAGGCCGGCGTGTAGTAGATGGGGGCGAAGATGAAGGTCGCGCCCGCGGCCTGGGCCTTGGTGAGCTGGTTGTTGAAGCTGGAGGCGGAATCGTCCTTGAAGGACTCCTCGCTCACGATCTGGAGCTTGGAGGTCTTGGCCTGCTCGATGAAGGCACTGTAGATGCCCGAGGAGTAGGCGTCGCCGGAGTTGTAGATCACGGCGATCTTCTCGTCTGCGTACTTCTCCGCGAGGAAGAGGGCGGCGTTCTTGCCCTGGTTGGGGTCGGTGAAGCAGACCTGGAAGACGCAGTCCTTGTTGGCCGTGACGTCCTCGGAGGAGGCCGACGGGGTGATCATGAAGGTGCGGTCGGTGTTGCACTGGTCGGCGACGGAGACCGAGGGGCCGGTCAGGGTGGGGCCCACGAGCGCCTGCATGCCCCAGTCGGCGAGGGTGTTGTAGGCATTCACCGCGGTCTCGGCGTTGCCCGTGGAGTCCTCGCTCTTGTACTCGAAGGAGAGACCGTCCACCGAGAAGTCCTTGCAGCCGAGCTCGGCGCCGTTCGTGACCGAGAGGCCGTAGGAAGCGGTGGCGCCCGTCTTCGGGCCGATGCTGCCGATCTTGAAAGCGGAGCCCGAGGCGGCCGCGGAGCCGGCGTCGGTGCCGGCGTTGCCCGAGCACCCGGCTAGAATACCCGCAGCCCCCAGCCCGGCTACGCCCGCGATCAGGCTCCTGCGATTCAGGGCAG
The DNA here is from genome assembly GCA_034102905.1 of Collinsella sp. Lineage (GTDB taxonomy): Bacteria > Actinomycetota > Coriobacteriia > Coriobacteriales > Coriobacteriaceae > Collinsella. The sequence continues at coordinate 38,735 of JAXEGS010000031.1, read as the reverse complement.
GGTTCATGTTGATAGACATGCGGTTCTCCTTCCAGGTGCATACCGGCCCAAGACCGGCATCGAGTAGTGCAACGCCCCCGCCTCTTCCAGCGGTTTTACCGCCGTCCGGACGATGTGGAACGTTCGCAACAGCCTACTCGCTTTGCCCTGTTAAAGCGAGGGTTTTTCGGTGGATCGACGGCGCGGACCCGATGAGCGGAGGATGACAGCCGATCGTTTGCGCAGTTGGAAGGCCGTCCGACCGCGCAGCCCGTCATCGATTTCACGTGTTACATCTCTGTTTCGACCGATCTGGGCCCTTCGGTACAATGGGCACGACAACGGCCATGAGCACGACGGAAGGGGCTCATATGCAGGATGCGAAGCGTACGATCGGCGTCGGCGTCATCGGAATCGGAACGGTCGGCGGCGGCGTGGTGAAGCTCATCCTCTCCCACCGCGAGGACTACCGCGTGAACTACGGCATCGACATCGACGTGGTCCGCGGGTGCGCGCGCAGGGCCGCCGAGGCCGAGGCCGCGGGGCTGCCCGCCGAGCGCTTCACCGACGACTGGCGCGAGGTCGTGGCCGACCCGGGCGTCGACATCGTCGTGGAGCTCATCGGCGGCGAGCACCCCGCCACCGAGATCATGGAGGCCGCCTTCGCGGCGGGCAAGCACGTGGTCACCGCCAACAAGGCGCTGCTCGGCCGCCAGGTGGAGCGGCTCGCCGGGCTCGCCCACGACGCCGGCGTCCAGCTCAAGTGCGAGGCCGCGGCGGCCGGCGGGATCCCCGTGGTGAACGCCCTCGAGCACACGCTCACCGCCAACCGCATCCTCACGATCGCGGGCATCATGAACGGCACCACCAACTACATCCTCTCGCGCATGGAGCGCGAGGGCGCCGACTTCGCCGAGGTCCTCGCCGACGCCCAGCGCCTGGGCTACGCCGAGGCCGATCCCACGGCCGACGTCGACGGCTTCGACGCGGCGAGCAAGACGGCCATCCTCGCGAGCATCGGCTTCAACACGCGCGTCGTCACCGACGACGTCTTCCAGGAGGGCATCCGCGCGATCACCGCCGAGGACATGGCCGCGGCGCGCGAGCTCGGCTACACGATCAAGCTGCTCGGCATCGCGCGGAGCACCGAGGCGGGCGTCGAGGCCCGCGTGCACCCCACGATGATCCCGGCGGACCACCAGCTCGCCTCCGTCGCCGGCGCGATGAACGCCGTGTACGTGGTGGGCGACGCCGTGGGTGAGACGATGTTCTACGGGGCGGGGGCCGGCTCCTTCCCCACCGCGAGCGCCGTCGTGGGCGATATCCTCGCACTTGCGGAGCCCATGTCCCGTGGGGTGGACCCACTCCCCGAGCCCGAGCCCTACCGGGCCGTGCGGCCCATCGTCGCCTTCGAGGACCTCGTGAACCGGTTCTACCTCCGCCTGGACGTCGAGGCGGCCGGTGATGAGGAGCTCGCGGGGGTTCGCGCTGCCCTCGAGGGCCGCGGTGTCGAGGTGCGTGCGCTCGAGGTGGACGGGGCCGCAGGGGCGCCGACGGTCACCGTCATCACGGGGCCGGTCCGCGAGGGCGAGCTCGCCGCTGCCCGCGACGAGCTCGGCGCGCTCGGGTTCGTGCGCGCGGTGGCGAGCGTCATCCGCATCGAGGACGTCGACGCCTGGGCCGCGGGGGCCATGGCGAACTAGGAAGCGACGGGCATGGGGCCCCGGCGACGCGTCGGTCGCCGGGGCCCCAGCCCGTTTCGCAGCGGCAGGCCCCTCCCCCGCGCCGAGCTCGCGGCCGCCATGGAGCCGCGCCCGTGCCTATTGCACCTTCGAGGTGTCCGCCGTGCCCGTCTTGAACCAGGTGTAGATCGCGCGCGCGTAATACGCGCCCCCGAGGTCGGACGGGTGCGAGTAGTCGCGGAGGAAGAAGGGGTCGTACTCGCGGTCCGAGAAGTCGGCGACCGAGGCCCCGGCATCGCGGGCGGCGCCGCGGATCATGTCGTAGAACTGCCGGCGCACCTCGGCCTTGTAGATCGTGGCGTCGTAGGCGGCGCCCTTGACGGGCTGGATCACGATGAGCGGCGTGATCCCCGCCTCGCGGCAGACCGAAAGGAGCATCTTGAAGTCGTCGAGCTCCTGCTGGCTGAAGTACGAGCCGTCATCGAGTTTGCGCCACCGCGACCGCGCGCCCCGCTCCCAAGCCTTGAACTTCTTCTTGTACCAGGCATCGTAGAACCCGGCGCTGTTTCCGCCCGAGCGGGCGCGAGCGTCGGACAGGGCGCGCGAGAAGATCGCGCCCCAATCGGGGTCGCCCGCCGCCGTGCGCGGCTGCGTGGCCTCCTCCTCGGCGTCGAGCTCGGCCGCGCCGCCGCGGGCCGGCAGGGTCTGCGCGCCGGGCGCGGCCGCCGGGTCGGCGCCCGTCGCCTGGCGCAGGTCGGAGGCGAGGTTCGCGGCGCCCGCGTCGACCTCGTCCGCGAGAGCGCCGAGCGGGGACGATCCCGCGCGGCGGTCGACGCCGTACTCCGCCATCCGGTCGGCGACGCGGGCCTTGAGCTCGGCCGATATGTCCGGGTTCTCCATGAAGGCACGCCAGGCCCCCTCGGAGAAGACCCCAGGGAACTCCTTGCGCGGGCGGCGGTACGACATGAACCACTGCATGCTCACGAAGAAGACCATGCGGCGGTCGGACACCCGCGGGGCCATCGCGCCCATCTCGATCGCGCTCCAGAGGTCGGTGGTGCCCGCACGGCCCATGACGGCCGCGTCGATCGCGTATCGCCCGTTCGTGAGCAGGCGGGCGGGATGCGCCGGCCCCGCGAGGTCGGGCGCGAGCTCGGACGAGCCGAAGATGAGCTTGGGATGCTCCCCCCGGTGCTCGCGGGCCGCGAGGGACCCCGTCATGAAGTCGAAGTTCGAGACCTGCGTGGCGGCCGGGTAGGTGACGATCGAGGTCGAGGGCGCGAGCGCGCGACGCGTCGCTTGCAGCCCGAAGGCACCGAGCCCCGCCGCCGCGAGGGCGACCGCGAGGGCGACCGCGGCCGCCCGCCGGCCCACGCGCGCCGATCCGCTTCCCATGCTAGGCTCCATGTTCCCCACCTCTAGAACTCCGCGTACACCGGCGCCGCCGGGGCGCCGTAGGGCGAGAGGATGAAGAACCAGGCGAGCACCGCCATGAGCGCGAGCACGGCCGCAGCCCAGGCGAGGACCGCGCTCCAGGAGCCGCCGAGAAACCACGCGCTCACCCGCGCCACGAGCGCGGCGGCTCCACTGTCCCCGGCGCGCGTCACAGGCGGATCTCGATCTGGTGGATGATCTTGTTCACGGTGTTCATCTCATCGCGCTCGACGGCCGTGGGCGCGATGTCGACGCCGAAGCGCTCCTCGATGGCCACGAGCACCTCGATGGCCGCCATGGAGTCGAGCAGCCCCGCGTCGAAGAGGTCGATGTCGCGCTCCTCGCGCACGGCCTCGTCGTCGCAGATCTCCTCGAGCATCTCGAGCACCTGCTCCACAAGCTCTTCCCTATCCATCTATGGCTCCTTTCATGAGGTTGACGATGATCACATGCGCCTGTCCGGAGAACAGGGCGAATCCGATGATCACGAGGTTCAAGGTGATGAACCAGGTGAGGACGAGGTACCAGCGGTCCTTCTTGTGCCGCTTGTGGAAGGCCGAGCGCTTCTGATAGGCCTCGGTCCCCGCAAGGAGGATCCCGTGGTAGACACCGTAGGCGAGGTAGTTCACCGTGAGGCCGTGCCAGGCGCCCATGAGCGCCATGTTCACGAGGTAGCCCGCCTGCGCCGTCGCGAGGCGGCTCTTGAAGAGGCGGCGCCGGGTGGCGGCGCGCACGAAGCGCATGAAGACGAAATCTCGAAGCCACGTGGAGAGCGTGATGTGCCAGCGGTTCCAGAAGTCCTTGATGTCGGTGGCGATGAAGGGCGCGCGGAAGTTCCGAGGGGTGCGGATCCCGAAGCAGTAGCTCGCCCCCATGGCCATGGCGGAGTACCCCGCGAAGTCGAAGAAGAGGTAGAGCCCGTAGAGGTAGGCGCGGACGATCCCGCGCACGCCGTGGGGCAGGGCGACCGTGCTCACGTTCGGCAGGCCGGCATCGGGGGCCACCTGGGAGAAGCTCGAGATGATCGTAGCGATGACGAGCTGCATGACCGCACCTAGCAGGATCAGCAGGATGCCGCGGGTGAGGAGGTCGACGTAGGCGCCGCGGTCGGCTGGGGCGTTCGCGTCGGCGAGGAAGCGCCGCGAGCGGTCGATGGGCCCCGAGGTGATGGTCGGGAAGAAGATCAGGAAGTAGAGGAAGTCAGCGAGCGAGAGCTCGGTGATGAGGCCGTCGCGGATCTCGATGAGCACCTGGACCGAACGGAAGGTGAGGTAGGAGATGCCGATGAAGCCGAGGAGGCCGGGGCCCGCGGCCGCGCTCACCTTGTAGATCGCGAGTGGCGCGATCGTGGCCGCCAGGCAGGCGCGGTAGAGGGCGAGGCTCCGGTTCCCCTTCGTCCATGAGCGGAGGGTGAGCCGGTAGCAGACGGTCGACACCGCGAGGAAGAGCAGGAAGGCCAGAAGGGCTCGCATGGAGCCCGCGTAGAGGAAAGCGAGCATGACGACGGAGGCCGCCATGCCGTAGGGCTTGATACGCCGGCCCGTGAGGCCGAGGACGGCGGCCGGGACGACGGCGATGGCGAGCGCGACGAAGAACGAGGCCGACGAGTAGAACCCCATCCGCCTACCGCCGCCCCTCTGCGAGGGCCCGGCGGTCCACTTTGCCGTTGCCGGTCATGGGCAGGGCATCCAGGAAGACGACCTTCTTGGGGATCATGTAATGCGGCAGCGTGGCGCGCAGGGCCTCCTTCAGGCGCAGGCCGAGACGGAAGTCCGACTCATCCGGCAGGCGCTCGCCGCTGTAGACCACGTGCGCCACGAGATGGGTGACCTTGCCGTCGCGCGCGGGCGCGGTCGTCGCCGCGGCGTCCACACCCGGGAGGCGGCGGAGCTGCTCGTCGATCTCGCCGAGTTCGATGCGGAAGCCGTTGAGCTTCACCTGCAGATCGAGGCGGCCGCGGTAGCGCAGGAGCCCCGCCTTATCGAGATAGCCCTCGTCACCGGTGCGGTAGGAGCGCACGCGGGTGCCGTCCTCCCAGGTGACGGTCGAAAACGAGCGCGCGGTGAGGTCGCTGCGGCCGAAATAGCCCTTCGCGACGGTGTCGCCCTCGATGACGACCTCACCGGGGACGCCCGGCGCGCAGGGCCCGCCCGCGGCGTCGACGATGCGCAGGCGGGTCCCCGGGCGGGGCGCGCCCACGGGCAGCGGCTCCGCGGCGGCCGCCATCTCGGGTGTGACCTCGACCTGGGTGACGGCGACCGTGGACTCCGTGGGTCCGTAGGTGTTCAGGATCCGCGCCGCGGGGAAGCGCTCGGCCAGGCGGGCGGCCGTGGTGTTCGCCAGTGCCTCGCCACAGAAGATGAAGAGCTTGACCGTGGGAAGGAGCTCGGCTCCGAACTCGGGGGCCGCGAGCATGAGATCGGCATAGGAGGGCGTCGAGACCCAGATGTCGATGCCAGCCGCGGCGAGGGCGGCGAGCTGGTCGGCGATGCTTTCCTGGGTGTCGTGGGTGATGCTCGCGAGCGTCCCACCGGCGCCGAGGGCGCCCGCGAGCTCGAAGACGGAGAGGTCGAAGGAGAAGGGCGCCTGGTCGAGGTAGGTGAGGCCCGTCGGGTCGACGCCGCCGAGGGTGAGGTCCCAAGCGAGGAAGTTGTCCACGCAGGCGGCCGTGACCTCCACGCCCTTCGGCGCCCCGGTGGAGCCCGACGTGAAGAGGATGTAGCAGGTGTCCTCGCCCGAGATCGCGCGGCCGGGGGCGACGTCGCCGCCCTCCCCGATCAGCGCCTCGAGGGCCGGACGGGTGAGGACGGTGCCCGCGGCGGCCCCGGCCGCCTGCGGGAAGCGCTCGGAGGCCAGCACCGTGGGCCGCGGGAGCTGGGCGGCGATGCCCGCCACGCGCTCGGCGGGCACCGAGTGGCGGTCGATGGGCACGTAGGGGCGGCCGGCGCGCATGCAGGCGAGCATGCTCGCGAGCATGAGCGGGGACTTGTGGCCGTAGACCATCACGGGCGCCGTGCGGGCGCAGGCCGCCGGGACCTCGGCCGCCAGGTACGCGGCGAGGGCCGCGGAGGAGCGCCACAGCTCGCCGTAGGTGATCTCCTCGCCCTCCGAGGTGCGCTGGGCGACCGAGTCGGGGCGGGCCGCGGCATGGGCGGCGATGAGATCGATAAGGCGCATGGGTCCCTCCGTGACGCGCGGCTGACGTGAACGGGACCCTATGGTAGACCGTTTTCGAAGGCGAGACGGGGCTTCCGGCGAGTCTGACAGAAGCGTAAGGAAGTCTTTAAGAAAGGCTTTATGAGAGGCGCGCCCGCGGCGTGACCCGGGAGGGCGGCGGGGCGGCCCCGTGCGGTGGCGTTTGCCCCGGTACACCCTCCAATCTGCCCGATCCCCATACCCTTGGTGGGTTGGTGGGGAAGCCCCTCGGGCGCGGGGGCCGCCCGGGCACGACTGTGGAGGGAATGAGTACGGCGCGTGCAGGGCTCGTGACGGGCCGGGCGGGGCCGCCCGGCCCGCGATCAGAGCTCGTAGGTGACGACCTCGGGCTCCGCGGGATCGAGCCGGTCGGGCACCTCCACGCACACGAACTGCAGGGTGACGGCGGCATATCCCGCCCGATGGAGCACGTCGGCGTAGACCTCCGCCTGGAGGCGATGCTTCTCCTGGAGGCGCTCAGGCGCCTCCGTGGGCGAGCCGCCCGTCTTGTAGTCGATCACGAGGGCGCGGGAGGGGTCGGCCGGATCGGTGGCCAGAAGGTCGATCGCCCCCTCGGCGAAGGAGCCGAAGCGCGCGAGGGCCTCAGCGCCCTGCGTGAAGAACGGCACCTCGGCGCGAAGGACGGGCCAGGCGCGGGCGGCGGCGCGCACCCGCGAGCGCTCCCAGCGCGCGAGGGCGCGCTCCAGGCGCTCGCGCTGGGCGGGCGTGGTGCGCCAGAGCCGGCAGAGGGCGTCCACGCGCTCGGCGGGGACGGTCTCGGCCCCCGTCTCGACGAGCCACTGGGCCGCCGCGTGGAAGGCCGAGCCGAGGGCCGTGGGATCCCCGTCGCGGGTCGGCTCCGCCGGGTCGGCGGGGCGGGACGCGGCGGGCTCCCGCTCGAGCGCGACCTCGATCACCTCGGTGGTCGCGCCGAGGGCCGGGGCGTCCTCGGAGCCCGGGGCCGGGGCGAGCGGAGCCACGGTGCCCGCGGCCTCCGCGCGCGATGAGGCGGCGCCCCGGTCCTCCCCCTCCGCGTGCACCGCCGCGGCCACGGAGGTGTAGCTGTAGGAGTCGCGGGCGGGATGGGCTGGCGCCACCGTGGCCCGGACCTCGGCCGGCCAGACGAGCGTGAAGGTGTCGGGCCTATCGTCCGCCGCGCCGTCCGCCGCGGGAGCCGGGTTCGAGGCGGGGTCGCCCTCCCCGTCGGCCGCCGCGGTCACCTCGTAGGACACCCCCCGGTGGCTGAACTCGGAGAGGGCGACGAGCTCGAAGTCGCCGGGCTGGGAGCCCTCGAAGACGAGGCGGTCGGCGGCGAGGGGGTCGTCCTGCTCCGGGAGGATGCGGTCGAGCACGCGCTCGGTGAGGTCATGGTCGGCGTCGAAGGCGATCTCGTGTCCACGGCCGCGGCTGACGGCGGCGTCCATCGCGAGGATGCAGACCTCGCGGGCGCGGGTCATGGCGACATAGAGCAGGCGGGCGCGCTCCTCGAGCGACAGGCGGTCCTCCTCGGCGCGCATCTCGAGCCAGGCCGCCGCGGCCGACCCCGTGGCCGAGACGTCCTCGGTCATATCCAGGGTGAGCCAGGAATCGCGCCCTCCCAGGAGCTTGGAGAAGCGGGCCTTGATGTCGTCCCCCTCGAGGCGGCCGCCGCCGGGCAGGTCGAGGCTCGGGAAGCCCTGGGGCAGGGCGCAGAGCTCGACGCCGGCCGCGCCCGAACGCGTCTGGACGCGCTCGGCCGTGGAGCGGATGGAATAGCATTCCGCGACGGCCACGACGGGGAACTCGAGACCCTTGCTCGCATGGACCGTCATGATGCGGACGGCCCCCTCACCCTCCTCGTTGAGCGCGCCGGGGGCCTGCTTACCGGCGAGGAACCGGTCGAAGGCGCGGGCGATGAGCCGGGGCGAGCGCCCGACCTCGGCCTCCGCCTCGGTGAGGGCGTCGAGCGCCTTGAGCACGTTCGCGGCGCGGGCCCGCCCCTCGGCACCCTGGGCCTCAAGGCGCCAGAAGAGCCCCGACTCGTTCACCACGTCGCGCGCGATCGCGGCGATGGGGTCGCGGCCGACGCGTGCGAGGGCGGGGCGGAGCACCTCCCGCGCCCGGTCGAGGAGCGGCAGGGGGCCGAAGCCGGGGGCGTCCTCATCGGCTATGAGGCCGCGGTCGATGTTCCGGCGGCGGGTCTCCCCCGTCTCAGGGTCCCAGGTCGTGGCGAGCGCGAGGAACTCCTCGGCGCCGAGGGCGAACAGGGGCGACTGCAGCAGCGGCGCGAGCCCCTCCGCGGCGTCCGCCGGGTTCGCGAGCGTGGCGGCGAGGGCGCGGATCGCGTGAGCCTCGGGGAGGTCCGCAAAGATGGATCCGCCCGAGATCACGCAGTCGAGGCCCACGTCGCGGATCGCGTCGGCGTACACGCCGGCGTTCGTCATCCGCCCGAGGAGCACCACCATCCCGCCGGGGTCCTGGTCGGCGTCGTAGAGCGCACGGAAGCGCCGGGCGATCCCCCGGGCCGCCTCCCGCACGCGCTCGCCCGTGGCGCCGCCGGCCACGAGGAGGGCCTGCCGCCGCGAGGCACCGGTCGCGATGAGCCCGTCCGCGCGGCCGTCGTGCGCGTCGAGGTTCAGGAAGCCGGGCATGATGCCGCCCTCGGCGTCGTCGAAGATGCGGGCCACGTAGGAGAGGATCTGCTCGTGGCTGCGGAAGTTCCTGACGAGCTTCACGATGCGCCCCGTCGGCGCATCCTCAGAGCCGGCGTCGCCCCCGGCTCCCGCTCCCTCGATCGCGCGCTGCTGGCGGCGGAAGACCTCGACCTCCGCCCCGCGGAAGCGGTAGATGGACTGCTGGGCGTCGCCCACGGTGCAGAGCGCCCGGCCGCCCTCGCCGGTGAGGAAGCCGATGAGGTCGACCTGCTGCTGATCGGTGTCCTGGAACTCGTCGATCATCACGAGCTTGAACCGGCCCGCGTACTCGGCGCGGATCTCCTCGTGGTCGCGGAGGGCCTCGTAGACGAGGCGGAGGAGGTCGTCGTTGTCGAGCACGGAGCGCTCGCGCTTGAGCTCACCGTAGACCTCGACAACCCGCCCGGCGAGCTCCAGGAGCTCGTCGACGGCCGATCCGGCCGTGGCGAGGTAGGCGTTCACGAAGGCGTCGGCGACCTCGGCCTTGAGCCAGGCGACGCTTCCCTTGGGAAACCCCTTGCTCGCCCGCGGGGCGCCGCAGGCCATGAGGCAGGCCATGAGGTCGGCGAGGGTCCGCTCGCTTTCGAGGTAGGCGTCGATCGCCGCCAGGGCGTCCTCGGCGAGGCGGACGCCGGCCGCGGCACCGTTCTCGCGCAGGGCCTGGTAGGCGTCGGCGACGCCCGAGAGGTCAACGCCGCCGCGGTGCACCGTGAGCGCGGAGAGGCCTCCTTCGGTCGAGCTCGCGATCGCGAGGAGGCGGCCCACGAGGGAGCGCACGCTCGTGCCGCCGAACGACCCCTCGGAGGAGAGCCGATACCAGGTGAGAAGATCGCTGAAGCCGTCGGCGGTCTCGGAGAGGACCGCGTCGATCGCGCGGTCGCGGAGCTCCTCGGCATCGGTCAGGACGCCGAACTCCGGGTCGAGGCCGAGCTCGAGGGCGTGGGCGCGCAGGATCCGGGCGCACATGCCGTGGATCGTCGAGATCCAGGCGTCGTCCACGGAGAGGGCCTCGCGGGCCATCCCGGCCTCGATGAGCGCGGCGCGCACGCGCTCGCGGATCTCGGCCGCCGCGTCGCGCGTGAAGGTGATGGCCATGATCTCGTCCATGCTCCGGGCGAAGGGGCCTGACTCGGGCGAGAGCGCCCAGAGGATGCGGCGCGTGAGGGTGAAGGTCTTGCCCGACCCCGCGCCCGCCGAGACGAAGAGCGGCCGGTCGAGGGTCTGGACGATGTCGCGCTGCTGGGGCATGAGGGTTGAGAGATCCATCTATGCGTCCCTCCTGGTGAATCCGAGATCGTGGTTGTACGCGCAGGATGGACGCGGCTCCTCGGCGGCGCGGATGTCGCCGGCATCGAGCGCGTCAAGGCGCACCCCGACCGCCGCCTCCACCCGATCGAGCAGGGCATCGAACGTGAGGGTTCCGCCGGCCTCCTCGTCGGGGAACCCCGCCTTGAGGCCAGGGACCTGCCCGTCGCCGTATGTGGCATCGACGAGCTCCGCGGCGGCGGCGCCCTGGAAGCCGGGCGCGCCCTTGGTGGTGAAGTAGAGGGCCGCGCGCGGGTCGAGGTCGAGCCCGGCGCGGCGGAGCGCCTGCGCGTAGATGAGGGTCTGGGTGTGCTCGGGGAGCCACCCGGCGTCATCGGCGGGGGCGGCGCCCGTCTTGGGATCGGGGACCGTCGGGTCGGCGAGGCGGAATTGGGAGGCGCCGGAGCGGTGCTTGTAGTCGATCACGACGGCCCGGCCCTCCGCATCCACGTCCACGCGGTCGATGCGGCCGCCGAGGGGCCTCCCCGCGTAGTCCACGCCCAGCCCGTTGAACGAGAACTCGAGGTAGCGCGGTATGAAGGGGGGAAGCGCGGCGGCCTCGGCGCGGATCACGCGCTCGAGCTGGGGGAGCAGGGCCTCGAGCTCCAGGCGCTCCGCGGCCGTGAGCGGCACGAGCGCGGCAGAGCTCGCGGTCTTCCCGCGGGCGTGCTCATCGGCGACCGCTCGGAACACCTCGCCCAGGATCTGGAGGGACGCCCCCAGGGTGTCGGGGCGCACCCGCTCGAGGCCGCGCTCGGCGAGGGCCTCTTGGAAGCGGTGGAGTACGTCGTGCACGAAGTTCCCCTTCTCCATGCCGCCGAAGCCCGCATCGAGCGAGGCGGGGCGCACGCGGTTCGAGATGAACCAGCAGAGCGGGCATGACAGGTAGGACTCGATCTGCGAGGCGGAGAGCTGCCGGGGGACGAGCGGGGCCGGCGCCTCCGCGGCGGGATCGCGCTGGCGGAGCACCAGGTAGGGCAGGGCGCCCTCGGAGAGGGTCTGCGGGGGCAGGCAGGCCTCGCGACGCTCGCGGCGCCCCTCCCCCGCCGCCGGATCGAGGTCGCGGGCGATCGCACCCTCCCCGACGGCGCGGACACGGGCGGCGCCGGCGGCCTCCGCGCGCGCCCGGAGCTCCGTCCAGATGGCCGCCGGGTAGGCGTCCTTGGCCTGGCGGTCGTGTGTGACGCGCACGAGGGTGACCGGGCCGTCCGCCGCGGCGAGGATCCGCGCGAAGCGGCTCCGCTGGCAGGCGATGGGCTCGAGCGCGAGGGGTGCGGCACCGAGCTCGGCCGAGAGGGAGGCGAGCGCCCCCTCCTCGTGGGCCAGCGGGTAGCCCGCGATGTCCATGTCGAGGGATACGATCGCCCGGACGGAGGCCGCGGGCAGGCAGGCGGCTTCCGCGGGGGCGAGGAAGCGGACGCGGGTGCGGGCGTCTGGCACGGGGGACTCGACCGGGAGGGCGACGGCGAGGCCGTCGAGGGCACCGAGGGCCGCGGCCTGGCTCACCCCGAGCTCGCGCGCGCCCTCCCCCAGGACCTCGATCACGCGCTCGAGGAGCGCCCGCTCGGCCGCTGCGCGCACGCGGCCGTCCGCGCGCCCGAAGGCGGAGGCGGGGATCGCCGTCGCGACCGAGAGCATGGCCTTGCAGGCCGAGATGGGACGACCGCGCATGAGGTGGGAGAGCACGTCGGCGCAGACAGCGGGCACCGCGGCGAAGGGGTGCTCGCGGTCGAGCTTCGCGCGGGCGGCCGCCACCCGCCCCTGGATGCTCTGGAGCTGGCGGAGGAGCCCCTCGACTCCGATCGAGCGCGTCTGGCGGAGGCGGCGGTCGAGCTCGCGGGCACCCGAGGCGCCGATGCCGGAGAGCGGGCTGTAGAGCCAGTCGACCGCCTCGGGGGCAGGCCACCAGCTCGCGTCGTCGGCGGTGCCCTCCTGGGCGGCGGCGAGACGGCGGGCGAGGTCGGTGAGGGCGGTGAGCTGGCGTCCGGCCTCGGTCTCAAGGAAGCGGGCGCGGTGCGTGACCTCGCTCCGCACCCCCTGGGCAGCGAGGCGGGGCGCGAGGGCGGCGAACAGCGCGGCGGGCGCGGGGGCGACGACCACGATGTCGTCCGCCCCGGCGCGGGCGAGGGCGCAGATCTCCTCCGCGTAGGCGCGGTCGCGGGCATGCGGGCCGGCGACCTCGAGGAAGCCGAGCTGGACCGGAAGTGGGACGGGCGTGGTGGCGGCAGGGGGAGCGGCCACGCTGGCCTGCTCGCCGGCGCGGCGGGCGATCTCCCCCGAGGCCGCCGCGGCGCGCTCGGCGTCCATGATCCAGGTGACCTCCCCCGCGCGGGCGACGGCAAGGAGCAGGTGCTCCGCGTACGCGGGGAGGCGGTCGATGTCGCAGAGAAAGACCCGGCGGGCGAGGGCGACCCGCGCGAGGGAGACGTCGCGGGCGAGGAGGCTGGCCGCCGCGCACGGCTCGACGAGCGCGCAGGCGGAGAGCCGCTCTTCGTAGGCGTTGAGCAGGGAAAAGACAACCTGCTTGGAACTTCCCAGCTCAGGTGCGACGTTTTGCAGGAACGGGAGGAGCTCGGCGGCCATATCGGCGAGGAGGCGCACCGTTCCGGGGTTGCGGCGCAGCGGCGCGAGGTCGGCGTCGGACGTGCCCGCGACCACCTCGGCCATGAGCAGCTGGCGCTCGAGTGGGGCGACCGGGCGGCGGCCGTCGCCCATGAGCTCCCAGACCGCGCCGATCCAGGCGTCGACGGTTGCGACCTCGACGCCGAGGCCGACGCCGGCGCGCGCGAGGGCGCGGCGGGCCGCGTCCCGCGCGGGCGCGCCGGGGACGAGCAGGACTGCCCGGCCGGCGGCATGGACCGCCTCTGAGATGAGCACGACCGCATCCTCGCCGAGCGGGGCGGCGGATGCCGTCTCTTGCACGTGAATGGCCATGGAGCCTCCGTCCTCGTTAACTGCAACCATCTTACTCAGCCGTGCGGACAGAACTGGCCTGCGCGGCCGAACCATGAAAAAATGCCCGCCCCCTCGATGCGGGAGGGCACGGCGGGTGGCGGGGGGGTGCGATGGGCGCGGGACCGCGCGGCAGGCGCGAGGGCAGCGAGCCGGAAAAGGTGTGCGGGCGCTGGGTGCAACGGACAGTGGGCCGGAGGACAGGGGCGGGCGGCGGGTAGTAGGCCGGGGGTGCGGGCGCGGCGGGTGCATGAGGCGGGCAGGCGCCACCCCTCGGGGCCGGGGCCCAGTTGCGTTTCTTTCGGCTATGCGCCTTTTTCCGGAACAACCTTGCGGCTGTGCACCCCGAGGTGCAGAGCCGCAAGAAACGCAACCACGTTGAGCTGGGGTTTTGGTTCCACTACTCCGAATGCCGAGCGTCAGGGGTGCAAAGCCGCAAGAAACGCAACTGGGGCCGGGCGGCGGGGGCCCATCGCCGGGCGGCGAGCAACCGGGGCCGGGCACCCACGGCCGAGACGGCGCGAACCCGGTCGGCACGGGGCCCGTCACCGAGCGCCGGAGAGCCGGCGACGAGGGGCTCAACAGTGTCAACGACGCGTCACAAGACAGAACCCGACGCCCGCACGCCCGTCGCGCACCGGACACGGGCCCGCGCCTGGCACCGCCCCGCTACGAGCGGTCGGCGAGTTCGATGAGGACGCGGCGGTACCCGCCCCACTCCCCGTTCAGGGCCTTCGACACGCGGCTCACCGTGGTCGAGGAGGCCCCGGTGCGAGCCTGGACCTCCACGTAGGGCTCACCCTCATCGAGGTAGCGGGCCACGGTCAGGCGCTGCGCGAAATCGCAGATCTCGCGCGGGGTGCACAGGTCGGTGAGGAAGGCGCGGACATCGTCTTTCGACTTCAGGGTGAGGAAGGCGTCGACGAGCTGATCGACATCGGCGCGCTCGTACATGGATTCTATATTCATCAAGACAACCGCCCAGTTCGCTGTAATCGATGACGGCCGGAACCGGGTACCGCACCCGGGGCCTCCGGCACGGTCAGAGTGTAGCACACCACCGAACTAAAGTGAGAGCGCCTACAGCGCCGCATCTCAGAGCCGCGGGAGCGTGGGGATGAGCGCGAGCGACCCCGCGAGGCCGTCCGTCCAGAGCACCTCGTCGCGGTCCGTGATGAGGACGGCCTCGATCTCCGGAATCCCCTCGGCGAGGGCGAGGGCGCGCTCGGCCCCCATCATGAGCAGGGCCGTCGAGTACCCGTCGCCATCGATCGAGTGTCGGGAGACAACCGTGGCGCTCACAAGGTCGGTGGCGGCCGGCATGCCCGTCGCCGGGTCGAGAATATGGTGGTAGGTGACGCCGCCGCGCGTGAAGCGGCGCTCATGGAGGCCGCTCGTGACCACGGAGCCGTCGGCGACATCGATGATGGCCCGGTGATGGGCCGGGTCGAGCGGGTTCACGATCCCGATGCGCCAGTCCCCGCCGCCGAGCCCCGCCGGCCTGCCGCCGCCGACGAGCACGTTCCCACCGAGGTTCAGCACGAACCGCGCGATGCCGCGCGCACCGAGGAGCGCCGCCAGGTCGTCGGCGATATAGCCCTTGGCGATGCCCCCGAGATCGAGGACGGTCGCGGGGTCGGCGATCGCGAGGGTCGGCCGCGCGCGCTCGTCCTCGCCGAGCGCGATGCGGTCGGCGCCGACGTGCGGGAGCGCCCGGGCGAGGGCGAGGCGCGACGGCACCGTCCCCGTGTGGAAGTCCCAGAGCGCGGTGAGCGTCCCCATCGTGATGTCGAACCGCCCACCCGAGCGCGCGCCGTAGGCGAGGCCGAGCCGGCAGAGCTCGGCGGTCTCGGGTGCCACGGGGACCGGGTCGGGCGCGGACGCGTGCGCGCGCGAGATGTCGGAGTCGGGGCGGGTGCGCGAGAGAGTGCGCTCGAAAAAGAGGCAGCGCTCGCGGCAGGCCATGAGGGCGTCGTCGAGGGCGGCCGCCCCGAGCGCATCGTCATACAGGTAGAGGCGGACATCGGTGTTGAAGATGAAGAGCGCGAGCTCGCGCGACCCATCCGGCCCGACCGCCGGGCGGGCGCGGCGCGGGTCCGCCGCGGGGGCAATCTCATCCATCCTGCCCACCTCCCCTGCTAGCGCGCGTCGAAAACGGGCATACTAACACCCGTACCGACCATTCTAGCGTCTGCACGCCGTCCGAGAGGAGCACCTATGCGCTTCATCCTGAACACCCTGCTCACCGCCATCGCCGTAGCCATCGCGACGTTCATCGTGCCGGGGATCACCCCATACGGCTCCGATCCTTGGATCGCGTACATCTTCGTCGCCCTGTTCCTCGGCGTGGTGAACTCATTCGTGAAGCCGATCATCAGCTTCATCTCGATCCCCGTGAACATCATCACGCTCGGGATCTTCCAGCTCGTCATCAATGGCTTCATGCTGATGCTCGCGAGCTGGCTGTCCCGCAACCTCCTGGGTGCCGGCATCTCCATCTCCGGCATCTTCGCAGCGCTGTTCGGCTCGATCATCATCAGCATCGCCTGCTCGATCTTCGGCGTCGCCGCCGCCAAAGAGGACTAAACCCTTCCGACAACCCATCGGCAGGGACCGCGGGCCCCGGGAGCGCATCGCCCCCGGGGCCCGCTTTCGTCTGAACATGAGACGGTGCCGCCCCGCGCGGCGGAACGTCGCCCGGGTCTCGGCGCCGCCCGGGGCACGTCCCCGCCCTAGACGAGCTTCCCCTTGCAGTGGTCGATCATGTGCTGAATCATCTGCGCCGTGAACCCGGCGAACTCGCCGCGGCGGCGCTCGAGGGCCCCATCCTCGATCACATCGTAGTCAACCTTGATCTTGATGTGACGCGTCACGGTGACCACCTCATCGCGGGTCATGCAGCCCTCCTGCACGCGCTCGGGGCCGAGCCCGAAGACGAGGCGCGGGTTGAGCATGACCTGGGGTGCGCCGTCATCGCCCTCGAAGGCGAAGAGCGCCCGGGTGACGCCGATCTGGTTGGCCGCAAGGCAGCCCGCGTCCTCGAGCGAGGCCAGGGTGTCGAGGAGATCCTGCGCCGTGTCCGCATCCTCGGCGGTCGCGGGCTCGCAGGGGGTGGAGAGCAGCGCCTCGTCGCGCACGAGCTCCTTGATCATGGAGAGATCCCTTCCGTCGGTTGCATCGGGGCTCATTGTATCGCAGGCGGGGCGGCGGCTACTGGCCGAGATACGCCCTGAGCGACGCGAGCGCGGCAGTCCCGTCCGTGCGCCCCACCTGATAGATCCGCTCGAGGGCCTCGGAGTCGCGACAGACGGTGGGCACCGAGACGTCCTCGCTCGGCCGGATCACGAAGAGCTCCCCCGCCCGCTCGCCAGCGGCCACCTCATCGAGGCAGGCGTTGTAGCGCAGGTGCCGGTTGGCGAGGAGCTCCACGAGCCTGGGGTAGCGGTGGAAGAGCAGGCGGAGCGGGCCCATGAGGCGGTTCGGGCCCTTGCGGTAGCCCACGGGCTGCGTGAGGACGGCCACCTGGCGCTCAGCTCCCTGCGCGCGCATCCAGGCGACGGGGATCGAGTCGGCGATGCCGCCGTCGAGGAGGAGCCGCCCCTCGAGCGCGACCGGACGGGCGAAGACGGGGATCGAGGCCGAGGCGCGAATCCAGGTGATGTCCACGGTATCACCGGGCCCGAGATCGTGGTAGACGGCCTCACCGGTCTCGATGTCGGTCGCGACGACGGTGAAGCGGAGCGGGTTCGCCCGGAAGGCCGCGGCGTCGAGGGGGTCGATCACGAGCGGCACCTCGCCGTAGGCGAAGTCGCGGCTGAAGAAGTCTCCGGTGACGAGGAGGTTCCCCCAGCCCGCATAGCGGCGGTCGGCGCAGAAGCGCTTGTTGTAGCGGATCGCGCGGCCGGGCTGGCGGGATTTCAAGTTGCAGCCGAATGCCGCGCCGGCAGAGACCCCCACGACATGGTCGAAGGCGATCCCCTCCTCCATGAGCACGTCGAGGATGCCCGAGGAGTAGAGGCCGCGGTAGCCGCCGCCCTCGAGCGTGAGCCCCACCGTGGGGCGCGCCGCCGGGCGGCCGGCCTCCCCCATCTAGCCCGCCTCCCGCGCCAGGGCGATACAGTCGTAGCGGACCGCCTTGCCGGCGATGCTGTGACTCGGCGCGCGGCCGGCGAGCTGCGGTCCCTTGACCGGCCGCTTGATGACGACCTTCCGCGGACCCGCGCCGATCGCGGCCGCGAGCAGCCCCTCGGCATCTTCGCAGGGACGCTCGAGCAGGTGCAGGAGCTGGAACTTCTTCTTGACCGCCGCGCTCTTGCGGCGCTCGGGGAACATCGGGTCGAGGTAGACGACATCAGGCGGGGTGGGCACCCCGGCGAGCAGGCGCTTCGAGTCCCCTCTGTGAACGGCCATGCGGCGGGCGATGGGAGCGAGGCGCTGATCGGTGTGCGCGCGCTCGAGGGCGTCCTCGAGCAGGGCGCAGATGACGGGGTCGCTCTCGCAGAGGGTCACCTCCGCGCCGGCGGCGGCCATCAGGAAGGCGTCCTCGCCAAGTCCCGCCGTGGCATCCACCACACGGAGCGGCCCGGAGACCCCCTTCACGCGTATCGCGCGAACGAGGAGCTCGCGGGCGAGGCGGTCAGGGCGGATACGGGGAATGAGCTCGGAGAAATCCTGGCGGAGCTCCATGCCATCGGCCGCGAGCGAGAGACCGGCGGAACCCAGGCGCAGGGTGAGCGCGGCGGGATCGGGGGCTTGGGGCGCGGCGGGCAGGGTCGCACCCAGGCGGCCGGCCAGCTCGCGGGCCGCATCCTCGAACCCTCGTTCCGCCGTGACGACGAGTGGACGTCGCAACTCGGCACATTCCTCACCCGGCATCGAGCGCTCATCTCTCATTCAGGGCCCTCCCCCACCTTTTCATTTCAGGCTCGACGTTCACGCGCACCCATGCAACAAGCTCCTCGAAGCCCATCATCCCCTGTGCCACCCCGAACATGGCATTAAGGAAGTCATCCGGATCAGGGGAAAACCGGTACCCGCACAGCCTGAGGCCAGCACCAAGGACCGCAGCACCGGTTCGCTTGTTTCCGTCTAAAAACGGATGATTTGTGATAATGCCATACGCGAGCCGGCACACCTTGGCGACATCCCCCGGATACAGCTCTGTGCCCTCAAATGCCTGCCAGGGCTGGGAAAGAGATGCGTCGAGAATCCCCTCGTCGCGTATTCCGTGTGAACCCCCGAATCGAGAGACGGCCTCGCGGTGTATTTCAGTAACGATTGACTTGGAAAGCAGTGCTCGAACGCTCATTTCGCAAGCTGCTCAAACACAGTCGAGTATTCATCCATGAAGTCGACGGCGACGTCGACCGAGGAACGGCTCGCTTGAATCGGCTGTATGACAACCCAGGGTTTGTTGTTCTTCATGACCGTCACCGGACGTCCGGTGCGATGCACCTCATTTGTCACCTTAGAAAAGTTGTTCTTAACATCTGCAAGCCCCATTGTTACCGCCGCCATGATTACCTCCTAGTTATTATTCTAGCTATAATTATAGATATTATAGGTTAGCAATGGGACGGTCAACGTAGGCCCGCAAACTAAAAACGGGCGCCCGCGCTGCGCGGACGCCCGTGGGCATCGATCGGAGTCGAGCGCTCCCCTACCCGAGGAGCATGCGGTCGTTGGCGAACTCGCCGCCGGCGGTCTGCTCGAACTTCTGCAGGAGGTCGGACACGGTGAGCGAGCGCTTCTCCTCGCCGGACACGTCGTAGATGACCTGGCCGTCGTGCATCATGATCAGGCGGTTGCCGAGGCGGATGGCGTCGTTCATGTTGTGCGTGATCATGAGGGTCGTGAGATGGCGCTCCTCGACGATCTTCGCCGTGAGCTCGAGCACCTTCGCGGCAGTCTTGGGATCGAGGGCCGCGGTGTGCTCATCGAGCAGGAGGACGCGGGGATCGGTGAGCGTCGCCATGAGCAGCGTCAGCGCCTGGCGCTGACCGCCCGAGAGGAGCCCCACCTTGCTCCGCATCCGCTCCTCGAGGCCGAGGCCGAGCGAGGCCAGAAGCTCGGGGTACTCCGCGCGCTCCTTGGCGGAGATCCCCCAGGCGAGCCCGCGCCCGCGCCCGCGGCGGGCAGCGAGAGCGAGGTTCTCCTCGATCCACATGTCGGCCGCCGTGCCGCGCATCGGATCCTGGAACACGCGGCCGAGGTACTTCGCGCGCGCGGGCTCGGAGAGTCGCGACACGTCCTTGCCGTCGAGCTCGATCACGCCTGAGTCGATGGGGTGCACACCGGCGATCATGTTCAGGAGGGTCGACTTGCCGGCGCCGTTGCCGCCGATCACGGTCACGAAGTCGCCGTCGGCGAGCTCGAGGCTCACGCCCCGGAGGGCCCGCTTCTCGGTGACCGTTCCCTTGTTGAAGGTCTTGCGCACGTGGGACAGCTTAAGCATCTGCCTCACCGCCCTTCGAGTAGCTCGCATGCAGGCGGTACTTCTCCCAGACCACCGGCACGCAGAGGGCGAGCGCCACGATGATGGCGGAGAGGAGCTTCATGTCGTTGGCGTCCATGCCCATCTGGAGCACGACCGCGCGGATCAGGAAGTAGACGACCGAGCCCACGACGGCGGAGGTCAGGCGCGCGGCGAAGCCCGCGGTGAAGCGCGCCGGCAGCAGGCGCGCGAGCACCTCGCCGATCACGATCGCGGCGAGGCCGATCACGATCGCGCCGGTGCCCATGCCGATGTCGGCGTACTTCTGGCTCTCACAGATGAGGCCGCCCGAGAGGCCCACGAGGGCGTTCGAGAGCGTGAGCGCGACCATCTTGGTCATCTTCGTGTTCACGCCGAGGGCGCGGATCATGTCCTCGTTGTCGCCCGTGGCGCGCAGCGCGCTCCCGAGCTCCGTGCCGAAGAACCAGTAGAGCGCCGCGATGACCGCCACGGCGATCACGATGCCGCAGATGGTGGCCACCGTGCTCTGGGGCAGGCCCGAAAGCTCGGAGAGGCGGCTGAAGATGGTCTCGTTCGCGAGGATGGGCGTGTTCGACTTGCCCATGATGCGCAGGTTGATGGACCACAGCGAGATCTGCGTCAGGATGCCGGCGAGGATGGCCGGGATCTCGAAGACCGTGTGGAGGAAGCCCGTGACGGCGCCCGCCACCGCGCCCGCGAGCATGGCGGCCAGGATCGCGATGAGCGGGTCCACCCCATAGCCCACCACGAGGACGGCGCAGACGCAGCCGCCGAGGGCGAAGCTGCCGTCCACCGTCAGATCGGCGATGTCGAGCAGCTTGTAGGTGATGAAGACGCCGAGCACCATGATGCCCCAGAGGACACCCTGGGAGACGGCGCCTTGCAAGGCGAGCAGCATATGCTTCCCCTTTCGGTCTCGCGCCGCACGCGAGCCCGGGACCGGCGCGGTCGCGCGGGAACCCGGGCTCGCATGCGGCTCGTTCAGTCGTTACGCGGTGATGCTCGAGAGGTCGACGCCGAGGGCGCGGGCCGTCTCGTCGTTGACGACGACCTTGAGCTCATCGGCCTTCATGTGCTCGATCGGCATATCGGAGGGGGCGTCCTCCCCCTTCAGGATCTTGACGGCCATCTCGCCCGCCATCCGGCCGAGCTCCTCGTAGCTCACGGAGAGCGAGAAGAGGCCACCGGCCGTGACCTGGGCCTCCTCACCGCAGATCACCGGAATCTTGGCGTCGAGGGCGATGCTCGCCACCTGCGCCATGCTCGAGGAGATCGTGTTGTCGGTGGGCGCGTAGATGGCGTCGACCTCGCCGACGGCCGTCTCGACCATGGACTGGATCTCGTTGGAGCTGGAGACGCCGTACTGCTTGGACTCGAGGCCGAGCTTCGCGAGCTCGGTCTCGGCGAGCTTCACCTGGACCGCGGAGTTGGCCTCGGCGGAGCTAAAGAGGATGCCCACGCGCCTGACCGCGGGCAGGACCTGCTGCATGAGCTCGAGCTGCTCGGCCACGGGCGTGAGATCGGAGGTACCGGTCACGTTCGTGCCGGGCTTCTCGTTGTCTCGGACGAGGCCCGACTCGGCGAAGTCGGTGATGGCCGTGCCCACGATGGGGATCTCCGTCGTGGCGCCCGCCACGGCCTGGGCGGCCGGGGTCGCGATGGCGAAGATGAGGTCGCTGCCGTCGCTCACCAGCTTGGCGGCGATGGTCTGGCAGGCGGACTGGTCGTTCTGGGCGTTCTGCTGATCGGCCGCGTAGGCGATACCGGAGGCGTCGAGCGCGGCGATGAAGCCCTTGTTGGCGGCGTCGAGCGCCGGGTGCTCGGTGAGCTGCAGAACGCCGACCTTATAGGATGATCCCGACGCGGAGCCGCTGCCAGACGCCTGGGGGGTGGTGCCGCCGCAGGCCGAGAGCCCGAGACCGGCCACGAGGGCCCCTCCGGCGGCGGCGAGGACGCCCCGCCGCGAGATCATGAAGTCGTTCATGCGAGCATGCCTTTCCGTCTGGCGGCCACAGGGCCGCCGCTTTCCCGAACCGGGCCCGCGGGCGCCGGATCTCCGTTCTTAGACCGTGACGTCAACCTCGAGGCCCGAGACGTCCACGCCACAGGCCTTGGCCATGTCGGCGTTGACGATGAGCTTGCATTCGTCGCTGCCGAGCGTCTCGATGGGCATGTCGGCGGGAGCCGCCTCGCCCTTCAAGATCTTGACGGCCATCTCGCCCGCGCGGCGGCCCAGATCCTCGTAGTTGATCGAATAGCTGATCATACCACCGTCCTCGACCATGGTATCGCAGCCGACCACCGTGGGCGTCTTGTTTTCGCGGGCGACCATCGCGACCGTCGCCATGCCGGCTGCGATCGTGTTGTCCGTGGGGGCGTAGATGGCGTCGACCTTGCCCACCGCGGCCTCGGTGACCTGCTGGATCTCATTCGAGCTCGAGACCGTGTAGCGGTCGTGCCCGATGCCGAGCTCATCGAGGGCGCGCTCGGCCATCTCGACCTGGATCACGGAGTTCGCCTCGGCCGTGCAGTAGAGAAGCCCCACCTGCTTGGCGTCGGGGAGGATCCGGTGGAGGAGGTCGATCTGGTCGGCCACGGGCGTGAGGTCGGAGCTGCCGGTGACGTTACCGCCGGGTTCCTCGTTGCTCTTGACGAGGTCGGAAGCGGCGAAGTCGGTGATGGCCGTGCCCACGATGGGGATCTCCGTCGTGGCGCCCGCCACGGCCTGGGCGGCCGGGGTGCCGATGGCGAGGATCAGGTCGTCGTGGTCGCCCACGAGCTTGGCGGCGATGGTCTGGCAGGCCGACTGATCGCCCTGGGCGTTCTGCTGGTCGATGGTGTATTTGATGCCCGCCTCATCGAGGGCGGCGACGAAGCCCTTGTTCGAGGCGTCGAGCGCGGCATGCTCGACGAGCTGGAGGACGCCGATCTTGTAGGCGGTACCCGAGCCCCCTGCGGCGGGGGCGGAGCCGGAGGCGGCGCCCTGCCCCCCGCACCCGGCGAGGCCGAGGCCGGCGAAGGCGGCGAATCCGGTGAGGGCGGTGGCGATCGCCGTGCGGCGGGTGATGGTGATGGCGGACTCGCTCATACGGGTCTCCTCTTCAACGTGCGTGCGAGAGCATGCGAACACATAGAGGATATGAGTTTACGACGGCCGGCGGGCTGATGCGAGAAGGGGGCGTTCATAGCGACGGGGCGTTACGGGATGGTTACATTTCGGGAGGGTGCCGGGGGTGCGATCCGGAGGGCTTGCGGCAGGGGTGCGGGCCCTGCGCCTCAGGAGCGGCGGGCCGGCTCCGTCTTCACCACGAAGCCGAAGTAGATGAGGTGCCCGAGCCAGACGGCCGCGATCACGATGCGGAGCGCCGGCAGCGAGGCGGTGAGGAAGAAGCCAATCGCGAGGAGCACCGTCACGGGTGCGAGCAGGGCGAGCTTGGCGCGGACCGTCATCGACCGACGCTCCAGGTAGCTCGAGAACACGAGGTCGTACAGGCGCGTCGAGCGGAACCACGCGTCGAGCCGCTCGGAGCTCCGTGCGAAGCAGAAGGCGGCGAGGAGGATGAAGGGCGTGGTGGGGAGCACCGGCAGCACGGCGCCGGCAGCGCCAAGCCCGAAGCTCACCAGGCCGGCGGCGCCCCAGAGGCGACGGGCCAGCGGGCCGCCGCGGCGGGATGCGCCCACGCTCTCGATACCG
This sequence comes from Collinsella sp., assembly GCA_034102905.1. Lineage (GTDB taxonomy): Bacteria > Actinomycetota > Coriobacteriia > Coriobacteriales > Coriobacteriaceae > Collinsella. The sequence continues at coordinate 15,347 of JAXEGS010000031.1, read as the reverse complement.
CCCTCGGCCATGGGCCTCCCCCTTCGTTCCGGCGCGCAGGATCCCCGCGTCGCCCCCTCAAGTTTACTCTTTCTTACTTTATGGGAGCGCCCTCCCCTCCGCCAGCGGGCTCGGAGCGTTCACAATCGCTCCACGCCCGTCGCCCGCCCGCCCTGCGGGCCGGGCGGGCACGTATCATACGGGAGGACGTCGACGGAGGGAGCGCATATGGGTGAGCTGATTCGGGGGATCGCCGGGATCGTGCAGGAGGACGGGGTCCGGGTGGCGCTGACGGGCGTCGCGCTCGTGGCCGCCACGCTCGTCCTTTCACGCGTTATCACCCGTGTCCTGCGCCACTTGCTCAACCAGGACAGCAACCCGCTCCCCACCTCGAGCATCATCATCAACGTCGCCCGCGTGGCGCTCTGGGCGGCAGCGGGCAGCCTCATCCTCGACATCTGCTTCGGCATCAAGGCGAACGGCCTCATCACCGCCCTCGGCGTCGGCGGCATTGCCATCTCGCTGGGCTTTCAGAGCACGCTCTCGAACCTGATCGGCGGACTCACGATCACCCTCATGGGCATCGTGAAGCCCGGGGACAACATCGAAGTGGGCGCCGTCTCGGGCGTGGTGGAGGACGTGGCCTGGCGGCACACCACCATCCACGACGCACTCGGGCAGACCGTGATCATCCCCAACGCGGTGATCTCGACGACCTCGCTTGTCCACCTCCTGCCGGCTTCGCGCGTGGTCGTCCCCGTGACGGTGGGACGGACCGCCGCCGATGCCGCGCCCGGGACGGAGGCCGGAAGCGCCGACCTCGACGCCCTCGCGGGCCGCCTCGCCGAGACCGCGCTCGCCGCGGCCGGGGAGGTGTCGCCCGTGGCCGGGACCCCGAAGGTCGTCTTCTCCCAGATCACCGCCCTTGGCATCGAGGCGAAGGTGATCTTCGAGATCGCCGACCCCGCCCGCGCCTCCGCGGCCGCGGACGCCGTGGTGCGCGCCGTCGCGCCGCTCGTGGGCTGAGGGGCCAAACGGGGCCATGGGCCCCCGAAACCGAGGTACCCGGCCTCAGCCATCGTCGGAGCCGCGCCCGCCGAGCGATGGCAGGAGCGCCTGGGCGGCGATCACCACGCCCAGGCGCTCGGTCCCCGAGGACATGACATAGGGCAGGACGGGAGCCCGCGCGCTCAAGGGCCCTGGCTCTACTCGGCCGCCTCCTTCAGCGGGAAGGTGCTGAGGCGACCCGGGGCCACCGTGAGCTCGACCGGGAGCTTCGGGCCCTCGTCACCGTCCATGCCGCAGGTGAGCTCGCCGTCCAGGCACTCGAGCTTGATGCTCTTGCCGTGCAGGAACAGGACGTGCTCGCTCTCGTCCACCGAGCGCGTGAGGATGTTCGGGATCATGGAGATGAGCGCCGGGAGGGAGGCGCTCTTGAGCGCGAGGAGGTGGATGAGGCCCTCGTCGGTCTGGGTGTCCTCGGCGGCGGAGAACTCGTTCACCATGACGTTCGCCGAGAAGCCGATGAACGAGTTGACGTCCGCCTCGATCGCGTCCCCGTCGACGGTGATGCGCAGGCGGTATGAATCGTCGCCGCCGATGCGCTTGAGCTCGCTCGCCACGTAGGCGGCGAACCCGAAGCGCGACTTGTCCTCCGAGGAGACCTCGCGGATGCCCTCGGGCAGCGACCCGCCCGTGAGCGTGTAGGTGAAGGGGACGCCGTTCGCGAGGCCGAGATCGAGGGGCACGGTGCGGGAGCAGTCGATGGACTCGAGGGTGCCGGGCACGTCGCGCGGGTAGCCGAGGGTGCGGGCGAGGCCGTTGCCGGTGCCGCCCGGGAGGATGCCGAGCGCGGGGAGCTCGACGTCGTCATCGACCCCGTCGACGAGCCCGCGGACCGCGGTGCTCACCGTGCCGTCGCCGCCGACCACGAACAGGGCGCTCACCCCGTTCTCACGGGCCTCGCGCGCGAGGTTCTCGACGTCTTCGGCATCCTCGCTCACGCAGATCTCCACCTCATCGAAGCAGGCGGAGAGGCTCGTTTTGATGTCTTCGGCGAGGGCCTCCCCGCCCTCGTCACCGGAGTTGGGGCTGATGATGACGCGTGCAGTGCTCATGGCGGAGCCTTTCTCGAGCGGGGACGTATCGCTGCGCCCATTCTACCTGCGCTGTAAACTCCATATGACAGAGAACCGCCAAACGGGAGCTTTTTTCGGAGGTGCGGCTTCGATGCGGCACGTGACGGGGTGCCGGGCATCGTTCCGGCATCCCGCTGCCCCTCTCAAATGTTGGTATAACAACATTTTGAAACGGGAATAGTTCGGTGCAGCAACGATCGGATGGACCCGAAGGTCCGGAACAGGAGGCACCATGGAGCCGATTCAGGGAGCGCGCATCGGCAGCACGCGCAAGAACCTCTCAGGTGAGCTTGCATATACGTCGTTCGTGCCGGCCCGCTTGAGCGGGATCACCCTCGAGCGAGCGCGCGGGCTCGACCGCGCGGTCGGCGCCGCGGAGTTCGCGCTCGGCCGACTCTGGGCCGCATGCGAGCGCATGGGTCCGGAGCAGGTGCGAGAGCTCGAGCGCGAGGCGATCGCGCGCGAGGCGCGCTCCTCCTGGAAGCTCTCGGCGGGACGGGATGTCGGCATCGCCGCGCGAACGGGCGGCGGCGCCGAATCCAGTCTCACCGGTGCTGACGCCCTCGATGCGGACAATCTCGCGCGCGCGATCTCCTACGCCGCCGATCCCTTCGACGACCTCCCGGTCAGCAGGAGGCTGCTCGCCAACGCGCACTACCTCATGACCCAAGGGCCCCGGTACGAGCAGTCGTATCCCGGGGAGTTCAGACGCTCCCCCGCATGGATCGGCCCCGCGGGCGCCGCGCTCGCCACGGCCCGCTTCGTCGGCCCGGAACCGGCGGAGATGGAGACCGCCTTCGCCGACCTCGAGCGCTACATCCACGCCGATGACGGGGAGTCGCCCATCGTCAAGGTGGCGCTGGCGCATCTCCAGTTCGAGCTCATCCGCCCCTTCATCGACGGCAACGGGCGCATCGGGCGCATCCTCAGCCTGCTCATGCTCCGGGACGCCGGCCGCATTCCCGCGCTCATCCTCCCCATCTCCGATGTGCTGAGGTCGCGGTCCAACATGTACTACGCGAGCATCGAGTTCGCCGAGTTCGACGACGACATCGAGGGCTGGGTGGCCTTCATGGCCGAGGTGATCGAGGAGGCGGCAGAGCGGGCGATCAAAAACCTGAGCGAGTGAGCGCATATGGCTCGGGTCGGAGGCGCCCAGCGCCTCCGGCCCCCTTAAAAAGCGCGCCCGGGAACCTGGCGGCCGTCAAGCGAAGCGAGGCGGCCGCCAGGTTCCCGGGCGCACCATCATCCCCCCACCGCTCGCAGCGGCCGCAAACGCAGGGAGGCCCCGCGGGGCTTGCCTGCCGGATGTTCTGAGACGCGAGGCGTCGAACACATCCGGCGGCGACCCTGCGGGGCCTCCCTGGGAGTTCAGGCCGGTGGAGCCTTAGTACATGCCGCCACCCTGCTGGCCGGCAGTCGCGGCTGCGATGGCATCCTCAAGCTGCGTGTTCTTGGGGACATCGGTGACCGTGGCCTCGGTGATGAGGATCAGGCTGGACACGGACGCGGCGTTCTGCAGCGTGGTGCGGGTGACCTTGACCGGGTCGAGCACGCCCATCTCGATCATGTCGCCCCACTCGCCGTTGGCGGAGTTCAGACCCTGGCCGGCGGGCAGGTCGCGGACCTTGTCCACCACGACGGCGCCCTCGTAGCCGGCGTTCTTGGCGATGGTCGCCACGGGGGCGGTCAGCGCCTTCTTGACGATGTCGATGCCGATCTGCTCCTCGGGGTCGGAGATCTCGATCTCACCGAGCGCGCCCTCGGCGTCCATGAAGGCCACGCCGCCACCGGCGACGATGCCCTCCTCGACAGCCGCGCGGGTCGCCTGCAGGGCGTCCTCGACGCGGTGCTTGATCTCCTTGAGCTCGGTCTCGGTGGCGGCGCCCACCTTGATGACGGCCACGCCGCCGGAGAGCTTCGCGAGGCGCTCCTGGAGCTTCTCACGGTCGAAATCGGAGTCGGTGTGCTCGATCTCGCCCTTGATGGCGGTCACGCGCTCGGCGATGGCGCTCTTCTCGCCCGCACCGTCGACGATCGTGGTGTTGTCCTTGGTGACGGTGACGGACTTGGCCGTACCGAGCATCTCGGCGGTGATGTCAGCGACCTTGATGCCCAGCTCGTCGAGGGCGGCCTGGCCGCCGGTGAGGACGGCGATGTCCTCGAGCATGCGCTTGCGGCGGTCGCCGTAGCCCGGGGCCTTGACGGCGCAGACGTTGAGGGCGCCGCGGATCTTGTTCAGCACGAGGGTCGGCAGGGCCTCGCCGTCGATGTCCTCGGCGATGATGAGCAGGCCCTTGCCGGCGCGGGACACGGCCTCGAGCACGGGCATGATGTCCTGCACGTTGGAGATCTTCTGGTCGGTGATGAGGATGTAGGGATCCTTCATCACGGCCTCCATGCGGTCGTTGTCCGTGACGAAGTACGCGGAGACGTAGCCCTTGTCGAACTGCATGCCCTCGACGGTGTCGATCTGAATGTCGAAGGTCTGGCCGTCCTCGACGGTGATGACGCCGTCCTTGCCCACGACGTCCATGGCCTCGGCGATCTTGGCGCCGACCTCGGGGTCGCCGGCGGAGATGGTGCCGACCGACGCGATCTGCTCCTTGGTCTCGACCGGGCGGGCGACGGACTTCATGGCCTCGACGGCGGCGGTCACGGCCTTGTCGATGCCGCGGCGGATCGCGAGCGGGTTGGCGCCGGCGGCCACGTTGCGCAGGCCGTCGTTGACGATGGCCTGGGCGAGGAGCGTGGCGGTGGTGGTGCCGTCACCCACGGTGTCGTTGGTCTTGGTGGCGACCTCCTTCACCAGCTGGGCGCCCATGTTCTCGATGTTATCCTCGAGCTCGATCTCCTTGGCGACGGAGACGCCGTCGTTGGTGATGGTGGGGGCGCCGAAGGAGCGCTGCAGCGCCACGTAGCGGCCCTTGGGGCCCATGGTGACGGTGACGGCGTCGGCGAGGGTGTTGACGCCCTTGGCGAGCTTCGCGCGGGCGTCGGTGTTGAAGGTGATGTTCTTAGCCATTATGCGTGTCCTCCAGTGATTGGAATTGCGGTGCCGGGATCTGCCGGGTTACTCGACGACGGCGTAGATGTCGTCGGCGCGCATCAGGAGGTAGTCCTCGCCGTCGACCTTGACCTCGTTGCCACCGAACTTGCCGTAGATCACGACGTCGCCGGCCTTGACGTCGACGGGGATGCGCTCGCCGTTGTCGGCGCGCTTGCCCTCGCCCACGGCGACGACGGTGCCACGCTGCGGCTTCTCCTGGGCGTTGCTGGCGATGTAGAGGCCCGAGGCGGTCTTCTGCTCAGCGGCGTCCGGCTTGACCAGGACGCGATCTGCGAGAGGCTTGAGACTCATGTTTGACTCCTCCTTTGTTGACGGGCGGGCCCGATGCCCGCTCCTATCAAGCTTTTACGTACGGTGAGATGGTACCCGCGCGTTCGGAGTTATACAACGCGAAGGCAAAAAATCTTATAAACGCACGCTTAGATTTTCTTACAGGAAGCTACGCAGGTAGACGGGGGGATGCCGGCGGCGGCGCGGTGCCGAGGCGCGGAGCCCGGGCGCGGAACCTCACCGCTCGAAGACGCAGCGCCCTCCCACATAGGTCGCGAGCACCCGCGCGCCCTGGATCTCCTCGGGCTCCACCGCGGTGAGGTCGCGATCGAGCGCCGTGAAGTCGGCCAGGTAGCCGGGTGCGATGCGGCCGAGCTCTGCCTCGCGCCCCACGGCGGCGGCGCTCCCCGCCGTGTAGATCCGGAGCGCGTCCGCCAGGGCGATCCGCTCGCTGGGGAGCCAGCCGCCGGCGGGCTCATGCGTGCGCGGGTCTTGGCGCGTGACCGCCGTATAGAGCACGTTCATGCTGGTCACCGGCGTGATGGGAGCATCGGTGCCGAAGGCCTGGTCGACCCCGCGCGCGAGGTAGGTCGCGAAGGGCCACATGATCCGGGCGCGCTCGGGGCCCAGATCGCGTTCGGGGCCGCCCGGGTCGAGCGTGATATGGCAGGGCTGGGAGCTCGCGAGCACGCCAGCCGCGCGGAGGCAGTCGATGTCCCCAGGCAGGAGGTTCTCAAGGTGCTCAAGGGTGTTCCTCCCCTGCGCGGGCGCGCCGAAGCGCTCCTGGGCCTCGGTGAAGATGTCGATCGCCGCCCGGATCGCCGCGTCGCCGATGGTGTGGATGCGCACGGCATGACCGCGCTCGGCCGCGGCGAGCACGAGCGTTCGCATCCGCTCGGCGCTCACCGTGAGGCGGCCGCGGTCCCCGGGGAAGCGCGGGTTCGCATAGGGCTCCGTCAGGTAGGCCGTGTGCTGGCTCGAGACGCCGTCGAAGAACTGCTTGAAGCCGGGCGCGCGCAGGAACCCGCCTGCGGCCTCCGGATCCGCGTAGCGGCGCTGCATGTCCTCGAGGCGGGACTGGTCGTCGAGGAGCGTCGGGAAGAGGTGGGCGCGGAGAGTCATGCGGCCCTGGTCCGCGAGCCGCTCGTACACGTCGTCGTAGATGAAGTCGCAGCCCGGGTTCGGCATGAGCGACATGTCGCAGATGCTCGTGATGCCCTGCTCGGCCATGGCCCGCATCTGGGCCGCGTAGGCCTCCTGGATGCGCGCCGGCGAGAGCCAGCCGAGGACCCGCGGCAGGAGCTCCATCGCGGCGGCCTCGCGGACGATGCCCGTGAGCTCGCCGGATGCGTCCTTGTCGTAGCTGCCGCCCGCCGGCGGGACGGAGTCGCGGCTCACGCCCAGGCGCTCGAGGGCACGGCTGTTCAGCCAGAGGGTGTGGCCGTCGCCGGAGTACATGGCGCAAGGGCGGTCGGGGAAGGCCGCGTCGATGCTCTCCCTCGTGGGCGGCACGGGCGGGTTCCAGAGGTAGTCGCGCCAGCCCTGCGTGACCACCCAGGCGTCGTCGGGGAGGTTCGCGGCGAAGGCGCGGGTCTGGGCGACGAGGTCGGCCTCGCTCTCGCCGCGGGCCATGAGCATATAGGGCGAGGAGCCGATCGAGGTGTGGAAGAAGTGCAGGTGGGCGTCGTGGAAACCGGGGCAGACGAAGGCGTCGCCGAGGTCGAGGATGTGGGCGGCGGGGCAGGCGGCGATGACATCATCGGGCGCGCCGACAAGCGTGATGCGGCCGGCCGCGATCGCGAACGCGAGCTCGCGCGGGCGGCGCTCGCCGGGCGCGGAGGTGAAGACGCGGGTCGAACGGACGATGAGATCGGCTGGGATGGGCATGGCGCGCCGCCTTTCTGGTGAGTTGGCGGCATCATAGCGCATCGGGAGCGCGGTGCGGGGCGGAGGGTAGGCGCGCGGCCATGGATCCCAGTTGCGTTATGTGCGGCTGTGCACCTTTTCCTCAAACAACCTGACGGCTCTGCACCCCTCTATGCAAAGCCGCATGTTTTGCAACCGCCTCTACCTGCGGCAATAGGGCCCCTACTTCGGGTTCCGCTTCCCAAGTATGCATAGCAGCAAATATTGCAACTGCGCATCCGGCGACAGCTCCACTCGACGGCGCCGCCGCCTCCCAGACTGCTTGCGGTAAATTGCCAACACGCCAGCCGAGCTCGGTTTTCCACATTGCAAAGCAGGTTCCCGCCCAAAACAACACCGTTGTCCGGAGCAGGAACCCGCGTGGATGACGTGCTCTAGGGTTTAGAGAACACCCTCCAGGACATCGGCAAGTGCGACCTCGCCCGAGTCATAGCGAATGATACCGATGGCCGTATTCTTCACACGGCCCCCATAGACGTTCTTGCCCGAGAACACCATTGTGACATACAGATCTTTCATGTTCGCATGCGGTGTCTGGCTCTTGTCCAAAATGCTATTCACGCTCGCAAGCGTCTCTTCATCACGAATGGCCACGTACGTGGTCTCTTCATGCTTGAAAGAATCAGAATCTCCCATGCGGGCCTTCACCTGCCGAATGAGCTCTGCGTTTTCCCCGTCCCACCAACCAAATTGGCTGTCAATCCAGTCCATATATTCTTTCTCAGCGTTCTTTTCAGAGGTTACAGCCTCCTGCTTCTGGGAAAGCTCAGCGGAATTCCTATTCGCTTCAATCAGGCCACCGGGAACCGTGAGATACGGCGTCGTCTCAGAGGCGCTGAGATCCTCAACGGTTTGGTCGCCGCTACCCCAAAATGATTCTGTTCCCTCATTGGAATACGCAAACTGAACAGGGCTCACGACATAGTTGGTTCCATCAAAGGTGACAGTTCCCGTTGCCGAGAAATAGAGAGTCTGGTCGGCATTTCTGAATTTGATGTCTGTGACCTTCCAGGAGTTCTCACTCACTGCCTCCCAGACTCCTTTATCGCTAATGGACATATAGTAGCCGGACAGATCGCTATATGAATGGAACTTGGAAGGATCGTATTCGCCATCAGCACCAAAGACATCTGTTGCATAGCAATTCGTTATTGCGACCGTCACGGCGCGCTTTGCCATCTCTTCTGAGAAGTTTGGCTCAATCTCAACGTTCGATTCGAGGCTGAGCGAGATCTCCTTTGTCTCGGCATTGACCTCGCCGTTTTTAACATCAAACTCGTCCGCATTGAAATCCTCAGGAAGCTCTTTATCACCCTCATTGCAAATGAGCGTGTACCCCGCTTTCTTATATTTCGCCTTCTCGAGCTGTTTAATCACCTTAGATGCCCGCGCACCCGGTTGATCTGCGATCTTTCGGAACTTCTCCGCTTCCTCGTCTGCAGACTTCTTCTCTATCTCCTCTTTCGTAATCACTTCGATATCCACGCGGTCGGACTTACACCACGCTTTGAAATACAATGTGTCCTCGCCTTCGACAGAAAACTCCTGTGTTCCGTCGACGTCCTCATTACCTTGCTCTGTGATCACCAACTCGTGGTCACCTTCGGTTAGCTCGACATCAAAGGTGCGCGTTTTGCCATGGTCGACTGATCCCAGCTTCTTGCCGTCAACGTACACATCGATGTCATATTTGCTGAATATCAGATTCTCGGCACACTCAATCTGCAGCGCAACCGCCTTCGTGGGGCCACTCGGAACAGCAGCTCCCCCTGAAGAGCAAGAGCGAATCAGCATGAAGAGGATCCCGATGATAGCAAGGGCTCCGATTCCGAAAACCGCTAGAGGCATCTTTCCCGATATCGATCGAGACTCCTTAATAACAGGTGTTTCAGATCGCTCCGAAGTGGGCGCTTCATCTCCGTTCTTTTCATCGGGTCGCTCGGATCCCGAAGCATCCTCTGGCTGAAGCTCCTCCTCAGAGCCCTGGCTCCCAGTCACAGGGGAGCCATCAGAACCCAGAGCAGGGCTTTCATTTTCCGTGCGGTCAACTGCCGAGCTGAGAGCCTCGACGGGCTCGGGTGCAGGATCTTCCCCTGCTATCTCTTCCACGTGCTCGGAAGATTGGCTGCCCATCTGCTCATCGGTCCCTGCAAATGCCACGGTCTCACCCGCGGCCTCCTCAGAAGGCTCGGGATCTTTATTGACGCTGCCGGCAGCTGCCTTTCCGACCTCTTTCAACTGCTTGCCAGCTTCAGCTAAACTCGATTTCAGCTTACCCAGATTGTCGCGGACCTCAGGATTATCCAATCCCGAAGCGTGCGCCACATCATCTCTCAGTTTTTCCGCCTGCTTTTTCATATCATCTAACAGCCCCATGCACTCCCCCTAACCGAGATGCGACGTTGCACCTCTTCTGAAGCCTTCATCAACAGTTATTCATCATGAAAAGGAAGTTTGCCCGATTCCTCAGTTGCCAACTGAATTATTGCGCTTACCGGTAACCGAAATGAGGATGTCGAGACTTGCGAGATCAGCTAGGACTATTCTGGGAGCTGTGTCACCTTCAAGTGAATGGCGTCTATGCTCCTCGACCTCACGACATACGCCCACTCAACTCCGGAGTCATCTCGTTCGAATTCAAAGGTTACCTCGGCATTCGGCGAAATATCCTGCGAGGAAACAGCCCACACCGATCTGCCAGCCTTGGTGCCCAAGTCAACAAAGCTTCCATCTTCAGCACCAACTTCAAGTTTTATGTTCCCGCTTCCGTAGTTGTCGTAAAGGCTATTCCCGCCGGAAGAATAGCCAAATGAAGCAAGGTTTCTGCCCACATAATCTTTGACGTATTGAATATGGCGATCCTCCGAAGCGTTGATGCTCGTCAAGACCGGCGCTTCACCCTGGTTCTCACCGACCTCGGTTACCGCCAGCAGGATTTCACTGTAGCTCGAGCTGTAGTTGGGGAGCTCTGAGCTAGAACCTGCGCTCTGAAACGCCGTGACGATGAGCTCGGTAGCGGCTGGGATATTCTGTGCGACCACGACATAGGACTTCATCTGCTCCGCGTTCTGAACATCAAGGTATTCGCCATTGGGAGCCATAAAGCAGATTTTGAGGTTCCCCTTACCGTAGCTATCGTGGCGTAGCCCGTCTGCAGCCAGATACCCTACCAGCTCAGCGTTCATGCCGACATACGACTTGATATGATGGGTCGAAACGGTCTTCACGCCCTCTGAGGCGGTCGCGCTTCCGCCGCCCCCTGCAGCTTGCTTGATCAGGTCGTCCATAAATGACATATTCAATTGACCGGTCAAAATGCCTCGAGCCATCCAGGCGGAACCGATGACGGACGCAAACAACAGGGTCCCTCGAAGCAAAAAACGCCGATCCATGCTGCGCGCGCCACTCAGCTCAGCCTTGCCAGCCTGCAAGCCCGCATCCAATATTGGGGCCCTCGCGTTCCCCTGTCGGTTCTCCCGGGACAGTCGATCCTGAGCCAGCCCGGCCAGCTTCCCCCCGCACGCCCGCACGGCGACGGCGAGCTCGGACGTCGTCCGATACCGCGCGCTCGGTTCAAATGCGCAGGCGCGCTCGATAACGGCACGCAGGTTCTCCGGAACCGGACCGCCCTCCTCGGGCAGCACGAGGCGCGCGGTGCGGATCGCAGCCTCCCCCATCAGCATGAACGCGAGAAGTCGGCCGATCGAGTACACGTCGCTTCGCTCATCGGTCTGCGCGAAGCCGAACTGCTCGGGGGCGGCGAAGCCCACGGTGCCGAGCGGGTGCTCGCCATCCGCTGCGGTCTGCCCTTTGAGCTGGGCGTTCCCGAGATCAATCAGATGCGCCCCGTCAGCCGCCACGATCACGTTGCCCGGCGTGATGTCCCGATGGATGATCCCGTGCGCGTGAAGCGACCCCACCGCCGCGCAGACCTGTTCGATGAGCTCCACCGCATAATCGGCGTCGAGCCCGCCGGCCGCGTGCACCACGTGCTCGAGAGAGTCGCCGGGAATGAAGTCGTACACCGCCACGTAGCAATCGGGCAGCTCGTAGGTCACGGCGACCCGCGGCAGCCGCAGGCTGTCGCACTCGGGCAGCACCGCCCACACGCCCCGGTTCGCCCGGGCGAGCGGGATCTTCTTCCGCACGAAGGGACCCACGCCGTCGATCGTCACGCGCTCGGTCACGCCGGCACCGCCCCGGGCGAGCACCCGCTCGACCCGGTAGGCCTCATCGATGCCCAAGGCATGCATGACCTGATCTTCGTTCAACCTGGCGACCCTCGTTCTCGGCATGGCGCGAAGGTCACCCCTCCCGCAGCGTAGCCGCACCGGGCTCTATACCCGAAAAAGCGCAGCTCAACGCCATGTAGAGATTGTAGGAATGCCGCATCGTGAATACCTCAGTTGCCAACTGAATGTCCGTGTCGCCGGGATCTGTCGCTGGGCCGAGCGGTCCGCGCCCGTCTCAGGAGCCCGCGCCCGCCGCCTGCGGGGCGCGGCGGGTGCCCTCATTCTTGAGCGGCCCCGTTCCCGAGAGCGTGCGCTCCCTCAGCCGCCAGAGCTCATCGTCGCACTCGCTCATCGAGAGCCCGTGGTTCAGACACCAGATGATGATCGCGTCGCGGCGCACCTTGGGCCAGAGCTCCGCCACGCCGGCCAGACGGAGGAGCCGTTGACACTCTCGCAGGCCGCAGCCGATACCGAAGGCAAGCATGATTGCGGTGTCGCGCCCCGGCCTGCTCTTGCCGCTGAAGATGTCGTATACGAAGGTGGAGTTGAGCCTGCAGTTGCGAATGACCTGGGCCTTCTTGATGTCCCCGTGCTCCCGCCTGAGCTCGTCGAGGTACTCGGGGAGCTGGCGGTCGAGCGTGCCGCCCTCATCGAGATACGCCTCGGGCGTCTCCGCGGCCAGCAGCCGCTCCAGAAGGTCCTCTGTCAGTCGTTCCTCAGCCATCGCCCTCTGCCCGCGTCGTCGGTATACGCATGACCATGGTACCGCAACCCGCTGTCGCTGTCGCAGGCGATGCGGCAGGAGACCGGTGGGGGCAGCAAACGCGAACTCCAGTTGCATTATGTGCGGCTGTGCACCTTTTTCTCAAACAACCTGACGGCTCTGCACCCCTCTATGCAAAGCCGCAGCTTTTGCAACCGCCTCTACCTGCGGCAATAGGGCCCCTACTTCGGGTCCCGCTTCTGGGAGGTGCAGAGCCGCACATAACGCAACTGCGCACGCAGCGACCGCACCCGACCGACCGGAGCCATCGCCGCCGCCTCAAACGGTTGCGCAACAGATTGGCGCCCTCCCCCGCGGAATCTCGCCACGGCCCGCGGCGATGCGAAACGAGATGGACATAAACGGGCGATTTGAAACGAATCTAGACGCGGCCGAGAAATCGTCTGATAGCATTACGGCACTTCGTGCGCCATACGGGTGCCCGGGGACCCGCTGCAAAAGGAGGAGATATGGCAGAACCGCACGCCGCCACGGCATCGGACACCGCGACCATGAAGGCGCGGGTCAAGATTCCGCGCCTTCCCGGTGACATCATGATTTACCCGATGGTCGCGGGCCTCCTCATCAACACCTTCTGCCCCCAGCTCCTCGAGATCGGCGGCTTCTTCACCGCGGCCGCGCGCGGGGGCGCCAACGCCGTCGTCGCGGCGATCCTGCTCTTCGTGGGTGCCGGCATCTCGTTCAAGGCCACGCCTGCCGCCGTCAAGACCGGTGTCGTGATCCTCGTCCCCAAGCTCGCCATCGCCACGGCGCTCGGCCTTGCGGTCGCCCATTTCTTCAACGACGATTTCCTCGGCCTCTCGTCGGTCGCGATTATCGGCGGCATCTCGTTCTGCAACATGGCGCTCTACACCGGCATCATGGGTGAGTATGGCGACGAGGCGGAGCGTGGCGCCGTCGGGGTCCTCTTCTTCACCGCCGGTCCCGCCGTCACGATGATCATCCTGGGCGTGTCCGGCCTGGCGTCGATCCCCATCGGCACCGTGGTCGGCTCGATCCTCCCCCTCATCATCGGCATCGTGCTCGGCAACCTCTTCCCATTCGTGCGCAAGCTCCTCACCCCCGGGGCGAACCCCGCGATCGCGCTCGTGGGCTTCCAGCTCGGCTGCTCCATGAGCCTCGCCAACTTCGTCGCGGGCGGACTCTCGGGAATCCTCCTCGGCCTCGTGACGCTCTTCGTGGTGGGTGGCGCCACCTGCGCCTTCGAGCGCATGCTCGGCGGCCGCGGGCGGGCGGCGATCGCCTGCTCCACCGTGGCGGGCACGGCCATGACCACACCGGCCGCCCTCGTCGAGGTCGCGCCCCAGTACGCCGCGATCGCGCCCGTCGCCTACGCGCAGATCGCCACCGCGGTCATCGTGACGGCGGTCCTCGCCCCGATCATGACAGGCTGGTTCAACGACCGCTTCTGCCAAGAGGAGCGCTAGCCGCCCTCCCCGCTCCGTTCACGAGAGCGCCCCGTCCCGATGCGTTCTCGGGGCGGGGCGCTCTCATACGGTGAGGCTGTCTGAATCGAAGACCCGACCTATTTCGTGGCGTCGACCGCCGATACCCGCGACGCGGCGATGAGCGCCCCGGCGCCGATCAGCGTGATCGCCACACCCGAGATCAAGAACCAGTTGTCGACACCGAGCTCCTCGGCGATCGGCGAGGCGATCAGGAGGCCGAGCGGCATCGTGACGGTGCTGATCATCTGGAAGGCGGAGAAGGCGCGCCCCATCTTCTGCGGATCGATCACGCGCTGCATATAGGCGATGAGCGGCGTGTTGAACCCGTTCGCGGCCGCACCCATGAAGGCGCAGAGTACCACGAAGATGAGCCACCCGGTGTAGGTCGCCGGAAGGATACCCGAAAGGCCACAGGTCACGCCGATAGCGATCGTGGAGAGCATCGCGAAGCGGATCTCGCGCCTGATGCGGAGCTGGCTGATGACGCCGCCGGCGATGAACATGCCGAGCGCCCAGGCCATCTCCACGACGCTCGCCTCGGCGCTCCCCAACGCGAAATGCGATCCGGTCATGAGCGGGTAGTAGGACGAGAGCGGCATGAAGAAGAGGGAGAAGAAAAAGACGGTGACGATGACCACCGTAAGGCTGCGGTTCTCCCAGTAGACCGCGAGACCCTCCTTGATCTCTTGCAGCGGATGCTGGGGAGCGGACGGGGCGCCCGCCTCGCGCTTCGCACGGTGATCGGGCACGGACGCGAGCAAGAGGGCTCCGGCCGCGGCGAGGGCGCCCACGAGGTCCGTGGCGAGCACGGCGTTCAGCGGCAGGACGGCGTAGAGCGCGGCGCCCGCGACGGGGCCCAGGAGGAACGACGCCGACATGATCATCTGGCTGATGCCGCCCGCTCGGATCAGCTCGTCCGCAGGGACAAACTGCGGGGTCATGGCCTGCATGGCCGGGCCCTGGAAGGCACCGAGCGCGGAGCGGAGCGCGAGGACGACGATGATCGCCTCCGTGGAGACGCCGGCGACACCCATCGCGATCGCGAGGGCCACCGCGAGGACGCCCACGGAAAGGTCGGAGAGGATGCAGACGAGCTTGCGGTTGTAGCGGTCGGCGATGATGCCGGAGAGGGGCGAGAGGATCGCCGAGGGCAGGAAACCCGCCAGGCCGGCGAGACCGAGCGTGGTAGCCGAGCCGGTGGTGACGGTGAGGTGCCACATGAGGGCGAATTGCACGGCCGAGCTTCCGATCATCGAAACGGCTTGGCCCGCCATGATCGTATAGAACGTGCCCTTCCAGGAGGTGTCTTTGGGAGCGGAGGAGGCGACAGGCTTCGACTCCCCCGCCTGATGCGGAGAATTCTGGCTCTTCGGTGGTTTCTGTGGGAGAGATTCCGGCATAGGCCCAGCTCAGCGGGCGAAAACAACGATCTGGAACTGAAACGGCCCCGGGAGGGGCCGTTTCCGCGTCATCCGCCTATGATTGCTAAGCCAAATTCAG